>JBAQJL010000010.1:0-168874 GCA_049300295.1 Xanthobacteraceae bacterium
AGCTTGATGACGTTAGTGTCGGTCACGGCGTATCACTCCTTTGGTCGAGAAGTGGAGGCGTCGAACACCCCCACGATACGTCGCCTTACCCCTTCATGCCGTCACCAACTTCCGCTCATAGCTCGGCACAAAAATGCTTGAGTTTGTTGAAGAACCGCTCGACGAGGTTGCGCTTTCGATAGAGACGCTCGTTAAAGCGCGGTGGCTTGAGCCAATCGCGTCTCGGTCACCGATCCACGCGCCAATGTTTGTGAGAGCCGGTCCCGGAAATCTGCACAAGGCGATAAGTGGAGTTTCTGCCTGACGGCGGGCAAGATTTAACCCGCGAATCAGGAGGGACGATGAGCAGACGAGCACGCCGGACGCACACGCCGGCCTTCAAGGCGAAAGTGCCGCTTGCCGCGATCAGGGGCGAGATGACATTGGGTCAGCTTGCCGAACATTTTGATGTTCACCCGAACAAGATCACGCAGTGGAAGACGCAGCCGTAAGCCAAAATCACAGAACGGGCCCCAGGCACAATCCCGCTCCGGCTCGTGGTTTCGGCGAGTTTCTCGCAGGAACGAAAGCGAAAGAAAAGCAGAACAGGCGTGTGCAAAAATTGCACACGGCTCTCTCCGATCCATTGATCAAGCGAAACTTTCGCTCCAATCCATCATCGGCGCGACGCAAAATCGCTGAGCGTTCATTGTCTCAGAATTCATCGTTCAACTGCTGTCGATTGCCCCGCCTCATCGGCTTTAATCCCGCCGGGGGTTCTACGCTTCGTTTGCTCCCCGTGAGGAGCTCATACTTTATCGCTCTACGCGGACGCGCTCGTTTTACTCATATCCGGGGTCAGTGAAAACCCTGGCAGACAACTGTTATAAATCCTCCATAAATCAATCCATTATGTATAGATTTACATGACCTACGTATCTATCGTGTATATTTTATCGCTATTTAATGTATTCGCCGCACGGTTTTACGAGATGGCCTCTAGGCTTCCCGAATTTCCTCCCGTTATTACTGCAAAATCCTGCGAAGGATGCCTCGATACTTCGTCGTCGTGGGCCTTGCAGTCTTGATGGAGGAATAACGATGAATAACCGCACTATCTTCGGCCTCAGCGCGCTTGCGCTCGGCTTCGCGCTTGTTTCCGCACCGGCGTTTGCGCATGAAGTTGGGCAAAATCCGCTGCAGATCACGCTCGCCGCACATCATCATCACCACTATGTGCACCACGTCACGGATGTCCCGCGGACAGCGCCCCAGCCGCAGCCCTGCATCCATGTGCAGACCTCGTGCTTGTAAGCTGACGCGACTCAAAACGAACGACAGCGGAACCGGCCAATTCGCAGGCAGTGCAAGCTGCCGAACGGATTGACCGGTTCACTGCTTTAGCGTCGCCGCGCTAAGCTTTCCTGACCGCCTGCAGCCGATAGTGTGAGCCGAGCTGCCGGCGCGCTTACGACAGCTCGCAATGCTCATCTGCATTTGCCGTATAATGGACCGCTTTCGGCACCCTGGCACGCGGGCTTAGGATGACGACGGAAGCGCCCATAAGGGCCAATACATCGGGGGAGGATTGCAGATGAGGCGAGGAATGTTTTTATGCGCCGTGATCGCGGCGCTGTTGACGTCGGGCCCTTCGCACAGCCAGCAGGCCGCCGGCGGCTATCCGCAGCGCCAGGTGCGCATCGTCGTGCCCTACCCGCCGGGCGGCCCGACCGACCTCATTGGCCGAATCTTGGCGCAAAAACTCAGCGCGCGGCTCGGACAATCGTTCTTCGTCGAGAATGTCAATGGCGCGAGCGGCGCGGTCGGGGCGGGCCAGGTCGGGCATGCGGCACCGGACGGATACAATCTGCTGATCGTGACCAATGACTTCGCGGTCGCCTCGGTGACGAACAGGAATCTGCCCTACGATCCCGTCAAAGACTTCTCGCCCGTCACCATGATCTCCTCGTCGCCATCGGTGGTCGTGGTCAATCCTTCCGTGCCGGCGAAAACCATGAAGGAGCTGGTGGCGCTCGTCAAAGCGGCGCCGCAAAAATACAACTACGCCGCCATGGGCATCGGCTATGGCCAGCTCAGTTCCGAGCGGCTGTTCAAGCTCGGCTTGAAGCTCGACGCTCTGCCGCGGGTCCCCTTCAATGGCGCAGCGCCCGCGATCAACGCCACGCTCGCCGGTGACACCCCAATCCTGATTATGGGACTGCCGCCGGTCGCGCCTTATCTGAGCTCCGGCAAATTGCGGCCGTTGGCGGTTACCAGCGCGAAGCGCAGCCCGGCTTTTCCGGACATTCCGACGCTCGACGAAGCCGGAATTCCGGGTATGGATACCGACCTCGTGATCGGCATGGTAGCGCCGGCCAAGACGCCGGCGCCCATCGTCACGCTGCTGCAAAAAGAGGTCGCAACGATCCTGACGCAGCCCGACGTCAAGGCGACGCTCGCCAAGTTCAGTTTCCAGCCGGCCGGCAGCACGCCGGAGGAGTTCGCGAGTCAGATCAAAAACGATATTGTAACCTGGAAGAAGGTCATGAAGGACGCGAACATCCCGGTTAATTGAGACAAGGGCCCGCTTCGACTGGCCTTGCCTCGACCCGGTCCGCGCTGCGCCGGCGATGAATGACAAAGAGAAGGCCGCGCTCGGGTCGATCGCCGCCTCGGCGGCGCTGACGACGGCGAAGGCGATCGTCGGACTGCTGACGGGATCGCTCGCGATCCTGTCGGAGGCCGGGCACTCGCTGATCGATCTGTCGGCGACCGTCCTGACTTATTTTGCCGTTCGCATTTCGGGCAAGCCGGCCGACGCCGAGCACCAGTACGGCCACGGCAAAGTGGAGAGTGTTACTGCGCTGGCAGAGACGGCGTTGCTGTTTCTGCTGACCGGCGTGGTGGTCTGGGAGGCGGTGCAGCGGCTATTCGGCGCGCAGACGCACGCTGTCGCAGCGACGACTGCAGCATTCGCCGTCATCATTGGCTCGATTATCGTCGATTTTTTTCGCTCGCGAACGCTGCACCGCGTCGCGCGGGAGACCTTCAGCGAAGCGCTCGATGCGGATGCGCTGCATTTCTCATCCGACATGTGGTCCTCGGTTGCAGTCCTCATTGGGCTTGGCGGCGTAGCACTCGGCTATCCGTTGTCCGATGCCATCGCCGCACTCGCGGTCGCGGTCTTCATCTGCATCGCCGGTTGGCGCCTCGGGCGTCGCACCATCGATACGCTGACCGACACAGCGCCGGCGGGCGTCAGCGAGCAGGTGGCGGCAATCGCGCGCGAGATGCCCGGCGTGGTCGCCGTCGAACGGGTGCGCGCCCGACCGGCCGGCGCCGTGCTGTTTGTCGATCTTGGCGTCGGCGTCAGCCGCACGCTGCCGCTCGACCGCGTCGCCGCAATCGCGGAGAACCTCACCCGCGCGATCCGCGCCGCGTTGCCGCGGGCGGAGGTCACCATCACCACAGAACCGCGGGCCCTCGATGACGAAACCGTGCGCGAGCGCGTTATGATGACCGCGCGCAACCGCGGACTCGCCATCCATCACGTCGCCGTGCAAACGGTTTCCGGTCGGCTCTCCGTGTCGCTTGACCTCGAAGTTGACGGCACGCTGGCGCTCGCCGCCGCCCATGATGTGGCAAGCAGTCTCGAACAGGCGCTGCGCGATGAGCTCGGCCCTGATGTCGAGGTCGAGACGCACATCGAGCCGCTGCCGGCCGACGTGCTCGCCGGACGCGACGCCGCGGCCGAACGCGTCGCCGAAGTTCGCGCCGTACTCAACGCACAAGCCGCCGCGCATGCCGGCCTCTACGAAATCCACGACGTGCGCGTGCGCGAAACCGCCGACGGCGAAATCGTCAATTTCCACTGCCTCGTCGATCCGTCGCTCTCGGTGCGCACAGTGCACGACCTGGTCGATGCGGTCGAAGATGGCCTGCGCCGGCATTTCCCCGCCATCGCCCGCGTCAACGGCCACGCCGAGCCGAGGCGATAGGGGCTTCGTAATAGTTGCCGCCGGCACGCGGCGAAACCCGGTCCGATGGTTCCAGCCCAGTGGCCAGCCCGATTGCGCGGCGCGCAAACCGGGCTACAACTGCGTCATGCCCACCGAAGAACCCCACGCCGTCCGCCTGCAGGATTACCGCCCGCCCGACTGGCTGATCGAGACCGTCGATCTCGACGTATCGCTGCATCCGAGCGCCACGCGCGTGCGGGCCAAGCTGAAGCTTAAACCCAACGCCGCGGGGACGCCGGCGCCGCTGGTGCTCGATGGCGACGAGCTGCGGCTCACGTCGCTTAGCCTCGACGGCGAGCCGTTGCCGGCCGAGAACTATGTCGCGACGGCGAACCGGCTCACCATCGCGCAGCCGCCGAACCGGCCGTTCGAACTCGAGATCGAGACCGTGATCGATCCGGCGGGCAATACCCAGCTCATGGGGCTTTACCGCGCCGGCGACGTCTACTGCACGCAGTGCGAGGCCGAAGGCTTCCGTCGCATCACCTATTTCCTCGACCGGCCGGACGTGATGGCCGTCTACACGACGCGCATCGAGGCCGACAAAGACGACGCACCGGTGCTGCTCGCCAACGGCAATCTCGTGTCGCAGGGCGACATCGCCGGAACCAATCGGCATTTCGCGATCTGGCACGATCCGTTCAAGAAGCCGAGCTATCTGTTCGCGCTGGTCGGCGGCAAGCTCGCCTGCGTCGCCGACAGCTTCACGACCAAGTCAGGCCGCAAGGTGGCGCTCGCCATCTATGTCGAGCCCGGCAAGGAAGACCGTTGCGCCTATGCCATGGACAGCCTCAAACGTTCCATGCGCTGGGATGAACAGGCATTCGGGCGCGAATACGATCTCGATATTTTCATGATCGTCGCGGTCTCCGCCTTCAACATGGGCGCGATGGAGAACAAGGGACTCAACGTCTTTAACGACAAATACGTGCTGGCTTCATCCGCGACCGCAACTGACGGCGACTTTGCCGGCATCGAGGCAGTGATCGCGCACGAGTATTTCCACAACTGGACCGGCGACCGCATCACGTGCCGCGACTGGTTCCAGCTCTGCTTGAAGGAAGGGCTTACGGTTTTCCGCGATCAGGAATTCACATCGGATCAGCGATCGCGGCCGGTCGAGCGCATCGGCGACGTGCGGGCGCTGCGCTCGCATCAGTTCGTCGAGGATGCCGGCCCCCTCGCCCACCCGGTGCGGCCTGAACTCTATCACGAGATCAACAACTTCTACACTTCGACCGTCTACGACAAAGGCGCCGAAGTGGTGCGCATGATCAAGACGCTGCTTGGCGCGGACCTGTTCCGCAAAGGCATGGACCTTTATTTCACGCGCCACGATGGCGAGGCCGCCACCGTCGAACAGTTCGTGCAGTGTTTCGCCGACGCGAGCGGGCGCGATTTTTCGCAGTTCATGCGCTGGTATTCGCAGGCCGGCACGCCGAATGTCGTGGTGACGCCGCACTACGACGCGCGCACCAAGACCTATCGGCTCGAGATCGCCCAGACGGTTCCACCGACGCCAGGCCAGCCCCACAAAGACCCGATGGTTATTCCGCTGGCAGTCGGGCTGGTCGGAAAAACTGGCGCCGATCTGCCGCTCTCGCTCGACGGCCAGCCGCTGGATCGCGGCGTGATCGAGCTGACACGGCCGAGCCAGACGTTCGTATTCACCGGGATCGCCGAGCGGCCGATCCCGTCGTTTAATCGGGGCTTTTCGGCGCCGATTAAGCTAACGCTGCCGATCGAGCCGGACGATCTGCGCTTCCTCGCCGCCCACGACCGCGATCCGTTCAACCGCTGGCAGGCGGTGCAATCGCTGGCGATGTCGCTTCTCACCGCCAACGTCGCCGCGCTGCGCTCCGGCGCGCCGGTGCGCGACGACGACGGCCTGATGGCGGCACTTGGCGCGTTCTTGACCGACGACAAGCTTGAGCCTGCCTTCGTGGCGCTGGCGCTGACGCCGCCGAGCGAGGCCGACATCGCGCGCGAGATCGGCCGCGATGTCGATCCGGATGCCGTATTCACCGCGCGGAAAAGGCTTCGCGCCGCGATCGGCGAGCGTCACGGTTCCGTGCTGGCCGACACCTATGCGCGGATGATCGCGTCCGGACCGTACCAGCCGGATGCGCAAAGCGTGGGACGCCGCGCGCTCAAGAATGCCTGTCTCGATTTTTTGGCGGTCACCGGACGCGACGACGCCATCGCGCGCGCCGACGCCCAATACCGCAATGCCGACAACATGACCGATCGCATGGCCGCGCTCGACACGCTGTCGCGGCACAATCGGTCGGAGCGCGCGGCCGCACTTGACGATTTCTATGAGCGCTACGCCGACGATCCGCTGATCATCGACAAATGGCTCGCACTGCAGGCGGCGATCCCCGAACGCGGCACGCTCGATCGCGTGCGCGCATTGACCGCCCATCGGGCGTTCTCGATGGCCAATCCCAATCGCGTGCGGGCGCTGATCGGCTCATTCGCGCAAGCCAACCACACGCAATTTAACCGCGCCGACGGCGCTGGCTACGATTTCGTCGCCGATATTCTGATCGCGCTCGACCCCAAGAACCCGCAAGTGGCAGCGCGGCTGATGGGCGCGTTCCGCTCGTGGCGGGCGCTTGAGCCGCAACGGCGCGGCCGCGCCGAGGCCACCCTGAGGCGGGTCGCCGCCAAGGGCTCGCTGTCGCGCGATGTCACCGACATCGTGGCGCGTACTTTGGCCGAGAACTGAGCAGATTTCATCGTTGCGAGTCCCGGCGAGAGAGCGTTTGCCGTAGCAAACAAAGGTCGGGATATTTCTTAAAGAAATATTGACATAGACTCTCGACAAATCAGCGAACATCGATTCTTATTAGGTTGATTCGGAAGGTAATGCGGCACAGCGTTCCGAACGCGGGTACGGGAATCGTCCGAAACGGAGGCAGGCATGGCGCGCGCCGAAGCGGCGAGTGCGTCTCTACGTTCGGATTCAATCAAGGCGCTGGCACAATCGATTGCCAACCCGGCCTACCGCCGCCTTTTGAGCGCCGAGCCATTGCTGCGGCGCGCCGTGCCGGTTCTTATCGTCGCCTTCATGCTCACGATCTGCGTCGGCGCCGCCGTTCAGGTGCTCGACCAGCGCCGGCAGGTCATCGCCGCATCGACGCGCGATATCGAGGCGCTCGGCGATCAGTTGGCGGGGCAGTTCGATCGGCCGAACCGTGCGGGCGCCCCGGCGCTCGCGCGCACGTCGACGTTGCTGCCGCACGCGCTACCCGAGTGGGCGGCCGGCGCCGGCCGCCGCGCTTTGATCGCTGATGCCGACGGAATGATCATTGCCAGCATCCCCGATGACCCGTCGCTCAAGGGCCGGTCCATCCTCGATGTGCTCGGACAGTGGCAGCCGATCACGGCGCTCGGCGCCGACGCGCACACGATTCCGATCGCGCTCCCTGATGGCGCCATCGCACTCGCAACGGTGCGCGCACTGCACACGCCGCTCGGGACGTTGGCCGTCCTGCAGCGGCTCGACGATGCGTTGGCCGACTGGCGCTCGACCATGGCGCTGACTGTTACGTTATCGGCCACCACCGGCTTCGTCGTGCTCATTCTGGGCTTCGCCTTCCATTGGCAAGCGACGCGCGCGCGCGAGGCCGATCTGATTCACGACACCGTGCGCGGCCGCATCGACACAGCACTCAACCGCGGCCGGTGCGGGCTATGGGACTGGGATCTGGCGCGCGGCCGCGTGTTCTGGTCGCACTCGATGTTCGATATTCTCGGCCTGCCGCAGAAGGACGACCTCCTTACCTTCGGCGAGGTCAATGCGCTGGTGCATACCGACGACATCAATCTTTATGATCTGGCGACGCAGCTTGCAGATGCCCGCGTGCAATCGTTCGATCACGCTTTCCGCATGCGCCACGCCGACGGCCGATGGCTGTGGCTGCGGGCGCGCTGCGAACTGGCGCGCCAGGACGGCGAAAGCGGTCTGCACCTGATCGGCATCGCGGTCGATGTCACCGAGCAAAAAAGCCTGGTCGAGAAGACCGTGGAGGCCGATCTGCGGCTGCGCGACGCCATCGAAACCATTCCAGAAGCCTTCGTTCTGTGGGATGCCGACAACCGCCTGGTGTTGTGCAATTCCAACTTTCAGGCGCTGCATCATCTCGCCGACGAAACCGTCGTCGCCGGCGCTCGATACGAGAGCATCGTCGCCGCCGGCACCAAGCCCATCATCCGCACCACCGTGGTCAACGACGACAGCGCACCGCCGCAGCCACCGGGTGCGCGCACATTCGAGGCGCAGCTCGACGATGGCCGCTGGATGCACATCAGCGAACGGCGCACCAAGGACGGCGGCTACGTTTCAGTCGGCACCGACATCACCCAGATCAAGCTGCACGAGCAGAAACTGATCGACGGCGAAAAGCGCCGCATCGCCACTATCGACGATCTCCGCAAATCGCAGCAGGCGCTGGAACTGCAAGCCGACCAGCTCGCCGATCTTGCCGAAAAATACGCCGAGGAGAAAACCCGCGCTGAAGAAGCCAACCAGGCAAAATCGAAGTTTCTGGCCAATATGAGTCACGAACTGCGCACGCCGCTCAACGCCATCATCGGCTTCTCCGAAATCATGGAAGCAGCGATGTTCGGCCCGCTCGGCGCCGACAAATACCGCGAATACTCCCGCGATATCCGCGAAAGCGGCCAATATCTGTTGGACGTCATTAATGACGTTCTCGACATGTCGAAGATCGAAGCCGGCGGCGTCCATTTCGCGGCCGAGGACGTAGAGCTCGAGCCAATTCTCGCCGACAGTCTGCGCGTGGTGTCCGGTCGCGCCGGCGACAAGCACCTTACGCTCACATCTCAGATCATGCCCGGCATCCGGCTCAGGGCCGATCGCCGCGCGCTCAAACAGATTACGCTCAATCTCCTCTCCAACGCCGTGAAATTCACGCCGGACGGCGGTACTGTGACGTTACAGGGCCGCGTGCGCGGCGGCCGGGTAACTATTGCCATCAAAGACAGCGGCATCGGCATTCCGAAATATGCGCTCCCCAAGCTCGGCCGGCCGTTCGAGCAGGTCGAAAGTCAATTGACCAAGCGGCACCAGGGCTCCGGTTTGGGGCTTGCCATCGCCAAGTCACTGATCGAAATGCACGGTGGCCGCATGCGCATTCGCTCGACGCTCGGCCAGGGCACGGTGGTGACGGTGCGATTGCCGCTGGAAGCGAGGCAGCCTGCACCTGCACAGGCGGCAGCCTGAATTGGCGGATACTCAGCCTCCCACCGCAGCAGCATAGCCGGCCCTTAGCTCAAGGAGCGCGGCCCAAAATCCGCGTGAAGCACTCTCGGACCTGCCGCTGCGTTTCGGCCACGTACGCGTTCAGCGCGGGAAAATCCGGCAAGTCGGCGGCGCGCGCGAGCAGGCCGAGCACACCGGCACTGGCCGATGCCGGATCGAACTTTCCCGGAAGACAAAGCCGGAGAATTTGCGTCAAATTGTGGAATAAGATTACCGCAGGCCGCAGCACCGCCGCATCTTCGGCCTTGAGCGCGCCGTAGCGCTCGGCCTTCTCGAGGGCCCGCGCCGTCGAGGGATCCAGAATCGCCGGCGTCTCCGCGGCGTGAACGAGTTGAAGGTACTGCGCGATAAACTCGATGTCGACGAGCGCACCTGCCGCATATTTCAGCTCCCATGGGTCGGCGTCGCCCTTCTCCTTGGCAATAGCCCCGCGCATGTCGGCGACATCGGCCGCAATCACGACAGTATCCCGCCTGCGGCACAGTACATCGCGGATGATCGCCTCGACGCGCGCCGCAAAGACCGGCGGTCCGCAGATGACCCGCGCGCGGGTCAGTGCCATGTGCTCCCAGGTCCAAGCCTCACGCTCCTGATAGCTCCGGAATCCATCGATCTGGGTCGCGAGCGGACCGGAGCGACCGGAGGGCCGCAGCCGCATGTCGACCGGATAGAGCACACCATGGTTAGTGTGCACGGTGAGCGCGCTGATGAGCCGCTGCGTCAGGCGAGCAAAATATTGCGCACCATAGAGCGGCCGTTGGCCGTCCGATTGCGGCTGATCCTGATCGAAATCGTAGATCACGATGAGATCGAGGTCGGAGTTCGCCGTCATTTCGCGGGCGCCGAGCCGGCCCAGCGCAACGATCGCGGTCTGCGCACCGCGAATACGGCCGTGCGTCGCGGCGAAATCCTCTTGCACCTTTTCGAACAACGCGCCGATGAGAACCTCGGCAAGTCCCGCGTAAACCTCGCCGGCCTGCTCGGCCGAAATCGAGCCGGACAGGATGCGCGCTCCAATCAGAAACGCCCGTTCCTGACCGAACTTGCGGATGGCATCGAGAAACTCTTCGTAGCGCCGCGCCTCGCCGAGCGTTCGACGAAGCTCGTCCGCCAGCCGATCCCCGTCCGGCAGCACGCCGAAAAAACTCGGATCGATCAGCGGGTCAATAAGATGCGGATTTTGAGCGAGCGTGTCGGCAAGCCGCGGCGCAACGCCCAGAATGAGCGAAACGAATTCGATGATCTGCGGGTTCTGCCGCAACAACGACAGAAACCGTCCCCCGGCGCGCAGTCCGTTTAGAAAACGATCGAGCGCCGCGAAGGTGGCATCCGGATTCTCCGCGCGTGCGATCTGATCGACGATAAGCGGCACAAGTTCTCTCAGATTCGATCGCGCCTGCTCGCCGCGCAGCGCCGGGTAGAGCGGCTCGCTCCAACGGTGCACAGCATCAACGAGCTGCTTCGGCTGCCGGAAGCCCAGCTCCACCAGCCGATCGAGCGTCTCGCCTTCATGCTCCGCGGAGAACGAGAGGTTTTGCTGGCTGGCGAGAAACGCAGGCTCGCGTTCGAACAGTTGCACATAGTGACGCTCGACGGTGCGCAAGTGCGCCAACAGATGCCGGGCGAATTCGTCGCGCCCGGCGAAGCCGAGAAAGCGCGCGAATCTCGCGAGCGCATCGGAATCGGACGGCAGCGTGTGGGTCTGCTCATCAGCCAGCATCTGCAGCCGGTGTTCGACGCGGCGCAAGAATTCGTACGCCTCGGTCAGCGCCTCGCATGCCGCCGGATCAATCCAGCCGCCTGCGGCAAGCGCCTTTAACGTCTCAATGGTACCGCGGCCGCGCAATTCTTCATGGCGCCCACCGGCAATGAGCTGTTGCGTTTGAGCAAAGAACTCGATTTCACGAATGCCGCCGCGACCAAGCTTGATATTGTGGCCTTCGACCGCGATCTCGCCGTGCCCACGATACGCATGAATCTGACGCTTCATTTCGTGCACGTCGGCGACGGTCGCGAAGTCGAGATACTTTCGCCAGACGAAGGGCGACAAATCGTGCAGCAGCCGCTCGCCGGCCGCGATATCGCCGGCGCAGGCGCGCGCCTTGATGAGCGCCGCACGCTCCCAGTTCTGGCCGCGGCTTTCGTAATAATCGAGCGCCGCTGGCGTCGATATCGCGATCTGGGTTGACGACGGATCGGGCCGCAGACGCAGATCGACGCGGAAGACGTAACCGTCCGTGGTGCGCTCTTGGATCAGCTTCACCAGTTCGCGCGTCAGGCGGACGTAAAATGGCGCCGGTTCGGCTTCCGGCGCCAGCGCGGCAGCCTCCGGATCGAAGAACACCATCAAATCGATATCACTCGAGTAGTTGAGCTCAAATGCCCCCATTTTGCCCATGGCGAGCACGATGTAGCCTGACCCCGCTTCAATTTGTCGGGGATCGGCGGATCTGAGTGTGTTCCGACCCACGGCGTCGCGTAGGAGATAATGGACCGCGGCAGTGAGCGCTGCGTCGGCAAGATCAGTCAGCGCACGCGTCACGCGCTCGACCGGCCACGCCCCTCCGATGTCGGCGAGCGCAATCAACAGCGCCGCCTCGGCCTTGACCTTGCGTAACATTCGCATCAACGCGACGGCCGTGCGCGCGCTCACGCCGCCGCGGCGCACCTTCGCTAACAGAGCGGCCATCTGTTTATCGGGATCGTGACGCAACAGGCGGAGAACACGCCCGCCATCAGCGCACACCAGATCCCAAAGATACGGTGCGGCTTCTGCAATGCCGTCGAGGAGGCTGGCCACCGCCGGGTTTCCCTCGACGAGGACGCCGAGCGCCTTTCCAGCGGCGCCAGCGGCGATACCGACGAGCCACGCCGAGAGGCGCGGCGATGGTTGCGGCGCGGCCTGAGTCAGCCCAATTCCGCCACTCTTAGGCAACCGATCGGTATTGAGCCGGCCGATCAGCGCCGCCTGATCAAGTTTAAGTCTCGGCGATTTGCGGCGCTTTCGGCCGGACGCCGGCCGCTTCATCCCGACACCGCCGGTCCCGCGCGCGGCAACGCGATGATGCTGCGCAGCCCGGGTTCGTTGTCCTCAAACCTCAGCTCCCCGCCATGCAGGCGCGCCACCGCGGACGCAAGACTAAGTCCAAGACCGGAGCCCGGTTCTGATCGGCTCTTCTCAAGCCGTACAAAACGCTCAACGACGCGGCCTCGATCAGCAAGCGGAATACCGGGCCCACGATCCTCCACTGTCAAAATGATACGCTCGCCCTCATTGCCGGCCTTGACCAGAATCTCCGTCGGCTTGCCGTTGAGCTTACCGTCCGGCGATGCATATTTGATGGCATTGTCGACAAGGTTGGCAAGCGCTTGGCTGACCAGTTCGCGATTGCCGCGTACCGGCGCCGCCGCCGCGGCATCGACCCTAAGCTCCAGGCCCTTCTCATCGGCCAACGGCTCGTACAGTTCGCCGACATCGCGGGCAATCTCAGCAGCGTCGAACTCGCTCATATTATCGCGTAAATGTCCCGATTCGGCACGAGCGATCATCAAGAGCGCGTCGAATGTGCGGATGAGATCGTCGGATTCTTCGATCGTGGATTCCAGCGCCGCCCGGTAATCGGCTTCGCTGATCGAGCTGCGCAGCGCCTGCTCGCACCGATTGCGCAGCCGCGTCAGCGGCGTTTTCAGATCATGAGCGATATTGTCGGAGACCTCCGTGAGCCCGCGCATCAGCGCAACGATACGATCGAGCATGGCATTGACGTTGTCAGCCAGGCGATCGATCTCGTCGCCGGTCCCCGCGACCGGTAGCCTACCGGCAAAATCACCGGCCATGATGGTCTGCGCGGTTCCAGTCATGGCGTCGATACGGCTCAGCACCCGGCGGCTGACGAAGAAACCGCCCGCCAATCCAAGGACGACAACGACGGCGAACGACCAGCGCCCAGCATTGGCGATGATGCCGTAGAGCCGCTCCCGCTCCTCCAGGTCCCGCCCGACAAGGAGATGAAAGCCGCCGAGTTGCACCACGTCGACCAGGGCGCTGCGGTCGGAGCCTTCGGGCGAGTCCAATCGGCGGTAGGAAGTCTCAAGCCAGCCCGGATGGCCCAACACGCCCGGCTGCAGTGCACCCACGTTCCCCGCGAGCCCCTCTCCGTTCGGTGTGGTCACCAGATACAGGCTCGATCCGGGACGCCGCGAGCGCAGTTCGACCGCGATCACCAGCCGCCGGAGCCCACCCTCGCTATAGAGCTCGTTCAACGCCCTGATCTCGCCCTGGACGGTCGTGGTGATCTGCTCGGTAATGAGGCGACGTGTGTTGAGCGCGAAATAGCCGAGCAGCGACGCCGCGAACAAGATGAAGACAAACAGATAGACCAGCGTCAGCTTGAACGCTGTCGTCCGCAGCAGTTTGCCGAGCGCCGTCACCGATACGCCTTTCTCAAGCCTGTGCGCCCAATTCGCCGTCGGAGAAGTCGTCTTCCCGGAATTCGAACGACGAGCGCTGGCCGTCTTGCCGGTTCGTTGCTTCGGCGCGGCGCAGTTCGACGCGGCGAATTTTGCCGGAGATAGTCTTCGGCAGGTCGGCGAATTCGAGCCGTCGCACGCGCTTGAACGGAGCCAGCGCCGCGCGGCAGTGCCGGAAAATCGAGAGCGCCGTCGCGCGATCCGGTGCATGTCCGGCGGCGAGCGCCAGGAACGCCTTCGGCACAGCCAGCCGGATCGGATCGGGCGATGGCACGACCGCAGCCTCGGCCACAGCCGGATGCTCAATCAACACGCTTTCCAGTTCGAACGGGCTGATCCGGTAATCGGACGATTTAAACACGTCGTCGGCACGGCCAACGTAGGTCAGGTAGCCGTCATCGTCGACCATGGCGACATCGCCGGTACGATATTCGGTTTTGTCGATCGGCACGATGCTGCCGGTATCGGACTGATAGCCCTGCATCAATCCAACCGGCCGCGGCTCAAGCCTCAGACAAATCTCGCCTTCCTCCTGCGTCGCGCCATCCGCATCGAGAAGCGCCACGCGATAGCCCGGCAGCGGGCGGCCCATTGAGCCGGATTTGACCTTCTGCCCCGGCGTGTTGCCAATCAGCGCGGTGGTTTCGGTCTGACCGTAGCCATCGCGGATCGTTAGGCCCCAGGCTTTGTGCACCTGTTCGATGACCTCGGGATTGAGCGGCTCGCCGGCGCCGACCAATTCCTTGAACGCCATTTTCCAGGCCCCAAGGTCCTCCTGGATCAGCATGCGCCACACCGTCGGCGGCGCGCAAAACGTGGTGACGCGGCACCTTGCGATGGTGTCAAGCAGGGTACGCGCGTTGAAGCGGCGCTGGTTGACAATGAAGATCGTTGCTGGCGCAGTCCACGGCGAAAAGAAACAGCTCCACGCATGCTTTGCCCAACCCGGCGATGAGATATTCAGATGCACGTCGCCCGGACGCAAACCGATCCAGTACATCGTCGACAGGTGTCCGACTGGATAGCTCTGGTGGCTGTGCAGCACGAGCTTCGGCGTCGCCGTGGTGCCGGAGGTGAAGTAGAGCAGCATCGGATCGCTGGCGCGCGTTTCACCGTCCGCCGTGAATGCCGCAGGCGAAGCGTAACACTCTTCGTAGTCTGTCCAGCCCGGCGGCGGCGCGCCGACCGCGATGCGCGTGTAGTCGCCGGACAGATCGGCAAACTTCGCACCGGCATCAGCACCGGCGATGACGTGCTTGACGCGGCCGCGGGCGAAGCGATCGGCGAGATCGTTGCGCGTCAACAGCGTGGTTGCCGGAACGATGACCGCGCCGAGCTTCATCGCCGCCAACATGGTTTCCCACAGCGGCGCGACGTTGCCGAGCATCACCAGGATCCGATCGCCGCGCCTGACGCCAAGCCGGCGTAGCGCGTTGGCCACGCGGTCGGAACGCTCGCTCAGTTCGGCGAATGACAGTTTGGTCTCGCCGGCGTCTTCGTCGACCAGCCACAGCGCCGGTTGCGTATTGCCGCGCGCCATAACGTCGAAATAGTCGAGCGCCCAGTTGAAGCGGTCGAGCTTCGGCCACTGAAATTCGGCATAGGCTTTGGCGTAATCTTCGCGATGGCGCAGCAAAAAATCACGAGCCGCGATGAACGGCGCCGCGCTGCCTGACGTCATGGCTGTCTCCAATCCTGCCCGGCCGCCGGGCCAGCAACGCATTTTATCCGCAAATCTGAAAAAGCTAAATGCGCCGCCAATCAGCGCGCGCCGTCGCGGATCATGTAGCCGGCGCCGCGCACGGTATGTAGAAGCGGCGGCGCGAAGCCCTTATCGATCTTCGAGCGCAGCCGCGAAATATGCACATCGATAACGTTGGTCTGCGGGTCGAAATGGTAATCCCAGACGTTCTCCAATAGCATTGTGCGGGTCACGACCTGGCCGGCATGCCGCATCAGGTATTCGAGCAGGCGGAATTCGCGCGGCTGCAGTTGCAGCTCCTGCCCGGCGCGATTTACCTCGTGAGAGAGGCGGTTAAGCTCGAGATCGGCGACCCGATACACCGTCTCCTCGCCGCGGCTGCCGCGCCGCCGGGCCAGCGCCTCGACACGCGCCAGCAATTCAGAAAAAGCGTAGGGCTTCGCCAGATAATCGTCGCCGCCGCTGCGCAATCCCTTGACCCGGTCGTCAACTTGACCGAGCGCCGACAGGATGAGGACCGGGGTTTCGATGGCGTTCTCGCGCAGCGCCGAGATGACAGAGAGACCGTCGCGCTTGGGCAGCATACGGTCGACAATCAGAACATCGTACTGTCCGTCGAGCGCAAGCGCCTGGCCCTCTTCGCCGTCGGCGGCGTGATCGGCGACGTAGCCGACCTCACGAAACGCCTTAACCAGATAATCGGTGGCGTCGCGATCGTCCTCGATAATCAGAAGGCGCATGGTCCGGTGCCGCGTTCAAAACAGACAAGCCGCAGTTCGAACAGGCTCAGGCGCGGCTCGCTCCTCCTTACCATATCGTCCTGGAAAGCGTGGTCGACAATATCGATCGGCAGAATAGGCGGCTAAAATCGCGCGACAACCGCGTGAATGCGATGAGGGGGCGGCGAGCCGTTGGCCGCCACCCCCTCTACCGACTCTACCCCGGCGGGGGCGACGGATGCCGGAAGGTAGAATTCGTATTCAGCGGGGACGGACCTTGCGGTCCGTCCCCAGGGTACGCCCGCCAGCGGGGGCGACAAATGCCGGCGGATCGCCCCATTGCTCAGGCGTTGCCGATCGGCAGGGCCACAAATTTTGTGTCCGCGCCCGACTTCACCCGGAATAGCACTGTATGCTTTCCATCCTTACGCGCATCGGAAAGAGTCTGGTTGAATTCGGCCGGTGTCGCGACCGGTTTGCCGCCGACGTCGAGAATGACGTCGCCAACCTGTAGGCCGTGATCGGCGGCGACACCGCCCTGAGAAATCGCCGTCACCACTACGCCTTTGTCGCTCGCCCCTGAGACCTTATCCGCTGGTGCGAGCTTAAAGCCGAGTTTTGGCACGTCGATGTCCGCGCTCTTGCTAGGCGGGGCCGGCTCGTTCTTGGCCTCTTTTTCATTCGGTAACGTGCCAAGCGTCAGCGAGACCGTCTTTTGCTGACCAGCATGGATTACATCGAGCTTGATTGTCGTTCCCGGCGTCATCGTCCCGATCCGCCGCGCCAACTCGCGCGCGTCACGGACAGCGGTTCCGTTGACAGCCGTGATCACGTCACCGCTTTCGATCCCGGCTTTGACAGCGGGGCTGTTCGGCTGCGGCTCGGCGACTAGCGCACCGGCGGCCTTCTTCAGGCCCATACTGTCGGCGATCTCAGGCGTCACCGGCTGAATTTGCACGCCGATCCAGCCGCGGGTGACAACGCCTCTGTCTCGCAACTGGCCGACCACGTTCTTGACGGTACTGGCCGGAATGGCGAACGCGATGCCGACTGAACCGCCCGAGGGCGAGTAGATCGCGGTGTTGACGCCAATCACGTTGCCATCGACGTCGAAGGTCGGCCCGCCGGAATTGCCCTTGTTCACCGGGGCGTCGATCTGGATGAAATCGTCGTAGGGACCCGCGCCGATATCGCGGCCGCGGGCGGAGACGATACCCGCCGTCACCGTGCCGCCGAGCCCGAACGGATTGCCGACCGCCAAAACCCAGTCGCCGACGCGCGGCGTCGAATCGGCAAGTTTCACATAGGGAAAGTTGCTGCCGCCTTCGATCTTGATCAGCGCCAAATCAGTGCGCGGATCGGTTCCGATCACCTTGGCGGTGTAGCCCTTGCCGTCGTCGGTGGTGACCTTCACGCTTTCGGCATGCTCGACCACGTGATTGTTGGTGACCGCATAGCCGTCGGCCGAGATGAAGAAGCCCGAACCCTGGCCAGTGATGACCTCCGGTCCGCTCGGCGCATTCGGCGTGCCGAAACGCTTAAAGAATCGCTCGAACGGCGAACCTGGCGGGAACGGAATTTCCTGCTCGTTGTCTGAATGCGAGGCGGCCGGGCGATCAATCTTGACCCGTACCGAAATCACCGCCGGTTTTACTTTCTCGACGATATCGGCGAAGCCGACGGGCTTCTGCGTAATCTGCTGCGCCTTCTCGCTAAGATTTTGCGCATGCGCCGTTGTGCCAAATGAATCCCAGTTAGGGGCCACAACAATCGCCGCGGCGCCAACACTGGCGATTGCGGTCGCGAGCAGCGCAACGCGAATGCGGCGCAGGACGGAACCATTGCCGTTCATTATTGACTTTCCTTGTCTTTGCATCGGCGCACCGTCCACCGACGTGCCGCCGCGACGTTTAGGGTTTGTAGGGTGACCATGGGCCAAGCCGCATTACCGGCTTCTGTCGGCAACATTAACATTTCGTAATCTTTACGCGGCGCGGAATTCTCGAATGAACACAATAGGATCGTCAGTGTCGGCAGGCCTCTTGTGGCTGACAAAGCCTGACCGGGTGGCTGATCAGATGGCGGTGTCGCTGTGCAATATCTCGGCGAGCCGGTCTTCCTCGGCCGCACTCAACTGCATGGCACCCTCCGCGGCGGTCCGCCCCGCGGCACGCCGTCGTTCAACCACAACGATCATCAGAATGCCGAGGATCAGCAAAGCCGGGGGCGCGCCCCATAAGGCGAGCGTATTCCACGACAGCGGCGGCTTAAGCAGGACGAATTCGCCATACCGCGAAACGAGAAAATTGATGATTTGCGCATCGGTGTCGCCCGCCATGATGCGCTGACGGACAAGCAGGCGCAGATCGCGCGCCAATGGCGCCCCCGACTCGTCAATCGATTCGTTCTGGCACACCATGCACCGCAGCTGCTTTGAGATGGCGCGTGCGCGGGCCTCCAAGGTGGGATTTGACAGAATCTCGTCGGGTTCGACCGCGAAGGCGTGCGACGAGACCAGGAGCGCGACGAACAGCGACAGCGCGTAAAGAAGCTTCATGGCGTTCACTCAGCCGGCTGCAGCGCGGGCTTCACCGGCCTGACCTTCGCCGGGCGCGGCGCGCCGACGCGCAATCGCCGATCCGATAACGACAATGCTCCGCCAAAGAACATGAACAGCGCGCCGAGCCAGATCAAAAGGACATACGGCTTGAAATAAAGCCGCACCGGCAGGCTGCCGTCCTTGTTCGGATCTCCAATCGACAAATAGAGTTGGCTGACGCCGCGCGACATCAGCGCGGCTTCGGTCGTCGCCATGCCGCGGTCGGGGAAGGTCCGCCGACTTGGCTCCATGGTGCCGATCAATTCAGTGCCGCGATGCACGGTGAAATGCCCGACCAGATCCTGATAGTTCGAACCGTTTCGATTGAGAATGCCGTCGAACGTCACGCGGTACTTGGCGATGTCGATGCTGCCGCCCCGCTTGATTTCGGCCAGGTGTTCGCTACCCCAGGCCGTGACGCTGACAATGCCCAGCAGCGTGACGCCGATGCCGAAATGCGCGAACGCCGTGCCCCAGGCCGAGCGCGGCAGCCCGATCGCGCGCGAGGCGGCCGCACGCAGCGGCAGACGCAAAACCATGGTTCGCTCGACGATATCCGTTACCGCGCCTGCCATGACAAAGACGGCGACACCAATGCCGAACGGCGCCAGCACCGGCCCCCCTCGCTCCACGGCAAAGGCCGCGGCCATGGCGACAGCGGCAAGCATCGCTGCCGCCAGCAGACGCTGCGCAGCGCCAACGAGATCGCCGCGTTTCCAGCCCATCAGCGGTCCGAACGGCATCGCGATCATCAGCGGGATGAATAATGGGCCGAAGGTCGCGTCGAAGAACGGTGGGCCGACCGAGATCTTCTCCTTGGTCAGTGCGTCCAGCGCCAGCGGATAGAGCGTGCCGATCAGTACGGTGGCACATGCCGTGACCAGGAACAGATTGTTGAAAACGAGCGCACCTTCCCGCGAGATCGGCGCGAACAGGCCGCCTTGCTTGAGCAGCGGCGCGCGCCACGCGTAAAGCGACAACGCCCCGCCGATAAAGACGATCAGGATGCCGAGAATGAAAATGCCGCGCGACGGATCGGTAGCGAAGGCATGTACCGAGGTGAGCACGCCCGAGCGCACCAAAAACGTGCCTATCAGCGACAACGAGAAAGCGAGGATCGCGAGCAGCACGGTCCAGACCTTGAGCGCTTCCCGCTTTTCCATCACGACAGCGGAATGCAGCAGCGCGGTACCGGCGAGCCACGGCATCAGCGACGCGTTCTCGACCGGATCCCAGAACCAGAAACCACCCCAGCCGAGCTCGTAATAGGACCAGTACGATCCACCGGCAATGCCAAGCGTCAGACACATCCAGGCAACGAGCACCCAGGGCCGCACCCAGCGCGCCCAGGCGGCGTCGATCCGGCCTTCCAGCAGAGCAGCAATCGCGAAGGAAAACGTGATCGAAAAACCGACATAGCCGAGATAGAGCATCGGCGGATGGAAGGCGAGACCGGGGTCCTGCAGGATTGGATTGAGGTCGCGCCCCTCGAACGGCGCATTGGCGATGCGCAAGAATGGGTTCGAGGTGGTCAGAATGAACAGCTCGAACGCGGCCGCGATCCAGGCCTGCACGCCGAGCGCGTTGGCCTTTAGCGCCGTCGGCAGGTTGCCGCCAAAAATCGCCACCAGCGCCCCGAAGAACACCAGGATGGAGACCCACAGCATCATGGAGCCTTCGTGGTTTCCCCAGACGCTGGTCAACCGGTAGATCAGCGGCATCGTGGTGTTCGAGTTCTCGTAGACGTTGAACACCGAGAAATCGGACGTCACGTAGCATTCGGTAAGCGCTAGAAAAGCGATCGCTATGAGCACGAATTGGGCAAGCGCCGCCGGCACCGCCATGCTCATCAGCAACCGATCGTTGCTGCGCGCGCCGACAATCGGCATCGTGCCCTGGACCAGGGCAACGCCCAGAGCCAGTATCAAGGCATAATGACCAAGCTCTGGGATCACTTGTTGGCTCCGGTATTCGGCAACGAGGCCCGCTGCTCGTACTCGTCCTTCCAATGCCCCGATCTCTTCAAGGCGTCGACGACCTCCTTGGGCATATAGGTCGCGTCATGCTTGGCGAGAATCGTGTCGGCGTCGAACGTGCCGGAGCCGTCGAGCGTGCCCTCGGCCACCACCCCCTGCCCTTCGCGGAACAGATCGGGCAGGACGCCATCGTACTGTACAGGAATTTCGCTCTTGCCGTCGGTGACTTCGAAGCTGATGCGCAGGCCATCGGCCCGTACAAGGCTACCCGTCTTGACCAGCCCGCCAAGGCGTATGCGCGTGCCAGGACCAATGTGCTTCGCCACCACGTCGGTCGGCGAAGCGAAGAAAGCGATCGAACCGCGAAACGCGTTGAGCATGAGCGCAACGGCAACCGCCAGCACGCCGACTGCGCTGCCGATCAGAACCAGGCGTCGCTGCTTGCGGGTCATTGGCATGGTCTCCAGCGCATCATAGCGGTTCAGCCTTGGAGTCCGAGAGTCTTGGCCAAGTCATCGATGCGCCTGACTTGCTCGGGATGTTGATCGAGCGCGCGCCTGGCGGCCGCGACAGCGCCCTTGGCCTTCTGTTGATCGCCGAGCACCACGTAAGCGCGAACAAGACGCAGCCAGCCATCGACATCGTTGCCGTCCGCGTGCAGACGGTCGGCAAGTTTCGTCACCATGCCGCGCACCATCTGCTCGCGCTGTGCCGCGGGCATTGCCGCACCGGCCGCCGCTTGGGCCGCAGTCGGCCCGGGTTCCCCAGGCGGCACCGGCTGCCCGGTGACCCGCGCCAGGGCCTCACGCACGAAACCGACCCACGGCGCGTTCGGTGGCCCATCCTTGAGCAAAGCGCGCCACTTCTCCGCCGCCGCTTCGCGATTGCCGTCCTGCTCGTCGGCGAGACCGAGGAAATAACGCGCCTTCGAATCCTTGGCGTCGAGCGCAACTGCGCGGACGAAAAGCTTTTTGGCCTCGTCCGTCACAACGCCGTTGGCGGCGGCGGCCAGTGCCTCGCCAAGATCGGAATCGCGCATCGCGCTTTCGCCATTGAGCGCCAGCGATTTGCGCAGCGCCATCACGGCATCATCGTAACGGCCGAGCCGCATATACACCGGAGCAATGACCTGCCAGCCGGCGCCGTCATTGGGGTTCTTCGCGAGGTGTTCCTCCACCTGCCCAATCAGCCCCTCGATCGATTGATGGTCCGGCGAAGCCGTGGTGCGCGCAAAGGCCGGCTGGCCGGGGATGCTCGGCGACCCGAGCGCCCCATAAAGGGCGACTGGCACGAGCAACAGAACGATCAAGACGGTAACTGCCGCGACGCGGCGGTGCCACAACGGCTGCGGCGACGGCAGTGCCGGCTGCGCGTCAGCGGCGGCCAACAGCCGGCGCGACACCTCGATTCGCGCAGCTTCGGCTTCGGACTCCCCGATCAGCCCGGCACCGCGGTCACGGGTAATTTCAGTCAACTGATCCTGGTAAACGAAGACGTCGCTGCCCTCCTGCCCCGGGCCACGCGGCTTGCGTGTCAAAGGCCATAAAACGGCGACGACGGCCGCAGCGCTCATCAATGCGAAGATAATCCAGAGCATCTGGGACTATGTCATCATCCGTTCGGCGCCTGCCAAGGTCCGTACGAGGCACGCAGGGGCGCCGGCCGCCAGGACCGCTGGTCGCGGTTGCGCCCCGTGTTTACATCACGGCCCGAATACGGCTGCAATGGGATCGTCGGCGCGGCAATTACGCACTGCAGCAGCGTGCCGTCTGCCGGGCGTGATACGGCGGCGGCGGCGCGGCTCACGCCCGGGCTGCCCGCCGATCAGGGGCTCCGCCTTGCAACGCGACGTCCACGGCCTTGGCCAGCAGCGCGGCATAGTCAGGACTGAATACCGATCGGCAAAAGCGAATCGCGGCGTCGAGCTGCGAGTGGCGGAATGGCCGCTCGGCCTCATCGGCATGACGCAACGCATCCAGCAGAATTCTGGTGCCGGTTTCCAGATATTGCGTGATCTCGGAATAGGTACGCAGCGTCACTTCGCTGACCGCGAGTTCGCCCCCATAATGCCGGCACGCGGCAATGAGCTCGATCCGTGTCTCGACTTCCTGGACGTCGATGGCATCGAGCAGCGAGCCTGCCACGATCTCCTTAGCAGGACGTGGCCGTAACAGGCGGCGGACACGGCCCGGTGTTGTCTCGATCTCGGCCGTCAGCATATTCGCCACAGCGCTGCGGATCGATGCCAAGCGCCGACTCCACGGTGAATCCGCGGACAGATCCATTTCGGTGCGCATGCCGCGCGCCCCGTCATGAAGGGTCTTGAGCAATGCGGCGACCGGCCGGCCGACCTTAAGTTCCGACCGCAGTTCGCTCACCGCATACTCCAGATCGCTGAGCACGATCTTGACCGCGACGGCATAGGGTGTCGCGGCAATTCTAGCGGTTTCGTCCGTTTCGGCCGCAAAGGTGGCTAGGCGTAACAGCTGCCACGGAGCGGCCATGCGGTTGGACACTATGATCAGTCCGTAGAGCAGAATGTCGGACCGTTGCGGCGCAGCAAATGCAGCGGACTTCTCAGCTGAGAAGCTGTCGAAAAGGGCCTTCACCTGAGGGGCATGCTCGATTTCAAACATTCGGAATTGGTCGGGCAACCGTCGCGCCACATCACCGAGCACGTCGCGAATGGCAAGTATGTGCGCGAGCGTCGTCACGTCTTCGACGGCCCGCGGCGTGCCAACCTGAACGGAAAAACGACGCCGCGCTTTTTCGTCCGACTCCGCCGCCGCGATCGCGGCGTTCATGTGCTGGATTGAACGGTCATGCAGCGCGCGAGTCATCTGCTCGACTTTGACGCCGTCGCCCGCGAGCAGCGCGCGGTTGATGTCATGGCTGAACGCATTTGCTTCCGCGGGCATCAGATCGCGGCAAATCCACTGCCAGATCGGCTCAAGCGAAATACGGGCTATCCGTCCGAGGCGCTTATGATCCGCGGGTCCGTCAGTCAGAAGCGGCTCAAGCGGCATAAAGAAGCGGCGGGCAGCATCGCCGATCCGCGGCACCGGCTGTCCGACGGACCTGATCGTCTGACGCAGTTCCCGCAGTACCAATTCGCTGCCTGCAACGTTCTCGCCGCGCAATTGCGCGAGCTCAAGCTCCGCAATGAGCTTCGCTCGCGCTTCCGGCGACAGGCATTGCAGGTATTCCCGCAGCCGTACGATGGATGACCCATCTATTGTCATCGGTACACCGCTGGCTGGATTGAACCGTCGGCTTTGTAGCCTCCGCCAGCTTAAGAAGCCGTTACGTAAACCGTCGTTAATTCAATGAGGTAAGCGTATTTTCGCCACGATTAGTGATGCCTGGAAAGGTCGGCCTCGGTGGCCTTCACGGGAACACCGGCGCCGGTCGGCGGCGCCCAGAAGTTCTGCGGTCGGAATGCGGATATGGTGCACCGCTCCGAGCCGGCGATGCGGCGGTGCGTCCATTGCCGGGGTAAGGCGTGCTGGCTAAGGTTACGGCCTCAACCCGAGAGTTTTGCGAGCCGATCAAGCCGCCCGGCCCGATCGCGACCGCGATACGACGACGAGGAAACATGCGCCGCTTTTCATTCCGACACGCTGCACAATTAGCAATGATGCTGGGTCTGACCGGCGGACTGGCGTTCGCAGCGCCCCCGGCGCGCGCGCAGAATTATCCCAATCATGTCGTCAAGATCGTGGTGCCCTACCCCGCCGGAGGCACCGCCGACGTCATGCCGCGCATCCTCGCCGATTGGCTGTCGCGCAAATGGGGGCAGTCGGTGATCATCGAGAACCGCAGCGGCGCCGGCGGCAACGTCGGCGCCGAGGTCGTCGCCAAGTCCGATCCAGACGGCTACACGCTGCTGGCATCGCCGCCAGGGCCACTCGTCGTCAATCAGAACCTTTACAAGCACCTTGAGTTCGACCCGTTGCAATTCGTGCCGATCGTGGTGATGGGCCGCGTCTCGAATGCGCTCGTGGTCAACCCGGACAAGATCAAAGCCGACAGTGTCAAAGATTTCATCGCCTACGCGAAGGCCAATCCCGGCAAGATCACGTCTGCGACCCAGGGCAACGGGACGACCTCGCATCTGACATCCGAGCTGTTTCAGCTGATGGCGAACGTCAAGTTGCAGAACGTGCCGTATCGCGGCTCGGCGCCAGCGCTCAACGATCTGGTTTCAGGCAGCGTCGATGCAATGTTCGACAATCTCGGCGTGTCGATGCAATTCGTGAAGGCGGGAAAGCTGAAGCTCATTGCGGTCGCCGCGCCGGAACGACTTAAAACACTGCCGAACGTGCCGACCATTGCCGAAACCCTGCCGGGCTTCGCCTCTGTGACCTGGTTTGCGCTAGCCGCACCGCCGAAGACACCAGCGGCGATCGTCGACAAAATCAATGCCGGTGTAAACGAGGCGCTGCACGATCCGACCGTTCAGGCACGTTTCGCCACGTTGTCGGCCGAGCCGGCCGGTGGCACGCCGCAGGCGACCGCGGCCTATTTTCACGACGAAGTCGATCGCTGGAAGAAGGTTATCGTTTCTGCCCACGTGACGCTGGAATAGCAGCACCATGCCTGCACACGCGTGGCCGGCGCTTGTCCCACGGCAAGTGTTCACTCTGCTCGGCGGCATCGCTGCCGCGATGGTCTTCAGCGGCCTGGCCGGCCCCGCGGCAGCCCAGACCTATCCGGCCCGCCCGGTGAAACTCGTCGTCGGCTTTCTTGCCGGCGGACCGACCGACATTCCGGCGCGTTTTATCGCCGATCGCCTCGGTACGCAGCTCGGTCAGAAAGTCTATGTCGAGAACAAGCCCGGCGCCGGCGGGATGATCGCGCTCAACGACGTGCTGGCGCAGCCTGCGGACGGTTATAGCCTGTCGTTTTGCACCTATTTCGACGCTATCAACACGCTGTTGTACAAAAACGTGTCCTACAAGCTCGCCGACATTGCACCGATCACGCTGGTGTCGAAATATTACTACCTGATGGGGCTCGCCAAATCAGTTCCGGTCGATACGTTCAAGGAGTTTGTGGATTACGCCAAGGCGCATCCCGGCGACATTCTCTATGGCACCGTCGGCGCCGGCTCGACGCAGGAACTGGTCGCGCACGAATTGGAAAAGACCGTCGGCATCCGGATGACCAAGGTGCCATTCAAGGGCGCCAACGAGATCACGCAGGAAATGCTGGCCGGACGTGTCCATTTTCAGGTCGGTCCGCCAATCGCCATCGGACCATTCTATCAAAGCGGCAAGATGAAAGTGCTGGCGACCACAAGCCCGCAGCGCCTCAAAAGCTTTCCCGATGTCCCCACGTTGACCGAACTCGGCTATCAACTGACGCCTTATGCTTGGCTTGGCGTCTGCGCCAAGGCCGGTACGCCGAAGTCCATTGTTGATCTTCTCAATCGGCACATTGTCGCGATTGTGCAGTCGAGCGAATACCGGCAATTCCTCGAGAAGGCCGGCAATATTCCAGCCTCGGATTCGCCCGAGGAGTTTGGCCAGGTGATCGCCGACACCGTCAAAGACGCCGCGCCGTTTGTCCGTGAATTCCATATGCAGATCCAGTAAATGAAACACAGCACCGATCGGATTCTCACCACCCACGCCGGCAGCTTGCCGCGGCCGGCCGACCTGCTTGCGCTCGTCGAACGCGACGGCGCAAAGGCGCTCGACGCGCCAGCAACCGCGACACAATTGCGCGACGCCGTCGCCGGCATCGTCCAAAAACAGGTCGAACTCGGCATCGACGTGGTCGATGATGGCGAATATGGCAAGCCGAGCTTTGTCAGCTACATCAACGAGCGGCTCGGCGGCTATGAACTCGACACCGCCGCCGGACCGCGCAATCAATGGTCGACATCGCGCGAGGGATTGTCATTTCCTGAATTCTACGCGCAGACGCATGCCGCCTCGCGCCATCCGCACATGGTCTGCACCGGGCCAATTACCTACAAGGGCCACACCCGGCTCAAGCGTGACATCGACAATTTCAAGGCTGCGCTCGGCGGCGTCAAAGTCGAAGAAGCATTCATGCCGGCGATCTCGCCGTCCAACATCGAGGACTGGCAACGCAACGCCTTCTACAAGACGCAGGAAGAGTACGTCTTCGCGATCGCCGACGCGATGCGCGAGGAATACCGCGCCATCGTCGACGCGGGGTTGCTGCTGCAGATCGACGACCCGCGGCTGGTCACCTACTACATCATCCATCCCGAATCGAGCATCGCCGACTGCCGCCGCTGGGCGGAAGTCCGTGTCGAGGCGCTCAATCACGCGTTGCGCGACATCCCGCCCGAAAAGGTCCGCTTCCATACCTGCTACGGCATCAATATGGGACCGCGCATCCACGACATGGAGCTCAAGGATATTGTCGACATCCTTCTGAAAATCCGAGCCGGCGCCTACTCGCTCGAGGCCGCCAATCCGCGTCACGAGCACGAATGGAAAGTCTGGAAAACCGCGAAGCTCCCGGACGGCAAGATCCTGATCCCCGGCGTGATTTCGCACTCCACCGTTTTGGTCGAGCATCCCGAGCTCGTTGCCGAGCGCATCGTACGCTATGCGAACGTGGTCGGCCGTGAGAACGTGATCGCCGGCACCGATTGCGGCTTTGCCACCTTCGCCGGTTCCAAGGAGGTGCACCCCTCGATCGTCTGGGCGAAGTTCAAGGCGATGACCGACGGCGCGCGCATCGCGTCGAAGGAATTATGGGGCTGACGCTTCAGCGCAAAAATCCGACCGAAATCCACGGCACTGCCGCGACGATGACAGTGCCGGCCACCAGCGCCAGCATATAGGCCCAGATCGGCCGCATGCCCGCGGCGGGGTCGACACGCCCTATGGCGCAAGCGGCGTAGTAGCCGACTCCGAACGGCGGCGCGAACAAGCCGATACCCATGGCGAGGATGACGACCATCGCATAGTGAACCTCGTTAATGCCGACCGCCTTGGCGATCGGAAACAACAGCGGGCCGAACAAAACGATTGCCGGAATCCCTTCGAGAACCGAGCCCAGCACGACAAAGGCTGCGATCGAGGCCACCATGAAGGTGGCAGAGCCGCCCGGCAGCCCGGTCATGGCCGCAGCGAGTGAGCGCGAGAATCCCGACTGGGTCAGGCCCCACGCCATTCCGGTCGCTGTGCCGATGATGAGCAGGATCGCGCCCGACAGGCACGCGGTCGAGACCAGCATAGGCCGCAGCGCCGCCCAGTCGAAGCGGCGATAGAGCAGAAGCCCAACGATTGCCGAATAGGCGATACCAATTGTAGAGACTTCGGTGGCGGTGGCGACGCCTTCGACCACCGCGGCGCGGATCAAAAACGGCAGCGCCAGTGCCGGCAGCGCAATCAAAAACGTGCGGCCGATCTCACGCTTCGTCGCCTTGCAGCCATGGCCCATATCTTCGTCCCGATAGCGCCAGCGGACGACGAGGCACAACAGCGCCGCGAGCACGATTCCCGGCAAAAGACCGCCGGTGAATAGCGCAGCGATCGATACGCCTGTCACCGAGCCGATGGTGATGAGCACGAGGCTCGGCGGAATAGTTTCGGTCTGCGCGCCGGTAGCGGCTAGCAAGGCTACGAGGTCACCGGGTTTGGCGCCGCGCGCGATCATTTCCGGAAACAGCACCGGCGCCACGGCCGCCATGTCGGCAGCCTTGGCGCCCGAAATGCCGGACACCAGATACATCGCCGCAACCAACACGTAGTGCAGGCCGCCGCGCACGTGTCCGAGCAAGCTTGCCAGGAACGCGACCATGGCGCGCGCCATGCCGGTCATCTCGATGAGCAGGCCGAGAAACACGAACAACGGCACCGCAAGCAAAATGAGATGACTCATACCCTCATCCATGCGCCCGACCAGGACCGAGAGCGGCGTGTGCGTCGTCAGCGCCAAATAGCCAAACACCGCGAGGCCGAATGCGAAGGCGATCGGCACGCCGGCGAACACCGCGGCGACGACGACACCGACGAAGAAGATCAGTAAATTGAGATTGCCGAGCGGCCGCAACGCCGGCCCGGCAAGCCAAAACAGCGCCACAGTCACAGCAACAGCGCCGAGCGCGATGGCGACAGCTTGTCGCTCACCGGCCCTGACAAGCCGCAGCAGCGCAAAAACGGCCATCAGAGCAACGCCGCTCGGCAATGCTGCAGCGCGCCAGGCATCCGTTATCTGCAAGGCCGGTGTCGTGATCGGCACCTGCTCGATCGCATACTCGCAGGCCGGCCACAGGATGAGAACGAGGAATGCAAGCGACGCCCCGGACGCAAACATCTCGAAAACCGTCCGCGACGCGGCCGGCAATTTAGTAACAGCCGCCGACATCCGCATGTGCTCGTCGCGGCGCAACGCAATCACCGCACCAAACATGGCGAGCCACAGGAATAAAATCGAAGCCAGCTCGTCCGACCACACCAGCGGATGGCCGAAGACGTAGCGGGCAACGACGCCGCTGAACAGGATCAAGACCTCGGCGATGACCAGGATCGCGGCAACAGGCTCAACGAACCAACCGAGCCATCTTTCAAGCGCCCCAATCACGCCTGGTGGCCGCGACTGCGATCGCTCCCTCGCAGTCACGCAAGCTTACCTACGGCCTTTTCGAGGATCGCCCAGGCCTCGTCGCCGTATTTCTTCTTCCAGTCGGTGTAGAAACCCGCGGCCCGAAGCGCATTGCGAAACGGTGCCGGGTCGAGCTTGTTGAATATGAGGCCCTTGGCCGCGAGATCATGCTGTAGCGAGGCGTTGAGCTTGGCGACGTCGTCGCGTTCCTTCACGCCGGCAGCATTGACGTTCTTGGCCACAATGGCGCGCACGTCTTCGGGAAGCGCCTCCCAGGCGCGTTTGTTGGCCAGAAACCAGAAACCGTCCCACATGTGGTTTGTCAGCGAGCAATATTTCTGCACCTCGTAGAGCTTGGCGGTCGAGATGATAGCCAGTGGGTTCTCCTGACCGTCGACGATCTTGGTCTGCAGCGCCGAATAGACTTCGTTGAAATTGATCGAGGCCGGCGCGGCACCGAACGCTTCAAACATCGATGTCCAGAGCGGCGACGGCGGGACGCGAAGCTTCATGCCGTGGAAGTCCGCCGGCGTCGCAACTGGTTTGGTCGATGTTGTGGTCTGGCGGAAACCGTTATCCCAAATCTTCTCCAGCACGACGAGATTGGCCTTCGCGATCTGCGAGCGAATGTAAGCGCCGAGTTCGCCGTCCATGGCCTTCCAAACCGTGTCGTAGCTCGGAAACGCGAAGCCCATGCCGTTGATCGAGGCCGCCGGGACGAGCGTCGAGAGAATCAGCCCCGACAGTGTGAAGAATTCTACGCCGCCGGAGCGGAGCTGGCTCAGCGTATCGGTGTCGGAACCCAATTGGCTCGATGGAAATATCTGCAGGTCGAAGCGGCCCCTGGTCTCCTGTTTGATCGCGGCCGCCATCTCGCGTGCCCGCACATTCATCGGGTGGGGCGCGGGAAGATTGTTAGCGTATTTATAGGTCCATTCCGCCTGCTGGGCGCGTGCGACAACGGGTGCGCCGACGGCGCCTGCGAGAACTGTCGAACCTGCGGCGGCAAACAGACGGCGGCGAGATAACGGCATGGGCAGACCCTCCCCCTTTAGGCGTCGTTAGGCGACATGCTGGCGTGTTGCGCGCGCCGGTACAAGGACCGCTGCGGACGACGAAAAGGCCGCCTTGGACCTGGCTCAGCCCGCCGGCAACGCCAGCTCCGCGCGCAGGCCGCCGATCGGCGCGGTGCCGAGCGTGAGCACGCCGCTGTAGAGATTGGCGAGTTCGACCACGATGGAAAGGCCGAGGCCAGAGCCGGGTTTGGTTTCGTCAAGCCGCTGACCGCGCAAGGCTGCCTGCTCGCGCTCGCCCGGCGAAAGCCCGGGCCCGTCATCGTCGACAATAATGCGCACGCGCCGCTTGTCGCCATCCTCCGCGCTGTCGCCTCTCGGGCCGCGCTGACCCTTGTCGGCCGCCCCCGCGCCGTGGTCGGCAATCACCTCGATGGCGACGCGCGACTGAGCCCATTTACAGCCGTTGTCGACCAGATTGCCGATCATTTCTTCAAGGTCCTGCTGCTCGCCGCGGAAGAAGGCACGCTCGGGAACATCGACCGCGATGGCGATGTCGCGATCGCGATGAAGCTTTTCCATGGTGCGTGCGAGCGCAGTGACCACCGGCGAAACGTCGGTGAGCGTACCCACAACAGTGAGGCGGGCGGCGAGCCGCGCGCGTTCAAGCTGGCGCGATACCTGATCGCGCATGATTTCGGCCTGCTCGCGCACTTTCTGCGCCAGTGGGTCGTCACCGCGCGCCGCCGCCTCGTTCACGATCACGGAAAGCGGCGTCTTGAGCGCGTGCGCCAGATTGCCGACATGCATGCGCGCGCGTTCGACAATTTCGCGGTTGGCGTCAATCAGCGCATTGGTTTCGCGCGCCAATGGCGCAATCTCCATCGGGAACTGCCCTTCCAGGCGCTCGGCGCGGCCGGAGCGGATCGCCGCGAGACGCTGCGAGATACGGGTCAGCGGCGCCAGGCCGAAACGCACCTGCAGCGCCGTGGTCAGCAGCAACGCCAACGTCAGCGCCGCGAAGGTTGCGCCGATCGCGCGGTCGAAGCTGCGCGTTTCGTCGTCGATCTCGGAGGCGTCGCCCGCCACTTCAATCAGGTACTTGCCCTCGTCGCCAAGATCGATGTTGCGTTCGACCAGGCGAAGCGTCTGACCCTCGGGGCCCGGCGCATAGCCCTGCCGGTACTCGGCGTCGGCGGCAGATGGACCGCTGTCGAGATGCGGCAACGCCGAGTCCCACAGCGATCGCGAGGAGCGCACCTGCGGTGCTTTCGCATCGAGCCGCGTGACCTGCCAGTACCAGCCCGACAGCGGCAGTTCAAACAGCGGCTCGCCGATCGACTGCGGAAACTTGTCACCGCCTTCCTCGGGCGATGCAACGTCTGCCACCAGTGTGCGCAGATAGACATCGAGGCGCCGGTCGAACGCGCGCTCGACGGCGTGGCGATAGAGCGTCGACAGTGCAATACCGGTGACGATGAGGATGATCAGCGTCCACCCGGCCGCCCAAATGAACAAGCGCAGTGCGAGCGAGTTAGCGCGCATCGGGCGGCGTGAGCAGATAGCCAAGGCCTCGCACCGTCTGGATCACGTCGACGCCGAGCTTTCTGCGGATGCGGCCGACGAAGACCTCGATGGTATTGGAGTCGCGGTCAAAATCCTGGTCGTACAGATGTTCGACGAGTTCGGTGCGCGATACCACGCGTCCGGTGTGGTGCATCAGATAAGACAGCAGCCGGTATTCATGCGACGTGAGTTTGACGGGATTGCCGTCGACGGCGACACGCCCCGTTCTGGTATCGAGCCGCACGGAGCCGCAGGTGAACTCGCTCTTGGCGTGTCCGGCCGAGCGCCGCAGCAAAGCGCGCACGCGCGCCAGCACTTCTTCAAGATGAAACGGCTTCGCCACATAGTCGTCGGCGCCCGCATCAAAACCCTGGACCTTGTCGCTCCAGCGGTCGCGGGCGGTGAGAATGAGCACCGGCATGGTGCGCCCGGCGCGGCGCCACCCTTCCAGGACCGAAATGCCATCCATCTTCGGCAGCCCGATATCGAGGATGATGGCGTCGTAGGGCTCGCTGTCACCCAGATAATGCCCCTCCTCGCCGTCGAACGCCCGATCGACGGCGTAGCCGGCATCGGTCAGCGCGGTCGAAAGCTGCCGATTGAGGTCAGGATCGTCCTCGATCACAAGCAGGCGCAACGAAAAAAGCTCCTCAGCGGTTGCCGACCACGGTGCCTTTGATGGCGTCGACGGTCAGTCGCGCCACTTTGCCATCGCGCGCCAGGACTGTCAGCACATAGACCAGTTCATCCTTATCGCGGCACAACCGCGCGCGTACGACCGCGCCCGGCATTCGTTTCTTGGCTGAGCGTATCGCGGTGGCGAGATGAATTATCTTGCCGCTTTCGTTGGCGGCCCGGCGCTCTTTTTGACCAAGACACGCATACCCCGTCACCGGCACAATGCGCGGATGCAGCGGCCGGACCGGTCCGCCGGCATGCGCAGCGGCCGCCAGCCACACGATCTGCAGCATAATAGCAATTCGCGCGATGGCGTGCATGATTCGACCCGAATGTCGCATAAGGAAACACTGCCCGAGCGGCTGTTTTGGGGCAAGTTTTTGAGCCTCAAATCGCTGGTCCGGCTAAGGAAGATTCAGGGAACAGGTGAGATGTCGGTCGTCGATAGTATAGCGGCACGGGCGGTCGCACTGTGTCTATTGGCAGCGGCGGGTGCCATAACGCCCGCCAGAGCCATGGTGGGCGGCGCCGCGCCGGCCGCGGGCGGCGCTGGGCGCTCGGTGGTGATGATCCTCGGCTCCCATGGAACCGCCTGCACCGCAACCGCGATTGCGCGCGATCTACTGCTCACAGCCGCACACTGCGTTCAGCCGGGGTCGGATTACAAACTGGCTGACGTGTGGAGCGCCGGCGCGCCGCAACTCAAGGACATCTCCCGCATCGAACGCGATCCGCAATTCGATCTCAAAAGACTGTTCGGCCATCTCGCCACCGCCGACGTCGCGCTGGCTAAACTCCATCAACCGTTGCCGGAGAAAATCCCGTCGGCTCCGCTCGACGACGCAACATCGCCCGCGGTAGCGGGCGACAGAATCGTTGTAGCCGGTTACGGCGTCACCGTGCGCGGCGACGGCCGTACCGGCGGCACCGTGCGGGCCGCAACGCTGATCGCGACCGGAACGCCCAATACACTGCAACTACGGCTGTTCGATCCACGCACCAAAGGCGATAGCCCGGGCCTTGGCGCCTGCGCCGGCGATTCCGGCGCACCGGCATTTCGCGATCACGACGGCACGCTCGCCATCCTCGGTGTGGTGAGTTGGTCAACGGGGCCGAAACTCACCGGCGGGTGCGGCGGCCTCACCGGTATTACGCCACTTATTCGCTATCGGTCGTGGATCATCACGGCGGCGCAGAACCTCGGATCACCGCTTCCCGCGCAATGACCTAAGACGCAATGTCATCGCCCCTTTGGACAGTCGCATCGTGCGGATGTTATTGCAGTACGCATGAAGCGAAGCGACACCAGGATTCTCACCACGCATACCGGGAGCCTGCCGCGGCCGGCCGACCTGGTCGAAGCACTCAATGCCAAGGAACTCGGCAAGAGCTACGACCCTCTCGCTTTGACCGAGCGGGTGCGGCGCGCCATCGCCGAAATCGCAACGCGGCAAGCTGCCGCCGGTCTCGATATCATCAATGACGGCGAGCACAGCAAAGTCAGCTGGATGGCCTATGCGCGCGCGCGCCTTTCCGGATTGGAAGAAATCGACAGCCCGGTCCGCTTTCGCGGCGCCACCCGCGACTCGCTCGCTTTTCCAGGCGCCTACGAAGACATGCGTGTCATGCTGGCAGCCAGGTCTTCCGGGCTCGTCGCCAAACGCACGGTGCGGCCCAAGGCATGGGTGTGCAGCGGCCCCGTCGCCTACGTGGGTCAGGAGGAGCTTCGCGCGGATATCGACAATCTAAAAGCGGCGCTTAAGGACGCGAAGGCGCAGGACACCTTCCTTACCGCGATCTCACCGTCGAACTTGGAGCTGTATTACGAAAATCAACATTACGGCACCGGCGAGGAATATTTGACCGCGCTGGCGGACGCGATGCGCGTCGAATACATGGCCATCGTCGAAGCTGGTTTCGTGCTTCAGATAGACGATCCGCGTATGGCGACGCACTACAATCGCACGCCCGATGCCTCGATAGACGATTGCCGGAAGTTCATGGCGTTGCGCGTCGAGGCGCTCAATTATGCGCTGCGCGGCATCCCACCGGAGCGCGTGCGCTTTCACACCTGCTACAGCGTCAACATCGCCCCGCGGGTGTTCGATTTCGAGCTGAAGGATTTCATCGATTTGCTGCTGCAAGTGAACGCCGGCGCATACGTCTTCGAAGCCGCCAATCCACGCCATGAGCACGAGTGGGAGCTATGGAGCGACGCCAAGCTGCCGGACGATAAGATTTTGATACCGGGTGTGGTGTCGCATTGCATCCACCTGGTCGAGCACCCCGAACTCGTGGCGCAACGCCTTGAGCGCTTTGCCGAAGCGGTCGGACGCGAGCGTGTGATCGCCGGCACCGACTGCGGCTTCGGCACATCGGGCGCCGGCGATGAAGTGCATCCTGATGTCGCCTGGGCCAAGTTACGAGCGCTAGTCGAAGGTGCGGCGATCGCGAGCAAGAAATTGTGGGCGTAGCCGTTCGGTCCGGCTAAGCGCGCCCCCACAGCCGGTCGCTGGCCTCTTTTGCCCCGGCGACGAGCGCGCCGAGCTTGAGGAAGGCAATCTCCGGATCGAGCTTGCCGGAACCGGCCGCGGTGCCGAACCCGCAATCGGTATTGGCGATGACGCGTTCGCGCCCGACGATCTCGGCGAAGCGGACGATGCGCTCGGCGACCAGCGCGGGATGTTCAACGTAATTGGTCGAAGTATCGATGACGCCCGGCAATAGCACCTTGTCCTCCGGAAGCTTGACCTCCTTCCACACTGCCCATTCATGAGCGTGGCGCGGATTGGCAGCTTCGAGCGCAATGCCCTGCACGTTGGCGCCGAGCACGATTTGGACGATCTTCCGGAAATCGATGTCGTGGGTGTGCGGTCCCTCGTAGTTGCCCCAGCAAACGTGCATACGCACCATGTTTGCCGGCACTTTGGCGAGCGCGTGGTTGAGCGCCTCGACGTGGAACGCGGCGCGCTTGAGAAACTCGGTTTCGCTCAGATCCTGAAAGCCGGTGTGGCGCGACATCGCGAGATCGGGGCAATCGAGCTGAAGAATAAAGCCCGCGGCCGCGACCGCCGCATACTCCTCCTGCATCGCGTCGGCGATGGCCTCGATATAGGCCTCGTGCGACGGATAAAAGCTGTTGGGCAAAAAGCTCGCGACCACGCCGGGCGAAGCGGCGTTGAGGAAGCCTTCAACTGGTCTCGCCGCGTCGACCGCCGCGCGCATGTTGTTGAGGTCGCGCGCAAGTGCCTCGCGATTCTGGACTTTGATCGGGCCGACGCAGGTGACGCGCCTGAAGCGCTGCGCGCCGGTAAACTGCGCCATCCTTTTGCGAAACTCGGGAAACGCCGCGACATCGAGGTGCGGCTTTGGCGGCCCGGGCGTCCCTTCCTCCGAGAAACCGGCGAGCCGGTCGTGCACATAGGTCGCGTAGCTGATCTTGCTGGTCTCGCCATCGCTGACGATGTCGACCCCGATCTCGGCTTGCCGCTTGACGATATCGAGCACCGCCCGCCGGGTTGTCCGGTCGAATTCCGCGGCGTCGTAGGCGGCCCGGCCTTCGCGCGCCTCGAGAAGCCGCACCACCGCCTCGGTGCGCGGCAGGCTGCCGACATGGGTGGTGAGAATCCGCTGCTCGCTGGTTTTCATATCGGCTCGCTGTCACGTTTAAACCTGATGGCTGACCCGCCGCTCGCCCGCATGCAGCAGCGTGTTGATCGCGACCGCAAACAGAAACAACAGCAGCGTCAGCGCGAAGATATCGACGACGTTGTGGCGTTCAGTCGCCCGGATCAAGGCGTAGCCGATGCCGGACGATGAGGCGAACAGTTCGCCGATCAGGATGCCGAGCAGCGTCACGGCAATGCCAATGCGCACGCCGGAGAGAATTTCCGGGATCGCCGCCGGCGCCAGCACGGTTGCGATTGTCGCCCACCCCGAAAGCCGCAGTGCTTTCGCGGTCCGGCGGTGCACTGGCGCAACGTTGCGAACCGCGTTCATGGTGAAAATGGCCACTGGGAATATGCCGTGGATGACGCCGAATGCGATCTGCGCGGCCGGGCTCAAACCGAAAATCAGGAGAATGATCGGGTAAAGCGTGATCTTGGGGATCGAGTAGACGGTGCCGAGGATCGGATCGGCGACCTCGGCGGCGAAGCGGCTGAGGCCCACCACAAGCCCAAACACCAGCCCACCGACGATGCCGATGGCGCACGCATAGGCAAAAGCCGCCCCCGTACTCGCCGCATCGTGCCAGAAATCCTCGGTCCCTAACAGCGCAGCAGCCCGCATGAGCGTCGCCACCGGCGGAGAAACCACGTCCGGGCCAGCGATCAGATAAAGCAGCTGCCAGCAGACGAGGAAGCCGGCGAGCAGCAACACGGCATCATAGTGTTGCGGTTTCATTGCCGACCGAAGCGACGATGCAGACGCTTCTCCCAGTGTGACAACGCGCCGTTGACGAGGGTCACCAGCAGCAACAACAGCAACAGCATGCCGTACATCGTTTTGTTGTCGAAATCCTGATAGCCGAACGCAATCCGCTTGCCGATGCCCGCCGTCGCCAGGATGAATTCGCCGGCGACGATCCCGATCACCGAGTAGGCGACTGCAAGCTTAATGCCGGTGACGAGGTGCGGCGCGGCCGCTGGCAGGCGCATCAATAGCAGCCTGCGAATCGGATCGAGCCGCATGACAGTCGCGGTGCGACCGACGACGCGCGGCACGCGATCGAGCCCGATTATCGTATTCACGATCATCGCCACGATGCCGAACATCGCCCCCATGGCGATCAGCGCGCCACGGCCGACGCCGAACGCGACAATGAGCAGCGGGTAAAAGATAAAGACCGGCACGGCGTAATACGCAGACAACAGTGGCTCGAATACCCGGCGCGCACGCGGCAGCGCGTGAAGCAGCGCGCCGAGCCAGAAGCCCAGCACGACTGACACTGCTATCGCCGCGAGCGTATTGACGATAGTGAAGGCGATATCAGCATTGGCGCGGCCGCTCTTGAGGATCTGCCACAAGGCGGCGAGCATCTCGCTCGGCGGAATCATCGTCGCGCGCGGGATGGTTCCCAGTCGACACAGGATTTCGAGCGCCGCAAACGCGCCGGCAACCAGTGCCGCGCGCGTCACTCCCACCTTGGTCAAGCGCAGCGGGATGCTGTGCCCCCTGGTTTTCAATGGCGCGGTTGCAGATCCGCCGTTCGTCACAGCGGTTTCTGCAGGTCCTTGGGCAAGAAGCCCTGATCGATCATCGCATTCCAATCGACCGGCCTCTCGACATCGCCAACCAGTTGCAAGCCTTCCGACATTTTATCGAGACCAGCTTTCTCGAAATCACCGCGGGTCCACTCGCCGTCATAGCCGAAATATTTCGGGAAATAGGTCGCCACTTTCTGCGGGTCCTCGCGCCAGACCTTGGCATAGATGCGCATCGCTTCGTCACGGTTCTGATAGATGAAATTCACCGCCCGAAGCCGCACGGCGATGAGCTTGCGCAGCAACTCCGGATTCTTCTTGGCAAAATCGCGCGTCGTGATGCCGACGAGCCACGTCATGCGCGGGATCAGGTCGGCAAAATGCATGATGACGCGGAATTTTTCCGGCTGCAGCGTCAGGATCGGATCGATGAGCGGTGCGGCCTGGATGGCGCCGGTTTCGAGCGCCGTCAAACCGGGCCCGAAGCCGCCGGTCGCTACGGTTTCCACCTTGCCGCCGAGGTTCGACTCCTTGAGCGCCAAGTGCAGCAGCACGTCGCTCGTCGACCTCGGCGCGGTGTAACCGGCCTTCTTGCCAGCGAGGTCGGCCATGGTGTGGATCGATGATTTCGTATCGGCTACCAACGCGATTTCGCCAATATGGCTGCTCGATGAATTGACGATGACAACGTCCAGTCCGGCGCGCTTGGCCGCAATGGCCGCCGAGGTCGCGACTTCGCCGTAGGGAAGATCGCTGGCCAGCACGTTGCGCAGAGTCGTGCCGCCGCCAGCGCCGGCAATCACCTGATCGATCTTGATGCCTGCGTCGGTGAAATAGCCCTTCTCGATGGCGACGGCCCAGGGAAGCGTCGCGGTGACGCGCCCGTATTGGCTGATCGCGAGCTGGTAGGCGTGAGAAGCGGACGAATACGTTATCGCCGGCGCGACGACCGCCGCCAGCATCAGCCATTTTCTAATCACCAGATCCTCCCACAGTCCGGCAGTCCACGCGGCCGGACTCGCCCGGCGCTCGCGAACCGGCGCAAGGCATGCGGTGAGTATCCCGAATGAAAATTACCGGTGCAAGGGGAAGGAATTCGACGCGGCATCGCGCCGTGGGCAGCGGCCCTTCCATATGGATCATCGTTCCGGCAACTGGTGTGCTTCGTTCATCACCGTTGAGACATCAGGGTCCGAGAATTCATGCCGCCGCCGCCCGCTAATCGCACATGCGAGGCGGCAGCACGACATGCGCTTTCCGCAGTGCGGTTCAGCCTCGCTGCGCTTCCTTTCGGTCTCATCGCGGCGTAACCTCAAAGGAAAAGAGCCTCAAGCTCAGGGAGGATGCCGGAACATGCGCAGCGCAACGCTGCTCGCTCTTCTGTTCCTCGCCGCCGCAGGCGCTCCGACCGCGTCGGCCCAACCTTTTCCCGCCAGCGCTACGCTTTCGCCGACGCAAAAGTTGGGACGAAACCTGTTCGCGCAGCATTGCATGGTGTGCCACGCGAGCACCCAGCTCACTTCGCCGGGACATTACGGTCCGAGCCTCTCCGGCCAGATGTTTGGCGGCAATGCGGACATCGTCGTCGCGTTCGTCACCAACGGCACGGAGAAGATGCCAAGCTTCAAGTACGTGTTCGATCCCCAGCAGATCCGGGCAGTCGCCGCTTACGTTGCGGCGCTCCCGGCGCCCGCGCCTTCAGCACCGCGGGCCGGCAAACCCAATCCGGGAAAGCAAAGCGATGATTGAGATGCGGACGCCCACGATCAGTCTGCCGACGCGTGCCGCTGCAAAGCGGATCACGGTCCTGTTCACGGCTTTGGTGATCGCGCTTTGTGCGCCGCTACCGGCCATGGCGGATGTCTTGCTGCACGGCTCGGTCAGTTCGGCTGCCGGCGAAAAGATGGGTGGGGTCACGATCTCGGCCAAAGAACTCGGCAAGACCATAACAACGACGGTCTTTACCGACGAGACCGGCGCCTACGTGTTCCCTGCGCTCCCCGATGGCCAATACCGGGTGTGGGCGCAAGCTATCGGCTTTGCCACCGCGAAGATCGAGATCGCGCTCGGCACCGTCAAGCAGCACGATTTCTCGCTGGCGCCGATCAAGGACACCGAGCAGCGCATCATCCAGATGCCCGGCGATTTGATTCTTGCCGGCCTCCCCGGCGACACCCGCGACGATCTGCGGATGAAGCAGATTTTCCGCAACAATTGCACGAGCTGTCACACGCCGAGCTACACGCTGCAGCACCGCTTCGACGAAGCCGGCTGGAACGCCGTCATTGGCGCCATGAAGTCGATCAACGTGTACGGCTTCTACCGGCCGAATGCGCCGATCAATCCGGTACTCGATTTCCATCAGAAGGAACTCGCCCACTACCTCGCCAAGGCGCGTGGTCCGGACGACAGCGCGTTCCACGTCACCACGCGGCCGCGCCCCTCGGGCGAGGCCGCGCGCGTGGTGTTCCGCGAATACGACATCCCGCTCAATCCCGACCAAGACTTGCCGTCCAAGGTATCGACCAACGACGGCAGCGACTGGATGATGGGAACGCCGTCGCGCGTCGGTTCGCTGCCGCACGATGCCGCGGCCGACTTCGACGGCAATCTTTGGTTCGCCGTGATCGCGCCGACCAAACGCGGCACTGTGGGGCGGATCGATGCCAAGACCGGCGACGTTAAATTCTTCCGCGTGGCGGCGCAGAACGGACTGGCCGCCGACGCGCACGGTCTGATCCGCGACGCCAAGGGCATGATCTGGTTCAACGTCTGGATGCCGCGCGGCGGCCTCGCGCGGATCAACCCGAAGACCGAGAAGATCGACGTATTCCTGCCGCCTCAGGGAATGTCGCCGGTCGAGGGGCCGGTGACGATCAGCTACGACGGCCAGGGTGAAATCTGGGGCACCACGATTCGCGGTGCGCTGCGGCTCGATCCCGACACGGCGCATTTCACCGAATACCACTCGGTCACGGAGACGATGCCCAACGGCGGCATCGGCTCGTCCTACGGCATCGCCGGTACCGTGGATGGCAACGCGTGGTGGACCGAGATGGCGTTCGACACCATCGAGAAAAGCGACATCAAGACCGGCAAGACCACGGAGTGGAAATTGCCGCCGGTCGCCGAAGAGGTGAAACTAGCCAACGAGGCTGACCACAAATTTTACGCCACATACGCCCCGAAGGACATCGGCACGCCGTTCCCGTGGTCGCAGGGCCCGCGCCGCATCGGCATCGACCGCGATCTCGGCCTGATCTGGGTTGCGGATTCCTGGGGCGGGAATCTGTTGCGCATCGATACCAAGACGGCCGAAATGAAATTCATTCCGTTCCCAAGCCCGGCGACGGAACAGCCCTACCATGCCGTTCCTGATACCGATCACAATGTCTGGGCATCGATGTGGACCACCGACCAGATCGCCAAGTATGAACCGGCGACCGGCAAATGGACGTTGTTCGACCTGCCGACGCGCGGCACCGAGGTGCGGATCATTTCCCTTCTGGAAAAGCCGGACCTCAAGGAACTTGTGTTCGCCTATGCGCGATCGAGCAAGGTCGCGGTGATGACGTTCCGCAGCGCGGCCGACGTCAAAGCAGCGGAGCAGGCGGCAGCACGGCAATGACAAACGCTCCCTGAGAGGGAGAGAAATTACCGCGGGAGAAGCTGATATGAGGCGTAGGGTGGCGGCGCTTGTTGTATTCTGTGCGCTCGCGAACGTACCGCTTGGCGCGACGGCACAACCGGCCGCCGGCGACGGTCAAAGGCTGCTGGGCTTGCGGTTGTTCAATCAATCCTGCCGCGTCTGCCACACCAAACCGACACTGCTGAGCGGTATGTACGGACCGGTTCTGTCCATGAATACGCTCGGCGGTAACGCCGACGCGATACGCGCTTTCATCAACAACGGAAGCGCGCGCATGCCGAGCTTCAAATACGACTTCAGTCCGGCGCAGATCGACGCCATCGTCGCCTACATCAAAGCCCGTCCGGTTACCGCACAGGCCGCGCCGGCTCCCGCCAAGCCTGCCAACTCACCCGGCGCCGACTAGCAAACTGGAGACACCCATGCGCACGACACGCCGTCTCATCCTCGCCAATCTCGCGATGCTCGCGGCACTCGGTGCAGCCGCGCCCGCATTTGCCGACGCGCTGCTCAGCGGCACGATCAAATCGTCCGACGGCCAGCCGATGGGCGGCGTTACAGTGTCGGCAAAGCCCGACAGCGGCACCGTCACCACCACCGTGTTCACCGACGAAGCTGGGCAATATTTCTTTCCCGAACTGCCGCCCGGGCATTACCGAGTGTGGGCGCAGGCACTGAGCTTTAAGACCGCGAAGGGCGCGGTCGATCTGTCGGCGAGCCGCAAACAGGACTTCTCGCTCAACCCGATGAACGACGCCGAGGCCACGTTCAAACAATTGCCCGGCAACCTCGTGCTCGATGCGCTGCCGGAAGGCACGCCGGAGCAGCAGCGGATGAAACGCATCGTCCGCAACGTCTGCACCGGATGCCATACGCCGAGCTTCCCGCTGCAAAACCGTTTCGACGAAACCGGCTGGAACGCCATCATCGGCCTGATGAAGAACGTCAACGTCTACGGCACCTATCTGGGCCCCGAGCACAAGCCTTCCGGCATTCTCGATTTCCATCAAAAGGAACTCGCTGCTTACCTCGCCGCGGCGCGCGGCCCGGGGCAGAGCGACATGAACGTGAAGCTCGAACCGCGGCCATCGGGCGAGTCGGCCCGCGTCGTCTTCAAGGAATACGACCTGCCGCTCGATCCCGATGCCAACTTGCCGGCCGATTTCGTGCAAAACGACGGCAGCGACTGGTCGAAGGGCACGCCGTCGGTGCTGATTCCGGGTTGGGGCGTGCATGACGCCTGGCTCGATCTGACCGGAAACCTCTGGTTCACCTGCAATGTGCCGAACAAGCGCACCACGATCGGCCATATCGACACCGCGACCGGCGCGGTGAAACTGTTCCGGATTGCGGGACCGGGCGGCCTTGCGGCAGCGACCCACGGCATGACGCGCGATCCGCACGGCATTCTCTGGTTCAACATCAATAACGGCCGCGGCGGCATCGGCCGGCTCGATCCGGCGACGCAGAAGATCACTGTCTATCTACCGCCCGTGGGCATGACCCAGACCGGCGGCGCCGCCACGGTGGATTATGACGGCAAGGGCGACATCTGGTCGTCGGCGCCGGACGGCGCACTTCGTTTTGACCCGGTCGCGGTGAAGTTCACCGAATTCAAATCGGCGACCTTCAAGACCGCCAACGGCACAGGCATCACCTACGGCACCGCGGCCGACCGCGATGGCAACGGTTATTGGGCGGAAATGATTTTGGACACCATCGGCGTCGGCGACGGCAAAACCGGAAGCGTGTCCGAGATCAAGCTCGCCCCGGTCAAGGCGCAGGAGGCTTTGCTGACGCCCGAGGAACGCAAGTTCTACACAACCTATAACCAGCCCGACTTCAACAATCCGATGCCCTGGGCCGAAGGGCCCCGGCGCATGGGCACCGACAAGAACGCCGACATCCTGTGGATCGGCGATTCATGGGGCGCCAACCTCGCTCGCATTGACACCCACAGCCGCACTGTCACTTTCGTGCCGCTGCCCGGCGAGCAGCAGCCCTACCACGTGACCGTCGACAAGAACCACGACGCCTGGACCAATCTGTGGGTTGGCGACCGCATCATGCGCTACGATCCGGGCACCGGAAAGTGGACAGCATTCGATCTGCCGACGCGTGGCGCCGAACCGCGCTACATCTCGCTGCTCGAGCGTCCGGGCAAGGACACCGAGGTCGCGCTTCCGTATTTCCGCGCCCGCAAGGTCGCGGTGATGACATTGCGCAGCGCGGCGGAGATCGAGGCGTTGAAAAAGCAGGCGGCGCAATAACGTCGACGCCGCTGACGGCGAATGGAATGCGGCAGCAAGATCGCCGCCGCACGGGAGGAATGTCACATGGTGCGTCATGCGCTGATCGCGATTGCCCTGCCGATCCTCGGCTCTGCCACCGCTGCGGCAGCCCAGGACGGCGCGTCCACCGATCAAGTGAAGCTCGGCGAGCGGCTCGCCAACCAATCCTGCGTGGTCTGCCATTTTGCCCCGCAGATCACGAGCGGCACCTACGCCCCTGCTCTGTCCAAGGACTCGCTCGGCGGCAAGGCCGACATCATCCACGAGGTCATTGCCAACGGCACCCCGCGCATGCCGGCTTTCAAGTATCAGTTCAAGCCGCAGCAGATCGACGCCATCGTCGCCTACATCGAAACTCTTCAGCCGTCCGCAGCCGCTCCGTCGCCGCGCAAAACGCGCGGCGACGCCGGTGCCGATTGAGCTGCGATTGCCACGATCAAGCGAAGGACATTTGCCATGATGCATTCAAGGACAGCCCGATTTGCCGCGCTCGGCGGCGCGATCGTTCTCTGCACGGCTTTTGCAGCGTCGGCCGCGCGCGCTGACGCGATCCTGAGCGGTGTCGTGACCTCGGCTGCCGGAGCGCCTATGGGCGGCGTGACGGTATCGGCCAAGGCCGACGGCGCGACGATCACCACGACGGTGTTTTCCGACGCTGGTGGCCACTATTATTTCCCCCCGCTGCCGAACGGGCATTATCGCGTCTGGGCGCAGGCGCTGTCGTTTGCGACCGCCAAAGGCGCAGTCGATCTCGCCGCCAACGGCCACCAGAATTTCACGCTCACGCCGCTCGCCGGCGACTATTTCCAGCAACTACCCGGCGACCTCGCCATGGCGTCGTTGCCCGGAGCGACTCCCGAAGACGCGTTGCTTAAAAAAATCGTCGAAAACGATTGCACTGGCTGCCATCAGCCAAATTATCCGCTGCAGCATCGTTTCGACGCGGCGGGCTGGAGCGCCGTCCTCGACCTGATGAAGAACGTCAACGTGTCCGGAGTCTATCTCGGCGCCGATCACAAGCCGCAGGGTGTGATCGATCATAACCAGAAGGAACTTGCCGCCTATCTGGCGCGCGTCCGCGGCCCGGGTGAAAGCACAGCGAAAATCGTGCTGCGGCCGCGGCCAACCGGCGAAACGGCGCGCGTCGTGTTCAAGGAATATGACGTCCCGCTCGAAGCCGACATGACCGTGCCGGCAAAAACGCCGATGACCGATGGCAGCGACTGGCTCAACGGCACCCCGTCACGGCGCGGCTCACTGGTGCACGATGCCTGGGCGGACCTCGACGGCAATCTGTGGTTCACCTCGAACGTTCCCAATCACGACACCTCGATCGGCCACATCGACGCCAAGACCGGCAGCGTCAAGATGTTCAAAGTGTTGTCGTCGAGCGGGCTTGCCGCCAACACGCACGGCATGACGCGCGATCCGAGCGGCATCATCTGGTTCAACTGCAATGTCGGGCGCGGCGCGCTGTGCCGGCTCGACCCGAAGACCGAGAAGATCGAAACCTTCCTGCCTCCGCAAGGGATGTCGCCGACGGGTGGGGCCACCACAGTCGATTGGGACGGCAAGGGCAAGATTTGGGTGTCGTCACCGAATGGCGCGCTGCGCTTCGATCCCGTGACGGAAAAATTCACCGAGTTCAAATCGCCGGTCTTCAATACGCCGAACGGCAAAGGCATCACCTACGGCGCCGCCGGCGATCGCGAGGGCAACGGCTGGTGGGCCGAAATGATCATCGACACCGTCAACCATGGCGTCAGCGCCACCGGCAAGTCGATCGGTTTGAAGCTGCCGGCGGTCGAGTTGCCGGAGGATGCGATGTCGGAGGCCGACCGCAAGTTCTATGCGTCGTTCGACGCGCCCGATTTCAATGCGCCGGTGCCGTGGAACCAGGGTCCGCGCCGCATGGGCACCGACAAGAACGGCGACGTGCTCTGGGTCGGCGACTCGTGGGGCGGCAACCTCGCGAAAATCGACATTCACAGCCTGAAAACCAGCTTCGTATCGCTGCCTGGCCCGGGCGTGATGCAGCCCTATCACATCGCCGTCGACAGCCATCACGACGCGTGGCTGAATATTTGGACGTCGGACGTGATCATGCGCTACGATCCGATGGCGAATACTTGGGAGACATTCGACCTGCCAACCCGCGGCACCGAAGCACGCTACGTCTCGTTGCTCGAAAAAGACGGCAGGATGGAAGTCGTTGTGCCCTACTCGCGCACCAGCAAGGTCGCCGTGATGACGTTCCGCAGCGATGCCGACATGGCCGCGGTCAAGCAGCAGGCGGAGCAGTAACGAAACGCCAGTTCGCAGCATTCCGCTTGCCTTCAACTGCCTACAGGCATAGGTTGTAGGAAGTATTGGCGAGGCGCTGGGGCAGGCCGATGCGGCACAGCATCTGGCTGGTTGCGTTCATTCTGATAATCGGAACGGCGGGCGATACTTACGCGCAGCGCGCCGACGCCCCGTTGCGGCTTGCGCCGAGCAATGGTCCACGGCCCATTCCGAATACGGCCGTCAAAGTGCCGCACAACTGGAAGATCGTCACCAGCCGCGCCGATCCATTGAGCGACAAAGTCCTTCGCTTGGCAATGACCCGACCCAAGTCAACACCTGTCATCAACGGCAAATCCGTTCCGGTCGCCCTGATGATGGGCTGCAATCCCGCTCCGAGGCTGTCGCCCGGCCCAGTGCTCGTGGTGGCGTTCGAGGGGTTGACCGGCGCAGGCCATTTCAAGACCTTCGCCAGCAGATATCGCTTTGACGAGGGTGTTGTGCACGATTTTACGGCGACAACCATCCTCGGCAAAAATCATTCACGGACCTTCGGACTGCCGCTTTCGACCAGGCTCGATCCTGGGGTCGAAATCGCCGTCTCCAAGCGGTTGCGCATCGCGGTCAACTTTCAATCGGCCGGCAAAGCTTTTCTTGACATTAACGTCTCGGGCTCGCCGCAGGCACTGGCGGCGCTGGACTGCGCTACGGCAGCGGCGCGCTAGAACCCGATCATGTCTAGCTTGGTCAGCGTCACTTCGTTGCTGATCCGCGCGGCGTTGGCGAGATGCCAGGCGGTATAGAGTTCGGGGAACAGATCGTCCGCCGACATGGCGTCCACCGGCACGATGACTTTGAAGCCGCGCAAGGCCGCTTCGCCGCCGGTATGCAGCACCGAGGTCTGTGCCTGCGTGCCCATCGGCACCACAGTCTTGATCCCCTTATCGTGCAGCGTCTTTTCCAGATTGCTGTTGATGAACTTATCGGGCCCAAGCGGCGGCAGCACTTCTTCGCCCGGTGCCGGCGTCAGGTCCTTGAGAATATCGCCCGGCACCGATTTCGGCACCGCGACGCTGTAGATAATGAGAGCGCCCTTGGCGCGCGCAGCCTCGACGAACTTTTTCACCTTCGGCACCGACGCGGCACAGCGCGGTCGCCGCGCCTGCGTGCAAGTCTGCACCGTGAAATCCATGACCAAAAGCGCCGTCGTCTTGGGATCGAGCGTGACCGGCTTGAGCTGCGGCGGTGATGGCAGCTTGGCCTTGTACCAGTCATCGATGATGGTCGTGTCCGCTCGCGCCGGAGCCGGTGCGACGCCCGCGAAGGCTATAACGACCGTCACGATGGAAAGAAGCAATATCGATTTGCGATGCACGTGGTCCTCCCGCCATTTTCCGTCAGCTTACGTCGCCGCGGCGCGCGCGAAAAGAGCCTCGCAGGCCTTTCGTCGCAGCGGTCGAGCCGCTACGCTTGCGGGCAAAACGCACGACAATGATCAGGGGAGGTCCGATGCGCAACGTGACCATGATTGCCGCCCTCTGCGCCACGGCTTTGACGGTGTCGGCGCATGCTCAGGAACAGCGCGCCAGTCCGATCAGGCAGCTCGACCCCGCACTCGATGCGCTGATTGCGCCCGACGCCAAACTTGAACTGGTGAAGACCGGCTTCGGCTTCACCGAAGGGCCGGTGTGGGTGCCACGCGGCGATCGTGGCTACCTTCTGTTCAGCGATATCCCCGCCAACGTCATCTACATGTGGAATCCGCTCGACGACAAAGTGTCGGTCTACCTCGATCACAGCGGCTATACCGGCCAGGACATCTGGCGCGTCGGCTTCATGCAGACCAACGGCAAGGACAAGAGCGACCCGAAATTCGAGGAATTTCCGATGAGCGGCTCGAACGGGCTGACGCTTGACCAGGAGGGCCGACTGATCATCGCAACCTGGGCGGGCCGCTCCATCGACCGCATCGAGTGGAACGGCAAGCGCACAATGCTCGCCGACCGCTACGGCGGCAAACGCTTCGGCGGCACCAATGACGTCGTGGTGAAGAAGGACGACGCGATCTATTTCACCGACGGCTTCGGCGGCCTACGCCACACCACGAGCGACCCGCGCAAGGAACTCGATTTCAACGGCGTCTATATGCTCAAGGACGGCAAGGTAACCTTGGTCATCAAGGATATTCTCAATACCAACGGGCTCGCCTTCTCGCCGGATCAAAAAACTCTCTACGCCAACGGCAGCCGTGATCGCTACGTCAAACGCTATGACGTCTTGCCCGACGACACGTTGAGCAACGGCACGATGCTGATCGACATGAACAAGGACCCGGAGCGCGGCATCACCGACGGCCTTCGCGTCGATGTCAAAGGCAACCTCTGGGAGACCGGGCCCGGCGGCGTCTGGATCATCACGCCCGACGGCAAGCACATCGGCACCATCCCGACGCCGGAACTCGCCGCCAACGTCGAGTTCGGCGACGCCGACCGCAAGACGCTCTACATCGCCGCGCGCACGAGCATCTACAAAATCCGCACCAACGTGCCCGGCCTGCCATAAAATTCGCGAGCAACCACCATGGCGACTGACCAGGACTTCGATACCGTCGACCGCCGCGTTTTTCTTGGCGCCACCGCGGCAAGCGTTCTCGCCTTGCCCAGCGTGGCGGTTGCGCAGCAACAGCCGTCAGCAGGCGCCGCTTCTGCCATGCAAGGCAAGCCGGTGACCGAAATCATCGCCGATTTCATCGTCGGCTTCGATCTGAAAAATGTTTCCCCCGTCGCAATCGAGCGCGCACGAACGGCCTTTGTCGATACGGTCGGCGTCATGCTGGCCGGAAGCCAATTACCGCCGGCCAGCATCGTTGGCGAAGTCGTCAGGCTTACCGCGAGCGCACCGGCGGCAACGATTGTCGGCCGCCCCTTGCGCGCCGCGCCGCAACTCGCCGCGCTCGCCAACGGCGTTGCCGGACACGACATGGATTTCGACTTCACCTATTTCGCCGGCCAGACCATCGCCGGCGTCATCCCCGCCATTCTGCCGGTCGCGGAGACGAGCGGCGCAACATCCGCAGACGCACTGGCCGCGTTCATCATCGCCGCCGAAGTCGCCGGACGCATTACCCGCGCAGCGCCGCTGGCGTTGCGCGCGGCAGGCTGGCATTCGACCGGCACCGTCGGCGTCATCGCTGCGGCCGCTGCATGCGCCCGGCTCATGAAGATCGATGCCAAGCGAATTGCCAACATTCTCGGCATCACCACTTCGCTGGCAAGCGGCCTGTCGATCAATTTCGGCACCATGACCAAGCCGCTGCATGCCGGTCACGCGGCGCATGACGGCGTACTCGCCGCGCTGCTCGGTGCGCGCGGATTTACGGCCAGCGGCAAAGCGTTCGAGGGCAAAGACGGCTACTACGCCAGCTTTGCCCGCGGTCTGCCGTTGTCGCTTGAGCCTTTTGCCAGTCTGAGCAAGACCTACGACCTCGTGGATTACGGCTATAGCATCAAGCCGTATCCCTGCGGCGGACTTGGTCACACCGCGATCGATGCCACTCTCGAATTGCGCAACAGCGTCAGTGTCGGCGACATCGCGCATGTCGACGTCGCGATCACAAAATGGGCGGCACGTCACATCCAGGACCGCTACCCGGAAACGGTTGAAGGCGCCAAGTTCAGCGGCCCCTATCTTGCGGCCTACAGCCTCGTGCATGGCGCTCCCCTGCTCGCCGCTTTCACCGAACAAGCGCTGCAGGACCAAACGGTCCGCGCCGCGGCGCAGAAAGTTTCCCTCACCATTTATCAGCAATACGCCGACTTGCTCGACGACTCGCCCGCCAAGGTGACGATCACGCTCAAGGATGGCCGCAAGATCGAACGGGCCAAATACTATCCGAGCGGATCGGTGAAGGCGCCAATGACCGCGGCACAAATCAAAGCGAAATTCGACGTCTGCGCCGCACAGGCCATCGATAGGACGACTGCGGAAAAGCTTTATACGATGCTCAGCACGCTGGGCGATCAGCCGTCGCTGGACGGCTTGTGGCCGCTGCTACGTAAGGCGTGAGGATTGCCGCGGCGGTTCGGCGCCTCGGCCAAATCGATCTCGCAAGATCATTCGGCGGCGTCAGGCGCCGTCTCGCGTCGAGTCGGCGCCGAGAGGACCGTAGTACGCAGCGGCCGCTCTTCCATGACGATCAGCGAAATGATGCTGATGATCAGAAAGAAGACGGCAACTGCGAAGATGTGGCTGAAGGTGCGGGCGAGGTGATCGACAGTGACGCTGTGGGCCACACTGATGACCGGCGACGATACGCTGCCACGCTGCGGCGCGGTGCCGAGATGGGTCAGCATGATGGCGCCCATAACCGCGACCACGAAGGCGCTCGCGAGCGCCCGGAAGAAATTCATCGCCCCCATGGCGATGCCGATCTGGCGATGGGCGACCGCGTTCTGAATCGACACGGTGACGACCGGGTATGAACTGCCGGTGCCCATGCCGACGAAACCCGTGACCAGCGCCACCGCCCAGACCGGCGCCAGCGGATCGAAAACCAGGAATGCCACGGCGGCGGTGGCGACGCTGAGCATGATGAGCGGCGCCCATTTGTAATGATCGAGATAGAGCATGCAGCGCCCCGACAGAAATGAGCCGGGCGTGGTCATGATCACGATCGGAATCAGCGCGATGCCGGAGTCGCTCGCCGATAGCCCGTGTACCAGTTCGTAATAGATCGGCACGTAGATCGTTAGCCCGATGGCGACGCCTTGGGCGCATGCCGAGGTCAGGCTGCCAGCGCGCATGACAGGGTTCTTCATGATTGCGAGTGGCAGAAATGGCTCGCGCGCTCTCAGCACCCACCAGATAAAAATTGCCGTCAGCAGCGCCGATGCCGCAAATAGAAGACCGATCTGCTGCGACAACCAGGGAAACCGCGTGCCACCCCAGGTGAGCGCGAGCAGCAGCGCGACCGCCGCCGCCATCATCAGCAAGGCGCCGGTGACGTCGATCTTGTGCGAGCGCTCGTGCACCGGAACCAGCCGCAGCTGCCGGTGAGACAGAAAGGCGGCCGCGAGCGCCAGCGGCACATTGAGCCAGAAAATCATCGACCAATGCAGATGCTCGGCTATGACGCCACCCAGCACCGGGCCAAGACCGCCGGCAATGATCCAAACCGAGCCGGTATAGGCCTGGTAGTATCCGCGCTCGCGCGGTGGCACCGCATCGGCAATGATCGACTGCGCCAGCGGCACGATACCGCCGCCGCCGATGCCTTGCAGGCCTCGGCCGATGATCAGCATCAGCATGCTCGGCGCCGCCGCACTCGCCGCGGAACCAGCCATAAAGACGCCGAGCGCCACCAGCATCATGCCGCGGCGACCGTAGATGTCGCTGAGCTTGCCATAGAGCGGCGCCACGACGGTCGACGTCAGCAGATAGGCGATAATCACCCAGGACAGATTTTCGAAGTCATCGAACGCGCGGCCGATGGTGGGCAGGGCCGTCGCTACGATCGTCTGGTTGAGCGCGCTGAGAAACATCGCCAGCGCCAAGCCGCCGATGATGGCGACCACTTGGCGCCGGCCGAGCTTGGGCTCGGCGGACGGTGTTGTAGCGCTGTCTTCTGCGATCTGCTGTTGCGATTTCGGCGAGGTTTCGGCCGTCCGATTCGGTGCTGCAATCGTCACTCGCCGCGCCCCCGGGAGGAAAGTGCCCTAGCTTTGCGCCGCTCTAGCGGTTGCGCAAGAGACCCACCGCCGGTCAGCCATGCGGGGCGGCTATTCGGCGGCGCGCATCCCGCGGCTTAGTCCGCCCCCGAATTGGCCGCGCGCAGCGGCCCATGCAGCGGCTGTTCCTCAACAAACAGCACGCAGGCGCACGAAATGCCGAGGCAGATCGCCGCCGCGATGAAGACCCAGTGAAACGCCGTTGCGAGATCGCCGCTCCCCGCCGCCAGCTTGTCGAGCGACATACCGGGCGCGCCCTGCCCCATCCCGCTCAGCACGATGGCGCCGAAGATCGCGACCACGATGGCGCCGCCGAGCGTGCGAAAGAAATTCAGCGTGCCGGTCGCGGTACCGAGCAGATGCGGCTTGACCGTGTTCTGCATGACGATCGTGCTGACCGGGTACATCGGACCAAGTGCGAGACCGAGCACGAACAGCAGGGCAACGACCTCAGTGAGGCTGTGCTGCGCCGGGTTGGTGGCGAGCACGACAAGCACCAACACGGAGATGGCGAGACCACCAATCGGTACCCGCATGTAGTGCTTAATGCGAACGACAAAACGCGTCGACACCAGCGAGCCCAGCGTTGCGCCGCCCATATAGGCGATCAGCGCGAGGCCGGAGACGCTGGCGGAGGCGCCAAGCACGGTCTGGCAGTAGAGCGGCATATAGATCGTCACGCCGATTACGGTGCCGATCGAGAAGAATGCGGCGACGGTGATGGTGCTGGTCACGCGGCCGTGCAGGATTGCCAGCGGGATGAACGGTTCACGCGCGGTGAGAAGGCGCAGGACAAACAGCACCCATAGCACCGCAGACGCCGCGAACGTCGCCGCGATCTGCCACGACGCCCACGGGTAATGGGTGCCGCCGAGGCTGAGCGCGAGCATGAGTACCACCGCAGCGCCGACCATCAGCACAGCCCCGATCACGTCAAGCCGATGCGGCCGGTCGTTGCGCGGCAAACGGCGAAGCGCACGTTCGGTCATCACCAGCGCCAAAAGGCCGAGCGGCACATTGATCCAGAAGATGAACGACCAATGCAGGTGGTCGGTGAGGAACCCGCCCAGCACCGGACCCAGAATGCTGGCGCTCATGAACATGATGGAGGTGCGCCCTTGAACAACCGGGCGTTCGCGCGGCGACAGCAGATCGGCAATGATGGTTTGCGCGATCGGCAGCAAGCCGCCGCCGCCGATGCCCTGCAGTCCACGCGCCAGCACCAGCGCCCAGATGGTCGGCGCCAGCGCGCAGGCGATGGAACCAAGGACGAATATGCCGATCGCCAGCATGAGTACGACACGCCGTCCGTAAATATCGGACAGCTTGCCGAACAACGGCGTCGTTGCGGTCAGCGCCAGGAGATATGACGTGATGACCCAGGACAGGTTGTCGACGCTACCGAGACTCTTGCCGATCGCAGGCAATGCCGGTGCGACGATGGTCTGTTCCAGCGCGGACAGAAACATCGCCAGCATGATGCCGGCGACAATGGCGTGGACAGTTGCGTGGTCAATTGCGGGCGCCGCCGGATGATATTCGGCGACGAACGACTGCGCGGGCAGCTGCCGCGGCGCCGACGGCGCGCGCGAGATTAACACATCGCCGGCCGCAACGTCAGCGGCGGCCGCCAGAATTTCCTCCGGGGTCGATTCGCTCGTCATGTCGGGAAAACAGGCACCTTGCTAAGAAATAAAACATGCGAGTCGCGCTTACGGGTAACTCGCAACACTTGGCGCGCGCCGCACGCCAAATCAACCGCTTCACCTGCAGAGCAGGAGTGCCGCTTGCGGAGGCTCGGGCCGGCAGGCGGGATTGCACGATAATGCTGCGAGGCGGACGACCGCGACACGCGCCCCCGGCACGCCGCGGCACGCCACCTGGGCACAAGAGTATCGCCAGTATCCGATGTAGGAAACTGGCGCTTAAGGATACCGGCCGGAAGCAAAAATTTTTGAAACTCTCCGCCTCCGGCTGCATTGGTCATTCGATTCCAAAAAACCGCCGGGTCTTTGGCCCTCTTCTCAAAATGGGACGGACGGATGTCGCCATGCACAGAAACGTCGCATTGCTGACGCGACTTGAACAAATAGCCGCTCAACCGTGTCCGTGCGAGGAGCGCGCGGCATATGCGCTGACGCTGATTAAGGCCGACATCGCGCGACTTTATGCGTGGCTCGGCATCGGGGCGTCGAACCGCATCGATATCAAAGCCAAAGTCTTTGCGGACAACAGACTGGCCGACTTGCGAAATCGGGTTCTCAGGACCGAAGTGCACACGCCTGCACCGTCGCGTCCCATTTTCACTGCTGTGCGACATCATATCGAAATGATACGGCGCGTGCTTGCAAGCCGCATTGCCGAGGATCGTGCCGATGTGCCGCCGCCCGCACCGGTGACGGATCCATACTGGGTGAGTCGTGCTTGGCGATATATTCCGGCGAATGGCAGCGTCGACAGTCAGGATGTTCATCGCTCTCGCCGCGCCCGCTTCGGCAGCTTGAGGGGCCAGCTGACGATATAGTCCTCGAGCATGTCATCGGGAACTTGCGTCTCGCTGGCATGCACGCGTCCACGGACCGAGACACCCGCCGTATGCACCGTCTCCGGGTCGCCCGATACCAGCGGGTGCCACCAATAAAGCTCCTTGCCCTTGGCAATGAGCACGTAGGCGCAGGACGGCGGCAGCCAAGTGATGGTCTTGAGCGTCTCCGGCGTGAGCCGGACGCAATCATCGACCTTCTCCAGCCGGTGAGCATAGTCGCGGCACCGGCACGTTTGGCCGTCGAGCAGGCGGCAACCGACATCGGTGTAATACGTCCGGTCGGTCCCCTCCTCCTCAAGCTTGTTGAGGCAACACTTGCCGCAGCCGTCGCAAAGGCTTTCCCACTCCGAATCCGTCATTTCTTCCAATGACTTGCGCTGCCAGAACGGCACCTCATCGGCGGAATCCGAGTGGCGATGGTCGGTTGCCATAATGTTCTCCAGGAGCGGGCACATTCCGCTCGGCGGGCAGCGGACCTGCGTACCGTACACTTTTTGTGCGGCGTTCGATGTTTAAGCCAAATTTGCCCCCAATTTCCATTCACCTTGTGACTGGCGCGGCATTGGCCACCGACACCAGCTCGGCTAAAAGTTGTCGCGCCCGCGTTTTCCCTGCAATGCTACCGGTGGCCGAATCGGGACCGCCGGAAAGGTAACTCGAGCGGGCAAAGCCCTTTCCCGGAGCGTGCAATCGTGACGGACATGTTTCCCGATCCGGGCGACAAGTGGCGACCGAAGCTTAAACGGCTCCTGCTCGACATTGATGCGCGCATCGATTTTGCAGTCTTCGCCAGCGGCAAATGGGCCCGCGAGGTCTATGAGCGCTTCACTGCGGCGATGGACCGTTTCCATGTCTCGGGGTGGCGGCGCTGGCTGATCATCGAACCGCTGGACGAACTGGCGACGCTGGGCGCCGGCGCCTTCCTGCTCATGCTTGCGCTGTCGGTCCCGGCCTACCACCAGACCGCGGACGGAGATTGGCTGAAGAAATCCGATCTCGCGGTCACGTTCCTCGATCGCTACGGCAACAAAATCGGCAGCCGCGGCATCAAGCATAACGATTCGGTGTCGCTCAGCGAAATGCCGGACGCCCTGATCAAGGCTGTGCTAGCGACGGAAGACCGCCGCTTCTACGAACATTTCGGCATCGACTTCCTTGGCACCTTCCGCGCCATGGTCACCAACGCGCAGGCCGGTGGTGTGGTGCAGGGAGGCTCGACGATTACCCAGCAGCTTGCCAAGAATCTGTTTCTGACGAATGCCCGAACCTACACGCGCAAAGTCAACGAAGCGTTCCTCGCCAGCTGGCTTGAGGCGCATCTGACCAAGAACCAGATTCTCAAGCTTTACCTCGACCGCGCCTATCTCGGCGGCGGCGCTTTTGGCGTCGACGCGGCGACCGAATATTATTTCGGCAAGTCGGTGCGCGACATTACGCTGCCCGAAGCTGCCATGATCGCCGGCATGTTAAAGGCGCCGGTGAAATACTCACCGCTCGTCAATCTCCCAGCGGCGCGCGCCCGCGCCAACGTCGTGCTCGACAACCTCGTCAACGGCGGCTTCATGACCGAGGGGCAGGTCTACGGCGCGCGGCGCCATCCGGCGACGCCGATCTATCACCGCGAGGACGACGCGCCGAACTATTATCTCGATTGGGCGTTCGACGAGATGCGTCAGCTGGTCGAAACGTTTCCAAAATCCGTCACCGACCGTTACTTCGTCGTGCGCACGGCGCTCGACACTAATCTCCAGCGCTACGCCGAGCATGTCGTCGACGCCAACCTGCGCGACCACGGCCGCGAATATGGCGCAGGCCAGGCCGCGGTCGTGATCGCCGACCTCGACGGCGCCGTGCACGCCATGGTCGGCGGCCGCAACTACGACGAAAGCCAGTTCAATCGCGCCGTCGATGCCATGCGCCAGCCGGGATCGTCGTTCAAACCGTACGTGTACGCGACCGCACTGGCGAACGGCTTCACGCCGAACTCGGTGGTCGTCGATTCACCCGTATGCATCGGCAACTGGTGTCCGCACAATTACGAAAACAGCTTTGCCGGATCGGTCACATTGATCGAGGCGCTGACCCGTTCGATCAACGTCATTCCGGTCAAGCTTTCGATCGCGCTGGGCGGCGGCAACGCCAAGATCGGCCGCGCCAAGATCGTTCAGACCGCGCGCAACATGGGCATTGTCACGCCCCTGCCCGATACGCCGTCGCTGCCGATCGGCGCCGACGCGGTGGAACCGCTCGAACACGCGGTCGCCTACGCCACCTTCCCCAATCTGGGCAAAGCCGTCTCGCCGCACGCCGCGCTCGAGGTCCGCACCGGCACCGGCAAATTGGTGTGGCGTTTCGACCGCGACGGCCCGCAGCCGCGACAAGTGCTCAGCCCGCAAGTCGCCATCGATATGATGAAAATGATGAACTCGGTGGTCCAAAACGGCACCGGAAAACGCGCCATGCTCGACGGCATTCCAACCTGCGGTAAGACCGGCACCACCAACGATTGGCGTGACGGCTGGTTCGTCGGCTACACTGGAAACTTCGTCGGCGCAGTGTGGATGGGCAACGACGACTTTACCGCGACCAAGCGTATGACCGGCGGAACGTTGCCGGCGATGACTTGGCACGACATCATGGCTTACGCACATCAGGGCGTCGAATTGCGTCAACTGCCCGGACTGCCGGCGCCGCAACACGCTCCCGTCGTGCCCGAGGGATCGTTCAAAGGATCGGACGAAGAACCGCATCCGGCCCTGCTCACCCGCAAGGCCACAGACGCGCTCGTGCACCTTGAGCAAACGCTCGACGACGCCGACCATGCGCTTGACGCGCAGGCCTCGCCGCCGGCTCGGCTCGGCGCGCTCGATGCCGGTAAAGGCAATGACGGCAATGGCGTCACCGATCGCTCGGACACGATTACCGCGGTCGCTGACCAGAAGGCGCCGGCGATGTCGCGCGGCGACTAGGCGCGACGACCATGCGCCTGCTGTTTGGATCTTTTTTCACGTTCCTGCTGGCGGCGGCCATTGGGTTGGGGGCAACTTGGTTTACGCTCACCCGCGGCATTGCTTTCGGCTCGATGACGATCGGCGCCTGGACGGCGTGGCCGAAGACTGGATCGCAGGACATCGACCCTTACGCGCACGCCAGCATCGCCCGCGATGGCGAACTGCCGATCGGCATTGGTGACGGCGTCGCCTTCTTTGCTCGCGCCGATGACAAGGGTCGCGAACTCGACGGCCGCTGCACTTTTGCACTGAGCGGCATGACGCCACCGGCGCGCTATTGGACCGTTACGCTCTACAATGTCCGCGGCGGCCTTGTTGCCAATGCCATCGACCGGCACGGCTTCACCAGTCAGGAAATCATCCGCGACGTGGACGGCCGCTTCACCATCATGGTTGCGCCGCAGGCACGGCCTGGCAATTGGCTGCCGACGGGCGGGATCGAGCGGTTTGTTCTGGTTTGGCGCCTCTATGACACACCGATTGGAGTGGCGACCGCCACCATGAAGGAAGGGCCGATGCCGGCGGTGGACCGAAAGGGCTGCTCATGATCCGTTGGTTATTATGGATCGCCGGCGGAATTCTGCTCGGCGGTATCGTCCATTTGGCGACTGTGCTTGCGATGCCGCGAGCCGCAACGCAGGACGCCTATTCACGGCTGGTGCCGATGACGCCCGTCAACAGCATGGTGCCGTTGCCCGGGCCGACGGCAAAATCCTCGATCATGCCGTTCATGGACCCGGCCTTTGCGGCTGCGGTCTGCCGCTATGATCTCGCCAGCGGCTCAATCAAGCTCAGCGCGCCGGTCAGCGAAGCCTACACGTCGGTCACCTTTTATACGCGCAACAGCGTCGCCTACTACGCGATCAACGATCGCGCCGCCGGCAAACGCGCGATCGAACTCGATCTCATGACGCCGGCGCAACATGCGCAAGTACCCGAAGAGCAAGATGTGACGGCCGCAGACCGGCTGATCATCGATTCGCCGACCACGACCGGCTTGATCGTGCTGCGCGCGCTGGCGCCTGCGCCAAGTCTCATGCCGATGGCCCGTCAAGCACTCGCCGCCGCGCAATGTCGCAGCGAGCCGGTGGAATAAATTATTGCTCAGCGGCTGCCGGCGTCCGCGCGAACGCCACGGGAACGGCCGCGAAGCGTGGCGGCGCCACTAGATTATTGTTTGCAATCCGCTGCTGCAGTTGCGTGAGATTTACGTCCACATCGCCGGCCTGCCGCTCCGGCTCCGCGATGGCCAGATGTTCGAGTGCAAACCGGTAGCTGGCGCAACGCTCATTCAAGGAGTGCTGCACCCAGGCGATGACCAGCCCGTTTTCGGCGATACGCGCCTTCGCGTTGGCGCGTTCAGCCGGGCTGAGATCGGCCACGGCCTTCATGCTCGCCAGACGGCGGCGATCGATATCGGCGACACGGCGCGCTACGACATAAAACGGCTCGATGCGCACGGTGTCGTTGCGGATGTCGTCCGACAGCTGGTTATACCGCGCCGACGGAGAACGATCCCACCTGGCCAGCAAGTGCCTGTAATAAGCGGTCCGGTCGTAGACCCACACGTCACGCCGCATCAAACGATCGATGCCGTACTCATAGATCACTGATTCCCAGCGCTGGCGCTCATACGGCGGCTCGATCAGTGGAAATGCGAGGTCGCGGAGCGCGCGCTCGTCTTCGGTCAATCTGTTCTGCGATGCCGGCAACCCGGCATGCTTCGCGGCGTCGCGGCCGACCCAATCGTGAATGCCGTCGGTAACCAATTCGGAATCGATCCGGCCGAAGTCGCCAATGCTGGTGCAGCCCGTAAGCGCCACGAGCCCGATCAGGGTCAGAAGCGAACGTGCGGTCTTGCGGCGATATCGAGCGCGCGGCGGCATCACTAGCCGACGCCTAGCGGCGTCTCACCCGCCGCCGGCCGCCGTTGTCCGCCGGCGGCTGCGGTTCGGCCTCATCGACCAGCGAGTCGGCATACCGTTCGATGCGCACGACCGGCAGGATTATGATGGTCGCAGACTCCGCGCCGTCAGGCCGTCCAAAGCGCACGATGCGCCCTTCGTCCGGAAATTTGATGACGTTGCCCACCAGCCAGTTTCCCCTGACGGTCGGCACGTATTTCAATTCAACCTAATGATGCCGCCGTCATCGCCGATTAAGGGGCATGCAAGGTTAACGCTCCGCTAACGTCGAAACCTTAGGCTGGGCAGGCGATCATCTCTTTGTACCTGTTGCAATCGAGCCACGCCCGATGGAACCGACGAGCCTTTCCAGCCTTCAAGGCTTCACTGAAATCGGTTTGCGCGGCGGGGTCGATATGCGCCCGACATTGTTGCGGGTTCTCACCGATCTCTATGTGCAGAAACTGACGCACACCCCCGACGAGAACCGCCATTACACCGAACTGGCGCTCCGGCTCCTTGAGTCCGTGGATGTGCCGACGCGACTAGCTGTTGCTACGCGGCTGGCGCGCCATCTCTCGCCGCCGGAGGCGGTCATACAAAAGCTGGCTGCCGACCTGCCGGAGGTCGCGGCGCCGCTACGCTCAATTCGCCCGTCGCAGACGCGCGGCACCATTGCGAACAACAAGCCGAAGCTCGCCGTGACCGCCGTTGGAGATCGAATCCCCGACCGCACCAAGATCGTCAAGCCGTGTGGCAAGTTGGACGGCGACCTGTCTGGCGAACTCAACGAACTGTTCTTCGCCGCCGGCGCGCCGGAGCGGCGGCTCATCTTGCTCAACCTTCATATTGTCGCGCCCGCCTCTGCCGGACATCCCGGCATCGCTCACGACCCGGCGGTTGGACGCAGACTTGAAGCGTCAGTGCTGGCACGCAAGCGCGAAGACCTTACGCGCGAACTCTCGCGCGCGCTTGTCATATCGCGCGAGCAGGCGCGCCGTATCGCTGGCGACGAACTCGGCGAGCCGATCGTCGTCGCCGCCAAGGCGCTTGGCGTGTCCCGCGATCAGCTCCATCGCATTCTGCTGTTCATCAACACGGCAATCGGTCATTCGGTGGAACGCGTCCACGCGTTGGCAACGCTTTTTGACGAGATGCACTTTCAGGCGGCGCTCGATCTCGTCGAAGTCTGGCAAGCGCTCAACATTGGCGCAGGCGAGCGCGCCGTACCGCCGCATCAGCCGCTGCCGGCTGACAGGCTGCGTGCGCAGCTCGCCCCGGCGACGAGGCGAGTTCCCCTGCCCTCGCGCGCCGTCGAACGGCGGGACGCGTCCTAAGCCGGCGGCATGTCAAGCCGTGACGATATCGAGGAAGTTGCGCCCCGAGGGATCTTCGGCCTCGACAATCCAAATATCTGGATCGAATTTGAGTTCGCGCGCCAAGTAGGCCTCGACCGTTGCATCGGGCGCCGGCAGCTTGTCGAAGCTTGGACTGAATGCGCGGGCCGCGGACGGCGCCGCATCGAATGCGCTCTGCGGCGCCGGTCCGAACAGGTCCGACGTGCCGTCGAGCCTACTGATGCGCACGAATATGGCGCCCGCTTCCTCGGCGCCGCGTCTGCGCAGCACCGCGAAAACACCCTCGACCTGGCAGCGGCGCATGTAGGCGGCAACCCAGAGCGCGGATTTGAGGCGCATGTCTCTCAGCTCACAGCAACAACGAACGAGATATGAGTCGCCCCGGCGCTGGCCGCAAAGCAAGCTGCAAATCGGACTGTCAGTCCAGCGGGTGTCCCACCATGACCGAAAGGTCGCTGACCAGCCGGTCTGACAACCGCCCCGTCACCGGCAGATTATGCTCGCGCTCAAAGCGAGCGATGGCCGCGCCCGTCGGCCGATCGAGCACTCCGGACGCCTTGATCTGACCATAGCCGTAATTGGCCAGCGCCCGCTGCACAGCCACGATGCGCGATGACATGCCGATGAGCTGTCCAATCGGATCGTTACGCCGTGCCACGACCTGCTGCGGCGAACGCAAGACTTCGACGGTGTGACTAACCGGCTGCGGCTTCAAGGCATCGGAGCGCGTAGCAGCCGTATTCGGCGGTGCAGGAATCGGCATTGGCGTCGTCGCATCCAGGCTGAACGGTGTCGGCAGCGAACCGGACTGCAAGAACAGCGCATTGACGGCAATGATCGCGCATGCCGCAACGGCAGCAAGCACCGCACACGTGTCGACGGGCCGACGCGTCGCCTTTGCCCACGCCGAAACCATCAGCGAACCCGCAAACCTTGCGGCGCCGGCAGCTACTCCACGACTTTCGTTGCGGCGCTTAGGCACTTTTTTTCACCACTATCTCGCTTTGCGTCGGCGCAATCTCACTCACGGCTGGCGGGGCCGCGATGGACGCGGCCGGCGCTGCTCGCTTGAAATATCCGATATGATCGTCGGAATCGTGGCCGCCGGGCGCGGTTGGCCTCCCGGCCGGGTTCGTCCGCTCGCAATCGAGCGGCAGAAATACTGTCACCCGGGTGCCCTCGCCGACCCGGCTTCGGATGGACAATTCGCCACCATGCAGACGCACGAGACCCTTAACGATGGAAAGCCCGAGACCAGTTCCACCATGGCGGCGGTCGTAGGATGCGCGAGCCTGAAAATACGGCTCACCGACACGCTGCAGATCACCCTCGCTGATACCGACGCCGTTATCTTCAACGGTGATGACGATTGATCCCGCCTCGGCTCGCGCGCCAATCGCGACCGTGCCGCCGCGGTCGCTGAACCGGATGGCGTTCGATAAGAGATTGAGCAGTATCTGATTGAGCGCGCGTTTATCGGCGATCATCTCCGGAAGATCGTCGGCGGTCGACTTCGCGATCGTGACACCTGCTTCGCGGGCGCGCAGAGCAACGATATCGCAGCAGGCGGCAACAACCCTCGCCGGCGCGAACGGCTCCGCAGTAATCTCGAAATTGTCTGTCTCGATTTTCGACATATCGAGAATACCGTTGACGACCGACAGCAGGTGGTGACCGGATTCGTTGATAAGGGTTGCGTATTCGCTGCGGCGTTTCTGCTCGAGCGCCAGCACCGATTCTTGCGTCAACATCTCCGAAAAGCCGATGATGGCGTTGAGCGGCGTCCGCAACTCATGGCTCATTGTTGCGAGGAAGCGGCTCTTGCGTGCATTGGCGCGTTCTGCTTCCGCGCGCCCATGCTCGATCGCTTCCTCATGCTGCTTGCGGCCGCTCACGTCACGCAGCACCGCGACGACCTCGCGCGACCGTTCGCCGCCGGAAGTTGCGTGCGGTTGTTCAAGTGGCCGGCACAGCATCTCGATCCACACAAATTGAGTGCCGACGCGGCCCGACGCATCAGTTGTGTCGCGACGCACGCGAAACTCGACGGAGCGGCTCTCGGCGAGAGCCGCGGCATCGCCAATCGCGGTCAGATAGGCCGGGCGATCGGCAACGTGGACACGCTCGAACAGACCGTGCCCGAGCAAAGCTCCAGCCGACGAGCCAAACATCGTATCGGCAGCTGGCGAAACAAACAGCACGGCGCCGTCGCGCCCATGACGCGTAATCACGTCCGTCATATTGTGCGCCAGGAGCCGGTAGCGCGCTTCCTCAGCGTCGAGCAGCTGGAAGCTGGTGCGCGCAAGCCCTTCGGCGCCAAGCGCCAGACCCGTCGCATAAAGCGTGGCCGAGACAATGCCGAGCGCGATGAGCGGCGACTGGTCGAGAACGGCGACCGGCGGCAGCACGTGCATCGCCCCAAGCATTGCCAGAAGGCCGGCCGCACCCAGCGCCAGGGTCGAGGCAACGGCGACGATGCGGCGCGACGCAGAAAGTGCGGCTTCGAGCGGCACAATCACGAGCCAAATAGCGGCGAACGACTCGATGCCGCCCGACAGCGCCGCGACCATCGTGACCAATCCGGTCAACGCCAGAGCCGACAGCGCGTGTGCACTCTCGTAGCGGCCGGTACGCGAAAGGAAATAAGCGATCAGGATCGGCGCGACGAGCCAGCCGAGCACGAGGAGTTCAAGTCCGCTCGGCGCGCCACGCGCGAGGAGATAGAGCGGGAACAGGGCCAGTGCGGCGAAGCTGCCGAGCAACCGCGGCATGATGAAGGAGCGGTGACGTGCAGTCATCAGCGCATCGTGCAGCGCCGAGGGGTGCACGAGCGTCTCAACATAGTCTCGGATTGGCGCGAAGACGCCCACTTGCCCTGTGCACGTCCGTCAGTGCAGACGCGCTCCCCTTTTTGTGGGTTAATCGTGTCAGAGCACGCTTAAGCGAACACTAAGGCGGCACCAGCGCGCTACGGCGAGATGCCGCTACCGGCCTTTCGTGTGCTGTGTAGCGGCGGTTTCATCCGACATGGTGAATCGGTCGTTGCCGTCCGATGTGTGCTGCGGACTCGTGGCACGGAGCGCTACCGCGTGGGGTGGTGGCTGCACATCGCTAGCTCGAACGCGGCTGCGTCAGTTGTTCGCCGAAATTTTAGGTAAATAATTTTTCGTTCGAATTTTTATCAAATTGCTCGAAAATTTGCGGCTTATTCTCGTCAATTATGGGCCAAAACAAACCGAACCAGCGAACGGCGCTTTCAACGCTGACTGCTAACCTGCGTCCCGTAGCGGCAACACGTACCGCGGGGGATATGCGACCCATGTTCTTCCTGTTGCGAATGGCATTCTGGCTCGGCGTCGTGCTGATTCTGCTGCCCACAGGCGGCACACAGCGCGGCCCCGCAGGCAATGAGGTCAACGCCTCCGCAGCCATTTCGGCGGCATCGGCGACGGTCCATGATTTGAAAGGCTTCTGTGGCCGCGAACCCACCGCCTGCAGCGTGGGCTCGCAGTTCGTCACGACGATCGGCTACCGGGCACAGGCCGGCGCTAAGATGCTTTACGAACTGTTGACCGAAGCGCTCGCGTCGCACGACGCGGCGTCGCCGGCCGCGAGCGAAGCCAAGCCCGAACCGGCGGTATCGCCGCTGCAACGCGCATCGTCGGAGAACACGCTTACGCCCGCCGACCTCGCACCCACTTGGCGCGGACCACCGGCCAGGAAAGCGATCTAACCGCCGCGACGAAGCCCTCCCTTACCCGGTCTCGGCCCTGAGGCGCGGCGCGCCACCCGACAATAGCGGTATCATCGACCGCGGCCGCGCGCCATCCTATATAGAGCGCGGACGTGGGCGCCCGAACGATGACCGATATCGCAGAAATCATCGACAATTTCGAAGTCCTCGACGATTGGGACGATCGCTACCGCTATCTGATCGAACTCGGGCGGGAACTGCCCCCGCTCGCGCCGGCAGCGCATAACGCAGCCAACAAGGTGCAAGGATGCGCGAGCCAGGTCTGGCTTGAAACCGACATGCGCCCGAATGGCGCGGACGGTCCGGTGCTGAGCTTCGTCGGCGACAGCGACGCCCACCTGGTCCGCGGGCTGATCGCGGTGTTGTTCGCGATGTTCTCCGACAAGCCGGCGAAAGATATTCTGGCCGTTGATGCGGTCGCGCTGTTTGAGCGCATGGGCCTGCGCGAGCATCTCACGCCGCAGCGTTCCAACGGTTTTCGTTCGATGGTCGAGCGCATTCGCCGGGACGCCAACGCCGCTTTGGCGAGCGCTTCGGCCTAAAAATCCGCCGCGGACACCAGCGGCCGCTTATCGGCGGCGGCGACGCTGCTGGCCAAGTCCCATCTGCTTGGCAAGCTGCGAGCGTGCAGCCGCATAATTAGGCGCCACCATCGGATAGTCGGCGGGCAAGCCCCACTTTTCCCGATATTGCTCTGGCGTCATGCTGTACTGGGTGCGCAAGTGGCGCTTGAGCGATTTGAATTTCTTTCCGTCTTCCAGGCAGATGAGAAAATCGGAATTGATCGAGCGCTTTATCGACACTGCCGGTTTGGCCGGTTCTGCGAGGGCGCTGATCTGCCCGCCGCAGACGCGCTTTAGCGCGGCATGCACCTGACCGATCAGACCGGCGATGTCTGCACTTGGAACGGAATTGTTGCCCACGTAGGCGGACACGATCTGTGCGGTCAGCTCAATGTAGCTGCCTTCACCGGAATTGTCGGCCACGTGATCCCCCTGCTGCGGATCGACGGCGAAGGCTTACGCGTCTAAACTTGGGCCGCCCCCGCGCCACGAAAGCTTGACTACGAAAACTACACGTACGTGGGCTTTTTATATTACATAACTTCAATAAAAGCAATAAACAGCAAGAATTTCGCGGCAGCAGCGCAGTTCAACGCGCCTGCTCTACTACCAAGCAAACCGGTGCAAGCGTGCAGCGCCCGGCACCTCAGCCCGGACGCGCCGGCACAGATCGTCAGCTGTTCTGTTCGATGTGATTGCGCAACTCGGTGATCGACCCGAAGCGAAGCGTTCCGCCCGGCAACTGGGCCTCGATCGAGCCATCCGAATACAGCGTGTAGGCCATGCCTTCGACGACCCCCGATTTGAGGATCGATACGGCCGCTGCCGCCGCCTCTTGCATGGAGGGTATTGATTGCGGAACTGCGGTCTGCGGCACCACTTCGAGAGCCTGCGGCGCGGCTGCAGGAGGCGGCGGGACAACGTGCAAGACTGGGGCCGCTGGAGCCTCAGGCGCCCCGCGCTGTGCTTTTGGCCACAGTGAATCGAACAGCGAACCCTTGAGCTGCGGCTGCTGCTGCGGCGGCCGGCGCGGCCCAGGGGCCGCGTTCACCGCAACCCTCTGAGCCGTCTTGGCATGCCCGACGCCATTCAGGCGCGCCGGCGGCGCGTAGTTCATCTGGACGTTCTCGTCCTCGGCTCGAAGCGGCCCGTTCGGCAGCAGGGATACGCCGCCGTCTTCGACCATCGGTGCATTCTCTAACGCTGGAATGCGAACAGCCGGGGGCGGCGTCTGATCCGCTGCCGCCAGTCCCGCGTCTGCCGGAATGGGCATTGGCGGCGGCGCCATCTTTGGCTTGGCCGACAAAGGCATCTGGGCGGCAGGTGTAGCCATGCCGACGACCTCGCCGAGCGACGCCGGTCGGGCCATCGGCCGCAATGTCAGCGCGTGCTCGACACGCAACAGCGCGCGAACGACGAACGCGAGTCCAACGAGGATGCAGCCGCCGGTGATCGCAACGATTCCCGGCGTGACGTTGGTCGCGTCGAAAGCATGCTGACTGAACGAGAAGCCCGATGCTATCAGGCCCAATCCGGCCGCGACGATGACGGCACCGAGCGTCAACAAAAACGCATACATAACGCGTCCCCCGGTCACCGAACTAACGTGCGGTAACCACTTTTTCGCGCTATTTTGGCCGCCATCCCAAACCCGCGCAAGCTTTAATTCCCAAGACCAAACAAAACGGCCGGTTTTGGTCCTCAAAAGAGGGCGGAAGCCACGCGGGTCGCCGGCCGATCGGCCGGCCGCGATTTCCCTAATACATTGTAAATACGGCGATATCTGCGCTGCAGTATAGTCAACGGGGCGCGCCGATGGCGCGTTAACCCTGTAGGCAGCCGCATCAGCGTCGCATCTCGCTTTACAGGCGTTGCCCAAGGCCCTTTGTTGGGCCTATTTAGAGGAACCTTTCTCTCGTCCGGGCGGTTTTCCCGAAGACAGCTCCCCGGTTCGGCCTCACATTCAGGATTCGCCCTCACATTAAGGAGTAGACTAATGGCATTCACCCTGCCCGAACTGCCCTATCCGTATGACGCTTTAGCCCCGTACATGTCGCGCGAGACGCTGGAGTTTCATCACGACAAACACCATCAGGCCTACGTGACCAATGGCAATAATCTGGCCAAGGGCACCGAATGGGAAAACAAGCCCGTCGAGGAGGTGCTCAAGGGTACATTTGGCAAGAACCCGGGTCTGTTTAACAACGCCGCTCAACACTACAACCACATCGAGTTTTGGAAGTGGATGAAGAAGGGCGGCGGCGGCGATAAACTGCCCGGCAAGCTTGAAAAGCAGCTGACCGCCGATATTGGCCCGCTTGCCAAGGTGAAGGAGGAATTCGCCCAAGCCGGCGCCACCCAATTCGGCTCCGGATGGTGCTGGCTCGCGGTCAAGGACGGCAAGATCGTCGTCACGAAGACGGCAAATGGCGAGAACCCGCTGGTCCACGGCGGCAAGCCCATCCTTGGCTGCGACGTGTGGGAGCACTCGTACTACATCGATTATCGCAACCGGCGGCCCGATTACCTTAAGGCATTCCTCGACCACCTGGTGAATTGGGACTACGTCAACGAGATGTACGAGGCAGCGATGAAATAGCGCCGCGATCAGCGCGACGCGCGAAAAGGCGGGGCTTAGGTCCCGCCTTTTTGCTTTTCGCATAGCGCTGTCCGCCGTATTCAAAGGCGGTCACCGCGGGCCGCTGAAAACTGGGACGCCAAGCCAATCGTGCAGACATCGGCAACAAAGGTCATGCCGCTGCGTGCCGACGTCGCCAAAGCCAAGCGATGGCCGGATGCCTGTGCAATTGCAGTCCTGGCGGCGGTCGCGTTCATCGCCGCGGCAACGTTCCAGGATTACGGCCTCGGCTGGGACGACTGGATCCAGTCGCAATACGGCCATCTCCTGGTTTCGCTGTATTCGTCAGGCTTCACCGACAAGCGCGCGTTCTCGCTCGATAATCTCTACATGTACGGCGGCGGGTTTGACCTTCTTGCCACGCTGTCGTCGAAAATTTTGCCATTCGATCCATACGCGACACGCCGGCTCCTTGGCGCAGCGATCGGCATTGTCGGGCTGTTCGCGGTCTGGCGGCTGACACGGCGACTGGGCGGTCCGCTCGCCGGCCTGATCGCGCTGATCCTTCTCGCCACCTGCCCGCTGTTCTACGGACACATGTTCATCAACTGCAAGGATGCGCCGTTTGCGGTGGTGATGATGCTCGCGCTGCTCGGCACTGTGCACGCGATCGAGCAATACCCACACCCGCGCCCCGCCACCGTCGCTCTGTTGAGCGTCACGATCGGCATTGCCATCGGCACGCGCGTTTTGGGCGGCTTTGCGGTCATCGAAGCGTTTCTGTCCCTCATGCTGATCGTTGCGCTGAGATCACGTGCGCTCGTCGCGAAACAGGCATTCGGCGAGTGCTCGACATTCCTGCTCCCGTTTATTCCCGGCATGGTTCTCGCCTACCTTGTCATGGGCTTGGTTTGGCCGTGGGGCGTCGCCGCGCCGCTCAATCCGTTTCGCGCACTCCACTATTTTTCGCACGACTTCGTCACTCCGTGGCGCGACCTGTTCGACGGCCAGCTTATTTCGATCCTGCACATGCCGCGCAGCTATGTGCCGACGCTGCTTGCGACGCAGCTTCCCGAACTGATGCTCGCACTCGGGCTGTGCGGATTTGCCGGCACCGTCATTGCAGTCGGCCGCTCCGGCATCGACTGGCGTCAACGCGCCTCGCTGCTGGCGATCGTGCTCGCCGTGTCACTGCCAATCTTGATGACGATCATAACGCTGCCTTACATCTTCAACGGCATCCGGCATCTGTTGTTTGTCATACCGCCGATTGCTGTTCTCGGCGGCCTGGCTGGAGGTTGGATTGCGCGCCGTCTTGCGATGTACGGCCGCGCTGCGATCACGGTCGGCGTCATCGCACTCGCCGCAGGCACAATTTCACCGATCGTCGACATGACCAGGCTGCACCCCTACGAGTACACGGACTTCAATCATTTCGTCGGCGGCGCAAAGGGCGCTCGCCCGCTGTTCATGCTGGACTACTGGGGGCTCTCGCTGACGCAGGCATCGCGAGGCCTGATCGCACTCTTGGCGCAACACCATGAGGCGCCGCCAGACGGACCATGGAAAGTTGCGGTGTGCGGACCGGAATCGCCGGTCTGGGTAACGCTGGGTCCGGCGTTCAAGCTAACAGCTCCGGGCCAAGCCGACTTCGCGCTATCGCTCGGAGAATTCTACTGCGCCAAGCTTGACGCACCCGTAATGCTGCAGATCGTGCGCGACGGCATCGTTTTTGCTCGCGTTTATGATATCCGCGGTCGCTCGGTCGCAAAGCTGACCGTTGAGTAATGCAGCGTAGCGGCCATCAGTTGGCGGTCGCGTGCGCGTAATCCCAATAGAGGTCGCGCGCCCTGTGGTAAAACGGCCCCGGCTGGAGCTGACGATCGTCGATGCGGGTGACCGGGGTCACCTTGCTGTAGTTGCCGGTGCAGAAAATTTCGTCGGCCGATTGAAAGTCGCCATAGCGCAAGGTTGTCTCAATGACGGTCGTGCCGACGTCCTGCAACAGCGCGATAACGCGGCGGCGCGTAATGCCGGCGAGAAATGTGCCGTTCGCGACCGGAGTGAAAATAACGCCATCTTTGGCCATGAAGATATTGGCGCTGCCGAGTTCGGCGACGTTGCCGAGCGCATCGCACACCAGGCAATTATCGAAGCCGCGCGAGCGCGCCTCGATCATGGCCCGCGCGTTTTGCGGATAAAGACAGCCGGCCTTGGCCTCGACCGGCGCGCTGTCACGCGTCGGTCGGCGGAACGGCGACAGCGTGATGGCGGTGCCGGTCGGTTTCGGCAGCGGCGCGACGTACATCGTCAGGCACCAACGCGTGGTTTCGGGATCCGGCCGCACCGCGCCGCCCGCCGCATCCTCGGCCCAGTACATCGGCCGGATGTAAAGTTCGGCGTCGCGATCGAAACGCCCGAGGCCCTCGCGCACAAGCGCGATCCATGTTTCGGTCGGCACAACCGGTTTGAGGGACATGACCTTGACGGATTCATTGATGCGCGCGCAATGCAGATCGAGATCGGGCGTCACGCCTTCAAACGCGCGCGCTCCGTCGAACACCGAGGTACAAAGCCATGCCGCGTGCGTGCGTGGCCCCATGATCGGCACGTTGCCGTCATGCCAATCGTCCTCGAAAAAGGTCACTGTCTTCGACCAGGTGACGGTTTTGCTCATGAAAAGGTCCGTCCGTAATTCCACGGCTTCCTTTGACACGATCTTTGTCACCAAACTTACCGCACCGGAGGCCGCGAAATGATTAACGTTAAGGCTCACGCCTATGTGTTCGATGCCTACGGCACACTGTTCGACGTTCATTCGGCGATTGCGCGCCATCGCGCCGCGGCGGGACCCGACGCCGATCGTTTCTCCGAGATCTGGCGGACGAAGCAGCTGGAATACAGTTGGACGATGACGCTCGCCGGGCAGTATGCCGATTTCTGGGCCCTTACCGAGCGCGCGCTGGATTATACCTTCGAACGCGTCGGCACGGTCGACCGCGCGCTGCGGCCGAAGCTGCTCGATGCCTATCGCCGCCTCGACGCCTTTCCGGACGCGCGCGAAACACTCATCGCGCTGAAGTCTCAGGGCGCCCGGCTTGCCATCCTCTCCAACGGCTCCCCGCCCATGCTTGAAGCGGCCGTCGAGGCGTCTGGCATCGGCGGGTTACTCGACGCGGTACTCTCAATCGACGCCGTGCGACTCTATAAACCGCGCCCGGAAGTCTATGCTCTTGTAACCGACCGTTTCGGCGTTGCCGCAAAGAGCGTCGTGTTCGTTTCTTCCAACCGCTGGGACGTGATGGGTGCGGCCGCGTTTGGCTTTCGCCCCGTCTGGATCAATCGCGCGCGTAGCCCCGACGAGTACGCCGAGCACCCGCCCGTTCGAACGGTCGCCGATTTGTCGAGCCTGCCCTCCTTGGCGTTGTAGGCTGCGCCTCTTTGAGTTCACGGCGACGGAGCCCACGGACACGCTCATCGCGATTGGACGCGCGCTCGGGCCGACACTTCCAAAACAATGATCGGGCCAACGTTCCCGATAGTCAAATTACACCGTTCTAGCCGCGCGGCCATCTTCCAGTTCGGGCGATTTGAGCGCGGTCGCGATCTGCTGCCGGGTGATCTGCGTGCCGTCATCGCCTTCAATGAGCAGCGTCACGCGGCCGCTTTCGTTGACGTGATGGGACCAGCTCATCGCGTCGTCGAGCGAACTGAACTCCTTGTAGAGCTGCCGATCCTTGTCGAGCGGTGAAATAGACTCAGATCCCCGCGGCCCCGAATAAACACGATACGCCATTGGTTGGACCTCCTTGTCTTGTCCTTCTGGTAACGCAATGTGGGCGTTGAATATGCCGAACCATGGGCATGACGCGTTGACGCAGGTCACGTTGTCGTTACGATCGGGGCTAAGGCGGTCAAATCAAGCCGGACCAGCAAATGGGGAGGCAATTGTGCGCGCATTTTTTAGTCTCGCATCCGCTGTGACCATTCTAATGGCAGTCCTCGCGGGAACTGCGTGCGCGCAGAGCGACCCGGTCTATCTCGTCACCTATGTCGAACTGATGCCGAATGCCGCCGCATCCGGCACCGCGCTGCTCAAGCAATACCGCGGCGAAACCCGCAGGGAGAGCGGCAACTTACGTCTCGACGTGCTCGTCGAAATCAAGCGACCAAACCGCTTTGTCATCGTCGAAGTCTGGAAGAGCAAGGCGGAACTGGATGCGCATGGCCGTTCCGCCGGGAGCGCGCAATTTTCAGAAAAACTCAAAACGCTCCAAGACGCGCCGAATGACGTGCGCATCGACCACGCGCTTTATCTCGGCCGCGGCAAAAGCGACAATCGAACGGGCGCGATTTATGTCGTGACCCATATCGACGTCATCCCTCCCGGCAAGGACGCCTGCATGGCGGCGCTCAAGACCATGAGCAGCGATACCGCCAACGATTCGGGCAATATCGGTTACGACGTGCTGCAGCAGGACGATCACTCAAACCATTTTACCGTGGTCGAGGAATGGACCGGCGTGAAAGCCGCCGACTCGCACGCCATGGCAGCGCACACACGTGCGTTTCGCGAAAAACTGATCCCGATCAAGGGTGCGCTCTACGACGAGCGCTTCTACACGGCGCTGAATTGAAATTGTAGCTGCGCGCGGCTTGACGAGACGGGCGACGACTCCTTCGCAAGGGTCTATTTCTGCGGCGTGAAGGATTGATCGCTATACGGCAACGATGTTGGGCGCTGGATCGAAATGAAGGCATGGTCCAGCGCATGATGACAACTGTTGCAGCCGGCGCTCAGCCTGTCGTACGCGGCGGCAAATTCTGTGCTGCTCTTGTCGTCGACTGCTTTCTGCAGCTCCTTCAGCGGCGCGCCGACCATCTTGTCCACCGTGGCGCCGCCAAGCAACTTGTCGACATCCTCAAAGCCTTCGTTCAATTCGCCGACTTCATAATCGGCAAGCGCCCAATTTCCGGCGTGGCCGGCAAACCACAGCTTGATATGGCGAAGCTGCTGCAACGTCATGATCTCGCCAAGACCCGGAATGTCGGCCGGTTTCGCCTCCGGAGGTGAGGCGGCTGGCGCGGGCCCGTTCTGCGCATTCGCGGCGACGGCGGCAAGACACAGCGAGGCTGCAAAAGCCGCAATGAAAATCTTCATGAGCTTTATCTCCTCGGCCCCTCGCCTATCGTAGCCATTTTGCGTTGGGCATCAACTCAAGGGAGCGAGCGTTTCGTTGCAGATTTTCGGATGTCCGGACCGGCACGCTTGGTAGAGCGCGGGACACGCTTTGACCGCTGCGAGACCGGCCTCGATGGTCTTGATGCGATCGCCGGCCGTGCGCGACTGGCCGTCGTAGGTGAGGACGGCGCTGTCACGGTCGAGCTGGCGGTCGGCGCGCAGGAAATTCTCGGCACCGTCGAAATAGGTTGTCGCAGTGCGGATCGCTTCGTTGAGTTTGCGCGTGTACTCGGCATTGGCATGAGGATCGGGCTTGATCACGCGAGCATGCACGGCGGCGTCCGTGTAGAGCACGTTAAGCTTGAAATACATGCCGCCACACTGCGCGAGCGCCAGCCAATAGGGCCGGCCCTGGAAGGCGCCGGGCGCCGCCACCAGGCTGTCGCGCTTATCGACCGAGACCGCGGGCGCCGTGCGTTCTGTCTCGCGCGGCGTACGGCGATGGCGGTAACGCTGTTGTGCATCGGCGCTGCTCGCGGCGGCGACGAGCGCGATGGCCACAAAGGCGCACTTTCCGAAAAATCCCGGCATGGCGTAACTATAAACGGCTGGAGACCGCAGCTGGTTCAAAACCTCTCGACCCACGGCCGCAACTCGATCTCCCAGGCCCAGGCGCTACGATCCTGTTGCAGGAGATTGAGGTAGGTCCGCGCGATGGCGTCTGGATCGAGTGTGCTGTCGGGCCGGTCCGGCGCATCGGGACGGCGCGCGCTGCGAATGCCGCCGTCGATCACCACATGGGCGACATGGATGCCTTGCGGCGAAAGCTCGCGCGCCAGGCTCTGCGCCAGGCCGCGTAGCGCGAACTTGCCCATGGCGAACGGCGCGGACTGGGCATAACCCTTGACGCTGGCGGACGCGCCGGTGAACAGGATGGCGCCGCGGCCCCGCGGCAGCATGCGTTTAGCCGCCTCCTGCGCCACCAGGAAACCGCCGAACGCACTCACTGTGATTGATTTTGCCACTTCGTCCGGATCTAGGTCGACGAACGGGCCGCGTGTGCGGAAGCTCGGATTGTAGACGATCACGTCGAGGCCGCCGAGCTCGGTTTCGACATCGGCAACCAGCTTGGCGACCTCGGCGCGATTTGCCGCGTCGCAGGTGAACGCCTTGCTGCCCGTCTCCTTGGCAAGCGCCGCGAGATCGCCGCTCCGGCGTGCGGCAAGCGCCACCGACAGCCCAGCCTTGGTGAAGGTGCGGGCCAGCGACGCGGACAATCCGGCCCCGACGCCAACAATCAGTGCCGTTCGATACGCAGTCTCACTCATCCGGGCCTCCTCCTCGCCCAGCGGCGCGGGCGACGGATATGAGCAGGCGAACGGCCGTCGCCGTCAAGCGTTTCATCAAGCGTTTGACCGCTTGATGACCGGCTGCCGCTCAATCGATCACCGCGATCGCGTTGATCTCGACAAGGCAGCGCGGATCGGTGGCGAGCCGGACGACCTGGACGGTGGTGGTCGCCGGCTTGGCGGCGCCGAAATACTCGCCCCATACCCGGTTGAGAGCATCCTGATCGGTGAGATCGGTGACGAAGCGATCGGCCGTGACGACGTCGGCAAAGGTCGCGCCCACAGCCTCCAGACCGCGCTTGAGGTTTTCCAGCGCCGCCCGCGACTGCCCTGCCATGTCGCGCGGCATGGCATCGAACTCCTCCGGCCGGTGCGGATGATGGTGATAGACCGGCGCCGCGGTGACGCCCGCCAGATAGACCGTCGTGCCGCCCCTGACCTTGATCGCCGGCGCATAGGGCATCCACAGATCGGGCGCATCGGGCCAGTGCATGTGCTCAATGGTTTTCGACATGGCAAACCTCCTCTTCGACCGGGGAAAAACGCAGCACTGAAGACGGGACAGCAAAGACTTGACGCCAAAACAGCAAAGACTTGGCACCAAAGGCGTGGCACTATAGAGCAATGCGCCCCGTCCCGCAGGCTGCCGGCATCTATCTCGCTGTTCTCCAATTCGTCTTTGCGCTGGGCTGGACGAGCTACGCCTTCTATTTGCCGAAGCTCGCCGCCGCCGTCGGTCTCTCGGCGGGCGCGGTCGGCATCATCTTGATACTCGATCAGGCCATCTTCACCGTCACCGACTTTTCCATGGGCATTGCCGCCGACAAGGTGTCGCGCGTGCTCGGCCGGCTCGGCCACTGGGTCGCGGGCATCACGTTCGTGAGCTGTCTCGCTTTTGTCGGCTTGCCATTCATTGCCGCCGGGCATCTTGGGGCCCCGCTGTTCCTTGCTTTGACGGTAATCTGGGCGATCACCTCGTCGGCGTTGCGGGCGCCGCCGTTGATGCTGCTCGGCAAATACGCGGCGCGGCCGACGATTCCTTATCTGGGCAGCATTGCCATGCTTGGGCTGGGTGTCGCCAGCGCAATATCGCCCTATCTCGGCATGATACTGACCAAACAGGACCCCCGGCTGCCCTTCGTCATCGCCAGCGTCACGCTGCTGTTGGTCAGCCTCGCGCTTGCCAAGGTCGAGCGATCGCTGGCGAAGCAAGCCCCCGCCGTTGCCGATCCGCCGCAAACGGTCGATCGCGCGGTGCCGGCCCCAGTCCTGGTCTTCGGCCTCGCCGTCGTCATTTTCGCGCTTGGGTTTCAGCTCCACGTGTTCTTCAACAGCGCGCCGCTGTTCAAAAAATTCACCAGCAACATCGGCGCGCTGCTGCCGGTGTTCTGGGTCGGCTTTTCCGTCGGCATGTTCCCGGCGAGCCGCATCACCAAGCGCTGGGGCGGCTTGCCGGTGATGGGCGCGGCTGGACTGCTCGGCGCCATCGCCATCGTGCTGATGGAAAGCTCGACCGTGCTCGGGCTGACCGTCGCGGCCCAGATCGTCGCCGGCGCTGCGTGGGGCGCGATCCTGATGAGCGCGTTTGCCGCGGCTGCGGCACTCGGGTCAACCGGCCACGAGGGCAAAACCACCGGCCTGATGTATTCCGGACTTGCACTGGCGACGTTCGCGCGGATGGTGACCGGCGCCAGCGGGGCTCTCGCCGACCCGGAGTTGGTGCCGCTCGTGCATTGGCTCCCGATCGCATGCTGGGGGATCGGGGGCGCGCTGCTGGTGGGGCTGACAGTTGCCTACGCCGGACATGCCTTTCGTGGAACAAGTCGAGCGTAGCACTTTGATTTGGCACTGCGATTTGGCACTGCCGCGGCCATGCATAGTCACATCCTAAACACGCCGAACTTCGTATCCGGAATCGGCGCATTTAACGCCGCCGAGAAACTTAGCGCCAGCACGCGGCGCGTCTCGGCCGGCGCGATGATGCCGTCGTCCCACAGCCTCGCCGTCGCGTAATAGGGATTGCCCTCGGCCTCGTATTGCTCGCGGATCGGCTGCTTGAATTCTTCCTCCTCGACCTCGGACCATGCCTTGCCCTCGGCTTCGATGTTATCGCGGCGCACGGTGGCGAGCACGCTTGCCGCTTGCTCGCCCCCCATCACCGAAATCCGTGCATTCGGCCAGGTAAACAAAAAGCGCGGGCTATAGGCACGGCCGGACATGCCGTAATTGCCGGCGCCGTAGGAGCCGCCGACGATCACGGTGATCTTGGGCACCTGCGCACAGGCGACCGCGGTGACCATCTTGGCGCCGTCCTTGGCAATACCGCCGGCTTCATAGTCGCGGCCGACCATGAAGCCGACGATGTTCTGCAGAAATAGCAGCGGGATATGGCGCTGACAGCACAGCTCGATGAAATGCGCGGCCTTGAGCGCGCTTTCGGAAAACAGAATGCCGTTGTTGCCCAGAATGCCAACCGGAATCCCGTGAATGTGCGCAAAGCCGGTTACCAGCGTCGACCCATACAGCGCCTTGAATTCGTCGAACTCGGAGCCGTCGACAAGGCGTGCGATCACTTCGCGAATGTCATATTGCTTCTTGAGATCTGCAGGCACGATGCCATCGAGCTCGGCCGTGTCATATTTCGGATCGGCCGGCTTGGCGAGGACTATGCCGATCGCTCTCTTGGTATTGAGATTGCCGACGATACGACGGCACAGCGCCAATGCGTGGCGGTCGTTCTCGGCCAGATAATCCGCAACGCCGGATTTTTTGGTATGCAGTTCGGCACCGCCAAGCTCCTCGGCGCTGACCACCTCCCCGGTCGCCGCCTTTACCAGCGGCGGACCGCCGAGAAAGATGGTGCCCTGGTTTTTGACGATGATGGTTTCGTCCGACATCGCCGGCACGTAGGCCCCGCCCGCCGTGCACGAGCCCATCACGACGGCGATCTGGGCGATGCCGGCCGCCGACAGTGTCGCCTGATTGTAGAAGATGCGGCCGAAATGCTCGCGGTCGGGAAACACCTCGGTCTGGTGCGGCAGGTTGGCGCCGCCGGAATCGACTAGGTAGATGCAGGGCAGCCGATTATCTCGTGCGATCTCCTGCGCACGCAGGTGCTTCTTCACCGTCATCGGATAATAGGTGCCGCCCTTGATGGTCGAGTCGTTGCAGACGATGACGCACTCGCGGCCCGCGACCCGGCCGACGCCGGTGATCAGTCCCGCGCCATGAATGGCGTCGTCGTACAGGCCATTGGCGGCGAGCGGCGACAGTTCGATAAACGGCGCGCCTGGATCGAGCAGCGTCATCACGCGGTCGCGCGGCAGGAGTTTGCCGCGCGCGAGATGGCGCTCGCGGGCGCGCGCCGGGCCGCCTTCTGCGGCCTTGGCGCGTGTTTGCTCAAGCTCATCGACCAGGGCGCGCATCGCCGCCCGGTTGGTACGAAACTCGTTTCCAGCCGTGTCGATGCTCGATGTGATGATCGCCACGATATCCCTCATTTCGAAAAAATGAACGGCTCGTCAGAAACTGTTTGCAGCGCACTCGCACAAACAGTACGGCGCGAATAGACCAGCGACGAATAACATAAGGAACCGAAACTTTCTTCCCCCCGAACGCACGGAACTGAAACTATCTGCCCCCTCTCCGCGTTCGTTTCAAAGCAAGCCGCATGCGCAAGCGCCGCCGTAAAGAGCGGAAGCGCGCATGCGGACGCACCTAGAGAGGAGTGGAGAAACAGGATGACGAACTATCAAAAAACCCTGCTGGCCGGGGTCGCGGCTCTCGCTATCGCAGCCGGCACCAGTTTTGCTTCCGCTCAGTCGCCGCACGGCGCGGCGGCGGGCGGCGGGATGGCGGGCGGCGGGATGTCGTCAGGTAATTCGGGGTCAGGTGAGCAATCGCCGGCGACCCAGGCAGCGCCGAGCACGCCAAGCAAAGGCAGCGGAATGTCCCAGCACCCCGGAACCGGCATGCAGCACGGCGGAACGGGCTCAGGCAGCACCGGTGCGGGTATGCGGCCTCAGGCGGAAGAGCACCCCGGCGCCACGGAGCAAAAAGGCCAAGAAAAAGGCCAAGGCGGTGCAAAGCGCAGCGCACAGGGCGCGGGAAGCGGCAAGCCATCGACGGCCGAATCCGGAACACCCGCTGGCACGCGCGAAGCGCCTGATCACGGCGCGAAGGGTCAAAAGAGCGGCACCGCAATGGAAGGCCACGGCGCGGCTCCCGCAAGCGGCGGCACACATGAAGGCGCCAACGTCCAGCCCAGCGGAGGCGTGAAGTTCTCGGAGCGGCAGCGCACAACCATCAAACGTACCATCATCGATGCGCATAGTGCGCCGCGAGCCGACCATGTCGACTTTAATGTTCGCGTCGGCACGGTCGTTCCGCGCGACAGCATTCACGTGATCAGCGTTCCGGAAACGCTGGTACGAATCGAGCCTCAGTGGCGTGGACTTCTGTATTTCGTCTATGAAGACGAAGTCGTGATCGTCGATCCCAACGATATGCACATCGTCGCGGTGGTCGCGGTCTAACGGACAGAGCTGGAAGTTTGGAAGCGGGCGGCTTGCGGGCCGCCCGCATTTCCTCTACGCGCGCACTTCCTGGCGCTGGAACACGACGTAGCCGATGACGAACAAAATAATGGTCGTTGCGACGAGGCCGACGATCTGCGGCCACGCAATCAGCACGCTGGCAGCGAGTGGCAGCGGCGCGCCCAGAACCGCACCCTGCAGTTGGCTCAGATAGATCGGTCCGAGCGCGCGCGTGGTCGGGTCTAGTATCGCCACCACGATTTCGCCGAACAAGGTCGACGGCGATAACCGCGACAAAATCTGCTCCAGCACAACCGTACCCGGCGTCTGCAGTCCGAGCGCGGCGTAGCGCGGATCGGGCGGCACGATGATCGTCGCCAGTTCGCCGGCGAGCACCGGCCAGATGACGTAAAAAAACAGCCACAGCCCGAGCGTCGCCAGCGCCGCCGTTGCCGCTGAGCGGAACATGATCGAGAACAACAGCGCCAAGGATAGCCACACCCCGGCATAGACGATCGTTACCAGCAGAAAGACGAAGGCCCGCGCGATTTCCTCGCCGCCGGGCGGAATGCCAATGATCAAGAGCCCGAGGCCGACGACCAAGAGCCAAAGTACGACCAGCGCGATCGCAAGCGTTATCAGCGCGCCAAGGAATTTGCCGAACAGCAGCGCGTCCCGGTAGATCGGCTGCGACAGGATGCGCGACAACGTGCGCCGGTTATGCTCCCCGTTTACGGCGTCGAACGTGAGCCCGATCGCCATCACCGGCACAAGCAACGACAGCCAGAAGATAAACGACGGCAGCGGCTCGCGCGACGTCGTGAAAAACTTCAGGAACAGGAACGGATCTTCGGCGACCGTGTCCTTGATCTGCTGCGTCGCCACATAGACGGTGCCGACCGCGATAAGCATCACGATCAGTTGCAGGATAATGAAGCGAATGCTGGTCAGGTGGTCGGCAAGCTCCTTGAGCATGACCACGCCGAGGCCGTTAAAGGCCGAGCCTTCACGCCGCATGGCGCGCTCCTTCCTTCCGGGCCTCGTCGGGCTTGCTATCGAAATAGTGGTTGTAGATCGCTTCCAGACTCGGCTCCTCGACGCCGAGATATTTGAGCCGGCCGTGCATCGCTACCACTTCGGCGGCCGCCTCCGGGCGCACGTCGCGATCGGCATGCAGGCGGAGCTTGCCGATTCCGGTCTGCTCCACGCCGCTCACACCTGGAATGAGCGTCAGCCGCTCGGCGAGCCCGGCGCCCTCCGCCTCGATATCGACCACGTAGCCGGCGCCAAGCACCTCGCGGCCGAGTTCGGACACCGTCCCCATCAGCGCAATGTGTCCCGCGCTGAACAGGGCGACGCGGTCACAAACGCTCTGCACGCGCTCAAGCAAGTGCGACGACAGCAGAACCGACACGCCCTCCGCCTTGAAGCGGCGGATGATGCCTAGGAGTTCACTGGTCGCGTGCGGATCGAGCCCGGACGTGGGCTCGTCGAGGATGGCGATCTGCGCGCCCTTCATCAGGATTTCGGCAAGCCCTAGTCGCTGGCGCATGCCGCGGGAGTACGTACCGACATGATGGTTTGCGAAATCCGCAAGCCCGACGCGCTCAAGCGCTTCGGCGATGCGCTTTTCGCGCTCGTTGAACCGGAAGCCGATCAGCCGGGCCGTGTAGCGCAGATTGTCGGCGGCAGTGAGTTGATCATAGAAGCCGACCGTATCCGGCAGATAGCCGACGCGGCGCTTGACCGAGAGCGGCTCGCGCGCGGGATTAAAGCCGAGCACGCTGACCTCGCCGCCCGAGATGTCGGTCAGGCCGAGCAGCATGAGAATCGTCGTCGTCTTCCCAGCCCCGTTCGGGCCGAGGAGCCCGAAGATCTCCCCACGCCCGACCGAGAACGAAATATGGTCGACGGCGACCGCCTGACCGTAGGTCTTGGTCAGGTTCTTGGCCTCGATGACGGAATCGCCGCTCATCGGCGGCCAAACCTTGCCACCGCGCCGACCATGACGAGGAGCGCAATGCCGATGATGCCGACGCCGGCGATGCCCCACATCGTGGATGTCGTTACGGTGACGCGGAAGTCGGTGGACGCGGATTCGCCGCGGGCTGAGGCCGAGATGGTGGTGACGTAATCGCCGGCGATCGCCTTATCGGTCGGCGTGATCAGCGCCTGCACTTCCTTGTTAGCGTTCGGCGCGATGTGGTCGACGGACTTCGGATTGAATTCCACCTTCCAGCCGCTCGGCGCCGAGCCGGTCAGTTCGACATCGTCGGCGGGCGCCGTGCCGGTATTGGTGATGACGACCGGCACCGGTGTCTGCTTTCCGGCCGACGCGCGCGTCGATACCAGGCCTTCGCGGCCGCTGATCGAAAGCCTCGGCTGACCCGTGATGGCCAACCCAAGATCAGCCGTCGCCGATGTATCCTCGGAGCTGACCCGCGCCGTGACTTTATAAGAGCCGGCTGCGGCCGTGTTCGGCGGCGTCACCTTGAGCTTCACGTTCTTGCTCTGACCGGCATCGATCGGCACGGCGTTGACTTCCTGGGTGCCGTATTCCTCGGTGAACGAAGCGTCGAAATTCTTCGGCGCCTGCACGCCCAAGCTCACCGTCAGTTTCTTGCCGCTGTCGTTCTTGATGGCGAGCGTATATTCGAAGCTCGACTTGGAAGTGCCGCGCAGTTCCGGAAGCTGCGGCGTCACGCTCAGCTTGGCCGGCAGGTCCTTGGCCAACGTGACCGCGATCGGCAGATCGAGCTTAATCGTGCCGCCAGCCGCCGAGACGGTGAGCGTCTGTGTGCCGATGGCGGCACTCTTCGGCACGTCAAGCCGCAGTTCGAGGCTGACGCTCGAATTGGTCGCTGGCATCGCCGCCGCGATCGGCTGTCCGCCGCCCATCAGCGTCGCCGTCCAGCCGGAAGGCACGCCACCGACCGACAGATTCAAGCGCTCGGGCGCCGTGTCGTAATTCTGCAGCTTCAGGCTGATGTTGGATGTCTCTCCCGGCCTGACAGTGACGGCCGGATAGTCGCTCATCAGATACAGACCCTTGACATCCTTGGGCGCATCTTCGGCCTTGGCTGCCACTGAAAAAACGGCCGCCAAAGCGGCAGCGGCGGCGATAAATCCCAATCGCATTGACGTTAGCTCCCGTGGAAGAAACCGTTAGGTGCGCCCCTGTAGCGCAGCGCTCAAAGAAGCACCAGCACGGACCCAGCATTGTCGGCGCAATCGTGACGAAATGATGCAGACATGAGCCTCTTTAGCAAGACCTGCGGTAGAGAGCCGCAGCGCGGTCGTAGCGGCGCGCCGCTGCTCAACGCCGCCTCCGACCATGAAAACCACCAGTAATCCAAGGGGTCGGCCTGTCCCGCATTTTCAAAGGTTAAATCCTGGTAATATTTCTGCGCCCATGAGCCGCAGCAGCAATATCAGCGCCGGACTGCTGGCATTTCGCCGCGAAAGCGGCCTTGAAGTCCTGCTGGCGCATCCCGGCGGGCCGTTTTGGAGCAAAAAGGACAATGGGGCCTGGACGATCCCCAAAGGGCTTGCGATGCCCGGCGAGGATTTACTGGCCGCGGCGCAGCGCGAATTCACCGAGGAAACAAATTTTTCGACCGCCGGGCCATTCTTCGCGCTCACGCCCGCCAAGCAGAAAGGCGGCAAGCTCGTTCACGCCTGGGCCGTCGAGGCCGACTTCGATCTTGCGCGCTTTACCAGCAACACATTCGACATCGAGTGGCCGCCGAAATCAGGACGCCGGCAGAGCTTTCCGGAGATCGACCGCGTCGCCTATTTCACGCTGCCGATCGCCGAAGCAAAAATTCTGTCCTATCAGCTGCCGCTGTTGCGCGAGCTGGAGCAGCACTTGAAGTGAGCGCGCCTATTCGCGCGGCGCGTCCGGCCAATCCACTTCGTCGTGCTCCAGCACCCACGATTCGCGCCGGGCCGCCTCGCGCCATTCGACGGAGGCCGGCAGCGCGATGACGGCGCGCATGTAATCGCGCGCCGCTGCGCTCACCTCGACTGCATAAGTATGAAAGCGCCACACGACCGGCGCGTACATGGCGTCGGCCGCGCCAAAGCGGCCGAACATAAACGCGCCGCCAGCGCCAAATCGGCTACGGCTTTCGCTCCATATCGCGTCGATCCGCGCCACGTCGGCCGTCACCGCTTCGTCCAGCGCGCGCTGTTTCACGGGCCGGCGCACATTCATCGGCAAGTGACGCCGCAGCGGCTGAAAGCCGGAATGCATCTCGGCCGAGATCGCGCGCGCGTGTGCCCGAGCGGCAACCGCCTGCGGCCACAGGCGGGCTTCCGGAAATTTCTCCGCCAGATATTCGAGGATCGCCAGCGATTCCCAGACGTGGATATCGCCGTCAATCAACACCGGCACGCTGCCCCTGCCCTCGCCGCCGCTCAGGGCGGACACTTTCGTCCTGAAATCCGGGGCGCCGAGCGGAATGAGCGTTTCCTCGAACGCGATGCCTGCGGCTTTCATCGCCAGCCAAGGCCGTAATGACCAGGACGAGTAGTTCTTGTTGCCGATCAGCAAACGAAGCGGCATGCGCGCTCCCCCGATGCGATTTGGTGACATATCCGCTCGCCCCGCATCAGGGCGCCGGAAACAATTCATTGGTCTTGCCGGTCAGCCGATAGCCCAACAGTCCGAACCACTCGTGCGCGGCTTCATCGGTCCGGCGCAAGCCTTCGCTGAGCGCGCCGAACGGGCGCGCTGCATCGATCGGTCCACGCGTGCGCCAATCGACCGGATAGGCTTCAACCACAAAGCCAGCGGCGCGAAACGTCGCGATGGCGCGCGGCATGTGATAGGCTGAAGTGATCAGCAGCCAGCGTTCGCCGGGCTTCGGCTGCGCGAGCAGGCGCGAGAAGACAGCATTTTCGATAGTGTTGCGCGACTGCTCCTCCGCCGTAATGCGATCGTGCGCGACGCCAAGCGCTTCCAGTTCGCGCACGGCAAACGGCGCTTCGGCAATCCGATCGCCCAGCACGGCCGCGCTGCCGCCGCTATAGATGATGCGCGCATCCGGGTAGCGGCGGGCAAGCTCGGCCGCGGCGGTGATGCGCTCGGCCGCTTCGTTGAGCGCCACCGCCCCGCGCGCCGCCGAAACGTCCGGCGTGATCGCACCGCCCAGTACGACCAGGCCGTCCGGTGGACCGCGCGACGAGTCCCAGGCTGGAAAACGCTGCTCCAGCGGCAGGATCAAAATATTTCCGAGCGGCGACCAGCCGACCACGGCGGTGAGCACAATGCTGGTGACGACCAGCCAGCTGGCAAGCCGCCGATACGGCGTGAACAGCAACAAAAGCCCGACGATGCCGATCTCGATCAACAGATTGGACGGCAGTGCGACGAAGCCAAGGAATTTGAAAAGGATGAAGGACATTCCCCGCTCCGGCGAGACGGCGTTTCATCCCGCAACGGCAACAATTGATGAATTGGCGAGCCTTACGGTCGTACTTTACGCCACGCCGCGTAGCGCGCCTTGGCGTCTTCGTTCGGCGGATAAAGTCCAGGCAGCTTTACGCCCTTTTCGACCTCGCTGAATACCCAGCTCTCATACAGTTCGTGCTCGGCGCCTTCATGGGCGACGAAGTCCAGGAGGTTCTGCGGGATGACCACGGCGCCGTCGTCGTCGACCACGATCACGTCGCCGGGAAAGATGGCGCAGCCGCCACAGCCAATCGGTTGCTGCCAGCCGACGAAGGTCAAGCCGTTGACCGAGGCCGGCGCGGCAACGCCCGCACACCAGACCGGCAGCCCGCTCATCACCACGCCGGCGCGGTCGCGCAGCACGCCGTCGGTGACCAGCGCCGCCACGCTGCGCTTTTTCATGCGCGCGCAAAGAATATCGCCAAAGATGCCGGCACTGTCGACGGCCATGGCATCGGCCACCGCGATGACGCCCTCCGGCATGTCTTCGATCGCGGCACGTGTCGAAATCGGATGAGCCCAGCTTTCCGGCGTCGCGAGGTCCTCGCGGACCGGAACGAAGCGCAAAGTGAACGCCGGCCCGATGATGCGCTCGCCCTTGGGAACCAGCGGCTTTGGCCCGTTCATCCAGCAGCGCCGGATGCCCTTCTTCAGCAGCATCGTGGTGATCGTCGCGGTCGTCACCTTGTGCAGAACGTCAAAAACAGCGTTGCTCATGATCTATCCAGTCGAATGAAGTTGTGATTTCACGCCGGCCGCATCCCGAGCCGCTCATCGCGACGCCGCAGCCAAACAACGAACGGTATCGACAACAGCACCATCCAGGACTTGCCGACGATCTGCCCAAGCAAAAATTCCAACGAGCCGAATGCCAGCCACAGAAATACGATCGAATCGATGACGAGGCCGGCACAACTCGACGCAATCACTGCGGCGACGAGACGGCGCCGCGCCAGCGGCGTGTAGACGGCGAGATCGGCGAACTCCGAAAGCAGGAATGCGACCGCCGAGGCGAAGATCAAAGCGGCCGGAGCGACCAGCGCCGAAATGCCGGCGCCGATCAGGATCGCCAAGGCCGACATCGCCGCGCCGAGCCGGCGTTGGACGAGATCGCGCAGCACGAGCGCGACACCGACCATCATCACGCCCGACGGTGCGGTCACGCCGGGCGCGACCGGCACGACGCATGGTCCCTGCGGCGCCATGCACGCGGTCCCGACGTGACCGATCAGCCAATTGGCCGCCGGGATGGTGAGCGCGAACAGGACGAGAAAAATCGTGCCCTCGCGCGTGCGCTGACGGTCCCCGGTGGCAATCATGACGTGGTCTTCCACTTGGCAAAACCCTCCGCCCGCAGCCGGCAGGCAGGGCATTCTCCGCAGCCATAACCCCATTCGTGCCGATGCTGACGATCGCCGAGATAGCAGGTGTGGGTTTCGGCGAGAAGAACATCGATCAGCCGCCTGCCGCCAATCGTCTCGGCCATGGCAAATGTGGCCGCCTTGTCGATCCACATCAGCGGCGTGTGAATGACGAAGCGTCGGTCCATGCCGAGCGTGAGCGCGACCTGCATGACCTTGATGGTGTCGTCGCGGCAGTCCGGGTAACCCGAGAAATCGGTTTCGCACATGCCGGCGATCAGATGTTTGATGCCGCGCCGGTAGGCGAGCGCAGCAGCGAAGGAAAAAAATACGAGATTGCGTCCCGGCACAAACGTCGTCGGCAGCCCCGATTCTGAAACCTCGATGGCAACCTCGCGCGTCAACGCGGTCTCGGAAATCTCCGCGAGCGCATCGATCCGCACCACATGATCCTCACCGAGCCGCTCGCGCCACCGCGGCGATAGCGCCGAAACCTCATCGCGAATCCGCGGCCGCACCTCAAGCTCGACGGCATGACGCTGCCCGTAGGCAAAGCCGATCGTCTCGACCCGTGCGAAGCGCTCCAGCGCCCAGGCAAGACACACGCTGGAATCTTGACCACCCGAGAACAGGACCAGCGCGCCGTCGAGCAGACTCACAGCGTCTATCCCCTGAGCCACGCGCCGATCCGCGTGACCGCTTCGGTCATGTCCCGGCGGGAGCCCGCGTAACACAGGCGAATGAAGTTCTTGCCGTGGATCGGATCAAAATCGACGCCGGGCGTGGCCGCGACGCCGGCTTCCTCCAGCATCCGGGACGCGAAAGCGAAGCTGTCGGATGAGAAACGCGAGACATCGGCGTAGAGATAAAAGGCGCCGTCGGCCGGTAAAAACGAATTGAGCCCGGCTTCAGGCAGACCTTCGATCAGAATACGGCGGTTGTCCTGGTAGCCGTGCTTGATGTCTTCCAGTTCGGCTTGGCCGTCGAACGCCGCCTCGGCGGCAATTTGCGACAGGGTCGGCACCGAAATGGCGAGGTTCTGCTGCAGCCGCTCAACAGATCGCACCAAAGCCTGTGGCACGACCAGCCAGCCGATACGCCACCCCGTCATGCAAAAATATTTCGAGAATGAATTGACGATGATGACGTCCGACGACATGCGAGCGGCGGTCGTGGCCGGATAAGCATAATCGAGGCCGTGATAAATCTCATCAGAAATAACCGCGATCCCGGCATCCTCGGCACAGCGGATCAGATCGGCGAGCGCTTTCTCACGCATCATCGTGCCGGTCGGATTCGCCGGCGAGGCGACCACGACACCCTTGAGCGGCCGCATTCTGTGCTCGCGCAACAGAGTTTCTCCGACCAAAGACCAGCGGGCTTCCGCCGCACATTCGATCCCGACCGGCTCGCAGCCAAGCGCGGAAAGGATGTGCCGATAAGGCGGATAGCCCGGCAGCGCCACGGCGACGCGGTCTCCGGCCTCGAACGCAGCCAGAAACGCGAGGATGAATCCACCAGACGAGCCGGTCGTCACCACGATGCGCTGCGGGTCAATCTCAAGACCCTGCCATTCGCGATATGACCGCGCGATGCGATGACGGAGCGAGGGAATGCCAAGCGCCTCGGTGTAGCCGAGCGGCCCGCTCGACAACGCCGCCTGCGCGGCGGCGATCGCCGTCGAGGGCGCGGCGGCAGCAGGCTGGCCGACCTCCATGTGGACGATCTGGCGTCCCTGCGCCTCAAGGCGGGCGGCGGCCGCCATCACGTCCATGACCATGAACGGCGGAACGGCGCTGCGCCTGGAAGGCTGCAGCAAGGCCTTGGCTTTATCGAGCATCAAACCGCCGTGAATTCCTGCACAGGGAGGCCGCCGTTCGACTTCTGTCCCGCCCCCATCCTGCCGTATTCGCCCGGTTTCGTGGCGCCCGCTTCGCTGCAGCGAAGACGCCGGCCCTGCGTTGACCGCGACCGGCTCCGTCCATAGCGTGGATGGCGGACCGAGGGTTTAGACGTTGCCCCAGATGATCCTGGACAGACCTCCTAGCAAGCCGCGGCTGGCGAGGCCAGCGTCGCGCATTGTCGCCTTTGCAACCGCCGCCGCGCTCGCGCTCGGGAGCCTGCCGGTACGGGCTCAAACCCCGCCTAACGGCGGCTTGCCGATCATTCGCGACGCCGAGATCGAGCAGTTGCTGCGCGATTATACCAAGCCCATCCTCAGGGTGGCCGGGCTCAGCGACCAGAACATCCACGTCGTCATTATCAACGACAGATCGTTCAACGCCTTCGTGATGGACGCGCATCACATTTTCGTCAACGCCGGTGCGTTGATGGAAGCAAAGACGCCCAATCAGATCATCGGCGTGTTTGCCCACGAAACCGGCCACATTGTCGGCGGCCATCTTTCCAAGATGCGCCAGGAACTGGCCAACGCGCAGACCGCTGCTATCGTCGCCATGCTGCTCGGCGTCGGCGCAATGGTGGCGGGCGCCCGCTCTGGCAACGCCAGCATGGGCAACGCCGGCGGCGCGCTGTTCGACGCGCCGCAATCCTACATATTGCATTCGCTGCTCGCCTATCAGCGCGCTCAGGAAGAATACGCGGATCGCGCCGGCGTGCGTTTCCTCACCATGACCGGTCAATCGGCCAAGGGCATGTACGACACTTTCAAGCGCTTCGCCGACGAATCGATGTTCGAGGCGCGCACTGCCGACCCGTATATGCAGAACCATCCGTTGCCCGCCGAGCGCATGGCGGAGCTCGCCAACTTGGCGCACACTCAATTTTGGGACAAGAAAGATCCGCCGGAGCTGCAGTTCCGCCACGACATGATGCGCGCCAAGCTGTATGGCTTCATGGATCGCCCAGCCGAGGTGCTACGGCGCTACCCGTTGACAGACAATGGCATGCCTGCCCGTTACGCTCGCGCCATCTCCGCATACCGTTTCGGCGATCTGCGCGACGCCCTGGCGCAGATCGATAGCCTCATTCGATCCACGCCCAACAGCCCCTATTTCTATGAGCTTTATGGCCAGGCGCTGCTCGAAGCCGGACATGCGGCGGCGGCCATCCCGCCGCTGCAGCGCGCCGTCAAGCTGGCGCCCGATCCGGCCCTCATTCAGATTGAACTCAGCCAGGCGCTGGTTGCGACTAACAACGTCCAGATGGTGGACACCGCCATTCCGCTGTTGCACGCCGCACTCATTAAGGAACCCGAATCCGTCGATGCCTATACTCAGCTGGCCATGGCCTACGGCCGCAAGAACGACCTCCCCGATGCCGACCTCGCCTCCGCCGAGGCGGCCTTTGCGCGCGGCGACAACAAGACCGCGCGCGAACTGGCGGCGCGAGCCAAACAGCGTTTTCCCATTGGCTCGCCCGGATGGGTCCGCGCCGACGATATCGTGACGTTCAATAAGTTCGCGAAAAAGAACCCTCTCTCACTCGGCCGATGACAACAAAAAGGAAATCGCAAATGAAATTGCTCCCGCGCGTGGCGCTCCCGATCGCAGCAGCTTTGCTGTTTGCATGGCCGGCTGCGGCGCCGGCGCAAACCTTCTCGCCCGACCAGCGCCATCAGATCGAAACCATCATCAAAGACTATCTGATTGCGCATCCCGAGGTCATGCAGGACGTTCTCGCTGCAGTCGACACGCAGCAGAAGCAGGCCGCCGCGGCCAAGGCCTCCGCCACCATCAAGGCCAACGAGACCACTCTGGTGAGCTCGCCCCACGAGGTGGTGCTCGGCAATCCGCACGGCACCATTACGGCGGTCGAATTCTTCGACTACAACTGCGCCTACTGCAAACATGCCCTCCCCGACATGATGAAGCTGTTGAAGAGCGAACCGAACCTGAGATTCGTTCTCAAGGAATTTCCGGTCCTCGGTCCGGGCTCGGTTGACGCCGCGCACGTCGCGGTCGCTGCCCGCATGCAGGATCCGACCGGCACGAAGTATATTGAGTTTCACCAAAAACTTCTGGGCGGCCGCGGCGTGGCCGATCTGACGCGGGCACTCGCCGTTGCCAAGGAAGTTGGGTTCGACATGGCGCGGCTGCAGAAGGACATGAACAGCCCCGAGGTGAAGACCACCATCGACGAGGACATGAAGCTCGCCGATGCGATCGGCGTCGACGGCACACCGAGCTACGTTATCGGCGACCAGCTTGTGGTCGGAGCGGTCGGCTTCGATGAACTGAAGCAGAAGCTCGCCGCAATGCAGAAGTAGCGGCGCTGCCGCCATCAGCCATTGGCCGCGCCACAAACCCTCCTCCGATCGCAACGGAGGAGGGTTTTGTTTTCGCGAATCGGGGCTGCGGCCGGCAGCCCGCGCGGGCGTTTGCGGCTTCCCCTTTGAAGGACCGTTGCCTATAACGGGCGCAGCATGGCGGGCATGAGGCCTGCCGCTCGCCGTCACCGCAGCCGCAGTCCCGCAGAAATGCCGAATACCGTTTACGTTCTTAATGGACCGAATCTCAATCTGCTCGGTATGCGCGAGCCGGAGCTTTACGGCCGCGCGACGCTTGCCGACATCGAAAAGCTGTGCCGTGCGACTGCGCAGCGGTTTGGGCTCGCGGTCGAGTTCCGCCAGTCCAATCATGAGGGGCAGATCATCGACTGGATTCATCAGGCTCGCGCCGAGAAGGCCGTGGGCCTGGTGATCAATCCGGCTGGATTTACGACGACATCGATCTCGATCCTTGATGCGCTCTACACCCTCGATGTGCCGGTCATCGAGATTCACATCACCAATATTCATGCCCGCGAGTCGTTCCGGCACGATTCCTACGTGTCACGGGTTGCGCGCGCGGTAATCTGTGGCTTTGGTGCCGAAGGCTATGCACTCGCCATCACCGGCCTCGCCGCCTTGATCGGCGCCAAGGCCTGATCGTGGCGAGCAAGCCGGAAAGCCCGCCAATGTCGAAAAGTCCAAAGAGCCCAGCGAAAACTCCATCCGTCGATCACGATGCGATCCGCGCGCTGGCGAAGCTGCTCGACGAGACCGGCCTCACGGAGATCGCCATCGAACAGGACGGCGCGTCGATCCGGGTTGCCCGTCATGCCACTCCCGCCGCCCGGACGCGCGCCGCCGAACTACCCGTGGCGGTTCCCACCGCAGTAGCCGTCGTCCCGTCGCAGCATCCCGGTCTTGTCGCTTCGCCGATGGTCGGGACAGCGTATCGCGGGGCGGAACCTGGGGCGCGGCCGTTCGTCGAGGTCGGCGCTCAGGTCAAGGTCGGCGAGACCCTGCTAATCATCGAAGCCATGAAGACAATGAATCAGATACCGTCGCCGCGCGCTGGCGCGGTGATCCAGATTCTCGTCGAAGACGGCCAGCCGGTCGAGTACGGCGAGCCGCTGATGATTATCGAGTAATGGCGAATAGCGTGTGGCGAATGGCCTGCCCGCTGATGCCGACAATTTTTATCTTTCGCTACTCGCTGTTGGCTATTCGCCATTCGCTGTGCCGGGCTGATCGATGTTCGACAAGATCCTGATCGCCAACCGCGGAGAGATTGCACTGCGGGTGCTGCGCGCCTGCAAGGAGCTCGGCGTCGCGACCGTCGCGGTTCACTCGACCGCGGACGAGGACGCGATGCACGTGCGGCTCGCTGACGAAAGCGTTTGCATCGGGCCGCCGCCGGCCAAAGACAGCTACCTGAATATTCCGGCAATTCTCGCCGCCTGCGAAATCACGGGCGCCGACGCCGTGCATCCCGGCTACGGCTTTCTCTCGGAGAATGCGCGCTTTGCCGAGATCCTTGCCGACCACAATGTGCATTTCATCGGCCCGCGCCCCGAACACATTCGCCTGATGGGCGACAAGATCGCAGCCAAGCGCGCCGCCAAGGACTTGGGCATTCCGGTCGTGCCGGGCTCCGACAGCGGCGTCACCGACGACGAGGCGTTGCACCTCGCCCGCGACATTGGCTTTCCCGTCATGGTCAAAGCGGCTGCCGGCGGCGGTGGACGAGGCATGAAGGCTGTGCGCAACGAAGCCGATCTTGCCTCAGCGCTGGCCCTGGCACGCGCCGAGTCAAAGGCGGCATTCGGTGACGATACGCTCTATCTGGAAAAATACCTGGAGCGGCCGCGTCATATCGAAATTCAGGTCCTCGGCGACGGCAAGGGGCGCGCCATTCACCTTGGCGAGCGCGACTGCTCGCTGCAGCGCCGTCATCAAAAAGTCTGGGAAGAAGGCCCCTCGCCGGCCCTGAACACGGCGGTGCGCGACAGCATCGGCGAAACCGTCGCGCGCGCCATGCGCGAGATCAAATATCTCGGCGTCGGCACGGTCGAATTTCTATACGATGAGGGCATCTTCAACTTCATCGAGATGAACACTCGCATCCAGGTCGAGCACCCGGTGACTGAAATGATCACCGACATCGACCTCGTCGTCGAACAGATTCGCGTCGCCGACGGCAGCGATCTCGAGTTTGAACAAAATCAAGTGAAGTTCCACGGCCACGCGATCGAGTGCCGGATCAATGCCGAGAACGCCGTGTCGTTCCGGCCCTCGCCCGGCAAGATCGTTCACTATCATCCCCCCGGCGGACTTGGCGTGCGGGTCGATTCGGCCGTCTATCACGGCTACGCTATCCCGCCGTTTTACGATTCTTTGGTCGGCAAGCTCATCGTCCACGGCAAAACGCGCAGCGAGTGCCTCATGCGCTTGCGGCGGGCGCTCGACGAATTCGTAATCGATGGGATCGAGACGACGCTGCCGCTATTCCGTGCTTTGGCGCAGGAAAAGGACATTATCGACGGCGATTATCACATCCACTGGCTTGAAGAGTTTTTGGCCCATGGTGGAATGAGCGAATAGCGGCGGAACGTTCCGCCGGCGATCACGCGAAAGCGGGTTCCCTACCGGCCTTACAAACGCCGGCAATCAGCCGCCCGAGCGCTTCCGCTCGGTAGGGCTTTGGCACAAAGATTCCGCCTGGAACGCATGCTTCCGGCGCCAGTCCAGCGACCCGCGCGGACGCGTAAATGACCGGCAGTCGCGGCGACAACTCGCGGGCGCAACGCGCCAGCGCGGTGCCGTCCATGCTGCCCGCCAAATTAACGTCCGTGAACAGCACGTCGATCGGCGAGGATACCAGACGGCACAGCGCGTCCACGGCGTTGCTCGCGGTCTCGACCTCAAAGCCCTGTTCGCCGAGCGCTTCGGCAACCCATTCGGCAATAAGGAACTCGTCCTCGACCACGAGAATACGAAGCTTTTTGCTGGTTGTGCGTGCCGGTTCCATGACACCGTCTGCCTTGCTCGCCATTTCTGCCACATTCAACGTTGCGAGGACAAAAGCGTTCAAGCTAATTAAAAATGGTATCAATCGAATGGTTTGCAGACTCTAAAGATTTGCCGCTCGCGATGAATTTTCCGGCGCACGCGGGCTACCGTCCGTCCTTGCAGCACGCGCCTTGAGCCGGGTAAACGGAAACATGGCCAGCCGCGAGTCAGCCCTGATCGACATCACCCCCGAGGTGCTGCTCAAAGCCTATGCGTGCGGTATCTTTCCGATGGCGGAAAGCGCCGACGATCCGGCGTTGTATTGGATCGAGCCGGAGAAGCGCGGCATCATCCCGCTTGAGAACTTTCATGTTCCGGGCCGCCTCGCCCGCACGATCCGCTCCGACTGCTTCGTCGTCGCCGTGGACCGCGATTTCGATGCCGTGATCGCAGGCTGTGCGCAACCGGCGCCGGGCCGCGCGCGGACCTGGATCAACGAGCGGATTCATCACCTCTATAAAAAGCTCTATGAACGCGGCGACTGTCACACCGTCGAGGTCTACGAAGCCGAGCAACTGGTAGGCGGCCTCTACGGCGTCAGCCTCGGACGAGCTTTCTTCGGCGAGAGCATGTTTCACCGCGCGCGCGATGCCTCAAAAGTCGCCCTTGTTCATTTGGTTGCGCGGCTGAAAGCGGGGCATTTTCGCCTGCTCGATACGCAGTTCGTCACCGACCATTTACGCACGTTCGGCGCTACAGAAGTGCCGCGGCCGGCCTACCACAAACTGCTCGACGCCGCGTTGGTCGGCGAAGGCGATTTCGGCGCGCTCCCTCTCGATCGGCCGGTATCCGGTGCGGCGGCGTTGGAATGCCTTGGTCTTTGAGAGCATTTTGCGGAAAAGTGGATGCGGGTTTTCCGAAGACAATGCCACCAAATCTAACAACTAACGCGGCTGGGCTTCGACGGCGCTTGGCGCGCGCGCCGCTGGACGCTGCTGTCGCGCCGGCGGGCGACGGACCGGCTTAGTCGCGGGCGGTGGTGCAGGCGGAGCGGCGGGTTGCGCTTGCGACGTCTGCACTGGCGCGGAACAATCCATGAGCCACACGTCATAGATCGGATGCTCCACGGCATGCAGTCCGGGGCTCGAGGCGAACATCCAGCCTGTAAAAATCCGTTTGATATCGCCCTGCAGTGTCACCTCGTCGACTTCGACGAACGCGTCGGTATTGGTCGCCTCGGTGGCTGGACGCGTATAGCAGGCACGGGGCGTAACCTGGAGGGCGCCGAATTGCACCGTCTCGCCGATGGCGGCGTCGAACGATGTTGTGCGGCCGGTAATCTTGTCGAGACCTGAAAACACTGCCCGGCCATTGTCGATATGCGGCGTCGGCGCCTCGACCACCGTGTCGTCCTCAGGCGGGGCGGCAGCCGCAGCGGGCGCGGGTGGCGACGAATTCGCCGGCGCAGGCGCAGTCGCGCCACGCTGTGCCGGTGGGGTCGGCACCAACGGTCGCTGCGGGGCCTGCACGGGCGCGGGTGCGACCGAAGCGCCCGGCGGTGGCGGCAACGGTTGGGCTTCGACCGGCCTCGCGACTGCCGGATACGGAGGCTGGCTCGGATAGCCTGGCGAGCCTCGGCTGGGATAAGCTGGATAGGGCTGCTGATATGGCTGCTGCTGACCCTGTCGCGGGTAGGGCTGCTGGTACGGCTGCTGCTGCCCTTGCTGCGGATAGGGCTGCTGGTCAGGTCGCTGCGGGGCCTGTTCCGGATAGCCGCCAACGGGCGGCGGCTGCGCCGGAAACGGACCGGTTGGCACGTCTGCGGGCGGTCGCGGCGGCGGTGCGTCGCCAAAGATGCCGCCGAATTGGGCTATTGCCGGCCCGCCAGCGAAAATTCCGCCGATCAAAAGCAGCCAGGCGGCGAACTGGACTATGGACCGCGGGAAATATGGGCGCGATGGGCTCAACGGCGTCTCTAGGCTGTGCGCCCGGTTAACAGTTTGATTGCGGCAATTCCAGGGATCGGTCGCCAGCGGCAACCGCTATCCCTAATTGCCGGGAACCCAGGGCTTGTAGTCACCCGTCGCCTTGGGCCGACGTCCTTGCGCCAATGTCGACCCACTCGGGCGGTATGCGCCCGCAGTACCAGTAAGATTGGGGCGGTGCGGCTTCTCCCAGGGGTACCGCCGCGGCTTGTCCTGCGTCGGCGGCACGTCGACCGTGTGGTGCAGCCAGCCGAACCAGCTCGCCGGCACGGTGGATGCCTCGGCAACGCCTGGATAGATCACCCAGCGCCGTTCGACCTTGAGCGTCGGGTCGATCTTGCCGCCCTTGGTTCGATAATACCGGTTGCCGAATTCGTCCTCGCCGACCAGTTCGCCATAAAGCGCGGTCCACAATTGGGTGCCGAAGGTCTGGCTATTCCACCATGTGAATAAGCGCAGCAAAAAGCTTTTCATCGTCTGCCGTTCGATTCGATATTGCGCGCGAGTTAGGCGCTAAATGCCACCGCGTCGCGGCGCTGTCCAGCGCGCCACGGCCGACCCCGAGCGCGATCGGAGCGTTTTCTCACGCAATTTGACGTTATAGATTGCAGCATGTGGCGTGACCTGACGCAAAGCATTCAATCAATTGTCGACGCCGTGGCCGATGCGCTCTCGCTGGCGCCGGCTTGGGTGGCCTCGCTGGTGATCCTTGCCGCCCTGGTCGCGGTCGCGTGCGTTCTGCATGCCGTTATTGTCGCGGCGCTTCGCCGGCTGGCGCGTGAAAGCCGCCCCTATCTTCGATCGGTCGTCGAGCAGACCAAGAATCTGGCCCTGTTCGCGCTCCTGCTCATCGCGCTCGCTATCGCGCTGCAGACCGCGCCGCTGAGTAACGATGCCAAGACTCTGACCGTCCGCCTGCTGGTCCTCGGAACGATCTGCCTCATCGGCTGGATCGCGCTGACCGCCGCCAACGTCGGTGCCGGCCTTTATCTGCTGCGGTTTCGCTTCGACGTCGAAGACAATCTGGTGGCGCGCAAGCACGTTACCCAGATCCGCGTGCTGATGCGCGTGCTCGACACCGTCATTGTTCTCGTCACACTCGGCTTCGCCCTGATGACGTTTGACGCGGTCCGCCAATATGGCGTCAGCCTGTTTGCGTCGGCCGGCGTCGCCGGCGTCATTTTCGGTCTCGCTGCGCAGCCGGTCTTGAGCAACCTGATCGCGGGCGTACAGATCGCCGTCACGCAGCCGATCCGGCTCGAAGACGCTGTCACTGTCCAAAACGAATACGGCTGGATCGAGGAAATCAACGCCACCTATGTGGTGATCCGGCTATGGGACCTGCGCCGCTTGATCGTACCGCTGAATTTTTTCATCCAGCAGCCGTTCTACAATTGGACGCGGCAGGCGGCGAACACGATCGGCAGCGCCCTGATTTATCTGGATTACACCGCACCGATCGACTTGATCCGCCAGAAGGCGATCGAACTGGTCGGCCAATCGGGCCGGCCCAATACCGAGGTGGCGAATGTGCAGGTCACCAATCTGCGCCCTGACTGCATCGAGCTGCGTGTGCTGATCAGGTCCGATTCTCCCGGCAAGGCAGCTGACGCCTGCGCCGAGCTGCGCGAACGGCTGATCGGATTCCTGCAGAGCGAGCATCCAGATGCACTGGCGCGCCAGCGCAGCCAGACCGTTGCGGCAGCCAGCTTGAGCGACGCGGCGCCCGCTCCGGCGGCGGCTGCGCCGGCCGACCGCCAATAGGATCATCAGGAGCTGGAGCGCAGCAGCGTGGCGGCAATCGCCGCCCACTCCTCAGCAAACTTTGCGGTCGCTGGCGGCCGGCGAGCCTGGCCGTACCAGTAGCGCGCGTTATCGAGATCGCCCTCCACCCGATGCAGGTAGGCGTGAACCCAAGCGCAGTCAGCACCCGCATCGTCCATCACCAACTTATGCGCTTTGTTCCAGTCATCCTTGCCGGCCCACCACAAACCTGTGAGAGCCGTCGAGAGATCGGATGGCGGCTTTGTCTTGGAGAGTGAGTGCTTAAACTCAACCGGCGTCATGGCCGAGCGGTATCATGGGCGAATGGTGTCCTACCACCATCTCTCCGGAGCAAACGAACCAGCCGCCTTTTCTATCGCGGCGCCGAGCGCAAACAGCGTCTCTTCCTCGAACGGCCTGCCGATGAGTTGCAGGCCGAGCGGGAGGCCTTGGCCGTCGAGGCCGCCCGGCACTGAAATGGCCGGCAGTCCCGCCATGTTCACCGTCACCGTGAACACGTCATTGAGATACATTTCGGTCGGATCGGCGCGGCCGACTTCGCCGACACCGAACGCGGCCGACGGTGTGGTGGGCGTCAGGATGGCGTCGATCCCGTCACCGAAGCAACGCTCGAAGTCGCGCTTGATCAGCGTCCGAACCTTCTGGGCGCGCAAATAATAAGCGTCGTAATAGCCGGCCGAGAGCACATAGGTGCCGATCATAATGCGCCGGCGCACCTCGCTGCCGAAGCCGGCAGCGCGAGTCTGCTCGTACATGCCGACGATGTCGCGGCCGGGGACGCGCAGCCCGTAACGCACCCCGTCATAGCGCGCGAGATTGGACGACGCTTCCGCGGGCGCTACGACATAGTAGGCCGGCAGCGCGTATTTGGTCATCGGCAGCGACACTTCGACCGTCTCGGCGCCGGCGTCCTTTAGCCATTGGCCGCCTCGCTCCCACAGCGCCTCGATCTCCGCAGACATACCGGGCGCGCGATATTCCTTCGGGATGCCGATGCGTTTGCCCTTGACCGACACGCCGACCGCCTTCTCGTAATCGGGCACCGGCAGATCGACGCACGTCGTATCCTTCGCGTCGTGTCCGGCCATGGAGCCGAGCAGGATGGCACAGTCGCGCACGGTGCGCGCAAACGGCCCGGCCTGATCGAGCGAAGACGCGAATGCCACGATGCCCCAGCGCGAGCAGCGGCCATAAGTCGGCTTAAGGCCGACGATGCCGCAGAACGCCGCCGGCTGGCGGATCGAGCCGCCGGTATCGGTGCCGGCGGCTCCGGCGCATAACCGCGCCGCGACCGCCGCCGCCGAGCCGCCAGAAGAACCGCCGGGCACGAGTTTTTGCTCCAAGCCTCGCCGCCGCCACGGCGATACCACCGGACCGAAATGCGAGCTTTCGTTCGACGACCCCATGGCGAATTCGTCGTTGCTGGTCTTGCCGAGCAAAACCGCACCGTCGCGCCACAGGTTTGCCGTAACGGTCGACTCGTAGGCCGGAACGAAATTTTCGAGGATGTGCGAACATGCCGTGGTGCGCACGCCGGCGGTACAGAACAAGTCCTTCACGCCAAGCGGCAGTCCTTCGAGCGAGCCGCCGTCGCCTTTTGCCAGCCGCGCATCGGCACCGCCCGCCGCCTCGCGGGCGCGATCTGGCGTTTCGAGTACGAATGCATTGAGCGCGCGCGCCTTCTCGATAGCGACAAGATGCGCGTCGGTAAGTTCGGTGGCGGAAAATTCGCGGCGGCGCAACGCGTCGCGCGCCTGCGCCAGCGTCAGCGACGTCAGCTCAGTCATTGAACCGTCGGATCGTCGCAGGAAAACGGGTTCTTGGCGGCGCCGGCATCCTTGCTCGAAGCGTCCGCTGGCGCGCTTTCTTGCTGCTCGCCTTCGCCGGCCTGAAACGGCAGCGGTTGCACCGGAAACGCGCCAAACAGCGCATCGACCGCGGCCGGGTCGTCGTCTTTCAGCAAACCCTGGCTTTCAAGGTAGGCGAACCACATCGCGTCTTGTTCACAGGCGAGACACATGGTCATCCACCGCTTGGCTATTCCACTACCTTAGGGACGAGGAAAAAATGATCCTCGCGCGCCGGCGCATTGCCGATAACGGCATCCGCAATCTCACCATCGGTCACTTCGTCCGAGCGCATCTTCATTCTCATCGGCGTCACCGATGTCATTGGTTCGACGCCGTCGACGTTGACCTCGCCAAGCTGCTCAAACAGCGCCAGCATGGCGTTGAGCTCGCCCTGCAAGGCCTCTACCTCATCCTCCGCAACCGCGATCCGCGCCAGATGCGCCACGCGGCGGACGGTTTCGGCATCAACCGGCATTCGCAACTGTCCTGGCGTTCGAACCAGTGAGCCCTATAGCAGAGCCGGCAATTCGCGCCAACAGCGCGCAGGACGCTGGAAACTCATTTCCGCGGCCCATCGAGCACGCCAAGCGCCGCATTCTCGGCCGGGATGCGAACGGTCAACACCACGGCGTTGGTAATAGAGAACACCAGCGCATAAATCGCCAATCCGAGCGCGAGCGGTACGACGGCGATCTCGCCGATAACCACCGCATAGTTCGGATGGCGCAGCCACCGGTAAGGACCGTCTCGCCGAAGTTGCTCGCCGGGCACCACAACGACGCGAACGGTCCAGCGTCGCCCAAGCGTCGCCAAGACCCAAAAGCGCGCTATCTGCAGAGCGACGAACAGCACGACGAAGCTCGGCACGAGGGGACGATCGAAGCCAAGAAGCCATAGACCCACGAGCCATGCGACATGGAGCACGACCATGAGCGGAAAGTGCTCGCGTCCGTATTCCTTGCCTCCGGCTGCGAGGAGCCGCGCCTCGTTGCGTCTTGCCCACCACAGCTCTGACAGCCGCTGCACGGTGAGATAGCCCAGCAACGTGGCGGCGCCAGCCGAGACCATCACAGGTCGACTACGGCAAAGTAGGCGGAAAAGCCGGGTCCGAACGCCGCGAGGAGATGCAGGCCTCTCGCACCAGCCTGCAGCGCACGCTCAAGCACGAAAAGGACAGTGGCGGACGACATGTTGCCGTACCGCCGCAAGACCTCCCAGGAATGATCCAATTGGCCGCGGTTGAGCCCCAAAACCTCCTGCATCGTCTCGATCAGCTTGCGGCCGCCTGGATGAAACAGAAAGCCATTGAAGTCGGACAGACGGTAGCCATTCCGGTCAAGAAAGTCGTTAAGCGCCGGCGCCAGCGCGTTACTCATCAACTCCGGCAGTTGCGGACTGAGAACGACGCCGAAGCCGTCGTTTTCGATATTCCATCCCATGATGTGTTCGGTGTCGGGCCAGCACCATTCACCGATCGCGATGATCCGCGGGAAGCGGCCGCGACCACCGGCGGTATTGTGCAACAGCACGGCGGCGGCGCCGTCGCCAAACAAGGCGCCGGACACGAACATCGCCGGACTTGGATCATTGACGCGAAGGCATAGGCTGCACAGGTCAACGGTGAGGAACAGGACATGGGCATTCTTGGTCGCCTGTGCGAGCCGCGTCGCTCGCGCGAGCCCGCCGACGCCGCCGCCGCAACCGAGACCGAAGATCGGCAGCCGCTCGATGCTAGGCTTGAGCCTCAACCGGTTGAACAGCTTGGCATCCAGGCTCGGAATTGCCAGCCCGGTCACGGTGTTGGTCACCAAGATGTCGATCGATGACAATGCGATGCCCGCCGACGCGGTCGCCTTGACGGTGATCTCTTCAAACAAATCCAGCGCGTGCTTTTGGAATGAAGCGGTGCGTTCTTCCCAGCTGTGCGGCTTGAGATACCAATCGATCGGCTCGCAATTGAAGCGCCGCTCGATGCCGGCGTTCTCATAGACCGGCCACATGGCATTGAGGCGCGGAAAGACTTCCTTGGCGCGCTTCGATGCCTCGTCCTGACTCAGCACGAAGCGAGGGTTCGCCGTGGCAACGGACAGGATTTCAACGTCAAAGCCGGATGTTGCCGCAGGCCGGCCTGCCGCTGAACTGATCATTTCCTGCATGGAACATCCCCTCGCCGCCCTGCAGTCTCATAAACACCGGAGGAGGCACATTCGTCCGGTACCGCACAAGGCATGATAGCAGGATGCGCAGTCTGGGGAGATTACGTCGGGAATTTCGTCAGCTCGGCGAGCTTGCGTTTGAGGGCGCGAGTCTCTTCGAACCGTCTGGTCACATCACGCATGATCGCGGCCATGCCGATCATCCGGCCGTCGCTGCGCAGCGGCACGACGCTAAATTCAACCGAGATCGTCGCGCCGTCCTTGCGCAACGCCGGAACCGAGAGCAGATCCGCCTCGCCATAGCGGCTCTCGCCCGTCGCCATCACCCGTTGGAAGCCTTCCCAATGGCGCCCGCGCAGCCGCTCAGGAATGATCAGGTCGAGCGAACGGCCCATGGCTTCATCGACCGAATAGCCGAACAGGCGCTCCGCCCCCGGATTCCAGAAGCGCACGACGCCGTCCTGGTCGGCGGCGACGATCGCATCCGAGCGCGTGGCAAGAACCGCTTCGCCGAGTAAATCATGGAGGCTCATGGGAATGCCGCTCGCTTGCATTTAGGAACTACGCCGCGGGCACCGCCAACAGCCGCGCGAGATTGCCGCTCGGCTTTGCGAGGTCGGCGATGGTGTACTGATCGAGCACGGCAAAGAATGCCTCAAGCGCCGTGCGCAGCACGTTTTTAAGCACGCAGGCCGGTTCGATGACGCAGAGACAGTCGCGTCCGGGAAAGCACTCGACCAGGGCAAAATCCTGTTCAGTCTCGCGCACCAGCTTGCCGAGGCTGAGCTTCTCGGCATCGCTCGCCAGGCGGATGCCGCCGCCCTTGCCGCGCAAAGTTTGCAAATAGCCGAGCTGGCCGAGACGGAACACGACTTTGACCAGGTGATTGCGGTTGATCCTGTGGTGCTCCGCAATCTCGTCGATCGTTGTTAATTCGTCGCCCTTGAGTACCGCAAAGATCAGCGCACGCAGGCAGTAGTCGGTGAAAGTCGTGAGACGCATCGTCAGTCCCGATGTTTGATATTCATCCAGCGGCGATCACGGTGCGAGCCGCATGCCGTGGCTGCCGGCAACCGCAGCCATGACCGTGATGACGCTCAGCACCAGCAGCACCCAATGCAGCCGCTGCATGCGCGGCGCATTCACGTCCGGCGCGCTCATCACCCCGCGGCGCTTGCGAGCGCGCATGACCAGCGGCTCGCCGACAAACAGAATGATGGTGAAGACCAGCCACACCAGCACCATGGCGTGCATCCACCAGAACTGTACGTTGCGGAAACGCGCCCACAGGTCGAGCCGGTCCACCATATAAAACCCGCTGGCGGCAACCAGGAGCGTGGCGATCCGTGCCTGCCACACGAAGCGACCTTCCACGGCTTCGAACAGCGCAACACGCTTGGCCGCGGTGTCCAACCGGCGGACCGCCGGCAGAACTACCGTCGTGACCATCGCCACGCCGCCGATCCATATGACGACCGAGATGACATGAATCGCCCTGACGATTGCGATGTCATCCATGAGAACCGGCGCCTTCGAGTTGATCGCCGCTCGCTTCCGCTTCCGCGGCGCTGTGGAACTCGATGAAAAAACGCACGCGGCCGAGCGGTTCAACTTCGTGAAACTGCTCGGGGAGCGCAACGCCGGGATGGCCGGGATCGAGAATGCTTTCGGCGCCGCTGTCGAGAACACGATAGCGCAGTTGCCCGGCGGTCACCCGGATCACGCCCCAGACGCCCGGCTTAGTGCAATGCCTCCGGCGCAAGCCGGCCGGCATCGTCGTCTCGTCGAACACGACGCTCTGTTTGTACGGTCGGACATTTGCGGGAAGCATCCGGTCGGGTTCGTTCACGGCACACGACTCCCGGCGGGCGGCTGCGTGCTCGCCGGCCGCGAGCGGCGCGGCCTGATTTCGCCTTTTTGCGCGGCGATCCCGAGTTCAAGACTATCGGCGATGCGGTGCGCGCGATCGATGAACAGCGCCGCGGCCACGGGCGGGCAAACGTCCCCCGCCGTCGCGGCGAACAACTCGAGCCAGCGGTCGAAATGCGGCGTGTCGATGGGCAGTGGCAGGTGTGCGGTCATCGGCTGGCCGTGATAGCGGCCGCTCATCAATGCGACCGAGGACCAGAAATCGCACATTCGCGGAATGTGCGCCTCCCAATCGGCGACGTGGCGCTCGAAAACCGGCCCGATCAGCGGATCGTGGCGAGCGCGGCCATAGAAGGCGCGCACCAACCGCTCGATCATCGCCATATCGATGCCGGTGCGCTCGACAATGTCGGCGACGATCAGGTTGCGCCGTTCCGCCGCCTCGTGGCTGTCCGAACTCATAACGCGCCTTTGAAGCTTCTATTTTTGAAGATATATTCAGAATATATCTTTATCGTCAAGTCCGACATTGCGGGCCACACCGGGCACGCATAGCTTGGCACGCAATGTCTTCCTCGCGACCCGTCCACGTCATCGGCGGCGGCCTTTCGGGTTCCGAGGCCGCATGGCAACTCGCGCGCTGCGGTGTCGCAGTGGTGCTGCACGAGATGCGGCCGGTCCGCACCACGGACGCGCACAAGACCGGGCAATTTGCGGAACTGGTGTGCTCGAATTCGTTCCGCTCCGATGATGCCGAGGCAAGCGCCATCGGGCTTCTCCACGCCGAGATGCGCCATGTCGGCTCGCTCGTGATGCGGGCGGCCGATGCCAACAAATTGCCAGCCGGCGGCGCGCTCGCCGTCGACCGCGACGGTTTCGCCGACGCCATCACCGCCGCGCTCGAAGCGGAGCCTCTGATCGAAATTCGCCGCGAAGAAATATCGGAATTGCCGCGCGAATGGGACAGCGTGATCGTCGCTACTGGCCCACTGACCTCGCCCGCGCTGGCCGCGACAATACGTACGCTAAGTTCGGAAGACTCGCTCGCATTCTTCGACGCCATCGCGCCGATCGTGCATCGTGACACGATCGACCTGGACATCGCCTGGTTTCAGTCGCGCTACGACAAGGCAGGCCCCGGCGGCGGTGGCGCCGACTACATCAATTGCCCGCTCAGCCCCGCGCAGTACGAAAGCTTTATCGATGCGCTGCTTGGCGGCGAAAAAACTGTGTTCCGCGATTTCGAAGCGGCGACGCCCTATTTCGAGGGCTGCCTGCCAATCGAGGTGATGGCCGAGCGCGGCCGCGAGACGCTGCGGCACGGACCGATGAAGCCGTTCGGGCTGCGCAACCCGCATCCGTCCAGCGAAAAGCCTTACGCGGTGGTGCAGCTTCGCCAGGACAACAAGCTTGGCACGCTGTTCAACATGGTGGGCTTTCAGACCAAGCTGAAGCATGGCGAACAGGTCCGCATCTTCCGCACCATCCCGGGCCTCGCCAACGCCGAGTTTGCGCGGCTCGGCGGCCTGCATCGCAATACCTTTCTCAATTCGCCAAAGTTGCTCGACGCAACGCTGCGGCTGAAGGCGGCGCCACGGCTGCGCTTTGCCGGACAGATCACCGGCTGCGAGGGGTACGTCGAGTCGGCGACGATCGGGCTCCTCGCCGGCCGCTTTGCGGCGGCGGAACGGCTCGGCGACGCGCCGCGTCTGCCGCCGCCGACAACCGCCCATGGCGCGCTCCTTGGCCACATCACGGGCGGCCATATCGAGACCATCGACGCCGGTGCCCGCTCGTTTCAGCCGATGAACGTCAATTTTGGGCTATTTCCCCCGCTTGTGGGGGTTTCTCCCGGACGCAAGAAGAAGCCGATGCAGAAACCTGCCTTATGCGCGCGGGCGCGAGGCGATCTTGAGGTCTGGGCCGCGGCATGCGTGGCGGACGCGGCCGAGTGATTGCCGGCAGATTTATGCTAGACGCGTGCCCATGACCGGACAGGAAGTGCCAAGCGAACTTGCCGGCCGCTGGAGTTCCGGCGTCGTGCTCAAGCGCGACATCTTTTCCACTATCGAGCGCGGCCGGTTCCGCACCGAGGCCGGCGAGGTCGATGCGGTACTGCGGCGCCTCGACGGCGTGCCGTGGTGGAGTCGCGCCCTCGCCTATGTGCTGTTCCGACGCGAGCGGCGCGCCCTGGAGGTTGCCGGCACGCTGGGCATGGCGCCGCCACTTTTGTTCGTTGGACAGCACGTGCTGGTGCGCGGCTGGATCGCCGGCGTGCCGTTGCATATCGCCAAGCCGCGGGGCGACGCCGGCTATTTCCGCTCCGCCAAAGCGGCGCTGCGCCTGCTGCACCGCGCCGGCATAGCCCACAACGATCTCGCCAAGGAACAGAACTGGCTTTACGCCGACGGGCGCGCCTATCTCACCGACTTCCAGCTCGCATCGCGGGTTTCCCGGTATGGACGTGGCACAACGCTGTTTCGCGTCGCGCGCTACGAAGATCTGCGGCACCTGCTCAAACACAAGCGGCGCTATGCGCCGGCCGCGCTCACCGCTGCCGAGCGGCGCGTGCTGGCGCGCAAGAGCGTGATCACGCGGCTTTGGATGGCGACCGGCAAGAAGCTTTATTACGCGATCACTCGCGGGCTGAATTTTTCAGACCGCGAGGGCCGCGGCCAGCGTTTCGTCAAAGAAGCGCCCGAAATTGCCGCGCGGCTGCGTACGCATCCGAAAGTGCGCGAGGTGGCGATCGTCGCCTATCCCGACCGGCGTGCCGGCACCGGCCTCTATGCCTTTGTCGAGGGCAGCGCCGGTGACAGCGAACTGCGCGACTATCTCGGCCGCGGCGGCCCGGAATATCTGCAGATCGTCGACGCGTTGCCGCGCGACGGCTCAGGCGAGGTGCGCAGCGAGATTCTTGAACTCGTTGCCATGAACCAGCTCGACCTGATCGGACCGCTGGTCAAAACCGAAGACGAGCGCGCGCTGGTCGGCCGCATCGTGTCGCAACGGCAGAATCTGCGCGACCGCTTCGCATTTTGATTTCATCGCGCAATTCGCCCCGGGTTGTGCGCCGCGCGCCAAATCAGCCATTGCCGCCGCCATGGCGGAATTTCCACAGGCGAAAATGCGTCGCGACGGTCCAGACGCCGGAGCGACGGACCCACCAGAGTGACGGGCAGGAACGCCGGCAACGCATCCGGCGGAAGCTCTGAAAGCGATTGCCGTACAGCAGCCAAATGAATGCGCGCGAGGTCGCGCAGTTCGGCAAGCGCGGCATTCAAGCCGCGCGAAGGTCGCCCAGCATATACATCGCTTGTTTGCACGCCATGCCGCTCAAGCACCTCAAGCGGCACATAAAGCTGTGCCCGTGAAGCATGCAGCGGCAACGCGCGTGCAAGTGCAGCAATGGCGTACGCGATCCCGGCTTGCCTCGCCTCTGCCATCTCGCTTCCGCAGAGGATTTTCGCCGCCAGCGTAATGAGAGCTGATGAGGTTCTTCTCGCGTAGCCTTCAAGATCGACGATCGTCTGCAGCGGCTCGTCATAGAGGTCGAACCGGTAGGCTTCGACGATGTCGATCAACGCGGCTGGGTCGAGCCGGTGGCGCGCAATTGTTTGGAGCAATGCGGACGCGACCGGGTTGGCGCTCGCCTCCCCGTCGCGCTCGCCGCCCAACACCTCACTCCACCATTGCAGACGGATTTCACCGGGCAATGGCTCGCGCGCCACCTCGCGCACTCGCTTAAGCTCGTTCGCGAACGCGTACAGCGCAAACAACGCGCCACGGTGCGAGCCGGGCGCAAACAGCGTCGCCAGATAGCGGTCATGATCGGCAGCGCGGACAAGCTCGGCGCAATAGGCGAAGACATCCTGCATGCGTAAAGTCTCGCAGGGTTCAATCGACGGCGATCAGCCCAGCACCGACGCGGCGGCTTTCCATCAGCATGACATTGTAGGTGCGCACCGCCGCCCCTGTCGTCATCGTGTCGGCCGAAACATGTACCAGCCGGAATTTTTGCCGCAACGGCTCCGGCATGATCCAGGGCTCGGAACCGGTGCCGACGATAAAGAAATCGAGCTCGGCGCCGCGGGCGAAGACGGGCGAGAAAGCCTCCTCGGTCAACGCCGTGGCGGCGCCGACCGGCCACGCCCAGATACCGTCCGGCACGCACAACAGCGAACCGCGATGCGAAAGGCCGGCGAAACGGAAACCGCCCGCGCCATGGGCGTCGATCATTACTTGCCGCGGCAGATGCCGCTCGTCCACTAGCGCCGGGTCCGTGCGCGCCGGGCTGACGCCGGGCGCGCTGGCGCCGGAGCCGGTGTCTGCGGCGACTGAGCCCCCGCCGCCGCGACCGCCGGAGGAGTTTCCGGCTCTTCGGCGCCGCCCATGCGGCCGGTGCCGACGCCGAGATAGATCAGGATCGGTGAGGCGATAAACACTGAGGTGTAGGTGCCGACCAGCACCACGCCGAACATCATGGTGGCGGTAAAGCTGCGGATCGCCTGCCCGCCGAACAACAGCAGCGCCAAAAGCGACATGGCCACCGTGACGTGGGTGACGATCGAGCGCGACAGCGTGGCGTTGACCGACACGTTGAGAAGCTCGGGCATCGGCATGCGCTTATAGCGTCGCAGCATTTCGCGAATGCGGTCGTAGATCACCACCGTGTCGTTGAGCGAGTAGCCGACGATGGTCAAAAGCGCCGCGATGCTGGTGAGATCGAAATCGACTCGGGTCAGCGACATGAAGCCGACGGTGAGCACGACGTCGTGAACGTTGGCGATCATGGCGCCGAGCGCGAACTGCCACTCAAACCGGAACCACAGGTAAAACAGAATCGCGATGATGGCCGAAAGCAACCCGATCGTGCCGTACGACAACAGCTCGGTCGACACACTCGGCCCGACCACCTCGACGCGGCGATAGGTGACGGTGTCGCCGAACGCAGCGCGTACTTTCTGCACCGCCGCTTCCTGCGCCTTGTCGCCGCCGGGCTGCTCGGGAATGCGGATCAGCACGTCATCGGGGGCGCCGAATTCCTGGAGCTGGAAGTCGCCAAGCTTGAGCGTGCCGATGGTCGCGCGCATCTTGGCGAGATCGGCAGGGCCAGCCTTGGTCTGCACTTCGACCAGTGTGCCGCCGACAAAGTCGATGCCAAAGTTCAGACCGTGAAAAAAGTAGAGCGAAATCGCCACGATCGACAAAATCGCCGAGATGGGAAAGCTGATGCGCCGGAAGCGCATGAAGTCGAAACGTGTATTGTCGGGAACGATGCGAAGGAGGCGCACTGGCTTGCTTTCAGCGGAGAGCTTCTGGTTGTGACATATCGGCGGCTGATGGCGGCTCTAGATCGGAACCGTGCGCGGCCGCCACAAGCGCACCCAATAAGCCATGATCAGACGGGTCATTGTGAAGGCAGTGAACAGGCTTGTCAGGATGCCGACGCCGAGCGTCACGGCAAATCCGCGCACCGGCCCCGAGCCGGCGTAGAACAGGACTGCCGCGGCGATGAAGGTCGTGATGTTGGAGTCGAGGATCGTCGCCAGCGCGCGGGTGAAGCCGGCATCGATGGCGTTGATCGCACTGCGCCCTGCCCGCACCTCTTCGCGGATACGCTCGTAGATCAGCACGTTGGAATCCACCGCGATGCCGACGGTGAGCACGATGCCGGCGATGCCCGGCAGCGTCAGTGTCGCGCCGAGCATCGATAGCACGCCAAAGATCATCGCCACGTTGATGGTGACCGCGATGTTGGCGAACACGCCGAACAGGCCGTATGTCAAAAGCATGAAGACGATGACGAGGCCGGCGCCCACATAGGCGGCGTGCTCTCCGGCCATAATGGAATCCTGGCCGAGGCCGGGCCCGACCGTGTTTTCCTGCACGATCGTCAACGGCGCCGGCAATGCGCCTGCGCGCAGCAGGATTGCGAGGTCGCTAGCTTCCTGAACGGTGAAATTGCCCGAAATCTGGCCCTGGCCGCCGAGGATCGGCTCGCGAATGACCGGGGCCGAGACCACCTGGTTGTCGAGCACGATCGCGAATGGCTTGCCGACATTCGCCTGCGTCGCTTCGGCGAATTTACGCGCGCCAGTCGAATTGAAGCGGAAATTGACGATCGGCTCGTTGGTGCGCTGGTCGAACCCAGGCGAGGCATCGACCAGATCGCCGCCGGACACCAGCACGCGCTTCTCGATCAGATATTTCTCGCCCTTCGATCCCGACAGGATCTCCGAGTCCGCCGGAGGGTGGGTCTGAACGGCCTGTTCGGGCGTCTCCGTCAGATCCACCATGCGGAAATCGAGTTTTGCCGTCTTGCCGAGAATTTCCTTGAGCCGTGTCGGGTCTTGCAGGCCCGGCACCTGCACCAAAATGCGGTCGACGCCTTCGCGCTGGATGCTGGGCTCGACCAGCCCAAGCTCGTTGACGCGGCGCTGAATGATTTCAATCGACTGATCGACCGCCTGACGAATGCGCTCGGTGAACGCGCCATCCGACGGCGTCAGCGTGATCTGCCCGTTCTTTTCCGTAATATTCAGGCTCCGCTGCCCAGTCGTACCCATCACGCCGCTCAGCGGTTGCGACAGCGTTCCGAGCTTGTCGAGCGCATTCTTCACATCGGCCGGACGCGTGATGTGAACCTGCACGCTGCTGCCGATGATGGCGCGCCCGGTGAATGGAATGCGCGCCTGGCGCAGCAGGCGAAGCACGTCGTCGTCGACCCCCTGCAGCCGTTCTTTGCGCACCGCGCCGGTGTCGACCTGTAGCAACAAGCTCGACCCACCTTGCAGATCGAGGCCCAGCACGATGTGACGCTGCGCCCAATCCGGCCAACGTGCGATCACCTTCTCGGAAAAGAAATTCGGGACCGCAAACAGGCACACGGCAAGCGCCGTGAGCAGAATAGCTGCCGCCTTCCAGCGCGAAAAAAACAGCATGGAGCTTGCTAGTCCTCGTTAGTGAGACACAACTGGCGTGCTGCCGGCCGCCCTGCAAGGTGGGCTATGGCCGCAGGGTTGGTCAGCTTGTGCTGTCTTCCTTCACCGGCTCGCTCTTGACACGCACTTCGCTCACACTGGAGCGCACGTGACGAACGCGGACGCCGTCGGAAATCTCGATCTCGATATGGTTGTCGTCCACCACCTTGGTGACCTTGCCGACCAGGCCGCCATTGGTGACGACGGTGTCACCACGGCGCAGCGCTTTGACCATCTCCTGATGCGTTTTCACCTTGCGCTGCTGCGGCCGCAGGATCAGGAAATACATGATCACAATGATCAAAATCAGCGGCATGAACTGGATGATCATGCTGTTGGCGCCGCCCGCGCCAAGCGAGCCGAACTGCGCGTATGCGGGGGTAAAAAGCATTGGTCCTCCAGGGTCGCGTTAAAACGCGCCGGCCTGGTCAATAAGGGCCGATTTTGCGCGGAAATCGGCGCGGACTATAGCCGCCGTTGGCCCAATTGCAACGTTGCCCGCCCGCATCCTTGCGGGTATTTCGAGGCCCCGCTAAGGGAAAGCATCAACGGATCAAGGCATGGCCCAATCCCCTCAGCGTTTCAGGCAAAAGGCGGCGAACGACGTGGCGGCGTCCGCGAAAGGCGAGCCAATTGCCGGTAACGGGACGGAAGCCGTGCTGGGACGGATCGCCGATGCGCTGGAACGGCTGGCGCCGCCGCCTCCCCCCCAGCCGGATTTTGCCGCCGCCGAGGCGTTTGTCTGGCAGCCAGAGGGCGCGAGATTGGCCCCGGTGCGCCGTGTCAATCGGGTCGAAATGACGCTGCTCAAAGGCATCGATCGGGTCCGCGACCTCTTGGTCGAGAACACCGAGCGCTTCGCGCGCGGACTGCCGGCCAACAATGCGCTGCTATGGGGCGCGCGCGGCATGGGCAAGTCATCGCTGGTCAAGGCCGCGCAGGCCGCAATTGGCGCGGCGCATCCCTCTCCCGGGCTGAAACTGATCGAAATTCACCGCGAGGATATCGAATCGCTGCCGGACCTGATGGCGATGCTGCGCAGCGCCCCACAACGCTTCATCGTGTTCTGCGACGATCTTTCCTTCGATGCCGAGGACACGTCCTACAAGTCACTCAAGACAATGTTGGAAGGCGGCATCGAGGGCCGTCCCGATAACGTAATCTTCTACGCCACGTCGAACCGCCGCCACCTGATGGCGCGCGACATGATGGAGAACGAGCGCTCAACCGCGATCAATCCCGGCGAAGCGGTGGAAGAGAAAGTCTCGCTGTCGGACCGCTTCGGACTGTGGCTCGGTTTCCACCGCTGCAGTCAGGACGAATATCTGGCCATGGTCGACGGCTACGTCGCCCACTACCGCATCAAGCATGACGCCGAGTCTTTGCGCCGCGAAGCGCTCGAATGGGCGACGACGCGGGGCGCGCGCTCGGGCCGCGTGGCATGGCAATACGTGCAGGATTTGGCCGGCCGGCTCGGCGTGCGCATGAACGACGCACGCCGGAAGTGATCAGGCAGCGCCCGATCAAGTCCCGCTGAGGAATTCCGTCGGATCGACCGGCGTCGCGCCCTTGCGAATTTCAAAATGCAGTTCGGGCGCTTTGACGCTGCCGGTCTCGCCGGACTTGGCGATGACCTGGCCACGCTTCACGGATTCGCCACGCTTGACGAGGATCTCGCTAGCGTGGGCGTAAGCGGTGACATAGCCGTTGCCGTGACGGATCAGCACCAGGTTGCCGTAGCCCTTCAACTCATTGCCCGCATAGGCCACGACGCCATCTTCGGCAGCCTTGACCGACGTTCCTTGCGGCACGGCGACATCAATGCCGTCGTTCTGACCGTTCGGCGATTGACCGAAACGGGCGATGACGCGGCCATGCACCGGCCAGCGGAAGCCCGGCAATGAGCCCACTGGCTCGGCATTCTTGATCGGGCTTTTCTCCGCGGGCGGCGGCTCGACCGGCGTCGCTTTCCAGGCGCTGTGCGGCGATTGTTCGCTGGCGACTTCGCGCCGCGCCGGCTGCGGAGCCGGCGCCGCAAGGGTACGCGGTTCGGCGCGCGGTTCAGTGCGTGCTTCCGTGCGCGGCTTCGATCGCACATCGGGAATGATGATGCGCTGACCGACTCTGACCATGGTGTCAGGCGCAAGATTATTGGTCTTGGCCAGCACCATGACCGATTTGCCATAGAGCCGCGCGATGCTGTTCAAGGTCTCGCCGGGCGCCACAACGTGAACACCCGAATTCGGCGCCAGCGCGGTGCGCGGTGGCCCAACCGGAGCGGCACTAGGCACGGTGGCGACCCGCGTCGCCGGCGGTGCGTAGACACCCGGCGCTGAGCGCAGGCGCGGGATCACAAGATGCTGGCCCGGATGCACGGCTGCGGGGCTCGAAATGTTGTTCGCCTGCATGATGGCCGACATCGGCACGTGGTGCCGGTGGGCGACCATCTCCAGCGTTTCGCCAGGTGCGACGATGATCGGCGAACCGCCTTCCCACGTCCATTGCGGGGGCGGCGGGGGCGGCGCGACCGAGCCGGTCACGTCGCTGGGCTGATACGAGCCCATGCCGCGGCCGCCGCCGGAGACGCCATTCGCTTCGGTGCCAGCCACAGGCGGTAACGGACGGCTGACGACGGGGCCCGGCGCCGGACGCGCCGGAATCGAACCCGTCACTCCTGAATGTGTGCCGGGATCGGGACCGAAGGTGTCGGAAAAGCGGCCTGAATCGCTACAGCCTGCCGCACCGACGCCAATTAATGAAATGGCAACCAATTGCGGCCAAAGGGCCGACCGACGCCACGCGCACATGGTCACTCGCTCGTACGCAACAAAAACTATGCGCGACTAAACAGCAGTGAGGTAAACAGGCCTTTAAGTGATCAAAGAGAGGTTTAATAAAAACTGGACTGTGGCCGAATAGCTACAACTCCAGGATAGCTACAACTCCAAGATAGCTACAACTCCAAGGCTTGGCCCGGGAGCAGCGGAACGAAACGCACCGCGATCAATTGCTCCCGCACAATCTCGCCGTCCGGCTGCTTTGACAATTTGACGATGAATTGCGACCCGTGACGCGGTCCGAGCGGCAGTACTATTTTGCCGTCGTCTGCAAGCTGCGCGACCAACGCCTGCGGCAACTGTTCCGCGGCGGCGGTTACCATGATGCGATCGTAGGGCGCCAGATCCGGCTCGCCGGCAAAGCCGTCGCCAGTGATGACGGTGATATTGTCATAGCCGAGCGTCTTGAAGCGGATGCGCGCCGCCTCCGCGAGGGTGCGGTAGCGCTCAACGCTCACCACTTCGCGCGCGACGCGCGAGAGCACCGCAGCCTGGTAGCCGGAGCCTGTACCGATCTCGAGCACACGGTGCTTCGGCGCGAGTTCAAGCTGCTCGGTCATGTAGGCGACGACATACGGTTGGCTGATGGTCTGACCGCAAGCGATCGGCAGCGCCTGATCCGCATAGGCGCGCTCGGCATCGGCGCGGCCAACAAAGTGCTCGCGAGGTACCTCGTCCATCGCGCGCAACACCGCCTTGTCGCTGATGCCGCGGCGGCGCAGCGCGAGCTGAAACTCCATACGCTCAATATCGTCGGCGGCTTCGGCGGCCATGTCACCCTCGCCTTCAATCGGTCTTGCCGCTTCCCCTTATTATCTGCCAGCTTTGGGACCGGTTCCACCCCGCACCGGCCCCAGGGCAGGCGTGGCCGCAATCGCGCACAAGAAAATTTGATGGCGGGCTGGAACCCATTGCTACTTTTGGCGTTGGAACGGGCGTTGGAGGCGGGATGCCGCAGCGGCGGCTTGAGCATTAGTATGGGCGGCATGGCGGCCGCCTCACTTTGCTCCAAGTGTCGCGGCAAGCACGGGGTCTAAATGGCACTCAACGGCAAATCAGATACGGGCCGGCGCGTCCTTGTGGTCGAGGACGAACCGATGATCCGTCTACTGCTGGACGACATGCTGACCGACATCGGCTACACCATGGCGGCCGAAGCCGGCGGGCTCGATGAAGCGTTGAGCGTCGCCAAACAAGCCGATTTCGACGTCGCGATCCTCGACGTCAATCTCAACGGCCAACCGATCACGCCGGTGGTTGATGTGCTGGTCGAACGCGGCGTGCCGTTCGTGTTCGTCAGCGGCTACGCGCGGCGCGGCATTCCCGAAGAGCACAGCAACGCCCCGCTCTTGCAGAAGCCGTTTCAGGCGGACGGCTTGGCGCGTGCGCTCGCCGTCCTGGCAGCAAAAGTGGCCAATTAATCCGCTTTTTGGACGGCGCCAAATAGCGCCGCGAGCCGCGTTCGATAAGGATCGTCGGTCATATCGAGCTTAAGCGGCGTGATGGCGACGCGCTTTTCGTCAAGCGCCGCCAAATCTGTGCCGTGGGCAGCCCGCACGAACGGCTGCGGCGCGTAGGCGATCCAGTAATACGGATTGCCGCGGCCGTCCTTGCGTTCGTCGATATGCAGACGCTCTTGGCGGCGCCGGCCTTGCGCCGTCACCTCGACGCCCTTGACCTCATCGGGCATGCAATCAGGAAAATTGACGTTGACCAGAATGTCGTGCGGCATGCCCTCGGCGAGAACGCGGCGGATGATGTCGGGGCCGAATTTCAGGCCGGTCTGCCAGTACGGCGCGTGGCCGTTGCGCGACCGATAGGACTGCGACAGCGCCAGCGACGGGATGCCGAGCACGGCCGCTTCCATCGCGCCGGCGATGGTGCCCGAATAGATCACATCCTCGCCGGCATTGCGGCCGCGATTGACGCCGGACAGCACCAGATTGGGCAGCTTGGCCTTGAGGAGATGCCGCACGCCCATGATGACGCAATCGGTCGGTGTGCCGCGCACCGCGAAACGGCGCTCCTCGACCTGGCGCAGCCGCAGTGGATCGTTGAGCGTGAGCGAGTGCGCGACGCCCGACTGATCGAATTCCGGCGCGACAATCCAGACGTCGTCGGACAGTTCACGCGCGATCTTTTGGCAGACGTCCAGGCCTTCGGCGTGAATGCCGTCGTCGTTGGTGATGAGGATGCGCAAGTTTATTTCTCGATCTTTTTCAGGCCGCCCATGTATGGCAGCAGTGCCGCGGGTACGGCAATCGAGCCGTCCTCTTGCTGGTAGGTCTCCATCACCGCGATCAGCGCGCGGCCGACGGCGACGCCGGAGCCGTTGAGCGTGTGGACGTGGCGAACATGGCGGCCTTCCTTGCTGCGGTAGCGTGCATTCATGCGCCGCGCCTGGAAATCGCCGCAGATCGAGCAAGAGGAAATCTCCCGGTAGGCGTTCTGGCCGGGCAGCCATACTTCGATGTCATAGGTCTTTTGCGACGCAAAGCCCATGTCGCCGGTGCACAGCGTGATGACGCGATAGTGCAGATCGAGTCGCCGCAACACTTCTTCGGCGCAGGACAGCATGCGCTCGTGCTCGTCCTTTGATTGTTCGGGCGTCGTGATCGACACCAGTTCGACCTTGGTGAACTGGTGCTGCCGGATCATGCCCCGCGTGTCTTTACCCGCCGCACCGGCCTCGGCTCGGAAGCACGGCGTGCAGGCCGTGAGCCGCATCGGCAGTTGGGCTTCGTCGACGATGGATTCGCGGACGAGATTAGTGAGAGGCACTTCGGCGGTGGGGATGAGCCAAGCCTGGCCGCCACCCTGAGAGGCCAGCTCTCTAAATTTCTTCGCATATTCGCCAAACTCAGACGCGAGCGATTGAAACTCTTGTTGCTTATTTCTAAAGCGCGTCGAAAAATGCCTGAAGGTTGGTGCTACCCAGCTAACATCAATATTCCTCTCTTTCGCCTCTCGCATTGCTCCATCGAGCATTTCGTTCACTTCCTGCAGCAGATGCAGTGATTTTTGACGTTCCCCGAAGGCAACGTCTCGTTTGTCGTATTGAATCTGCAACTGTCTAAATGCGCCATAGACTTCAAACTGATCGTCTTGAAACTTTGGAAGCTGCGCCGTACCGAACATTGTTCCGTTCAGGACCATCAGCGGAGGATTCACCTCGACATAGCCGTGCTCGCTCGTATGCAAATCGAGGAAAAACTGACCGAGCGCGCGTTCAAGCCGCGCGAGGCCTTTCTTCAGAACGACAAACCGCGCTCCGGACAGTTTCGACGCAGCGTCGAAATCCATCTGGCCAAGCGCTTCGCCGAGTTCGAAATGCTGCTTCAGCGCAAACGAATAATCGCGCTTGGCTCCGAAGCGATGATGCTCGACATTGTCCTTTTCATCCTTGCCGTCGGGAACCTCGTCGAGGGGCGAGTTGGGAATTTCGGCGAGCGCGTCATTCAATGTCTTGGATGCGGATTTTTCTTCCGCTTCCATTTGCGGAAGCGAATCTTTTAGCGCCGCGATCTCGGCCATCAGCTCTTTCGCCTGCGCCTCGTCTTGCCTTTTCTTCTTGTCGCCGATTTCCTTCGACGCCGCATTGCGGCGTGCCTGCGCGGCCTCCGCTTTTTGGATGGCGGCGCGCCGCGCCTCGTCGAGCACGATCAGCCGCTGCGCTTGTGGAGGCAGCCCGCGTCGCGCCAACGCCTTGTCGAAAGCGTCAGGGTTTTCGCGAATGAAACGGATATCGTGCATGACGTTTTCCATTGCGTCATGCCCGGCCTTGTGCCGGGCATCCACGTCTTCCTCTGCAAATCAAGACGTGGATGGCCGGGACAAGCCCGGCCATGACGAATCAATTAGCCGAACAATACGCCTTCGTCACTCCGTCGGCTTGGCGGCAGCGGCCGCTGCAGCCGCTGCGGCTGCCGCTGCGCGTTCGGCGGCGAGCCGTTTCTCCACAATGCGCACCGACCAGATCGAGCCCTCGAATAGCGCTACGAGCGGCAGCGCCAGCGACATCTGGCTCAAGACATCCGGCGGGGTCAGCACCGCGGCAATGACGAAGGCGCCGACGATGAAATAGCGGCGCTTCGCCTTGAGCTGGGCTGAGGTGATGATGCCGACGCGGCCAAGCAGCGTGAGGACGACGGGAAGCTGGAAGGCGATGCCGAACGCCAGGATCAGCTTCATCATCAACGCCAGGTAATCGGAGACCTTTGGCAACAGTTCGATCGTCGCCTCGCCCGGCCCGCCCAGTTGCTGCATGGAGAGCGAAAAGCGCGTCAGTAGCGGCCAGACCACGAGGTAGACCACCATCGAACCGAGCACGAAGAACACCGGCGTCGCGAACAGATAGGGCAGAAACGCCTTGCGCTCGTTGCGGTAGAGGCCGGGCGCCACGAACATGTAGATCTGCGTGGCAATCACCGGGAACGAGATGAAGATGCCGCCGAACACCGCGAGCTTGAGCTGGACGACGAAATATTCGAGCAGCCCCGTGTAGATGAATTTCGAATTGCCCGGGCCCGCCACCCAGACGTAAGGCCACGTCAGCACGTTGTAGATCTGCTTGGCGAAGAAGAAGCAGACGATCATGGCAACGGCAAAGGCTGCGACCGCCTTGATCAGCCGCGAACGCAGCTCGATCAGGTGATCCATTAGCGGCGCTTTGGTCGCCTCGATCTCCTTTTCTTCGTCGGCGGCGATCGTCATCCCGTGCGCCCCGTGCCACTCTCGGCGGCAGCGTCGGCAGCGTCCGCGGCATCGCCAGCTTTCGCCGTGTCGGTCGTGACGACCGTCTCCATCTCCCGCGCAGGCTCGGTCTGCGCATCCGGCGCGGCTGCAGCCTGCGGTTCCGGCGCCGCGATAGCGGCCGGTTCAGGGGCGGCAGGCAGCGCCTCGGGCAACGGTTCGCTGAGTGCCGTCTCGGCGCCGCTCTCGGATGAAGCCGGCGGTTCGGTGGTCGCGGTGAGCGAGCGCTTGACGTCCTCGCCCATGCTCTCCATGTCGGCGCGCACGTCCTTGAGCGGATTGAAGTTCTTGACGTCCTGCGCCAGATCGTCGACCTCCTTTTTCAGGTCGGTCATCTCGGCTTCGCGTATCGCTTCCTGAAATTGATTCTGGAACTCCGACGCCATGCCGCGGACCTTGCGGGTCCACTGGCCAATCGTACGCATGACCGCGGGCAGTTCCTTCGGCCCGATCACGATCAACGCCACGACGCCGATGAGGAGAAACTCGCTCCAGCTAATGTCAAACATGAATTATTCCCCGGCCGTTTGTTACCCGGGCGGGTACGGGCGAAATGGGACCGGCGTCAGGACAGCGAGCGCTCGACTTTGCTGTTGGCGTCCGCGCGCTTCGCCGTATCGCCGGCCGCCGCTTGATGGTCGATGCTCCGCACCGGCGCGTCGGATTTCGCGGCCTCGTCGCTGTCGTCCTCTGACAGCCCCTTCTTGAAGGACTTAATGCCCTTGGCGACGTCGCCCATCATGTCCGAAATCTTGCCGCGGCCGCCGAAAACCAGCAGCAGGACGACACCGACGATCATCCAGTGCCAAATGCTAAATGAGCCCATGAAATCCTCCGTCCGCAACCGCGTACGCGCGCGCGGCAAGGTGTCGATTTAGATTTGAAACTAGGCGTCGCGGCGGGCAAAAACAAGCGCGACAGGGCTGCCGTCGCGCCGCAGGTAACGGCGCTTTGAAGCGGCAGCGTAGTTCGAACGCGTCGAAACGCGACGATTAACGGTATTTGCCTTATTCCTCGATGCGTTCGGCCGGCGGCGCGAGGCCGAGGTCGAGATAGCCGGGTTCGAGCGGATCCTCGTCGTCGCGCAAGGCCGGGTCGTCGGACGGCACCGGTACGCTGAATTCCGCCGGCAGCGTACCCTCGATGAGGCCCGCGCCCTTGAGCTCGTCCAAGCCTGGCAGATCGGTGAGCGCCTCAAGCCCGAAATGTGACAAGAACGCCTCGGCGGTTCCGTAGGTCACCGGCCGGCCGGGCGCCTTGCGCCGGCCGCGCAGGCGCACCCAGCCCGTCTCCAACAGCACATCGAGCGTACCCTTCGACGTGGTGACGCCCCTGATCTCCTCGATCTCGGCGCGGGTCACCGGCTGGTGATAGGCGACGATGGCGAGCGTTTCGATGGCGGCGCGCGACAGCTTGCGCGGCACCGTCGATTCACGCGTCAACAGCCAAGCGAGATCGCTCGCCGTGCGCAACGTCCATTTTCCCGCGATGCGAACGACGTTGACGCCCCGCGAGGCGTATTCCTGCTGCAATTGCGTCAGCAGCGCCCGCACGTCGGTCCCTTCCGGAAGCCGCGACGCCAATGTCTTCTCGTCGAGCGGTTCCTCGGCGGCGAACAGGAGCGCTTCGAGGATGCGCATTTCTTCCGTGCGCTGGACTGCCTCGCCATCGCTCTCACTATCGCCGACAATCACTCGCATCTCCGCAACATTTCCCATCAAGACCCCCTCCGTCAGCCGTTCAGCATATCCGGTCCGCCGCCGCCTTGCGGCAATTCTGGCGGGACTTCGGCCCGGGCGCGCACGAACAGCGGCGCGAACGCCGTATGCTGATGCAGTTCGAGCCGGCCTTCACGGACCAGTTCCAGCGTCGCCGCAAAACTTGAGGCGAGCACCGTAGGCCGCTGCGAAGGCTCGACAAGATATTCGAGCAGATATTGGTCGAGCGGGCTCCAGTCGAAAGACCGGCCGACCAGCCGTTCGATCGCCTCACGCGCCTCGGCCAACGACCACACCGAGCGCTTGGGCATGCTCACATGGGACCGCGCTTCGTTCTGCCGCCGCGACGCATAGGCCGACAGCAGGTCGTACAGCGTCGCCGTCCATTGCGGCCGTTTGATCTCGGCGATCGGTTCCGGCTGGCCGCGCTGAAAAACTTCGCGGCCGAGCTGCGGCCGGTTGAGCAATTGTTCGGCGACCTGGCGGATGGTTTCGAGCCGGCGCAGCCGCTGCGCCAACGCATTCGCCATATCCTCGGCGCTCAGCCCCTCGGGTGTCGGCTGCTCCGGCAACAACAGCCGCGATTTGAGGTAGGCGAGCCATGCCGCCATCACCAGATAGTCGGCGGCGAGTTCCAGGCGCAGCGCCCGCGCCGCCTCGATGAAGGCGAGAAACTGGTCGGCCAGCGCCAGAATGGAAATCTTGGCGAGATCGACCTTCTGCTGGCGCGCAAGCGTGAGCAAAAGGTCGAGCGGACCTTCGAATCCCTCGACGTCGACCACAAGCGCAGGCTCGCCGGCCGCCGCCTGACCAAGCTCGGTCTCGAAGCTCAGCTCTTCGGCGTTCATGCCAGCCCCCGCGCGGGTTCCCAGACCGCGCTCAACCGCTGCGCAAATTCGGTGCGGCTTGCGGCGGGATCGATTTCGCCCGCAGGCTTTCGCCGCGCCAATGCGGCTTCGGCGCGGCGCGCAGCGTCCCCCGCCAGCACCGGGGCGGCTTCGGCAACGGCGCGCATCTCGTCCATGCTGCCGTTGCAGTGGAGCGCCATGTCGCAGCCCGCCGCGAGCGCCCCAAGCGTGCGCTCACCGAGCGAACCGCTCAGCGCTGCCATGGAGAGATCGTCGCTCATCAAGAGCCCCTGAAACCCAATCGAACCGCGAATCACCTCACGCACTATAACGGGCGAAGTGGTGGCAGGGGCCGTTTGGTCCAAGGCTGTGAACACCACGTGTGCCGTCATGGCAAGCGGCAGCCCGGCAAGCGGCCGAAACGCTGCAAAATCAGTGGCTTCCAATGCAGCCTTCGCGGCGGTTACGACCGGCAACTTCTGGTGGCTGTCGGCGGTCGCGCGGCCGTGTCCCGGCAGGTGCTTGACGACCGGCAAGACGCCGCCGTCCTGCAAACCCTCGGCAAACGCCGCGGCAAGCGCGGACACCTTGTCGGGGTCGGCGCCAAAGGCGCGATCGCCGATCACCGCATCGGCCCCCGCGACCGGCAGGTCGGCGAGCGGCATGCAGTCGACATCGATGCCCACAGCCACAAGGTCGGCGGCGATGAGGCGGGCGCCAAGCCGCGTCGCCGCCAGGCCCTCGGTCCGGTTGGCATCGTAAAGCCGCCCATAGGCCGCAGCGGGCGGATATTTCGGCCAATGCGGCGGACCGAGGCGCTGCACGCGGCCGCCTTCCTGATCGACAAGAACGGGCGCCCGCCGGCGCAGCACCGAACGAGCATCGTCGACGAGCGCACGCAGCCCATCAGGGTTCGCAACGTTGCGCTTGAAAATAATCAGGCCCCAGGGCTGCGCATCGCGCAGAAACTCACGTTCCGCATCGGTGAGTGCGGGCCCTGAAACACCCGTGATAAAGGCGCGCATATCCGCCGCCCAGCTAGCGCCTGATGAAGATAACGGGCGAAGCCGGCGAGAGCTTCAATTTCGCTGCACGATGCAACTGCCGCCCGCCGCCTTCAGGCTGCTGCACAGGCTCGATGCCTGTTCGGCGGAAGCGAACGGACCGACCAGCGCGCGGTAGTACACGCCCTTGGCGCCGAGGTCAGCGCGGCGGAACGTGGCGTGATAGCTTCCCAACTCGCGCGGAAATTTAGCCTGCAGCGAACGGAACGCGGCCTGCGCTTCACCCTCGCTGCGCTGCGACGACACCTGCACCGCGTAACCGCCAGCCCTCGCCGGCGCCGCCTCGGCAGCAGGCGATGAACTCAACGGCATCGGCCCGCCTGAATGCGCCGTTGCCGTACGGGTGTGCGGCGCAGGCGCCTGCGAAGCCGGCTCACGGCCAGGAACAATCGACAGCGGACCGCCCGCAGAGGCCACACGCGGCTCGCGCACCCCCCTCGTTGCCGGCGGGTGGGGCTTGCCCGATGCCGTTCCGGTCGGTGCCCCAATGGCGGCTCGCGACCCCGCCTGCTGCGGCTTGATGATAACCGTGTGGACCGGCTTGCTGTCGGCGGCCGGCCCGCTGAGCTGGCTCGGCGGCGTGATCGGCTGTGCCGCGCCGCTTGGCACGCCGGGCATTGCCGGCATGGTCGCGGGCGGCGATCCGGTGAGCGGCGGGCCGTCCTGCATCGGCGCGACCGGCGCGTTAGACATGACCGGGATCGTCGTAATCACGCGCGGCGGTGGATTGGCGGCCTGGACTTCGACCGGCGTCTCCTGGTGCGGAACGAGTTGCACGCCAGTGCCTTTCGGCACGGTTGTCTGATTGCCTGGCGCGGCTTGCGCGTCCTTCTGAGGCAGGATTTTGATCGGCGTATTGCCGGGCGTGATGATCGGCGGCAGCGATGGGATGAACGAACCGCCGAACATGGCACGGTAACCGAACGCGCCGGCGGTGCCGAGCACGACCACGCCCAAAATGGCGAGTCCGATAATGGTGCCGCGGCGCCGTGCCGCTGAACCGGCGTGATCGTCGTAATCGTCGCGCGCGTTATCGCCCGCGTGGGTCGGCGTCAGACGCCCGTGCGACCGGTCGGCGTCCTGTTGTTCGCCGGCCTGGAGCGGCGAGATGTAAGGCAGCGACGGCGGTCCAGGCGGCGGCCCGCTCTGGTCATGATAACCGTCATGGTCAGCGTATTCGGAGTGCTGCTCGGCGAAGCCGGCCGGCGGCGTGTATCGCGGCGGCCCACGATCATCGCGATATTGCTCGGCTGCCGGTGGCGCAGCATAGCCAGTTCCTGCGCCGGACTCCGCATAATGCTGCTCGCCCGCGGCCCAATCGAGTTCCGGAAGCGGCGTCGCCTCGTCGTATGTTTGAGGCACATCGCGGCTGCTGCGGCCGTAGGATTCACTTTGGCCGATAAGGCGGGCAAGCTCGGCGAGCGGGTCGTTTGTGGACTGCGACATGTCGCTGTCGCGCGGATATGCATCGCGCTGAAAACTACGAGAACCGTTGTCGGCCATGAAATCTGCCCCGTCTGGTCTATCCCCTCGACCGCATTCGCGACGTCGCGACCCGTCGAAAGCTACGGGAATTCACCGCATCTCGTTCGGAGCCCCCACCCCCAGCAACGCCAGTCCTGAGGCGAGTACGGTGACTACGCCTTGTACAAGGACGAGCCGAGCCAGGGTCGTTTGTGGATCATCTTGGATAATGAAGCGTAAATGTGGCGACGCGTTGCCCAGCGTCCAAAGCGCATGAAAGTCGCTGGCTAAGTCATAGAGATAAAAGGCGATCCGGTGCGGCTCATGGGCCAACGCCGCGCCTTCCACCACCCGCGGATAAAGGGCAATTCGCCGCATCAGGGCGCGCTCAGCAGGATCTGAAAGCCGCTCCAATTCCGCCGTCTCCGCCAAGTCAGCGATATCGGCCGGCAAATCGAGGAACACCGCGCGGGCGTTGCGGAACACCGACTGGCCTCGGGCGTGGCCGTACTGAACGTAGAAGACTGGGTTGTCGCGACTCTGCTCGATGACCTTGGCGAGGTCGAAATCGAGCACCGCGTCATTCTTGCGGAACAGCATCATGAAGCGGACGGCGTCGCGGCCGACTTCATCCACGACTTCGCGCAACGTGACGAAGTCGCCTGACCTCTTCGACATTTTGACCGGTTCGCCGGCTCGGAGCAGCTTCACAAGCTGGATGAGCTTGACGTCGAGCGTGACACGGTCGTCGCTCAGCGCCTTCACGGCCGCCTGCATCCGCTTGATGTAACCGCCGTGATCGGCGCCCCACACGTCGATCAGTGAGCGAAAGCCGCGCTCGATCTTGGTCCGATGGTAGGCGATGTCGGACGCGAAATAGGTGTAAGAGCCATCGGATTTTTTCAGCGCGCGATCGACATCGTCGCCAAACGCGGTCGAGCGGAACAGCGTCTGCTCGCGATCCTCCCATTCCTCGACCGGCGCGCCTTTGGGCGGCGGCAAACGGCCTTCATAGACTTCGCCGCGCGCTCGCAGCCATTCGATCGTTGCGGCGACCTGGTCGGCGCCTCCATCGATCAGCGAGCGCTCGGAAAAGAACACATCGAAATTGATGTTGAGGGCGGCGAGATCGGCTCTCACGGCCGCCATCATCATGGCGGTCGCTTTCGCCCGCACCACCGGCAGCCACTGCTTTTCGGTCTGCACAAGCAGCGCATCGCCATATTCCACCGCGAGCGCCACCCCGACCGGCTTGAGGTAATCGCCCGGATAAAGCCCGTCCGGGATAGCGCCGATATCTTCGCCGAGCGCTTCGCGGTAGCGCAGATAGGCGGAACGCGCCAAGACATCGATCTGCGTGCCGCCGTCGTTGATGTAGTATTCGCGGGTCACCTTGAAGCCGGTGAAAGCGAGCAAGCTTGCCAGCGCGTCGCCGAACACGGCGCCGCGGCCGTGACCGACATGCATCGGCCCGGTCGGATTGGCCGACACATATTCGACGTTGATCGGATCTTCGTGGCCGATGGCACTTGAACCATAGCGCACACCGAGCCGCACAGCCGCTCGCAGCGCGGCGATCCAGGCGGTGGGTTTCAGGGTGAGATTGATGAATCCAGGACCCGCAATATCGACGCTGGCAACGAGGTCGTCGGCGCGCAGCTTTTCGGCCAGTTTTTCTGCGAGCTCGCGCGGCTTCTTGCCGGCATCCTTGGCGAGCACCATGGCGGCATTTGTCGCCATGTCGCCGTGCGCCGGATCACGCGGCGGCTCGACGGTCACGCGCGACTGATCGATGCCGGCGGGCAGTTCGCCGACGGCAACGAGTGCATCGTTGGCACGGTGCACACGATCAAGAACTTCGGCGAAAATATTCTCTGCAGCCATGACAACAAACATCCGAACGTCGGCGGTGTGCCGCGCCGCTAACGCAATTCCGGGGTCGAGTCAAAGAGCCGGGTGTGTTCGGCGAGCGCGTAACGGTCGGTCATGCCGGCGATGAAATCGGCGATGCGGCGGGCGCGGGTCGGTGCGTCGGCCTCGTCCAGTCCCTCGCGCCACTCGGCCGGAAGGTCGCCGGGATCGCCGCTGTAGCGTGCGAACAGGCTGCGGACGACGCCGGCGGCCTGGTCCATCACGTGCATGACGCGTCCATGCCGGTACATCCGCGTCCGCAGAAACGCCTTGATGGCGCGATCCTCCTCGGCGACCGGCAGCGAGAAGCCCGCAGAGGGCGATGCCGCACGCCGCACCTCGTCAGCGCTCCGCGGCGCGAATGCAGCGAGCCTGCGGTTAGTCTCGACGACAACGTCCTCGATCAGAAGCCCAATCAGCCGGCGAATAAGTTCGGGAACCAGCCGGCTCAGGTCGAGCACCGGATAGGCAGCGCGTATCTCGCCAATGATTTCGCCGGGCAGCGCGACGGCGGCGATGTCGTCAATGCCGAACAATCCGGCGCGAATACCATCATCGATATCGTGGGCGTCATAGGCGATATCATCGGCGACAGCGGCCACCTGCGCCTCGAGGCCCGGAAAACTCCACAAGTCCAAGTCCTGCCGGCGCGAAAAGTCCAGGATCGTCTCCGGCACGCCCCGCTCGTGGTAGCGGGCAACTGGCTTGCCGGAGCGATCGGTGAGCGGGCCGTTGTGTTTGACCAGCCCCTCCAGCGTCTCCCAGGTGAGATTGAGCCCATCGAAGGCTGGGTAGTGACGCTCCAGCGCCGTGACCACGCGCAGCGTCTGGGCGTTGTGATCGAAGCCGCCGAACGCCGCGAGGCATTCGTCGAGCGCCCGCTCGCCGGCGTGGCCGAACGGCGGATGGCCGAGGTCGTGCGCCAGCGCAAGCGCCTCGGCCAAATCCTCGTCGAGGGCGAGCGCACGGGCGAGTGCACGGGCGATCTGCGTTACTTCCAGGGTGTGCGTCAGCCGGGTGCGAAAATGATCGCCCTCGTCGGAGACAAACACCTGGGTCTTATGCTTGAGCCTCCGGAACGCGGTGGCGTGGATGATGCGGTCGCAATCGCGGCGGAAGGCCGAGCGGCTTTTGCTCTCCGGCTCCGCGTAAAGCCGCCCGCGGCTTGATGCCGGATCGCAGGCGTAGGGCGCACGCTGTATTACGGCATCGATTGCCATTTGGCTGTCCAGCGCCGCAATTGACCTCGGCGTGCCCCGCACATAACTATCGCCTAGCTGCCGTGGCAATCGGCGCGCCGTAAATCGGCGCCGTTTTCCCGGCTGGAGATCGCCATGATGACCGACGTTACCGTGACAGAGCGGGCTGCGCTAAAGATCGGTGAAATCCTGGGCAAGGAGGCGGTCGGCACCATGCTGCGCGTGTCCGTGGAGGGCGGCGGCTGCTCCGGCTTCCAGTACAAATTCGACACCGAGCGCGAGCGCGCCGACGATGACATCGTGATCCAGCGCAGCGGCGCGACAGTGCTGATCGACCCAGTGTCGCTGAACTACATGGCCGGCAGCGAGATCGATTTTGTCGACGACCTGATCGGCTCGTCGTTCAAGGTCAATAATCCGAAGGCAACCGCGTCCTGCGGCTGCGGCACGAGCTTCGCCCTTTAACGCCGTCATGGCCGGGCTTGTCCCGGCCATCCACGTCTTTGCTTCAACCCCCGTCTCGATTAAGACGTGGATGCCCGCGACAAGCGCGGGCATGACGAAGCCGGTGTTCGCCATGCGCATTGCCACCTGGAACGTCAATTCGATCAAACAGCGCATCGATTCCGCGCGCACCTGGCTTGCCGAGCGCCAGCCCGACATCGTCTGCCTGCAGGAAACCAAATGCGTCGACGACGTCTTTCCGCGACTGGAGTTTGAAGAGCTCGGCTATAACGTCGCCGTCCACGGGCAGAAAACATTCAACGGCGTCGCCATCCTGTCGAAATTCAAATTCGACGAGGTGAACAAGGGACTGCCCGGTGATGACAGCGACGACCATGCGCGCTTCATCGAAGCCGCGGTTTCGACTGCGGCGGGAGCGCTGCGGGTCGCAAGTATCTATCTGCCCAACGGCAATCCGCCGGACACCGACAAATACCCTTACAAAATAGGTTGGATGAAGCGGCTCTCAGCCTACAGCCGCGAACGTCTGGCGCTCGAAGAGCCCCTCGTTCTGGCTGGCGATTACAACGTCATTCCGACCGTGAACGACGCCAAGAACCCGCAAAACTGGACCGGCGACGCCCTGTTCCTGCCGCGCACGCGCGACGAATTCCGCTCGCTGATCAATCTCGGCCTGACCGATGCGTTGCGTGCCACCAGCGACGATCCCGGCCTTTATACGTTCTGGGACTACCAGGCCGGCGCCTGGCAGAAGAACAACGGCATCCGCATCGATCACGTGCTGCTGTCGCCGCTTGCCGCCGACCGGCTCACCGGCGTCGGCATCGACCGCCATGTGCGGACGTGGGAGAAGCCATCCGATCACGTACCGATCTGGGTCGATCTGGAGATCGAGGCAAAGTAGGGAACGCTAATCCCGCCGGCGCCTGATCCAGTCTTTCAGATAGACCAGCGCCATGGCGCGCTCGTCGTCGCTGGCGTGGCGGAAGGCGTCGTCATAGACCGAATTGACCCAGTTTTCGTCGGGGCCGGCACAGTCGCGGCCGAGCGTAAGCCACATCAGGCCGCGTGCGGCCTGCCGTGGCACGTATTGACCGCGGAACAGGATATCACCCAGCGCCGCTTCGGCGCGGCATTGGCCTTTGGTAGCCGCGAGCAAGAACCAGCGCGCCGCTTCGTGCACGTCGCCGGGGTTACCGTCGAGATAAAGCCGGCCAAGTTCAAACTGCGCGTCGGCATCGCCGAAATAGGACGCCGCGTATGAGAACATCTGCCGCGCGCGGGTCGAATCCGACTTGATGGTCGAATTGGGAATGCCGGTGAGATAGTAGCGGCCCAACGCCACGAAGGCGTTGGCGACGATGTGTGCCTGCGGGCTGCGCGGCGGCTCCTCGGCGTTCGTATTGGCGATCTTGCTGAAATACTCGAACGCCCGCATGTCGTCCTGCGGCACGCCGTTGCCGTCGGCGTACATGCGCCCGAGCTTCCACTGCGCGGCGGCGCGGCCCTGCTCGGCCGCATATTGCAGGGCAGAAAATTCCTTGGCGTGCGCGGCCTCCTCAGGCGTCTGCGGAGCCGCGCCCTCACGCAGTCCCTGGCTGGGCGTCAACGACGCATTTGACGGTGTCGCCGTGCCGTCGAACGCCAGCGCGGGCTGAAGCAGCAAGCCATGGCCAGAGCCGGAGTTGCCGGCCGGGCCAAAGCTGAGACCCATAGCGATGCACAGCCCGCCGACAAGTACGGCGAGCGTCCCGCCCGTGGCGATCCGCGCCCTGCCGCTAGATATCCGCATAACACGACTTCTCGGCAGCCCCGCCCGGATGAGTCACCGCGCCGTCGCGAGCGGTGCCCACCTGCTGAGCATATTTCCACAAGTAGCCAGAGGTGAATTCCTCGCCTCGCGGCTTCCATTCCTTCGCCCTATGCTCGAACTCGGCCGCCGACAGGTTGACGTCGAGCGTACCCTTCTCGGCATTGAGCGTGATGATGTCGCCGTCGCGAACCAGTGCGATCGGTCCGCCGACTGCCGCTTCCGGACCGATATGGCCGACACAGAAGCCGCGGGTAGCGCCGGAGAAGCGTCCATCCGTAACCAGCGCGACCTTGCCGCCCATGCCTTGCCCGTAAAGGGCGGCCGTCGTCGCAAGCATTTCGCGCATGCCGGGACCGCCTCTCGGTCCCTCGTAACGGATCACAAGCACGTCGCCTTCCCGATACTTCTTATTTTTCACAAAGTCGAAGCAGGCTTCCTCGCCGTCAAAACAACGCGCCGGTCCAGAGAAATGCAAGCGCTCCATCCCGGCAACCTTAACGATGGCGCCTTCCGGCGCGAGATTGCCTCTCAGACCGATGACGCCGCCTGTCGGCGAGATCGGCTTGTCGGCCGGATGGACGACATCCTGATCAGCGTTCCAAGCGACCGATTTAAGGTTCTCGGCGATGGTACGGCCGGTAACGGTTAGGCAGTCGCCGTGCAGGTACCCATGATCGAGCAATGTCTTCATCAGCAGCGGAACGCCACCTGCTTCAAACATGTCTTTGGCGACATAACGGCCGGACGGCTTCAAATCCGCGATATACGGTGTCCTTTTGAAGACTTCGGCAACGTCGAACAGATCGAACTTGATGCCGCACTCGTGGGCAATCGCCGGCAGGTGCAGCGCCGCGTTGGTCGAGCCGCCGGTCGCCGACACCACCGCGGCGGCATTCTCCAGCGCCTTGCGGGTAACGATGTCGCGCGGGCGGATGTTCTTGACGATCAAATCCATGATCATCTCGCCCGCCAGCATGCAGAATTTATCGCGCATCTCGTATGGCGCCGGCGCGCCGGCCGAATACGGCAGCGCGAGGCCAATGGCTTCCGACACGGTCGCCATGGTGTTGGCGGTAAATTGCGCGCCGCAGGCGCCGGCCGACGGGCAGGCATTCTGCTCGAGCGTCTCGAGGTCGGCATCCGACATGCCGCCGACCGAGTGCTTGCCGACCGCCTCGTAAACGTCCTGGATGGTGACCGGCTTGCCCTTGAAGGTGCCGGGCAGGATCGAGCCGCCGTAAATGTAGATCGCCGGCACGTTGAGCCGGCACATCGCCATCATCATGCCCGGCTGCGACTTGTCGCATCCGGCAATTCCGATCAGCGCGTCATAGGAATGGCCGCGGACCGTCAATTCTACCGAGTCGGCAATGACCTCGCGCGACGGTAGCGAGGCCTTCATGCCGCCGTGCCCCATAGCGATGCCGTCGGTGACGGTGATGGTGCAGAATTCGCGCGGAGTGGCCCCAACAGACGCGACGCCCTTCTTGGCTGCCTGGGCCTGGCGCATCAGCGCGATATTGCAGGGGGCGGCCTCATTCCAGCAGGTGGCGACGCCGACGAACGGCTGGTGAATCTGCTCGGAGGTCAGACCCATGGCGTAGTAGAACGAACGGTGCGGCGCCCGCTCCGGACCTTCGGTAGCATGGCGACTGGGCAACCGCGTCTTCAGATCACTCTTGGCATCCATCGTACTTTACCGAGCCAACTAGGCCCCCTCGTCCCACCATCCCATCCGCTCCAAAGCCACAGGCTTCAACATCGGGGGAATGCCGTCACGGCTTGCACCTTGCGCACCCATGCGGCGGCCTTCGTGTCGAGAAATCCTATGGCTAAAAAGCGGCGTTTGCGCATACCGCAGTGCGAAACAGCCAAATGTTCCCGTGCTGTGTCTCAGCGGCCACAGATATATTGGTACGACGCGGGATACTTTAACTGCCGGTTTACCAACAAACGCGTGATCGCCACGATGTGTGCATGCGCAAGCGATTGAGCCGTGCCTTTTTTAACCGCTGCGTCCACGAGGTCGCGCCGGAATTGATCGGCGCCGTGTTGCTGTTCAATGGGGTTGGCGGACGGCTGGTCGAGATCGAGGCTTACGATCAGTCCGAACCGGCGGCGCACAGCTTTGGCGGCCCGACGCCGCGCAACGCCGTCATGTTCGGACCGGCCGGGTATGCCTATGTCTACCGGTCTTACGGCATTCACTGGTGCCTGAATTTCGTCTGCGAGCCCAAGGGATCGGCCGGTGCCGTACTCATCCGCGCGATCGAGCCGACCACCGGGCTTGCCGCAATGCGGCGAAGACGCGGCACAACGGACGAGCGCCTGCTGTGCTCCGGCCCGGGGCGGCTCTGCGAGGCGCTGGGCATTACCCACAAACAGAACGGCTTGGCGCTGACCGCGCCGCCATTTGAGATTTTTGCCGCGGAACGTGAAGCCGAGGTCGTCGTCGGCCCCCGCATCGGCATCACCAAGGCGGTCGACCTGCCGTGGCGCTACGGCGAGCGAGGTTCGCGGTTCCTGAGCAAGCCGTTTACGGCCGAGGCCCCTGCCGCGCGTCGGTCGAAGTGATACTGCTGATTTTGCTACTCTTGATTTAACCCCATTTTGTAGTTACATCCATGAAATTCGAGTGGGATCGGGCAAAAGCTGACGCGAACGAGCGCAAGCATGTCGTCAGTTTCGAGGAGGCTGCTTCGATTTTTCGCGATTTTCACGTCGACCGACACGACTTGCGACGAGATTACGGAGAGACGCGATTTATTGCGTTGGGTGTCGACAGCAATGGTCTCGTTTTGAACGTCGTTTACACGTTGCGCGGCGAGAACATTAGGATCATTTCGGCGTGGAAGGCGTCAAAGCATGAGCGGAAAACCTACGCGAAAGCGCGAACGAATCGTTCGCTATGAGAGCCTCGACGACATTCCGGTCAGGCCCCTCAATCGCAAGCTCATCGAGATGAGCGACGAGGAAGTTGAACGCCGCGCAGCGGCTGACCCCGACGCCGGCATCATTCCGCCCGGCTTCTGGGATAACGCCAGGGTCTGGATGCCGGAACGCAAACAGCAGATCACATTGCGGCTCGAACCGGACGTGATCCGCTGGTTCAAACACACCGGCAAGGGCTATCAGTCGCGCATGGGCGCGGTGTTGCGCAGCTACGTTCTGGCCAAGCGCAAACGTAGCGCCTAACTCAAGGCTACGCTTTAAGCCTGAAGGCTGGATCGAAACCGAGCTCCTTGCGCGCGTTGTCGATCGACACCGTGCCGTCATCGTCGGCGATATTGTAGATGCCGGCTTTGCCAGTGAGCGACAGCAGGGCTGCCTTGGCGGCCGCATCGATGTGCAGCGACGGCTTGCGCTCCGGAGTTTCAGTCCAGGTGCCCGGGCCATAGAACAGGCCGTAGCGCAGCACGACCGCCTCCATGCCGGAATTGAGCACCTGCTGCTCCATGTCGGCGGCGGCTCGCACCGTCACCACGCGCGGGCCGTCGGCGACATTGAGCGGATCGGATTCAGCGTAAGGCTCTTTGCCCGGCGCGTAAGCGAAGGCGACGCTTTGCACAATGAAGCGCCGCGCGCCGGCCGCTTTTGCGGCGGCCACCAGATTGCGCGTGCCTTCGATGCGGATGCGCGCATTGCGCGGATATTGGGCCGCAACCTGCGTCTCGTCGAACACGCGCGGCAAGTCGGTGAGCTGGTGCATGACGATATCCGGACGCGACGCAATGACGGCCCGCGTTAATCCGTCAGCCTCGTACACGTCGGCCACGGCGGGGGTGACGCCCGCGGCCTTGAGATCGCGCGCCGCTTCGGCAGAGCGCGTCAAGCCGGTGACATCATGGCCGGCGCCGATGAGCAGCGGCATCAGCCGTCGCCCGATCGCGCCGCTCGCTCCTGCAAGAAATATTCTCATTCTCAAACCGTTGCTGCAGCCAATTGCGCGGTGTCGTAGAACTCGTAGAACTCGACGACTTGACCGTCCGCAAAGTGCCAGGAATCCGCCTTCGGCGTCGATACCACCTTGCCGGTGCGCTTGAAGCGCCAAGTACAGTGGCCGATCATTACCACACGATCGTCCTGCGCAATGAAATGATCGGTGGTGTATTCGATCATTTCCCAGTCGCGCGTCAGCCCATCGAAATACGACACCAAGGCATCGCGGCTTTGATAGGCGGTTAAGTACGCGGCGCCATGCCCGCCCTGGGCGATTGAGCCGAACTTGAAATTGTCAGCGAAGATCCCGGCCCACCGATCGCCGCTGGCGCCCTTGCTGCTGATCCAGTCGGCATAGGCCTGCTTGAGAATTGCGACGTTCTGCGCTTCCTGGGACATGGTCCGCCTCCCGCGGCTGCACGATGCGAGAAGCCTAATCCGAACCCTTCAGCCGTTCCAGCGCCTCGGCAATCTTGGCCTTGCGCGCCAGCGCCTCCTCGCGCTTTTCTTTTTCTTCCTCGACCACTTCCTCCGGCGCGCGCGAGACGAAATTGGGATTGCCAAGCTTAGCATCGATGCGCGCGATGTCGGCGTCGGCCTCGGCCATTTCCTTAGTCAGACGCGCGCGCTCGCCGGCAAGGTCGATCACGCCGGCCAACGGCAACGCGATGACTTCGCCGCGCACGACAAGCTGCACCGCGCCGGGCGGAAAAATTGGATTCCTGGTTAGGCCGGAAACTCGCGCCATCCTCATGATGAATTCCGACCAGCGTTGCGCACGCTCCCAAACATGGTCTCCCACTCTGACCATGACGAGCGGGAGAGGCACGTTCACATTCATTTCCGCACGCACGGAGCGAATTGCAGCGATGAGGTCGATAACCCAACCGATCTCAGCGGATGCGTCAGGCGACCCCGCCCCCGAACGCGGCCATTCGGCTAGCGCGAGCAGGGTAGAGCGCGGCGCGTCGTATGCCGTTTGTGACCACAACTCTTCCGTAATGAAGGGCATGAACGGATGCAAAAGCTTGAGAATTTGATCTAGTGTCCATGCTAGAGTCGATTGTGTTTCCCGCTTCGCACTTTCCTCATTTCCCTGCAGAACTGGTTTGGCGAGCTCCAGATACCAATCGCAGAAGACGTTCCAAACGAAGCGATAGAGGTCGCCGGCGGATTCATTGAAACGGTATTCTTCAAGCCCCCTAGTAACCTCTGCGACCGTGCGCGACAGCTCATCGACAATCCACTTATTGATCGTTTCATTCACGCGATGTGGATTGAACGCAGCGGCCTGTCGACACTCGTTCATCTCGGCGAAGCGCGCCGCGTTCCACAGCTTGGTCCCGAAATTGCGATAGCCTTCGACACGCTGCTCTGACAGCTTGATGTCGCGGCCTTGTGCCGCCATGGCGGCGAGCGTGAAGCGCAGTGCGTCAGCGCCGTACCTGTCGACCAGTTCCAGGGGATCGATGACGTTGCCCTTGGACTTCGACATCTTGGCGCCGGTGGCGTCGCGCACCAGCGCATGGATATAGACGTCGTGGAACGGCACTTGTTTCATAAAGTGCAGCCCCGTCATCATCATGCGGGCCACCCAGAAGAAGATGATGTCGAAACCGGTGACGAGTGCCGAGGTCGGATAGAAGCGTTTCAGGTCCGCGGTCTGGTCCGGCCAGCCGAGCGTCGAGAACGGCCACAGGGCAGACGAAAACCATGTGTCGAGCACGTCCTCGTCGCGATGCAAGTATCCGTTGGCGAAACGAACGCGCCGCGCCGGGTCGGCGGCAATGTCGTGGCCGTCCTCGACCGTGATTTCTTCGATGTCGGTGTAGTGCGCAAGCGCATCAGCCACCACGTCGTCTTCATTCTCGGCGACGAAAATCTTGCCGTCGGGTCCGTACCATGCCGGAATCTGATGACCCCACCAGATTTGCCGTGAGATGCACCACGGCTGGATGTTGTCCAGCCAGTTGAAGAAAGTCGCTTCCCATTGCTGCGGAATGAATTTGGTCCGGCCTTCGCGTACCGCCGCGATCGCCGGCTGCGCCAGCGTCTTGGCGTCGACGTACCATTGATCGGTAAGGAACGGCTCGAGCACAGCGCCGGAGCGGTCGCCGTGCGGCACGACGTGCTGCGTCGCCTCGATCTTCTCGATCAACCCCACCGCCTCAAGCCGCTCGACGATCAGCTTGCGCGCCGTCTCGCGCGGTTTTTGTTCCAGTACATCCAGCAAAGCAGGTTCGGGCTGGGCACCCTCCAGAAAGGCCGTGTTGTCCTTCAGCGTCAGGCGGGCTTCGTCGTCGAACACATTGATCAGTGGAAGCTTGTGCCGTTTGCCGACCTCGAAGTCGTTAAAATCATGCGCCGGCGTGATCTTCACCGCGCCTGAGCCTTTTTCCGGATCCGCATAGTCGTCGCCGACGATCGGAATGCGGCGGCCGACCAGCGGTAGAATGGCGTGCTTGCCGATCAGATGCTTGAGGCGCTCGTTGTCCGGATGCACTGCGACCGCAACGTCGCCCAGCATCGTCTCCGGTCGCGTGGTGGCGACAACAATGAATTCGTCTGAGCCTTCAATCGGGTACTTGATGTACCAGAGATTGCCTCTGGTCTCGACCTGCTGCACTTCAAGGTCGGAGATCGCGGTTTTCAGCTTCGGATCCCAGTTGACCAGCCGCTTGTCCTTGTAGATCAGGCCCTCGCGATAGAGCGCGACAAACACTTTCAGCACCGCGCGCGACAGCCCGTCGTCCATGGTGAAGCGTTCGCGCGACCAGTCGCACGACGCGCCGAGACGCTTCAATTGGCCGATGATGGTGCCGCCCGACTCCGCCTTCCATTCCCACACGCGCTTGATAAAAGCTTCGCGCCCGAGCGAACGGCTCGACTCCCGGCGTTCCATCAACTGCCGCTCGACTACGGCCTGCGTGGCGATGCCGGCATGATCGGTTCCCGGTTGCCACAGCACATCCTTGCCGCGCATACGCTCAAAGCGGCACAGAATGTCCTGCAGCGTGTTGTTGAGCGCATGACCCATGTGTAGCGAGCCGGTCACGTTCGGCGGCGGGATGACGATGCAGTAGGGCTGCGCCGCGGCGCGCTCCGGCCGGCCGGCGCGGAAGGCGCCTGCCCGTTCCCATTCTGCGTAAATGCGGCCTTCGACCGCGGCGGGCTGGTATCTGTTTTCGATCATTGTGAATGCGCTCTGGTGCGGGGTAGAAAGCCCGCCTCGCCTAGAGTGTCAACGTGCAAGCTTCATTAACATCCGCCGCCGCGCTGCCGCGCAAAACGCCGACGCGCGCCATAATGCTGCTCGCCGTCGCCGGCTTCGCCAGCCAGGCGCAAGTGCGGGTGACCGATTCGCTCCTGCCGCAGATCGCCACCGAATTCCACACCGCCATCGGCGCCGCCGCGGTCGTTGTCACCGCTTATGCGGTCGCCCACGGCACGGTCCAGCTCGTCATCGGCCCGTTCGCCGACCGCCTCGGCAAGTACCGGACGGTGGCGCTGACCTGTGCGATCGGAACCGTGATGGTGGCTTTGTGCGGCTTCGCCACATCGTTGCCGCAACTGGCGCTGGCCCGGTTTGCCACCGGCGCCATGGCCGGCGGCTGGGTCATTCCGATTTCGATGGCCTTTGTCGGCGACGTGACGCCATACGAGCAGCGCCAGACCATCCTCGGCCGCTATCTCACGGGGCAAATTCTCGGTCAGTTGTTTGGCCAAGCCATGGGCGGCGTGCTCGGCGATCTGGTCGGCTGGCGCAACGTATTCTTTGTGCTCTCCGGAATTTTCGCGGTTGCCACCATCGGACTGCTGATTGAACTCCTCACCAACCCGCTGACGCGCGATCAGGCGCATTCCGCGGTCCTTCCTTCTCCCGCAAGCGGGGCAGCATCAGGATGGGGTGCGCGCTTTGCCGCCGACTATGGCGCAGTTCTGTCGAACCCATTCGCGCGCCTGGTGATCGGCGTCGCCTTTATCGAAAACGTATTTGTGTGGGGCGCCTTCGCCTATATCGGCGCGCATCTGCGGCTGCGCTTTGACTTGAGCTTCACGCTGATCGGACTGAGTGTCGGCTGTTTCGGCATCGGCGGACTGATTTACGCGGGCCTCGTCAAGTTGTTCGTCTATCGGCTCGGCCAGGTGCGGCTGGCGACGACCGGCGGTTTCGTGCTGGCCGGCAGCTACATTTTGCTCGCCGCGGCCCCGGTGTGGTGGCTAGCACCGCTTGCGACGGTTTCAATCGGGCTCGGCTTCTACATGCTGCACAACACCTTGCAGACCAATGCCACACAAATGACGCCGCATGCGCGTGGCACCGCTGTCGCGATCTTTTCCTCGGCCATATTCATCGGTCAGACCGTTGGCGTTTTCGCCGGGTCGCTCACGATCGACCGGTTCGGCGCGGTTCCGTTGTTCATCGCCAGCGCCGCGGCGCTGCCGATTGTCGCCCTGTGGTTTGCGCGCGAATTGCGGCGCCACGCTGCGTCAAAATAATTTCTTTTCTTATATCGTTCTGTTCGGAACTTTCTTTCTGAAAAAATTGGCGCGCCGAAATCGGGTGGTCAGCCCCAGATGCTTCGGCCATCACCGTATCATCAGAGCTTGAGCATCCGTATTTGGTTCCTCATGTGAGCAGCACGTTGATAAGGAACCGCAGAGGCCACTATGAGCATGACCGTCACGTCGTTTCGTCCCCGCGCCGCGTGCGGCACTTCAGTCATTCTGCTGACCATGTCGCTCGGCGTGCTGATCGCGCAGATCGATACATCCGTGGTCAATCTCGCCGTCAAGGAAATCGGCACAAGCCTCGATGCCGGCGTCACCGCGCTGCAATGGGTCGTCGATGCCTACAATCTCGTCTATGCGAGCCTGTTGCTGACGGCAGGCACGCTTGCCGACCTCTATGGCCGTCGGCGCATTTTCGCACTCGGCATCGCACTGTTCACGCTCGGCTCGCTGGTCTGTGGTTTTGCGCCCGATGCTGTCGTGCTGGTGACCGGACGCGCTATTGCGGGGCTCGGGGCGGCTCTGGAAATTCCCACCTCGCTCGCGATTCTCACCGTCGCCTTCCCGGACACGAAACGACGCGCCCAGGCGCTCGGCGTGTGGGCGAGTTGCAACGGGCTTGCCTTCATCGTTGGGCCGACGCTCGGCGGCGTGCTGGTGGAATCCGTGGGCTGGCGCAGCATCTTTCTCTTGATCATCCCGCCGTGCGTGGTGGCGCTCGGGCTGACGGCAACCGCGGTACCTGAATCGAAGAACCCGACGGGCCGCGCGCTCGACATGCCGGGCCAGGCGTTGGCCATCACCGCACTCGGTGCGCTGTCGCTGGCGGTGATCGAAGGCCCGCGCTGGGGCTGGGAATCGATCGGCAGCATGGCGGCGTTCGCCGGTTCGGCGCTCGCCGCAGTGCTGTTTGTGCTGCGGCAACGCGGCGCAGATGGCGCGCTCGTGCCGCTTGGGATGTTCCGCGATCGCGTGTTCTCGGCAAGTCTTGGCATCGCCGCCGCCATGACGTTCGGCATGTATGCGATGCTGTTCCTCACGCCGCTCTATCTGCAGGCGGCGCGCGGCGACAGCGCGCTGCGCGCCGGCGTCGAACTGTTGCCGATGTCGGTGGCGTTCGTGATCGTGTCGCAGCTCTCGGGCAAAATCGCCAACGCCTATGGCCCGCGGCTGCCGATGACGCTCGGCATGGCGCTGATGGGCACGGGCCTGTTCATGCTGGCGTTGATCCCGCTCGACAACAGCCTGCTGCTCGTCGAAGCCGCGCTGCTGGTGATCGGCTGCGGCCTCGGCCTCAATACCGCACCGGTCAACGGAGTCGCAGTCGCCAACGTGCCGGCAGCGCGGTCCGGCACCGCTTCAGGCCTCGTCAACACCGCACGCATGGTCGGGGCGACGCTCGGCGTGGCAGTCCTCGGCGCGGTCTTCGCCGTGGTCGCGGGCCGCAACCCCGACGCCAGTCACGTCATCGCCGGCTTGCCGCCTGCCTTCGTCGTCGGCGGCATCGGCGAAATGATCGGCGCCGCCGCGGCGTTCATTTTCATTCGCCGCGGCTCATTGTATCCGGCAAAACGCTGAACGGTGGCGCTGGTCAAACCTTGACCAGCGGCACCTTCGGTACCGAGCCGCGTCCACCCGGCGGATTGCCGCCGCCCGGCCCGCCGGGCGGTTTCCGGCGCGGCGAGGCGCGCCGCTTTTTGGCGCGCCGCGGCTCGGGCAGTTTTTCCGCCCGCGGCGTCACTGGACCTTCGGGATATTCGAAGCCGAGCTTGCTGTTGCCGGCCTCGTCGGTAACCAGGACGACACGCACGTGCCCGCCCGATTTCAGCCGGCCGAACAATACTTCGTCCGCCAGCGGCTTCTTGATGTACTCCTGGATGACCCGCGCCATCGGCCGGGCACCCATCAACTCGTCGTAGCCGTTCGCGATCAGCCATTTTGCCGCTTCGTCCGAAAGCTCGATGGTGACGTTGCGGTCGTCGAGCTGCGCCTCAAGCTGCAGCACGAATTTTTCCACCACCATGGCGATGACTTCTTGCGACAAGTGCGCGAACGTGATGATGGAATCGAGCCGGTTGCGGAACTCGGGTGCGAACATCCGGTTGATCGCCTCCATGTCGTCGCCTTCACGCTTGGTGCGGGTGAAGCCGAAGGCGGCCTTGGCCATGTCGGCGGCGCCGGCATTGGTGGTCATGATCAGGATGACGTTGCGGAAATCGACCTGCTTGCCGTTGTGATCGGTCAGCTTGCCGTGATCCATAATCTGCAGGAGCACGTTGAACAGATCCGGATGCGCCTTCTCGATCTCGTCGAGCAAGAGCACGCAGTGCGGATGCTGGTCGACGCCATCGGTCAGGAGCCCGCCCTGGTCGAAGCCGACATAGCCGGGCGGCGCGCCAATGAGCCGCGAGACGGTGTGGCGCTCCATGTATTCCGACATGTCGAAGCGGATAATCTCGACGCCGAGCGAGGCGGCAAGCTGCCGCGCCACTTCGGTCTTGCCGACGCCGGTCGGCCCCGAGAACAGATAGCAGCCGATCGGCTTCTCCGGCTCGCGCAGGCCGGCGCGGGCGAGCTTGATCGAGGCGGACAGCGCTTCGATCGCCTTGTCCTGGCCATAGACCACGCGCTTGAGCGTGTCTTGCAGGTGCCGCAGTACCTCGGCGTCGTCCTTGGACACCGCCTTCGGCGGAATTCGCGCCATCGTGGCGATCGTGGTCTCGATCTCCTTGATGCCGATTGTGCGCTTGCGCTTGCCTTCCGGCAGCAGCATCTGGGCCGCGCCCGACTCGTCGATCACATCGATCGCCTTGTCGGGCAGCTTGCGGTCATGGATGTAGCGCGACGACAGTTCGACTGCCGCCTTGATCGCCTCGTTGGTGTAGCGAAGCTTGTGATAGTCCTCGAAATAGGGTTTCAGCCCTTTGAGGATTTCGATGGCGTCGGGGATGGTCGGCTCGTTGACGTCGATCTTCTGGAAGCGGCGCACCAGCGCGCGGTCCTTTTCGAAATACTGCCGGTATTCCTTGTAGGTCGTCGAGCCGACGCAGCGCACCGTGCCCGAAGCGAGCGCGGGTTTCAGCAGGTTCGAGGCGTCCATCGCGCCGCCGGAGGTGGCGCCGGCGCCGATCACGGTATGGATTTCGTCGATGAACAGGATCGCGCCTGGATAGCCTTCCAGCTCCTTGATGACCTGTTTGAGCCGCTCCTCGAAATCGCCGCGATAGCGCGTGCCGGCGAGCAGCGTGCCCATGTCGAGCGCGAACACCGTGGCGTTGCGCAGCACATCCGGCACTTCGCCGTGCACAATGCGGCGCGCGAGCCCCTCGGCGATCGCGGTCTTGCCAACGCCGGCCTCGCCGACGAACAACGGATTGTTCTTTTGCCGACGGCACAGCACCTGGATGGTGCGGTTGATCTCGGCCTCGCGGCCGATCAGCGGATCGATCTTGCCGTCGCGCGCCTTCTTGTTGAGGTTGACGCAGTATGCGTCGAGCGCGTCGACTTTCTTCTTCTGCTCGTCGCCGGACTTGCTTTCGTTTTCCTCATCGGAGCCGCGCACCGGGCGCGCTTCCGACATTCCCGGCCGCTTGGCAATGCCGTGGCTGATATAATTCACCGCGTCATAGCGCGTCATATCCTGCTCCTGCAGGAAATATGCGGCATGGCTCTCGCGTTCGGCAAAGATGGCAATGAGCACGTTAGCGCCGGTCACTTCCTCACGGCCGGACGACTGCACATGGATAACGGCGCGCTGAATGACGCGCTGGAAGCCAGCGGTCGGCTTGGAATCCTCGGCGCCGTCAGTGACCAGGTTGTCCAATTCGGATTCGAGATAGGCGACGAGACTCCGGCGCAGCTTCTCGAGATCGACGTTGCACGCCCGCATCACCGCCGCGGCGTCCTGATCTTCGATCAGCGCCAGCAGCAGATGCTCAAGCGTGGCGTACTCGTGGTGCCGCTCGTTGGCGAGCGCAAGCGCCCGGTGGAGCGACTGTTCGAGGCTGCGTGAAAACGTCGGCATTTTCAGGTTCTCTTCATTTGTATTGGAAGCTCCTCCCGAAACTCACTTTTTTTCCATGATGCACTGCAAAGGATGTTGGTGTTTGCGGGCAAAGTCCATCACCTGCGTCACTTTGGTTTCGGCAACCTCGTAGGTGAAAATCCCGCATTCGCCGATCCCATGCTGGTGCACGTGCATCATGATTCGTTGCGCCGACTCGTGATCCTTGTTGAAGAAACGCTCGAGCACATGAACTACGAATTCCATCGGCGTGTAGTCGTCATTAAGCAGCAGGACGCGGTATAGATTCGGCCGCTTGGTCTGCGGCTTCGTCTTAGTGGCGACCGACGTACCCGGTCCATTCTGGTCGCCCTTGCGCTTGCGATCGTCGTCGGCCATGAGCATCGGATATTTCGCAGTATCGTCATTTGGCGGCATTTTCGCGTCTATCGTCCAGGCTTGCTTGTCGGGCGGGTCCCCACCGGGCGCCGGAAGGCTCAATCCCTCCGTGCTGCCAGAACGATATCATAATTATAGAGTGGCGAACGTGCCAGATCGGACAGGCTGCACCCACCGCAGAACTGTCTGGCATTGCGCCTCCTTGTGCTTAACGCTCCAGCACTTGGCCGAGGCGATACGACGCCATCCGGCCAACACCGAAATTGTGGCAATCGATCCATTTGTGCTGATCATTTTCAAGGCGCTGTGGGCATCCGGTTTGCACCGGATTGGTATCAACTGGCGACTCGGCTATTGGTTCGCGCGTTGGGGCAGGTAACTGCTTGAGGAGAGGGCCATGGTCGACCCCGCACGCCGCGCCAAGGTGCTGCGCGAGCTCGAACAGGAGTTCGTTCCCGACTATGATGCGCTGCACATGCCGGCAGCCGACAAGCGCTCGGCTTACGCGCTCGAACACATCGCCTTTCGTGTGGCGCGAATCGAGCAAAGTTTGGCGCGCATCGCCGCCGCGATTGAGTCGCTCGTGTCTAAGGGCTGAGCGCCGGTCACACTGAAAATGTCCGTGCGGCGGAGCTTAGCTGGGCCCCGACGCCCTTCTCTCCTGCTCGCAAATCTCCTGCTCGCAGCGGCGCACTCCGCTTCGGGCCGCCAATTCGTCGGCGGTCGCGGGTCAGCCCGCCCGGTTAGTCAGTTGGTCTGACAAGTAACGCGTCACTTGCGCAGAGCGCTTTCGAACGGCTGGTAGGCTTGCCGGGCCATATCGGTATAAAGCTCGCCAAACTTGGCCGCCTTGGCGACGAAATCGTCGTAAGAGGACCGCATATATTCAGTCTGGATTTCGATCGCCTTATCCAGGCTCTTGGCGCCAAGAAGCTTCTCCCAAGCGGCGGCGGACGCCTCGGCTGATTTCTTGGTGTAGTCGACAAACTCGACCGCAATCGCCTGCGCCGTCTTGCCCCAGGCGCCGGCCGCATTCATCGCCACGTCCATGCTGCCTTGGCCGAACTTCTGCATATCGTCGGTGTTCATTGCGAACCTTCCCAGCAGATCGCGCTGTTCGTTGAAATGGTTAATGTTTTCGTCCATTGCCTCAAAAAGGCCTTCTCTGCCGCAGAAAATAACAATAGTGCACTGCACAAAAAACGCAATGGTGCCAGCGCAGTTGCACAATCTCTCGTGGGTGGCGGGACTTAACGGTTTCGCAAGGGCGTTCACCTAGCGTGCTTGACCGTGTCGTCTGGGTGACGGCCGGTCCTCAAATCGGGGGCAATCTCTCCTCCGCGGCATTGCAGCCAGAGAGCTGCTCGTATTGCCCGCGGCGGGGTGGCCTTCCCGATGGAGCAAAAAGGGGTGGTCCCGAAGGGGGCCGTGTGCGCGTTCAGGGACGGGGTGCTAGATGAGATGGGCAGGAACGGAAGCCCGGTGCGGGCTTCGGCAATGCGTCTTGGTTCTTGCCGCAATCGCTGCGGCTCTCGCAATCACCACCAATGCGGCCGATGCCCGGCATCATCGCCATTGGCATCATGTCGCGTCCTCCCACCATCATGATGGCGGAGGCTATTCACCGCCCACCGCCTCGATCGTCGTCGACGGCAATACGGGCGCGGTGCTCGAAGAATCCAATCCCGATGCGCTGCGTCACCCGGCCTCGCTGACCAAGGTCATGACGCTCTATCTGCTGTTCGAGCGTCTCGACGCCGGCAAGATCAAGCTCGATTCGGAGCTCTCGGTATCCGAGCACGCCGCCTCCCAGTCGCCCACCAAGCTTGGGCTCAGGCCCGGCCAGACGATTTCGGTCGAGGACGCCATCAAAGGCATCGTCACGCGATCGGCCAATGATGCGGCCGTCGTGCTCGCCGAAAATCTCGGCGGCAGCGAAGAAGGCTTCGCCAGGATCATGACGCAAAAGGCTCATGCACTCGGCATGAGCCGCACCACATATGTCAACGCTTCGGGGCTTCCCGACGACGAACAGATCACCACCGCACGCGACCAGGCTCTCCTCGGTCGCGCCATCCAGGATCGCTTCCCGCGCTATTATCGCTTCTTCTCCACCACCGCATTCGTGTTCCGTGGCCAGACCATCCGCGGCCATAACCATCTGCTCGGATCGGTGTCCGGCGTCGACGGCATCAAGACCGGCTTCACCAACTCGTCCGGCTTCAATCTCCTGACCTCGGTGCATCGCGACGGCCGCTACCTCATGGGCGTGGTGCTCGGTGGCCGTTCGGCGGGCGAGCGTGACGCTCACATGCGCGCTCTCGTCGAATCCAATATCCTGCTTGCCTCGGCGCGCCGCACCGCTCCGGTCATCGCCGATCGCGGCCCCATGACGATGGCTATGGCGGCTCCTGTCGTCGCGCCATCGCAATTCAGCGCCGCGAAAGCGCAGGCAAGGGATTTTGCCAAGCCGGCTGCGCCCGCACGCACAGCACCGGCGGTAACGGCGAATTCTGGCGGCCACGGGGTTGTGGGCTCGAACGATCCGATCCGACCGCTGATCGTCAGGACCGTCACCTACCATACCGTGACCGTGCACTCGCCATCGATGCGGCCAATGCCGGTCATGGTGCCGTCAACGAGGGCCACGGTCGTGGCCGCCCGCGAGGTGCCCGCGGCAGCCCCGGTCCGCGCGCTACAAGCTCAGGCCGCGCCGGCCGTCGTCGCGTCGGCCGCGCCCGTGCAAGTTATCACCCCTGCCAAACCGGAGCCGGGTCCGCCGGTGGCTTCGGCCGTCGGCTACCAGCTCGCCTCAGCCAGTTCAGTCGTGATACCGGCATCGCATGCGCATAATGGCTGGGTGATCCAGATCGGCGCCTACGGCGGCGAGGACGAAGCGCGCCAACACTTGACCGAAGCCAAGCTCAAACTGCATGCGGCGCTCGCCTCGGCCGACCCATTCACCGAGCGGGTGCAGAAGGGCGACACAACATGGTACCGCGCCCGCTTTGCCGGCTTCGACAGGGCGACGGCTGAAGCCGCATGTCGTCAACTCAAGCGCAACGATTTCGCCTGTATAACGGTCAAGGACTAAGAAGCATTCCCGCCCATCCTGCCGGTGTATGCGGCAGGATCAAATAGCGTGCGGCTCGGCAGGTACGGCGTATGGAACGGGCGGGTAGCCACGCGAGGACCAAGTGGGAAACCTCAGCGATGGCGGCGAAGCAGCACTTCTTTGGCCTCATTGACGCGGGCCGCAAGATACGTCGACCCCCCCTGGTCGGGATGCAGTTTCTTCATGAGCGACCGGTGAGCGCGGGAGATGGCCTGCGCGTCGGCGCCGGGCTCAACGCCAAGGATCTGATAAGCTTCCTGTTCGGTCATTTTGCTGCCGCGCGCCGCGCGCGCCCCGCCCCCCGCAGCCGCATCGTCCTGCGCGTGCTCACGCCAGCCGGGATGCCGGCGGTCAAGATACGCTGCGAGTAGATCCCGGCTGTCGCTGTCCATGGCGCCGAGCAGACCGATCAAAGTGTGCGGGTCGAGCGCGTCGAGCGAGGCGCCTTTCTGCGCACCGGCCAGAATGCGGCCGCGCATCGTGCCGCTATCGTGATCGAGCTCCATCTCGACAAATGCGGTACGCACCCGCGAAATCTGACCCGAACTTTTCTGCGTGCGGGCGCCGAAGCCCGCCGGCCATAAGGAAAGCCAGCCGAGCGCGCCGAGACCGATGGCGCCGACCGTGATGGCGGGGCCAATTTCGCCGCGAAACAGCAGAAACGTCGCGAACAGCAGTGCCGCGCCGCCCCCGAGAGTCCGCAACAGCTTCGCCGCTTGCTTCGGGTCGGCTTTCGAAAACGACTTGCCGGCCCACAGCAACAGCACCAAAACGACGACGCCGAGAAGAATTGGCATGGCGGCTGCTACTTAAGTTGCGCCAGCAGACGCGTCGTGCCGCTGCTGCGCGCCTCAAGCGCGGCGAGCGCCTTCATGCCGCCGGCCGCATAGGCGGCGACCGCGCGCAACAGCTCGGCCAATTCGTGAGCGGCGCCGGGAGTGAAGCGGCAATACGCGCCGCGCGTCAGCCGCGCAATTTCGCGAAACGCCTGCTCGCAGACCGGGTCATAGCCTTCCTGAAACATGAAGGCTGGAATACTGTGCAGCCCAAGCTCGCCGGCCCGGGCACACAGCGCATCCAGTTCCTCCTCCATCGCGTCGCCGACGAACACCAACGCCGCAACCTTGCCGCTGTCGTTTTCGCGGCGCGCGTGGGCGAGCACCTTGCCGATCTGCGTATGGCCGCCGCGACAATCGATCCGCGCCATCAGCGCGCCAAGACGCTCCGGCTCCGCAATCCAGGACGATGCCCGGCATTCGGCAAGCCCGCGATAGTAGATAAGCTGGATTGCGAGGCCGCCGACGGCGACGGCTTCGCGAAACATATCGGCCTGCAGGCGGCGGGCATGGTCCCACGTCGGCTGCCTGCTCATCGTGGCATCAAGCCCAAAAATCAGGCGGCCACGCCCCGCCGCTGGCGCAAGGGCGCTGACGCGGTTCAAGAAAGCGTCGATCTCCGGCCGCGAGGCCGACGCCGGCGTCCTGCTTTCGGCCTGGACGGGCGTTTGGTTATCGCGATCTCTGCTCATCGGCGATCTCTGCTCATCTGGGTGTTGGCCGCCGGGTTCAAAGTTTTGCCTAAGGTGGCCCTGCGAGCGCGGCGGCGCAATGCTCGACGGGAACGGGGGAAAAGGATGACAAAGCCGCGCGACCTCGCCAGGCGTACCTACGCCTCATCGGCAAGCAGGCCGTGGGTCTCAAGCGGCCTGCCGGCCGACGCGATCCATTCGGCGCGCGCCGCGGCGCGGCGTTTGCCACGCGGATCGAGCGGAAGCTTTAGCGCCTCCATCAGCGCCCTGACCTCGTCGCGCGCCGAGACGTGGGAGAAACTTGGCCGCAGGCCAAGCGTATCGCCGCCAATCTCGTCGAGCGCGGTTAGACCGCGCGGAAAGAATTCGCGGTAAATTACCCGTTCGATAAAACCATCGGCCGAGCGAAAGCCGAGTTGCCCGGCAAGCCTGTCGACGCCCTCGCCGACCAGCCGCTTGTTGCGCGATCCGAGCGCCGAGAGCCGGTTACGCAGCACCACCCAATCGATCAATCCACCGTCGACCAGCCGCCGCTGGCGGCGGGCGTCGCGCACCATCTCGGCGTAATGGCTGACGCGGCCAACCTCAAAGGTCGTCGGATCGACGCTGCCGAGCACGTCGAAATCCACGAAGCTGTCGTTGAGCGGCGTGATCAGCGTATCGGCCATCGAGTGGGCGAGCCGCATCAGGTAGGAATCGCTGCCCGGCGTATCGATGACGATGAAATCGTGAGTACTTTCAGCCTCGGTCACCGCTTCGGCAAAGGCGGAAAATTCCTGCGTCTCGACTTCGTCAATGCGCGCGCCCTTGCCGCGCGCGACGCAATAATGCTTGGGGAGGACGAGCTTGACGCGGGCGCGTTCGCCCCAATCGCGCCTGTTCTCGACGTAGCGGGTAAAACTTCGCTGCCGCGAATCCAGATCGATGGTGGCGACGCGTTGTCCGGCCTGCATCAGCGCGATCGCGACGTGCATGGCGGTGGTCGACTTGCCAGACCCGCCTTTCTCGTTGCCGAGGACGATGACGTGGGCCGTATCCGGCTTCCCGACATCCACCTGCATCAACATGAAAACGCGACCTCAGCGTACGACGCACGCTCTCAGGCTTGCAACGCGTATGATCAAGATACAGCATGACGCTCGATAAGTTAATCCGTAACCGCGCGATGCATTCAACAAAATTGACAGTGTGCTCGCGCCGCAACGCTCGATACGTCGACACAATGACACATCGACACAATGAAAAAAACTGAAACCCGGTCGCAACGGCACACGCGAGTCATCAAAAAATTGTCGCAGTTGCGACGCGCCGTCGCCGAATTGCGCGCGCAACGGACAAGGTCACGCGCCGCTCAACAAACGATCGCGCTGGTGCCGACCATGGGCGCGCTGCACGAGGGCCATCTATCGCTTATTCGCCGCGCGCAGCGTCGCGCCGATCGGGTGATCGTCTCGATTTTCGTCAATCCGGCGCAGTTTGCCCCCAACGAAGACTTTCGCAGCTATCCGCGAACTTTTGCTGCCGACCTTGCGGCGTCGCGCGCGCTCAATGTCGATCTGGTCTGGGCGCCGTCGGCGGAAACGATGTATCCGCAAGGCTTTGCCACCAGGATTGCACCCGAAGGTCCGGCCGTGGCTGGCCTCGAAGACGCGTTTCGACCGCACTTTTTTTCCGGCGTGGCGACCGTCGTGGCGAAGCTGCTGACGCAATGCGAACCGGACCTCGCCATCTTCGGCGAGAAAGACTACCAGCAGCTCAAGGTGATCGACCGCCTGGCGCGCGACCTCGATCTCAAAACCCGCATTCTCGGCGCGCCGATCGTGCGCGAGGCTGACGGCTTGGCGCGGTCGTCGCGCAACGTCTACCTCGCACCGCACGAACGCGAGGCCGCGCCTACGCTCTATCGCGTGCTCAAGGAGTGTGCGGCCGCGATTAAGGCGGGCAAGCCGATGGTGGCGGTACTCGAGGAAGGCCGCGCGGCGATCACACGCGCAGGCTTTGCGCTCGATTACCTCGAAGCGCGCCACGCCGAGACGCTGGCGCCGGTGAGCTCAGTCAAGCAGGGCCCGATCCGGCTCCTGGTCGCGGCACGGATCGGCCGGACACGGCTGATCGATAATGTGGCGGTGTAGGCGTCCCCTACTTCCCCGCCGCCTTCATCGGGTCCTTCACGTTCGCAAACGTCTGAAACTCCGTGCTCCAGAGCTGTCCGTTCAGCTTTTCGACCTTGCGAATGTAGATGTTGCTGACGATGTCGCGCGTCGCCGGGTCGATCGAGATCGGGCCGCGCGGGCTTTCCCATGCCATGCCCTTCATGGCCGCGATCAGCGCGTCACCGTCGGAATTGCCGTTGGTCTTCTTCAACGCTTCGTAGATCAGGTGCATGCCGTCATAGCCGCCGAGCGAGACAAAGTCGGGGCGGAAATGGCCGGCCTTTTCCATCGCCGCCACATAGGCCTTGTTCAGGGCGGAATCGTGCGAGGCCGAATACGGCCCGGCCGTGATCATGCCAAGCATCTGATCGCCCATACTATTGAGATCGTCGTCGTCGGTGAGGTCGCCTGGGCCTATGATCTTGATGCCGGATTTGCCGAGCCCGCGTTCGGCAAACTGCTTGGCAAAGACCGGCGCCTGCGTGCCGGGGAAATAGATGAAGGCCGTGTCAGGCTTGAGATCGCCGACGCGTTGCAGAAACGGCGCGAAGTCCGGATTGGCGAGCGGAATGCGGATCGACTGCATGATCTCGCCGCCGACCTGCTTGAAGCGGGTCGTGAAGGCGGTCTCCGCCTCGATGCCCGGCGCCCATTCGTTGACCAGCGTGACGACGCGCTTGGAGCCATTCTTGGCCGCCCATTCGGCCAAAATCCACGATTGCGGACTGAGGATGAAGCCGGCGCGCACGAAATACGGCGACTTCGTCGTGGTAATCGAAGCGCCTGAACTGATGACGAGCGTGGCCTTCTTGGACTGCGTGATCAGCGGCGCGACCGCGAGCGAGGTCGGCGTGATGCCGATGCCAACGATGTCGACCCTATCGTTGACGATCATGTCCTGGATGATGCGGTGGGCGACATCGGCAACGCCGCCATCGTCCCGAATGGTCAGCTGGATCTTGCGTCCCGCGACCGTGTCGCCGTGCTGCTCCATGTAGAGCTTGATCGCGGTCGTCGCCTGCCGGCCGACGGCGGCAAAGCCGGCACCCGTCATCGGAATGCTGATTCCCATTTTCAGAGGCGTATCGGCGGCAGCCCGGCGGGCGAACAGGCCGGTCGTGGCGGTCGCGGCGGCACCCTTGAGCAGTGTTCTGCGATGCATAGCGTTCCTCCCCTCCTCTATCCTGACGCGCAGCGTTTTGCGCCGGCCGTCGCGATAGAATTTACACCGCTTCCAGATGCGGAATTTGCGGCCGCTCGCCGCGGGCCTTGCCGCGGATCGGCGGCTTCGGCAGGCTCGCGGTGCCACTCTCCATGACGAAATCGTGAGTCAGCGAATACCACGGCCCACCGGCATCGCCCGCCGGCGTCCGCTCGGCGGCGCCATGCTTGACGTATTTGCCGATCAGATGCCGTGTGACGCCGAACTGGGAATCGGTTTCGAGGTTCGGGTCTTCCGGATCGTAAAGCTGCGAGATCAGCGTCTTGAAGCCCGGCTTGTAAACCAGGAAGTGAAGATGCGCCGGCCGCATGTTGTGCCGCCCGGCGACGCGCAATAATTCACCGACCGGCCCGTCGATCGGGATCGGATAACCGGCCGGCTTCACACTGCGAAAGCTGATGCGTCCGTCCTTATCGGTCGTGAACTTGCCGCGCAGATTCATGTCGGCCTGGGCCGGATCCTGGTTCTCATAGAATCCCTCGGGCGACGACTGCCAGATGTCGACTTCGGCGCCTACGACCGGCTTGCCATCGGTGTCGCGGAACGTGGCATCGACAAACAGCGCCGGCCCCGGCGTCGGCGATCGCATGATCGTGCCACCGTTCGGCGTCGCCGGGGAATCCATCCGCCAGAACGGACCGAGCGTATTGGCGTCGGTCTCGGTCTGGCCGTGGTCGCCGTTGTTGAGCAGGCAGATCAGCGGCGACAGGCCGAGCGAACCAGCCATCAGCACGGCTTCGTTATGGTTCTCATTCGAGTTTTGGCCGATCGCCACGAGATAAGCCATCGCGGTGTGGAATTCCTGCTCAGTGAGCCTCACCTCGCGGGCGAATTCGTGCAGATGACGGATCAGGGCGGACAGGATCTCCCGCGCACGCGGATTTTCGGTGCGCGCATAGGCGCCTAGCACCGCCTTGGTAACGTCCTTCTCGTTTTCGATAATCATACTCGCGCTCCGCAAATCCGCCGACGGCCATTCCGCTGGCGCGATTTTACGTGATCGCGCGGTGCGGCGCCATGCGGCAGCCGCACGACCGGCCGCTACATCAGCCCGAGCTCGCGCAGCTCGCGCCGCAGCTTCTCCGGCATCGATGCCGCGCCTGGCGCCGCGCTGTCGAGGTCTCGCGGCGCATCGACCGGTTGCAGATAGCGCCAGCCCTGGAAGGCGCGATACGGACGCGGCGCTACCAGCACCAGTTTGGGATCGAGCACCAGCCCACAACGCCCGACACCGTCCTTGTCGCGGAACGGCCGCACGGCGCGGATGCGCTGCCGGCACATGATCTCGCCGCGAATGACCCAGAAGAGCGAACCGCCGTCGGTCAGTTCATCGGCGCGTTTCGGCACCATGCGGGTGCGGTGGATGTGTTCGGGCTTTTCGCCGAGTTTGCGCTTGTCTTTGAGCTTTTGCTTGATCCAACCCTTGAGATCGCGGACCGATTCGCAGCCGACGCACAGTTTGATGAGATGCAGAGACATGAGGTTACATTAGCGCGCTTCGGCGGGCTCGATCACCATGATCTCGCCGCCTTCCACAACCTGTGCGCCCGGGCTGACCGTGACCTGTTGCACCGTGCCGGCAAACGGCGCCTGCAGCGTGTGTTCCATCTTCATCGCCTCGATCACGGCGAGCGGCTGACCGCGGCTGACATTCTGCCCGGCGGCGGCGAAAAGCTGCAGCACACGGCCGTGCATCGGCGCCCTGATGATGCCGTCGCCGCCCGACCCACCCGCCGAGGCGGCGGAAAAATCCCGCATCCGCACGCGCGTCTGCCGGCCGGCGCGCAACACGAAGGCGTCGCCATCTGCAACGAACACGATCGCATCCGCGGCCGGTTCCGCGCCGCCGACCGCAACATGCGTACCGTCTTTCGCGTACGCGACCGTCGCCTCGATATCCCCGCCGTCGATCACGACCGGCAGCGACAGTGTGCGACTGCCGCCGAGCTGAAATCCGTCCACAGCGGTCCACGGAGAGTCCGCATCAGGATCAATGCCATTACCCGTTGGATGTGCTGTCTCATTCCCGCCAAGCAGGCGCTCAACGCCAAGCGCCGCCGCGGCGTAATCGGGCTCGCGCGGCACGGCGCCAAGCGCCACAAGATTGCGGTCGATGAAGCCGGTATCGACCGTGCCGCGTCTGAACTCGTCGGATCGGCACAGCGCGGCGAGAAACGCCACATTGGTGTGCGGCCCGGCGATCAACGTGCGGTCCAGCGCATCGGCGAGTTGATCGACCGCGGCCTCGCGGCTCGCAGCGTGGGTGATGAGCTTAGCGATCATCGCGTCGTAGTAGGGTGTGACCTCGCCGCTCGCTTCGACGCCGGTGTCGACGCGGATATTTTCCGGCCATTGCACGGCAACGATCTTGCCGGTGGAGGGCAGAAAACCGTTCTCGGGGTCTTCGGCATAGATGCGCGCTTCGACGGCGTGACCATCGAAGCGGACCTGCGCCTGCATCAGCGGCAAACGCTCGCCGGCAGCGACGCGAAATTGCCACTCCACCAGATCGAGTCCGGTGATCGCTTCGGTGACGGGATGCTCGACCTGCAGCCGCGTGTTCATCTCGATGAACCAGAACGCGCCAGCCCGCAGACCCTGTGTTCCGTCGGCGACGAACTCGACCGTGCCGGCGCCCTCATAGCCGACGGCGCGGGCGGCCTCGACGGCGGCATCACCCATCTGCGCGCGCAGCTCCGCAGTCATGCCTGGCGCAGCCGCCTCCTCCATGACCTTCTGGTGCCGGCGCTGTAACGAACAGTCGCGCTCGCCGAGATGGATCGTGTTGCCATGGCGATCGCCAAACACCTGGATCTCGATGTGGCGCGGTGCGGAGACGTATTTTTCAAGCAGCACGCGGCCCGAGCCGAACGCCGCCTCACTCTCGCGGATGGCCGATTCCAGCGCCACCTCGAAGTCGGCGTGGCGCTCGACCCGGCGCAACCCACGCCCGCCGCCGCCCGCGGCCGGCTTGATCAGCACCGGATAGCCAATCTCGTAGGCCTTCTCTTTGAGGAATTTCGTATCCTGGCGTTCGCCGTGATAGCCGGGCACGATCGGCACGCCTGCCTTTTGCATCAGCGTCTTGGCGCGATCCTTGAGCCCCATGGCGCGGATTGCGCTTGCGGGCGGCCCGACAAACGCAATGCCGGCCTGCCCACAGGCATCGGCAAAATCAGCGTTCTCGGAAAGAAATCCGTAGCCCGGGTGGATGCATTCGGCACGCGCGCGCTGAGCAACCTCGATCAGCCGTGGAATAGAGAGATAGCTATCGCGCGCGTCGGCAGCGCCGAGCAAATAGGCTTCATCGCAGAGGCGGCGATGCAGCGCGCCGGCGTCGGCGGCCGAGTAAACACCGATCGTTCGCATGCCCAGCCGCTTGGCGGTGCGTGCGACGCGGCGGGCAATCTCGCCGCGATTGGCGATGAGCACGGAGCCGAACATGACCGCATCAGAGCCGGGCTGTGCGCCGCGGGCAATGGGGCGAAATGTATGGCCGGGCAAACCCGGCGGCCCACATCATTGCGTCGCCTGAGCGGGGGCGGTGGCAGGTCGCCAAACCGGTTGCTCCGGGTCCCTCGGCTTTTCGCCACGCTTTCGCACGGCTTCGGCAACGGCCGGAGATGTCTTCGGCTCCGGATTCATGATGCTTATTGGAGGAATCGAGGCGGCCGACGGAAAGTCGATATTGACCGGCACCTTGCGTTTGCTCGGATCGGCGATGCCGGTCGGTGAGAAATCGGCGACACCCACGGCCGGTGCGTCGGCCGCCCGGGCCCAAACCTCGCGGTAGTGATCGACGTAGTGCTGCAGCGTCTGGGCGATGATATTGGTGCGCACGTGGCTGGGGTCGCGGAACAGTGCGAAAGCCTGGCAGTGTTCACTGGTGCAGTCGCCGCGCCTGACCAAGACATGGGCGAGGAAGCCAAATGGATCGGCCTCCAGTGCTTGTCGCAGCGGCAGCAAGTCGGCGCCGATCTCCGCACCGCCCCGTTTGCCGAATGCCGACATGTCGGACAGAAGTGCGTATTGCGCCGCGACGTAGGCAATGGCACTCGCCACGTTAGCGGGCGTGGCAAAAACCGCCCGTTCGCACGCCCCCTGCACCGCTTCGCCGGCGAGCACGTCGAGGCAAGCGAGCGGCGAGCCTGGCGCCAGCGCTTGCGCCGTCAACTCCTCGGCGCGCACTTGCAGCGCCCTGCGCTGGGCATCGCGATCGCGCATCGCGCCGTTGTCGAGAGAGGCCCAGATCAGCGACGCGCTCAGCCCCGCCGTCAGCATGACCAGGAAAAACCGCCCCGCACCGGCGAAAGCCCCCTTGCGCGAGCGGCGAAACACAAGAGCGCAAACTGTCAGGACAAGGAGCGCCGCCGACAACGCCGCGATCCACAACGGGGAAATGCCGGAGATCAACGCCAGGATTTGCGGGTCGACGCGGCCCATCACCATACCCTACTGGCAAGCGGAACATCCGTCGCACCGCCTCAAGTATGGCTTGGCGCCGGCGCTGACGCCAGCATCGATCCATCCAGAGATGGCGAACGTCGACGGCAACGATTGACGGCAAAAATGGCGCAATGACGATTGCGCGGCGGACGCTCAGCCTTCGATTTCGAGTTGGCTTTCCTTGGCAACCCGCTCGAATGCCTCTCCAGCGTGCTTGATCCGGTACTGATAGTCTTCGCCATCGGATGGCAGCAACCGCACAACCTTGTAGCTTCCGCTCGCCCCGGGCCGACTGATGGGACTCGACGTATAGGATACCGTCTGGCCGACCTGGAACTTATGCGATCGCAACGCCTCGCCGATGGCAGCAACGGCGCTGACGTTCATGGCCCTGATGCTCAGCTGACTGGTACTCGCTCGGGTCAGACGCACCTGACTGACATTGATACTTGCGCCGGAACCCGCGCCGATAGTTGCGATACTTGCGCCAGCGCTCCCGATGACGCCCGGGCTGACCTTGGGCAGATTTGCCGGGGCGACGCTTCGAACCGCCACCTTGCGGCCGTTCCGCGGCTCATGCTTTTTCGCCGTGACGCGCGCACGTGCCTTGCGGGGCGAGGCCTTACGCGCCCCCGTGCTGCGGACCGGCTTTGCCGGCCGTTTTTTTGCCCCTAAATGTTTGTTCATGATGCAACTATAGCACCCAAACTAATAGCCGAGCAAAAAATATAATGCGTCTCGGAGGGCATCGCGCGATGCCCTTAACGCCGCGCTCTAAAAGTACGAAAACTATTAATATTCAATAGGTTATATTACATACCTGTGACAGAACTGAAACGCTGGCCTGTTATGCTTGGCGCTGCCAGCGGCCATGCTCGTCAGTGCGCCAATAAGTCACCTCGAAGCCCTTGCTTTTGGCGCTAGTCCAGCGCGTGCGCGCGGTTTCCAGCGCCTCCGGATCGTCCCCATCGAACAGCAGAACGAGGCGCTGATAGGCAGAGGCATCCGCCGGTACGTCGGCGCCATCGACCAAGAACCGCACGACCGCCGCATTGGGGTTCTCCGCATTGACTGTGAGCAGGACGGGCTGCTCCGCGGCTTCGGCCTCCCGCCATGTTCCGTGCGGCAGGAACGCGTCATCGCGCCAAGTCCACAAGTACGCGTCGAGCGCCTCAATGCGCTCGTCGGAAGACGCCTGCACCGCCACCCGCCAGCCGCGCTCGAGCGAGCGCGCGATCAGCGGCGGCAATATCTGTTCGAGCGTCTGTCCGTTGAGCTGGTAGAACAGGATTTCGGTCATCCGCCCAATTCAATCTTGTGCCGTCACATCTTGTGCTGGTCACTTCTCGTAATAGTCCTCAACCAGCCGGTCGAGCAGCCGCACGCCCCAGCCGGAGCTCCAGCTCCGATTGATTTCGGTCTGCGGCGAGCCCAGCGCGGTACCGGCGATGTCGAGGTGCGCCCAGGGGGTCTTGTCGACGAAGCGTTGCAGCAATTGCGCCGCCGTGATCGAGCCGGCCCAACGCCCGCCGGTATTCTTCATGTCGGCGAATTTGGAGTCGATCAATTTGTCGTATTCTGGCCCGAGCGGCATGCGCCAAACCCGTTCACCTGTCGCCTCTCCGGCCTTGACCAGCCGCTCGACGAGCTTGTCGTTGTTGGAGAACAGCCCGGCATATTCCTGGCCAAGTGAGACGATGATGGCGCCGGTCAGCGTCGCCAGGTTGATCATGAATTTGGGCTTGAACCGCTTGTTGACGTAATGCAGCACGTCGGCAAGCACGAGGCGGCCTTCGGCGTCGGTATTGATGATCTCGATTGTCTGCCCCGACATGGTCTTGAGAATGTCGCCAGGGCGGTAGGCCTTGCCGTCCGGCATGTTTTCGACGAGTCCGATGGCGCCAACCGCATTGACCTTGGCTTTGCGCACGGCAAGCGCGTGCATGAGGCCGACCACGCAGGCGGCGCCCGCCATGTCGCCTTTCATATCCTCCATGCCTTGCGCAGGCTTGATCGAAATTCCGCCGGTATCAAAGCACACGCCTTTGCCGATGAAGGCTACCGGGTCTGCACCGCGCTTCCCGCCATTCCAGCGCATCACGACGAGCCGGGAATCATGCTCGGAGCCCTGGCCGACGCCGAGCAACGCCCCCATGCCGAGCTTGCGCATCGCGGCAACGTCGAGCACTTCAACGCCGACGCCAAGCTTGTTCAGGGCCGAGGCGCGGCGGGCAAATTCGATCGGATAGAGCACATTGGCGGGCTCATTGATGAGGTCGCGCGCCAGCACCACGCCGTCGGCTATTCCGCCGGTGCGCCCCCACGCCTTCTCGGCGGCGGCTGGGCTGGAGCAAGCGAGATCGATGTGCACCTTGTCGGCCCGCTCGTCGCCTTCCTTGCGCTTGGTCTTGTAGAGGTCGAACGAATACGCCCGCAGCCTGACGCCTAGCGCCAGATCGGCAATCTGATCGGGCTTAAGCGCGCCCGAGCCGAACTCTGCCAAGATCGTTGCCTCGGTCGCGGCTGACGGCACCTTACCCATGGCGATACCGCCGAGCTTAATGATGTCGCGCTGTTTCAACGCGCCGTCCTTGCCGGTCCCGATCACCACCAGCCGCGGCGCACTGAGACCCTGGGGCGCGACAATATCGAGGGTCGCTCCGTTCTTGCCGGTAAAGTGGTCCGCCACCGCAGCGCGCCGCACGAGCTCCTCGACCGGGGCCAGCGCCTTCTTGGTCGCGGCGCCGAATTTGAGATTCTCCCCGCAGAACGCAACGAGAACTCCACGAACGCGGGCGAAAGGGGTAAAACCAAGGGTGAGCACAGCGGGCATGTTCGGTCCTATGGGGTCGTTGCGGCCGGTTCGAAGGTCATTGCAACCCGTTATGTACCGCGCGACGCGTCGTGCAAAGCGCGTTCGCTGCGGGCAAGACCTTCCGCTCTTCCCCCGTCGCGCCGCGAGAGCCGCTGCCGCACGATCTGTGGCGACGCCATTGCCTTGGCGAGGCCATTTTGCGAAAGCATCACCCCACGGTCGAGGGGCGAGCCATCGAGCACGGCGATTCGGCAGAAGCGCGCTCGTGTGGCAGGTTGAGAGTTCCGCACGATAATTGCCGCGGGGGCTCCCTATGCGGGTTTCCGAAGTTCGCAAACGAGCGTGTCACAGAATAGTGCGAAGTTCGGAATCCGGGCGCTAGGCTGCAACAAGCGCCGGTCCATCGACGCAAGGAGAATCTGGTGGGGTCGATCACCCGGTACATATTCCGCACCACGATGGTCGCCTTCCTGATCACTCTGATCACCTTGACGATCGTGATCTGGTTTACCCAGGCGATGCGCGATTTCGACCTAATCACCAGCGAACGTCAGACGCTCTTCGTCTTTATCGGCATCACCAGCATGATCGTGCCGCTTCTGGTTATGATCATCGCACCGATCGCCCTGATGGTAGCGGCGAGCCATGTGCTCAGCCGTCTTGGCTCGGATTCAGAAATCATCGTGATGAACGCCGCCGGCGTTTCGCCGTGGCGGTTGCTGTGGCCATTTCTGGTCGCGGGAATCCTGGTTTCGATGCTGGTCGCGGCCATTGCAGCCTATGTTTCGCCGCGGGCGCTGCGCGACTTGCGCGACTGGTCTTCGCAGGTGCGCGCCGACATTCTCACCAACATCGTTCAGCCGGGGCGATTTACCAGCGTCGGCGGCAACCTCACCTTTCATATCGCGGACCGGCGACCAAACGGATTGCTGGTCGGCATTTTCGTCGACGACCGGCGCGATCCTCACGAAGAGGCCACTTATCTTGCCGAGCAGGGCGAGATCGTAAAGAACCCGACCGGCTCGTTCCTCGTTCTTGAACACGGCAGCATCCAGCGCCTGGAGGCCGGCCGTCCCGACCCGCGCATCGTGACGTTCGATCGCTATGCGTTCGACCTGTCGAAATTCACCGGCGGGCCGCAAAGCGTCACCTACACGGTGCGCGAAAAATATCTATGGGAACTGCTGTGGCCGCAGGCGAACGATCCGCTCTACGCCACGCAACCCGATCAATATCGCTCGGAACTCTACGACCGTATCGCGACACCCCTCTATCCGCTGGCATTCACTATCCTGACGTACATGTTTCTCGGGCCGCCGCAGACCACGCGGCAAAGCCGCACGCTGGCGATGCTCGGTCTGATCGGCGCAGCCACGGCACTGCGACTCCTTGGCTTCGTCAGCGTCATTGTCGGCGTCCGCGTTCCCGCGATGTTGTCGCTGCAATTCATCATGCTCGGCGTCACCATCGTCGGCGGCCTGATCCAGATTGGACGCGGCAAAACGATCGAACACGCCACCGCGACGACCCGGATTGCCACCGCGATTACCGAGCGACTCATGCGGGCCACGTCGTGAAGGTTTGACCGATGATGACCCGCACGCTGTCCCGCTATTTCGGCACGCGCTTTCTCAGCTCGGTCATGGCGACGTTTGTCGGCATCATCGTGCTCGCCGGCATGATCGATTATTTCGAATTGATGCGTCGCGGCGCCGACTGGCCGAAAGCGACGGCATGGATACTGGCTGAGATTTCGATATTCCGGATTCCCCAGCTCACGGAACATATCATGCCGTTCGCGATCCTGGTGGGGGCGATGTCCTGCTACTTGACGCTGTCGCGCCGGCTCGAACTGGTGATTGCCCGGTCGGCCGGCATCTCCGCCTGGCAGTTTGTGGCGCCGGCACTGCTAGTCGCGTTCTTGTTCGGTGCGATCGCGACTGTCGCCTACAATCCGATTGCCGCTACGATGCACGAGCGCTCGAAGCGCCTCGAAGAACAAATGCTCGACGAGTCGCCGTCAGCCCTGCAGGCGAGCAGCAGCGGTTTCTGGGTTCGTCAGAAAAGCCCCGATGGAGCGGCCATCATCAATGCGCAGACCAGCCGCGAACAAGGCTCCAGCCTTGGCACGGTCACGGTTTACACCTTCGACAAGGACGGCGCATTCCAGGAGCGCATTGAGGCCCGCACCGCCGAACTCAGAGACAACTACTGGCAGCTCGACGACACCCACATCTATTCGCCGATCAGACCGCCCCAAGCCGCAGACACCTATCGGCTCAACAGCAATCTGACCCTCGCACAAGTGCGGGAGAGCTTTGCCACACCCGAAACCGTGCCATTCTGGGACCTGCCGAGCTATATCCAGATGGCTGACCGAGCAGGCCTCGCCGCCGCCGGCTACCGCTTGCAATACGATGAGCTGTTGGCGCGGCCCTTCCTGCTTTGCGCCATGGTGCTGCTGGCGGCGGCCGTGAGTCTGCGGTTCTTCCGCTTCGGCGGCGTGCAAAAGATGGTGCTCAGCGGCATTTCGGCCGGCTTCACGCTCTTCGTCCTGCAAAAAATCACCGAGGACATGAGCAAGGCGGAGCTGATGGCGCCGGTGGTTGCGGCTTGGGTGCCGGTCCTAATCGGCGGCCTCACGGGTTTCGTTGCCCTGCTGTATCAGGAGGACGGATAGCAAAACGGCAGTGTCGCAGCGGCCCGGCGACCGGCAACCCCGGGTTAAGCCCCGGATGAGACCTTCGGACAGGCAATCGGCCGCACCCCCTCTACGCAATCCTCCAAAATTTTGCCGCGAGGATGCACCATTAACGGGCCGCGGCGGGATGGACACGCGGCGGCCGGTCCTTCGGTGAGGAGACTACAAGCGATGTTGCACGGTGGTTTCGGCAATCTCGGGCTTCGCGCCCGCGTGGCGGGGGCGGCGCTGGCAGCGGCGATAACTCTTGCCGGCGGTTCGTACGTTCACGCCCAGGAAGTCGCCGCGCTGGTCAACGGCGTACCGATCACGCAGCTCGATATCGCCCAGCGCCAGAAGCTCGAACAACTGAGCACGCAGAAGCTGCCGCCGCGCCAAGAGGTCCTCAACACACTGGTCGACGAGCTACTCGAAATCCACGAAGCCAAGAACTTCAGCATCGACGTTCCGAAGTCCGAAGTCGAGCAGTCCTATGGCAGCGTCGCTCAGCACATGGGAATCGATTCCGAGAAACTGACCGCCATTCTCGTGCATGCCGGATCGAGCGCAGCGGCACTCAAACACCGGCTGGAGGCGCAGATGGCATGGAATGCGCTGATCCGCGGGCGCTACAAAGCGAGCCTCGAAATCGCCGACACCGACGTCGAAGCGCAGCTGCACCTGCACCCAACCGACGAAAAGGACGCAAACGTCGGATACGAATACACGCTGCGTCCGGTCGTCTTTGTCGTCCAGTCGGGTTCGCCCGACACCCTCTATGAATCGCGCAAACGCGAAGCCGACGCGCTGCGCGCTCGCTTCGCCGACTGCACCAGCGGCATCGCCTTCGCGCGTGCGCTTGACGAAGTCGCGGTGCGCGATCAGATCCTCAAATTCTCGGCCGACCTGCCCAAGCCGTCGCGCGATATTCTTGACGGCACCGAGATGGGCCACCTGACGCCGCCCGAGCGCACCACCGAGGGCTTCCAGATGTTCGCCGTCTGCGGCAAGCGGCAGACCAAGAACGACACGCCGGAGGAAAAGAAAGTTCGCGACGAAATGTTTCAAAAGAGATTCGGTGCCAGGGCCGCCATCTATCTGAAGAAGTTGCGGCGCGAGGCCATGATCGAATACAAATAAGCGCAAATACGCGAACCGGATCAAAGCAGGACCGTGCAACCGCTGGCATTGACGCTCGGCGAGCCGGCCGGGATCGGCCCCGACCTTGCGCTTGCTGTCTGGCATCGGCGCGCCGAACTCAACGTGCCGCCCTTCTATATCGCCGCCGATCCGCAATTCCTCGGCCGGCGGGCGGCGCGCCTCGGCCTTAACGTCCCCCTATCGTTGGTCAAACCCGAAGCCGCGGTTACCGCGTTTCGCACGGCACTGCCGGTGGTTGCCCTCGACGTCGTGGCGAGCGCTGAGCCCGGCCGGCCGGATGGATCGAGCGCGCCTGCCGCTCTCGCCTCGATCCGGCGGGCGGTCGCCGATGTGATGAGGGGCGCAGCTGCAGCGGTTGTGACCAGCCCGGTGGCCAAGAGCGTGCTCTACAAATCGGGCTTTGCCGAACCCGGCCACACTGAGTTCCTGGCGAAGCTGGTGCAGGAAGCGACCGGCAAGGTGCTGCGTCCGGTGATGCTGCTGTGGTCCCCTGAATTGGCCGTCGTGCCGGTAACGATTCATCTTCCGCTGAAGGACATTTTCAAAGAGCTCACGACCGACCTGATCGTCGAAACCGGGCGTATCGTGGCACACGATTTGCGGACGCGGTTTGAGCTGGCGCGACCGCGACTCGCGATCGCCGGGCTTAACCCGCATGCCGGCGAAGACGGCACACTGGGCGAGGAGGACCGCGCCATTGTGGCCCCAGCGGTCGCACAGCTGGCCGCGGAGGGCATTGCGGTGCGCGGACCGCTGCCGGCGGACTCGATGTTCCACGAAAGCGCGCGCGCCACCTACGACGCGGCCCTGTGCATGTATCACGACCAGGCGCTGATCCCGATCAAGACGCTGGCCTTCGACCACGCGGTCAACGCCACGCTCGGTTTGCCATTCGTGCGCACCTCGCCGGACCACGGTACAGCCTTCGACATCGCCGGAACGGGAACGGCAGATCCGGCGAGCCTTGTCGCAGCGCTGCGGCTTGCGGCGCGCCTCGCGCAAGCGGAGCGTCCCGCGCTCGTGCCGGCAACGTGACCGAAGCAGCCGCCACGCCCGACGGCCTGCCGCCGCTGCGCGAGGTCATTCGCCGCCACGGCCTCGCCGCCAGAAAATCACTCGGCCAGAATTTTTTGTTGGACTTCAACCTCGCCGCCCGCATCGCCCGTGCGGCAGGGCCGCTCGACGGTGTCACAATATTCGAAGTCGGCCCTGGACCGGGGGGCCTTACACGGGCGTTGCTCGCGCTCGGCGCCGCGCATGTCATCGCGATCGAGCGCGACGATCGCGCCATCGCGGCGCTCCATGAGATCGCTGCACACTATCCGGACCGCCTCGATATTGTCGCGGCGGATGCGTTGACCTTCGACCCTCGGCCGAGACTGCCGGGCGGCCCGGTGCGGATCGTCGCCAACCTGCCCTACAACATCGCAACAGCGCTGCTCGTATCCTGGCTGACTGTCGAGCCATGGCCGCCCTGGTACGATATTGCGGTCTTGATGTTTCAGCGCGAGGTCGCCGAACGCATTGTGGCCGCGCCACATTCGAAGAGCTACGGGCGTTTGTCGGTGCTGACGCAGTGGCGCTGCGAGCCGCGCATCCTGTTCGACATCAACGCATCGGCGTTCGTGCCGGCACCCAAAGTCAAATCCTCGCTCGTGCGGCTGGTGCCGCGGCCCGCGCCGCTGCCATGCGAACGTGCACTTCTGGAGCGCGTGACACAGGCGGCGTTCGGACAGCGGCGCAAAATGCTCCGCCAAAGCCTGCGCTCGCTCGGCGTCGAAGTTCCGGCTTTGCTTGCCGCGACCGGGCTTGATCCCACCGCCCGCGCCGAGAACCTCTCCGTCGGCGATTTCGTCGCACTGGCGCGCGCTCTCGCGGCCGCGCCAACGTTGAGGCATGATGCAGCCGACAACGCCAAGGACTAAGAGCGCACGCCCCATGAGCCGCATGCATCGTCAATCGCTGGTCGCCTATGGGCAGCCGTTGTGCGAAACCATCGTCGATTGCCCGGCTCCGCGCGGCACCGAAGTGCTGCTGCGCGTCGAACGCTGCGGCGTTTGTCACTCCGATCTGCACTTGCAGGACGGCTATTTCGAACTTGGCGGCGATCGCAAACTCGACATCACCAAGGATCGCGCCCTGCCCTTCACGCTCGGGCACGAGATTGCAGGCATCATCGAGAGCGCCGGCGAAGCGGCCGATGGCGTGCAGATCGGCAAGCACGTCGCGGTCTATCCGTGGATCGGCTGCGGCCAATGCGCCGCATGTCAGGCGGGAGACGAGAATTTGTGCTCGGCGCACCGTCATCTCGGCATCAGCGTCGATGGCGGCTACGCCTCGCACGTTCTCGTTCCGCACCCGCGCTATCTGCTGGATTACGCGCCGCTGTCGCCCGGCTTTGCCGGACCGCTGATGTGCTCGGGTCTGACCGCGTATGCGGCGCTCAAGCGGCTTGTCGGGCGTGCCGAACGCGGTGCGGTGCTGCTTATCGGGCTCGGCGGGGTCGGCATGATGGGTCTGTCGATCGCACGCGCGCTGTTTTCCGCCCCGCCGATCGTCGCCGACATCGATGCTGTAAAGCGCAAGGCGGCGCTCGCGGCCGGCGCGGCCGCAGCCTACGACCCGGCCGATCCGCAGGCGCGGCGCGCAATCCTATCGGCAACCGGTGGGGTGCTCGGAGTCTGCGACTTCGTCGGCTCGGATAAATCGCTGCAGTTTGCAACCGGCGTGATGGCGCGCGGCGGCAAGGTCGTGGTGACCGGACTGCTCGGCGGCACGTTCTCGATCGCCACCGCGATGTTTCCCATCAAGGCGATGACCATCGAAGGCACGCTCACCGGCACGCTTGCCGAGGCGCGCGACCTGCTTACGCTGGCGCGCGAGGGCAAAGTCACGCCAATCCCGACCCGCGACCGGCCGCTCAACGAGGCGCAGGCCGCGCTTGACGATCTGCGCGCCGGGCGCGTGGTCGGACGAACGGTGCTCTCAGTATGAGGCTAGCCGCGGCCTGCATTGCCGCCCTCACAGCTTCTTCCGCAACGCCCGCACGAAATCCGACAAGCCGATCTGCCGCTCGCGCTTGAGCCGCTCGGCGGCGAGGATGGCGCGCACTTCGGTAAATGCCCGCGCCTTATCGCTGTTGACGATGACGTAATCGTATTCCGGCCAATGACTCATTTCACCCGCGGCCTTGGACATGCGCCCGCGGATGATGTCGTGGGTGTCCTGGGCGCGACTATGCAGCCGCCGCTCCAGTTCGTTGACACTCGGCGGTAGAATAAAGACGCTGACCAGATCGTCGCGCGCCTTTTCCCGCAGTTGCTGCGTGCCCTGCCAGTCGATATCGAACAGTACGTCGCGACCCGCTCGCAACGCCTTCTCCACCGGTAGGCGCGGCGTGCCGTAGCGATGGTCGAACACCTCCGCCCATTCCAGAAGCTCGCCGGATTTTACCATGGCGGTGAAGCGGGCAAGATCAATGAAATGATAATCGCGGCCGTTAATCTCGCCGCGTCGCTTCGGCCGCGTCGTCACCGACACCGAAAGCGCGATATTGCGATCCGCTTTCAACAGCAGGCGCGACAGCGTGGTCTTGCCCGCGCCCGAAGGCGACGACAGCACGAACATCAGGCCGCGGTGCGCGATCTTCCTGTGAATTTTCTGGCCGTTTCGCTTTCGGACCACGCGCGTCATCGCCTATTCGAGGTCATGGCCTATTCCACGTTCTGCACCTGCTCGCGGAATTGCTCGACCGCGGCTTTGAGCTCCATGCCGATATTGGTGAGTTCCAGATCGTTGGCCTTGGCGCACAACGTATTGGCTTCGCGATTGAGCTCCTGGGCAAGAAAATCGAGGCGGCGGCCGATCGGCCCGCCCTGCTCTATCATCGCCTTGCCCTGCCCCACATGCGCGGCGAGCCGGTCGAGCTCTTCGCGCACATCCGCCTTGGTGGCGATCAGGATCGCCTCCTGATGCAGCCGGTCGGGATCGAAGCGTTCTGACTGGGCCAATAGCGTTGCGACCTGCTCGGCAAGCCGCGCCTGGATTGCTTCCGGGCGGCGGCCCGGTACCAGCTCGGCGCGCTGGGTCAATGCAGCGATTTCGCCAAGCCGCGATTCCAGCACCCGCGCCAGCGCCGCGCCTTCGTGGCGGCGCATGTCGCCCAGCGCTGCGATCGCTTCGCCAAAGCCAGCCTTCACCGCTTCCTCGGCGCCGCGACGCTCTTCCTCATTCTCTGACGCTTCACCGATGTCGATCACGCCCTTGAGGCCGAGCAATCCATCGAGAGTGGGCGGCGACGCCTCTATACGGCGCGCCAGTTGGCGTGCCGCTGTCACCAGGGCGTCGACAACGGCCGTGTTGACCTGCACCGCGGGCGCGATGCCGCTGCGCTCGATCGTAAGGCCTGCTTGAATCGAGCCGCGTGCCAGCGTTTCGGCGGCGCGCGATCGCAGGCCAGCTTCGATAGCATCCCAGCCCGGCGGCAACCGCAGCCGCAGGTCCAACCCCTTGCCGTTGACCGATTTGATTTCCCACGCCCAAGCATAAGACCCGCACACACCGTGGCGGCGAGCAAATCCCGTCATGCTCGACAGCGCCATGTACGACGGTCCCCGGCGGAGCAAAAAAATCGCGCCGACCTTAGCGACGGCGTATTGCCGTCACAAGTCCCATCACCGCTTGGCCATCACTGCGCCTGCTTGGCGCGGCGTTTGCGCTTGGGGTGGTGCGCGGGCGGCGGTGCGGCGGGCGGCGATGCCGGGTCTGCTGCCGGATCGGGAGTCTCTGCGGCAGGCTTGTAAACGGTCGGATCCTTTGCGTTCTCGACTTGCCGCAGGTGGGCGACATTTTTCTGATGCTGCTCGTAGGTCTCGGCGAAGACGTGGCCGCCGGTGCCATCGGCAACGAAATAAAGGTCGCGCGTGCGAGCCGGGTTGGCGGCGGCTTCAAGCGCCGCGCGGCCCGGATTCGTAATCGGGCCGGGCGGCAACCCGTCGATCTGGTAAGTGTTGTATGGGGTCGGCTGATCGATCTCGCTCTTCATGATCGGCCGCCCGAGCGTGCCTTTGCCACCGACCAACCCGTAGATGATGGTCGGGTCCGACTGCAGTCGCATCCTTTGTTTGAGCCGGTTGACGAATACCGCCGCAATGCGCGTGCGCTCGTCCGGCTTGCCGGTTTCCTTCTCGACCAGCGAGGCGAGGACCACAAGCTGTTCGGGAGTTTTGATCGGCAGGTCGGCCGCACGCCGGGTCCAGATTTCTTTCACCAGACGCTGCTGCGCCTGCTGCATGTGCTGGATCAACTGCGCGCGCGACATGCCGCGCTGGAAATTGTAGGTATCCGGCAGCAAGCTGCCTTCAGCCGGCACTTCGTCGATGTTGCCAGTCAGCACGTCATTGTCCATCAGGCGGGCGACGATCTGCTCCGAGGTCAGCCCCTCGGGGATGCTGACCTGGTGGATGATCACCTTGCCGTCGCTCAGCGTGGCGACCACGTCATTCATGCTTGCGTGCGCTTTAAACTGATACTCGCCAGCCTTGAGGCCTTCGTGAGCCTTGAGAACGAGGACGCCGCCGATGAACACCCAAGGCTGGTCAATGACCCCATCCTTCGTAAGCAAATCGGCGATGTCGCGGATGCCGGAGCCGCGCGGGATATTGACGATCTTGTCGTCCGGTAGCGGCCCGGCTGCATCGAAGCGCTGCTTGCCGATATAGAGCAGATAACCGGCGGCAACTGATACGATCAACAACAGCGTGATGATCGCATTGCCTGCGACCACCAGCGGATGTCGCGCGCGCTTGGAACGGCGCCGCTCCGCCGGTATTTGGATTCTGTCCGGCTCAAGCGCGTCGCGCGCGCTGCGCGGAGCCGCCCGCCTGGTCTCGGCCCGTTGCGGCGGCGGCTGCACGGCGGCAACGCCGTTGACCACCCGCTCCGACAACGGCGGATAGGGTTCGCCTCCGGCCGGTACTACCTTCGGCGACGGCGCACTGCGCACCGGCGGCGGTTGCGGCTGGGCTGGCATCCGCGACGGCACTTGGCCGTTGGCAGCCACGGCACGCAGCGGGGCATTGGCGGCGGAAGCGGGACCGGGCGCCTGCGCGGAACTGGCGGCGCGCAGATTAGGGCGCTCGCGCAGCGCCGAATCCGGCTGACCGGCGGCACGGGGGGGCGTCGCACGCAATCGCGGTGCCGCGCGATCGCTGCCGTCCGGCGGGATGTTGGAGTCTGTCACCGCCGATTACCCTCTTCGGTCAAATGCATCGACAATGCAGATGAGCCCTTTCCCGCACCCAAATGGTCGCACATTCCTGCGCCCCTGCCCAGTGAAACGGCAAAAGCATCCTGGCTTGTGGATCGCAGGCCAGTGCGGAGCAAATATGGCGAAAGGGTGTTTTGCCTTAGCCGGCGAACCGGCTGAACACCAGACTAGCATTGGTGCCGCCAAATCCGAACGAATTCGACAGCGCCACATTGACCGGCCGCTTGCGCGCCTGGTGTGGCACAAGATCGATTGCGGTGGCGACCGACGGGTTGTCGAGATTGATGGTCGGCGGCACCATCTGATCCCGCATGGCGAGGATGCAGAAGATCGCCTCGACGGCGCCAGCGGCACCGAGCAGATGCCCGATGGAGGATTTGGTCGACGACATCGAAATGCGTCCGGCAGCATTTCCGACCAAAGCTTCGACGGCCTTCAGTTCGATCTCGTCGCCAAGCGGCGTCGAGGTGCCATGCGCGTTGATGTAGTCGATCTGTTCGGGCGATATGCCGGCGCGTCGGAGCGCGGCCCGCATGCAACGCAGCGCACCGTCGCCGTCTTCCGCCGGCGCGGTAATGTGATGGGCATCGCCGGAGAGCCCATAACCCGTAAGCTCGGCGTATATGCGTGCGCCACGGCGCCGCGCATGCTCGTATTCTTCAAGCACCACAGTGCCGGAACCCTCGCCGAGCACAAATCCGTCGCGGTCGCGATCGTAGGGCCGTGAGGCGCGCTCCGGCGTATCGTTGAATCCGGTCGACAACGCCCGGCACGCGGCGAAGCCGGCGACGGAAATGCGGTTGACCGGCGACTCGGTGCCACCCGCAACCATGACGTCGGCGTCACCGAGCGCGATCAACCGGCCTGCATCGCCGATGGCATGCGCCCCTGTCGAGCACGCGGTGACCACCGCGTGGTTGGGACCCTTCAAGCCGTGTGCGATCGACACATAGCCGGAAGCAAGATTGATGATCCTGCCAGGAATGAAGAACGGCGACACCCGGCGCGGGCCGCGGTCGCGCAGCACCAGCGCCGTCTCCGCAATACCCTCGACGCCGCCGATTCCGGAGCCGATCATGACACCGCTGACGATCTGGTCGTCGTACTCACGCGGATGCCAGTCGGCATCGTCAAGCGCGAGTTTCGCCGCGCACATGGCGTAGAGGATGAAATCGTCGACCTTGCGCTGCTCCTTCGGCTCCATCCACTGATCGGGATTGAAAGTGCCGTTGCTGCCGTCGCCGCGCGGAATCTGGCCGGCGATCCGGCTCGTGATATCGGCGACCTCGAATCTCTCAATCGCTTTCACGCCGCTCTCGGCCGCGAGCAGGCGTCGCCACGTCGGCTCTACGCCGCAACCGAGCGGCGTTACCATGCCAAGTCCAGTGACGACGACGCGTCTCATGATCGGCGCTCCCGGCAGCCACCGCGGCCCGTGCCGCGCTCAACTCTATCGCTTCGAGCTTCGCCCGCACCATACGCATGCGCACACGTCCGCGCCCGCCCTGCGGTGCGGCCGTTCCGGCTAAGGCTCACCGAACAAAGGAAAGGCAGCGCGATGTCAGCCCTTGGCGTTCTTCTCAAGGAACTTGATGGCGTCGCCAACCGTCAGAATCGTTTCAGCCGTATCGTCGGGAATTTCGCAGTTGAATTCCTCTTCGAACGCCATCACGAGTTCGACGGTGTCGAGGCTATCGGCGCCGAGATCTTCGATGAAGCTCGCGTTCTCGGTGACTTTGTCGGGATCGACGCCAAGATTATCGACGACGATTTTTTTCACCCGGTCCGCAATATCGCTCATCGTTCCAACCTCATCTTGCAACGCGACCCAATATACTGAGTCTTGTGGTCTCGTCGTCGGCGGCGGCCGTGGGTCGGCACCGATTAGAGGCGGATATTTGTTGCCCCGCGCTCCGGCTCTCCAGGTTCCCCCAGCCCAATCGCGGTTCGGTTAGCATACTTCCCCCGCGTTGACTAGCGCACCGACGCATTGTCCTGCTCTATCGTTTCGTCTTCAAACCATGGCCATTCCACCGTTGACGTGGACCGTCTGCCCGGTGATGTAGGCGGCCTCGTTGGACGCCAGGAATGCGACCGCGGCTGCGACTTCGTCGGTGGTGCCGGCACGACTAGCCGGGATTTTCGACACGATCGCTTCGCGCTGCTTGTCGTTTAGTTTCTCGGTCATCGGCGTGACAATGAAACCCGGCGCTACGCAGTTCGCGGTGACGCCGCGCTTGGCGTATTCCTGGGCGACCGCCTTGATCATGCCGGCGATGCCGGCCTTGGCAGCAACGTAATTGGCTTGGCCCGGATTGCCGGTCGCCCCCACCACCGAGGTGATCGCGATGATGCGGCCGAAGCGCCGGCGCATCATGCCGCGCACCGCGGCGCGCGACAGCCGGAACGTTGCGGTGAGATTGACTGCGATCACCTGCTCCCAGTCTTCATCGCGCAGCTGCACCAGGAGATTATCGCGCGTCACCCCCGCATTGGCGACCAGCACGTCGAGCTGGCCCATGGCTTCCTCGGCGCGCGGCACCAACTGATCCGTCGCCGTCGCGTCGGCGAGATCGCATGGCAGAACATGAACGCGTTCGCCAAGATCGGCAGCAAGTTTCTGCAAAACTTCCTGGCGGGTGCCGGAAATGCCGACAATGGCCCCCTGCCCATGCAGCACTCGCGCGATGCTGCCGCCGATGGGGCCGGTCGCCCCGGTGATCAGCGCGGTCTTGCCTGTGAGTTCAAACATTATTTCCTCGTTATCGCGCATCCGAAATGAAAAATCAGCCGCGCGCCGCCTTGAACCGCGCGACATCGTCGGGCGTACCGATTGAAGACGTCTCGGCCGCATCGGCAACCCGCTTGATCAAACCGGCCAGTACGCGGCCGGCGCCGATTTCGTAGAACCTGCCGACGCCATGTTGCGTCATGAATTGTATCGACTCGCGCCAGCGCACCGTGCCGGTCACCTGGTCGATCAGGCTCTGCACGATGTCGGCGGGTTCGCTGATTGGCGCCGCCCTCACATTGGCGACAAGCGGCACGCGCGGCTTTTTGACCGTGACCTTCGCCAGCGCTTCCGCCATGGCGTCCGCAGCCGGGCGCATTAGCGAACAATGGAAGGGAGCAGATACCTGCAGCATCATCGCCCGCCGTACCCCGTGCGTCTTGGCGATTTCGACTGCGTGCTCCACAGCTCCCTTTTCGCCGGACAGCACGACCTGGCCACCGCCATTGTCGTTCGCCGCGGCGCATACGCCGATGCCGGCGGCTTCGGCGGCGACGGCCTGGGCCGCGGCGAACTCGACCCCGACCAGCGCCGCCATGGCGCCCACACCGACCG
>JBAQJL010000011.1:0-2284 GCA_049300295.1 Xanthobacteraceae bacterium
TCTCGGCACTCAACGAATTGCTGCCGCTGCTTGAGGCGGTGGTGCAGACCGGCAAGCCGCTCCTGATCGTTGCGGAAGATGTCGAGGGCGAGGCTCTGGCCACGCTCGTCGTCAACAAGCTGCGCGGCGGCCTGAAGGTCGCGGCAGTGAAGGCGCCGGGTTTCGGCGATCGCCGCAAAGCGATGCTGCAAGATATCGCAGTGCTCACCGGCGGCCAGGCGATCTCTGAAGATCTCGGCATCAAGCTCGAGAACGTCACGCTCGCCATGCTCGGCAAGGCCAAGAAGGTGATGATCGACAAAGAGAACACCACGATCGTCAACGGCTCCGGCAAGAAGAAAGACATCGAAGACCGCATCAGCCAGATCAAGGCGCAAATCGAGGAAACCACCTCGGACTACGACCGCGAGAAGCTGCAAGAGCGGCTGGCCAAGCTCGCCGGCGGGGTCGCGGTGATCCGCGTCGGCGGCGCCACCGAGGTCGAGGTGAAGGAGCGTAAGGATCGCGTCGACGACGCGATGCATGCGACCCGCGCCGCGGTCGAGGAAGGCGTTCTTCCGGGCGGCGGCGTTGCGCTGCTGCGCGCCACTGAGGCGCTCAAGAAAGTGCGCACCGCGAACGAGGACCAGAAGCACGGCGTCGAGATCGTGCGCAAGGCGCTGCAGGCTCCGGCCCGGCAGATCGCCACCAATGCCGGTGAGGACGGTTCCGTGATCGTCGGCAAGATCCTCGAGAACTCCAACTACTCGTTCGGCTTTGACGCCCAGAGCGGCGACTATGTCGACATGGTGAAGAAGGGCATTATCGACCCGACCAAGGTTGTGCGTCAGGCACTCCAGGGCGCGGCGTCGGTTGCTGCTCTGCTCATCACCACCGAGGCGATGGTTGCCGAGCTGCCGAAGAAGCAGGGCAACGCTCCGGCGATGCCGGGCGGCGGCATGGGCGGCGGAATGGATTTCTGATCCGCCGATCAGATAACGTGAATGCGAGGGCCCGGGAGCAATCCCGGGCCTTTTTCTTTGAAACGGCGCGCCAAACTTTTCCGGTGTCATCACCCGCGAAGGCGGGTGATCCAGTACCCCATGGCGTGGCGGGTCTGTTGCAGAGCGTTCGCGATTACTGGATGCCCCGCCTTCGCGGGGCATGACAGCAATAGGGCCGCCTACACATTCGTCGCGCCCAGCCCCAAAATCTTCCGCGCGTCATTCGGAGTCGCGACATGGTCGCCCAGCACTTCGATGATCTTTCCCGCCTTCTCGACCAGCGCGGCGTTGCTCGGCGCGAGCTTGCCCTTCTCGAGATAGATGTTGTCCTCGAGCCCGACGCGCGGATGGCCACCGAGCAACACGGTCTGCGCCACCATCGGGAACTGATGCAGCGAAATGCCGAAGGCGAACCAAGTCGCGTCCGGCGGCAACAGATTGCGCATGTAAGCCATCGCTTCCGGGGTCGCCGGCTGGCCCCAGGAAATGCCGAGGCAAATCTGGAACATGCCCGGCCCTTTGACATAGCCGTTCTCAAGGAAGCGTTTTGCGAGCAGCAGATGGCCGGTCTCGAATACTTCGAGCTCCGGCGTGACGCCCGCGTCCGTGATCGCGACCGCCATCTGCTGGAGATGCGACGGCGTGTTGATGAACACGCGATCGCCCATGTTCAGGCTGCCCATGTCGAGGCTGCAAATGTCGGGCTTCAGCTCAAGGACATGCTGCACGCGATCCTGCGGCGACTTGAGCGTGCTGTCCGGCCCGGGCTTCGAGGCATCGTGCGGGTCGTGATGGAAGCGCGCGCCTGGGCCGGTGGTGAGATTGATCAGCACGTCGGTGCCGCTATCCCGGATGCGCTCGACCACTTCGCGATAATGCGCGCCGTCCATGCTCGGCTTGGTCGTCTGCGGATTGCGCACGTGGATGTGTACGATCGCAGCGCCCGCCTTGGCCGCCTCGATCGACGATTTTGCAATCTGCTCCGGCGTCACCGGCACCGCAGGATTGCGGCCCGGCGTATCGGCCGAGCCGGTGACGGCGCAGGAAATTATGACTTTACGTTGCATGGCCTCCCCACTTTACTGTCCGGATTGGCGCCTTCGGCAAAAAAGCCGAAGTCTGCGTCCCGGATCTTCTGGGGAGAGTTATAGCGGCAGGATCGTTGGATGTCGCGCCAGCGCACGCGAAAAACAAACGACCACGAGCGAGAGGCGCGCGTTCATCCGGCGTCGCCTGTTCTCCCGTGGCCGTCGGGGCGATGGGGACTTACAATGACCCAGCCATCGCCACTTGCGGCGATG
>JBAQJL010000012.1:0-1983 GCA_049300295.1 Xanthobacteraceae bacterium
GGCAAATCCCACGTGTGTAAGGGTGGGTACGAAAGCTCTCAATCATCGTAATGCCCATGGACTGGCCGGCCGATCGTCTTGTGCCTCGCACTCATGGTTGAGGGCGATCAATCACGCTGTCTTCAGCTGACCTTTGTCTGTGGGATGTTCGGGCGGGCCGCAGACCTTGATGCGTCAGCCTTCTTGGCTTACCGGCAATCGGAAGCAGCATCTCGGCTTGGCCGTCGATGCGCTTACGGCCTTTCGCTGGACGAGCAGACGTCGCTTGCGCCTGCGCGATGCTGCGGCGGAGCGCGTCCATGAGGTTGACCATGTTCTGCGACCGCGGTGCGACACGCTCGCGTGATACTGCCAGACCCGCCTGCTTCTTCTTAAGCATTTCGGCTACAGCTTCCTCGTAATGATCGACGAACTGGGACGGATCAAAGTCCGCAACCTTGCTCTGAAGGATGTGTTCGGCAAGTTTGAGCATCTGCGGATCGACCTTCACATCCGGGATGTCGCCGAAATATTCCTGCGTGTCTTTGACTTCGTATGGGTAGCGAAGGGTGGTGCCCATCAGTCCCTTTTCCCACGGCTCCAGCATGATAACGCGCTCGCGCTTGGAGAGCACAACACGACCGAGCGCGACCATGCCCTTGCCGCGCATGGCTTCGCGGATGACCGCAAAGGCATCCTGTCCCCCCTGGTCGTTTGGCGCGACGTAGTACGGAGTATCCAGGTATCGTTGGTCGATCTGCTCGCGCGGAACAAACCTGCCGATCTCGATAGCGTGGTTGCTCTCGATCGCGATGGCATCAAGTTCGTCATCCTCAACCGGGATGTAGGCATTCTTCGTGTATTCGTAGCCGCGACCCTTGTCGGAGCCTTCAACCGGCTCGCGCGTGACTTCATCAACCAGCTGCTGACGCAGCCGGTTGCCGGTTTTCTTGTTGATCTGGCGAAATGATACTCGCTCGGTCGCTGATGTCCCGGTGTAGAGAGCGATAGCGCAGGAAACCAACGAAAGCTTGAGGTAGCCTTTCCAATACGGCCGTGCGGGGGCCATGGGCATCTCCTTTGATTGCGGATGCCAAGTCGGCATCGGCCGCGTTTAACGGACCACCTCGCGGGAGAAGCGCTGGTTGGTGCGGGCCTATCCGTCGATGCCCGGCTCTGAACGCTAAGAGGAAATGTGGGGAGCCTTTTTAGGGCGCGCGAGTCGTATCACCGGGGATGGTTAAGGGGACCTATTGTCCGCCATAGGCTCGATTCCATTAGTTCGGTCAGCTCACCGAGCGGCCTCGGTGAGGTCCTTCAGGAGTTTAGGCTTGCTAAGCGTTGTCCGTGTCGGCATTCGCCAAAGTAAAGGGCGCGCGATACGCGACCGCGAATGGTCCCACGATCGGCCGCCTTGAATTCAAACTGATGTGCGTCGGGCAACACGCGTGCCGCGGAGCTCCGCCTACGTGGCACGCCTCTCGCTTCGAACGCAGCCGAGCGGCACGAGCTAGCCGCACGATTGATTGAAATGCGGCTCGGGTGTGACGCCATCACAGCCCCGCCGCTGGCGCCAGCCGATCGTCTCTGACGTACCGTGCCCCCCGCCTAGCCTTAGTGCATGGCAGGGTCAACGATCCCACTCCCTTTCCGCTGATCCGCGGGGGACGTGCCGGACATTCCGAGCCACCATGCCATGCCAATGGCCTGTTGCTAGCAATTCAGTGCCATTCTTGAGGAAGGTCATTCCAGAGCTACCTGACTTTGAACTCTTTTGGATTTTAACGAAATTTTAGACGAATAGGGCAGAAGCTTGAGCAATAACAACAGAGCCAAAAGGTGGCGGTCATGTTTGAAGTTACGAGTTACGAGCACCCCTACATTTTCGTCAGATGCCGGCGAACGTTCGAGACTTATAGGTTTTTCGTCGCTGATGATGGAACGCTGGAGCATGACGGGGCGCGGTTCGATTTGGGCGACGCACGGCGAAGTGCGATAGCCTAC
>JBAQJL010000013.1:0-14451 GCA_049300295.1 Xanthobacteraceae bacterium
TACCCATAGTCACCGCGCCAAATCTCCATCCACCACCGACCGCGGGTTCGTTCCTTGACGGCTTTCGGACGCCGGCCAAGCGCACGCCTACATCTCACTCACGGCCGGCATCCGAAACCCTGTACATTCACGTAGGTTTGAGCCTCGGCCAGCAACGTCCGCTATTCCCCTGATCGCGACCGAGTTGCTGCATTGCGGTGACATTCGCTCAGGGTGATCCGCGCCGCTTCGAAGGGCTGCTATTGGCGGCGATCTGCGTTGACGACCCTATTCGCCGCGCTGGTACGTCTCACCATGGTTCTCTTCGGGGCGACCCAACAGCGGGGTGAGCATTCTCTGCAGTCCGGCGATGAGGTGGTTGGTCTCGCGGGCGCGCTCGGTCAGGTCTTTGATTTGGTCGTTCTTAACAGCGACTTCGGATCGGAGAAAGTGAATTTCGCCATCCTTCTCCCCCAGCCGCTTTTCAAGCTGTTCGACAAGTTCTGTCGCGACATGCCGCGACAGGTCGGGGCGTGTCGCGGTTAAGCGGACCTCCTCGATGTACGCGATATGCTTGTCGACGGAGTCAGGTGCGATCAGGTATTTCTCGCCGTACTCGGTTTCGATCAGGCGGCATTGCAGGTGGCCCTTAGCGCAATATCGCTGAACCCTTCTGGGCGTGCGGGGAAGACCAGCGCGCGCATAGCGCTCCAAAGCTTCATCGATGGTGAGAGTGAATTCGCTGTCGTCGCTTGTCGCGACAGGTCGCGACAGGTCGTCGGTCATAAGCGCAATGATAACTCGGCTTCGTTCCACGCCTCGCCGGTTATCCCCAAAAACGAAGGGAGGGTGCATGAGCGAGCGCCGCAGGCCAGAACAGCGAGCCCATTCGCCAGCCCCGCGACCGGTGAACAGGGCAGCCGCAGGAGTGCGAGCATAGCGGCGCCAACGGCGCGCGCGGAACCGACTGCCTCCGGCGCAGGGTGCCATACCGAGCGCGATGGGATCGTCACCGGAGGACGAGACCCGGCTTCCCGTATTCGGGATCTGCCGGGGCGCGGGGAGCGCAGCGAGTAGAGCCCGGCAATTACAGTGACAGTGCACTAATTTGTTCGTAGATGGCCTCGCGCCGGGTGAGAGGCGCGCCGTTGGCCCTCACCTGATCGCGCGTCGCGCGATCTGCCCTCTCCCGCAAGGGGAAAGGGTAATGGCGCTTCAAGGCCCGACGCGCGAATTTCATCGCTTTCCTCGAAACGGATATTGGTATTGTCGAGTGGCGACGGCGCGAACCATAGTTTTGAAAACTGGCCGCGGTTTGCCTAACGGGAAATATGGAATGTCGCCGGATCACTCCAGCTTGATGTTCGCAGCCTTGTTCACTTTGGCCCATTTCTCGGTTTCGTCGGCGATGAATTTGCCGAAATCGGCGGGCGAGCCTGAAAGCACCGTACCTCCCAGGTCGGCAAGTCGGGCTTTTATCCTCGGATCGGCGATGACAACATTGATCGCTCTGTTCAGCGTGTCGATGACCGCGGCGGGCGTGTTCCTCGGCGCGCCGACACCCTGCCAGCTGCTGGCTTCGTAGCCAGCCACAAAATCGCCTACGGTTGGAATGTCCGGCAGCGCATCCGAGCGCACCGCTGTGGTCACGGCCAGAGCTTGAAGCGTGCCAGCTCTGATATACCCGATCGTTGAAGGCAGTGGACTGAACACGACCTGCACCTGTCCGCCGATCAGATCCGAGAAGTAACTGCCGCGATACGGCACATGCACCATCTTGATGCCGGTCATTATCATGAACAGCGCGCCAAAAACATGAGGCGCGGTCCCGTTGCCCGCCGAGGCCATGTTGATTTTGCCCGGATTGGCCTTGGCATAGGCGATGAACTCGGGAACGGTCTTGGCCGGGAATGATGAATTGACCACCATCACGTAGGGATACCGCATGATGCCCGCGACCGGCGCAATGTCGCGGATGAAATTGAAACTGAGGTTGTCGTAGAGACTTGCATTGATCGCGTTCGGTGAAGCGACCTGAAGGAGCGTGTAGCCATCGGGCTCCGCCCTGACGACGACCTCGGCGGCAAGATTGCTCCCGGCTCCGGGCCGATCATCGACGATGAATTGCTGCCCGAGCCGCTCCGACAGCGATTGAGCAATCAGACGCGCGACAATGTCGGTCGCCGACCCGGCTGGGAAGCCCACAACGATGCGCACGGGCCGGGTCGGGTAATCGAGCGCAAATGCAATGCGCGACATGGCCGGCAGCGCGGCGGCGGCCGCTGCGAGATGCAAAGATTTGCGGCGGGAAAGCTTCATCTCGTTCCCTCAACACAACATTAAATCAAGGACGGTTCATCCCAGCTTGATCTTCGCCGCGCGATCACCTTACCCCACTTCTCGGTTTCCTCGGCAATGAATTTCCGGAAGCCGGTAACCCACATGGGCATCAGCGGATTGCTCAACTCGATAAGACGAGCCTTCAGCTTGGAATCCTCATCGGCACTTCGGCGCCGGCTTGGCTTTGCGCCCAGATGCGACGGCTCGCCAGATCGCGCATTTCGTTGCGGTGACCGACAGCTATTTCAACTCGTCGGCGACCTTTGCAACGCCGGCCATGGCGCAGGCCTCGTCGCCGCCGGACGTCGACCCACTTACGCCGACCGCGCCAATCGTCTCGCCGCCGACCTTAATTGGCACGCCGCCGCGCAACGCGATCACGTGTTCGAGTTTTCGCTGCGCGGCCAGTTCCGATCCAGGTCCGGTGCGCGACGCCCACTCCGCCGAGGTTCGGCCAAAGGTGCGCGCCGTATAGGCCTTGCGCTGAGCGAGTTCGATGTTGTGCGGCGCTGCCTTGTCACCCTGCAGAAATACCCGCAATCGTCCGGCGCGGTCGACGACCGCCACCGAGACGTCATTGCCGCTTTTCTCGCATTCGGCGATCGCGGTTTGCGCGATCGTAAGCGCCATGCGCAGCGATACATCGCGTTGCATCAACACCTGAGCGTCGCTCGCCGACGATGACACAGCGGCCATAACGACAACAACCAAACTTAAAAGTCTATACAAGCCGCCCATGCGTTTGCCCTCCCGATTGGCACCTTTGTTTGACAGATGCGGTGCCGTGCTTAGCCAACCATGTTGGCCTTTTTTGCAATAGGGAACAAGCAAACGCACTCTTCGGGGCGCTCAAAATCGTTGCGGCACATTTGGTCCGTCCCGGCCGGTGAAAGCGGGCGGGACCCGGAAACGGACTTTGCTCGAATTCCGCTCAGTGCAAACTCGGTCCCTTGAGAAACCGGCCGCGCTCGCTTGATTTGATGCGCAGGTCCATGGTCTCGCCGTCGCGGTAAATGGTCATCGGCACGTCGACGCCGGCCTGACCTTGCGCCCAGATGCGGCGGAACAGGCCCGCCAGGTCGCGCACTTCCTTGCCGCCGACCGACAACAAGATGTCGCCGTTGCGGATGTCGGCTTTCTTCGCCGGGCCGCGATCGGCGAGGCCGACGACGACGAGGCGGCTTTCCATCTCCGTCGCATAGAGGCCAAGCCACGGCCGCGGCGGGCCGCTGCGGCGGCCGGTTTTCATCAGATCGTCGAGGATCGGATTTAGGAGATCGATCGGCACGATCATGTTGATGTTCTGCGGCTGGCCCTTGTCGACGACGTGCTGCAATTGCAGCGAACCGATGCCGAGCAGGTTGCCGGCGGGCCCAATCAGCGCGGTGCCGCCCCAGTTTGGATGTGAAGGCGCGGTGAAGATCGCCTCGTCGAGCACGTATTCCCAATAGCCCGCGAATTCCTGCTTGGCGACGATGCGAGCCGCGACCGAGCGCGACCGGCCGCCGGCGCCGCCGACCACCACACGTTCACCGACCGACGTTCCGGACGATTGACCGATCTCAAGCGCCGGCACGTCGAGCTTGGCGAGCGCCTGCACCAGGCCGAGACCCGTCTCCTGATCATAGCCGATCACATGGCCGGGCACGGAGCGGCCGTCGGAGAGCGTGATCCAGATCGTGGTCGCCTCGGTGATCAGATAACCGATCGTGAGGACGAGGCCGTTGTCGCGGATGAAGACGCCGTGGCCCGCGCGCTCGGTGCCGAGCGTATCCGCGGTAAACGCATCGGGCGGAATAATGGTGCGCAGACCCACAACGGAGGCCAGGGCCTGGTCGAGGTCGTAGCTGTAGTCCCCTGGCTTCGGTTGTGCGGAAGCCGGAATCTTCCACTCGCTCACGGACGGCATCGAAAATTTCCCTCGCGAACGGTTCGACGGAGTGGCCGCCCAGGCCGCCTCCGGTTTGCGTACGCCCTATGCGCTCGCAACGGCAGCAAAAGGTATTTGTCCGCTGGCGGCGTTGCAATCAAGCCCTTGCGATCAAGCCCTGGCGGCGCTGTGAATAGCGGCGCATAACTCAACGAGAACCGCGCGCTTTGACACGCAATGGTCTGTCTCGAAACGCCAGCTTGAGCCTGACGCCCATTAGTGGAACATTTACGCCGATCGGAGCAACATCGTCGTACCGCCAAGATCGACGAAGTGCCGTGCTTTGCGGTGGCATCGCCTTGTTACCGCCCTATCTGGGCGGCACAATGCGCCTTATAGCTTGGGGACTTTGGGGGACTTTCCGTGCGCGTCTGCACCAGCCTTGCATTGCTTGCCTTCGCCCTCGCGGGAACGATCGGCCCCGCTGCCGCGCAATATTATCCGCCGCCAGCGCCGGGCTACGCGCCGTACCCCCCGCCTCCGCCGCCCGGCTATGGAGGGCCGACTTACGACAGCGCACCCCTGCCGCCGCCCGGTAGCCCCGCGCCTGGATACAGTCAGCCCTACCAACCGCAACCTTATGCCGGCCAACAGCAGACCGAGGCTTATCCACCTCCGGCGCCGAGCCAGTCCTACGGTCAGCCCGCTTATGGGTCCGGTGGTGGCTTTCCGCCGCAGCCGGCGGCGCCCGGTTTCCGCCCGCCGGCCGATGTCCGTGGCGGTCCCGGTGGTCCTGATGTGACAGGCACGGTGCCGTCTGCGGTAACGGCAGCTCCTGTCCGGCAGCCGGATGCCACCGTCGTTGCCGCGCTGCCTCCCGATTACCAGCCCGAGCAGAATCAGACGCCGCAGTTGGCACAGCGCTTCCAGCGTCAGCTCGTCGATTATCCGACCACCCAGCCGCCGGGCACGATCGTGGTCGATACGCCGAATACCTACCTTTACTTGATCATGGGTCACGGCAAGGCGCTGCGCTACGGCATCGGCGTCGGCCGCGAAGGCTTTACCTGGACGGGGACCGAGCGCATCAGCCGGATGAAGGAATGGCCGGATTGGTTTCCGCCGAAGGAAATGATCGAGCGGCAGCCCTACCTGCCGCGCTTCATGGCCGGCGGCGAGAGCAATCCGCTCGGCGCGCGCGCGATGTATCTCGGCAACACGCTTTATCGGATCCATGGCACCAACCAGCCCTCGACCATCGGCACTTTCGTGTCGTCGGGCTGCATCAGGCTGATCAACACGGACGTCGAAGATCTCTTCAGTCGCGTCCAGGTCGGTACGCGCGTGGTGGTGATGCCGGGGACGCCGCCGAATACGGCGTCGGCCCAGGCGCCTGACGAGCCGCCTGTCAGCCGCTAACGCGTCTGCAATTGCCGTCATGTCGCGCCGCGCGTTGGCCGCTGAGAGGTAATTTTTTACGGTGGCTTTCGCGCGACTCAGCTAATCTCGTTTGAATCAATTCCGAGCGTCGGCAGGCCCTGTTGGTCGGCGCAGTGAAATCCGCCCCGCGACGATCCGAGCAATGTATCGCGTGCTGCCAATAGCGATCGCGCGCCGGCATGCTGCGAGGTCGAATGTTTCCCAATGTCCGTCTGCTGTTCGGGGCGTTGTTCGCCTCGGTCGTTGCACTGAGCTGTGGGTTCGGCTTGTTCGCCACATTCCGCGTCAATCATGAACCGCTGAGCCGGCTGCCCGCCGGCACGGCGCCCGTTCAGTTCGTCGCCAATGAAGTCGCGGGGCCGCGGGCCGGCTGGGGTACGCCATTCGATGGCCAGTCGCGCCTTAATGGTCCGCAACGCGGCGAGATCGCGGCGGACGCGCCCGCTGTGACGCCTGCGGGCCAAGCTAGCCTCGAATCGACGAGCACCGGCACCGCGGTGGCAATCAAGCCGGCCGCGGCCACTACACCCGCGATCGAAACGGCGGCGCCAAGCGCAATCGCGCAGCCTGCCGTGGTCATTGAACCTGCCGTCACTGCGACGACGGCCGTCCCCGCTGTGCCGGCGCCGCCTGTTTCGCAATCCGCCGCGCAGATCTCAGGTGCGGCTCCAACCGGCGGCGCGGCGAAGCAAACCGCGCCGGCAGCCGCGGCCTCAACTGCTGTGGTTACGCCGGCGGACAGCGCGGCCCCTTCGGCAAGAGTTGCACCCGACCAAACAGCGAGCGCGCCGTCACCGTCGACGGATGCCCCCGCTGCGTCGGCTAGCGTAAATTTGCCCGCCGACGCGGATCCGGCTCAAGCCACGGGCGCGATTGCGGCTGCGCCGCCTACGCCGGAGCAATCGGCGAACGTGCCGGTGTCGGCCGCAAGCTCAGCGCCGGCGGTTACTGTCCCACCGTCGCAAAAGCCGGCTGCGGAAACAGAGGCGGCCACCCCCGTGTCTGCGGCGAAGCAAGACAGCGACCCTGGCGCGGTGGTGAAAGCGGCTGCTCCGGTGATCGCGACGCAAACGCCCGTCGATCAGCCCTCCGTCGCCCCACCGCCAGCGGATCAGGCTGAACCTTCGTCAAAAGCAGTCACCGCGCCCGCAAAGGCGGCGGTGAAACCCGTTCGCAAGGTCGGAGCAAAAAAGGACGGCAAAATTACCCGCAAACCAGCCGCGGGCCGCCGCTTCGCCGTCAAAAGGCGAATCGTGCGCAGGGTGCGTCGGGCTCCCGGTCAGAATACTGGCTTCAGCGATCCGGTCTTCCAGTCCGCGCCTAATTACTCGGGCGCGTCGGCGTCTCGCACCGGCGCCAATTCGACCGGGTGGTAGACGGCTCGTGGCCGGTTCCGCGATGGATGGCGGCGCCGCTGCGCAATTCCTAAATTAAGGTGCTCGGCAGGCCGCCGAATTGGGGCAATCGCGCGTGGTTCCTGTTTCAGTCCTTGATCTGTCGCCGGTCACAACCGCGACGCCGGGCTCGGTGGCGCTGCGCAATTCGATCGATCTGGCGCGGCTTGCAGATCGGCTCGGCTACAAACGCTATTGGGTTGCCGAGCACCATAATCTTGCAAACATCGCAAGCTCCGCACCTGAGATCATGATCGGGCAGATTGCGGCGGCTACGTCGGCGATCCGCGTTGGCTCGGGCGGCGTCATGTTGCCAAACCATGCGCCGCTCATGGTCGCCGAACGCTTCAAGGTGCTGGAGGCGCTCTTTCCCGGACGCATCGATCTCGGCCTCGGCCGCGCACCAGGGACCGATCAGGTGACCTCGTATGCGTTGCGGGCGCGGCAGGATCCCCGCGACGGCGACGACTTTCTCGAGCGCTTCCAGGAGTTGCTCTTGTTGGAGCGCGGGGGTTTTCCCGAAGGCCACCCGTTCCGCAAAGTTCACGCAGTGCCGGCTGATGTTGCGCTGCCGCCGATCTGGCTGCTTGGGTCGAGCGGCTACAGCGCCGAGCTTGCTGCCGCCGTCGGCATGGGGTTCGCGTTCGCCTTCCATTTTGCCGATTACGACGCCACAAGCGCGATGTTGAGCTACCGTGAGCACTTCAAGCCGTCGGCAACGCTGAGCGCGCCGTATGCGATCCTTGGGGTCGCGGTGATTGTGGCAGACAGCGATGTGGAGGCCGAGCGCATCGCCTCAAGCGCCGACCTGCATTACGTCCGCCGCGCCAAGGGCGAATATGCGCCGCTGGCCTCGCCTGACGAGGCCGCCGCTTATCCGTACGCAGCGATCGACCGCGAGCGCATCGCGCGCCAACGCGGGCGTCTTATTGTCGGGGGCACCGAAACGGTGATGAAGCGGCTGCTGGCGCACATCCAGGCAACGCGCGCGGACGAAATAATGGTCACCACGATGGTTTATGACCACGCGGCCCGCCGGCATTCCTACGAGCTGCTCGCCCAGGCTTTTGCCCTTGAGGCGCGCCCCAAGAGTGCTTCGCGATCACGTTGAATCGCGAAGCACTCGGGTTTTATAGATTTGGTCGCATTTTCTTCGGAAAACCGGCGGCCACTTTTCCGGAAAATGCTCCTGGAGGCCCGCACGGTCTTTTCAGCAAATCCGCATAAAGGCGACATAAACAGCGTCATATTGATGTTTTGCATTTTCCATATTCGTGGATAATGAGGTTAAGCTGGCAGCTGACGGATGGTGGGAGGCAATATTGTCTAGTAGGAAATATGTTTCGGAATCCGATCTTAGGTCACTGGGGGATCATCAGGTGAATACCCAACGTGGGCGGCACGGCTCCGCATCCAATCGGCACATCAGACACATTCTGCTCGGCCAGACCTGCGCGTTGGCCATCGGCTTGGCGATGACGGCGACGACATCGCCAGCCCACGCACAGTTCCAGTCTCTCTTCCCGTCGTATCAGGCCGCCCCGCCACACAGGATCAAACACAAGGTGGTTCGGAGGCATGGGGAGCAGCGGCAGGCGGCCAGCAAGCTGCCGTTCGGCGATATTCCGAAGGGGCCACTGGAGATTTTTGTTTCGATCGAGCAGCAGAGGCTGCACTTCTACAGCAACGGTGTGCTGGTTGCGACTGAACCGGTTGCGACCGGCGTTCCCGGCCATTTGACGCCGCTCGGTGTGTTTAGCGTCATCGAGCGCGACCGCTATCATCACTCGAATCTCTACAGCAATGCGCCGATGCCCTACATGGAGCGCATTACCTGGTCGGGCGTGGCCATGCATGAGGGTCCAGGCGTAGGCCATCAGGCGTCGCACGGCTGCATTCGCATGCCGCAGGCATTTGCCGCCAAGCTGTTCATGCTGCCAACGATGGGCATGCGGGTGATCATTGCCCACCAAGAATTGGCGCCGCTCCCGTTCGCCGACCCGCATCTGTTCGTATACAAGGATGCTCCGCCTACGGCAGCGTTGCCGCGAGGCGTGCAGACGGCGCAGCAAGTCGCTCCGGGTACCAAGAGCGATGCCGAGCCGAGCGCAACAGCGCCGGCCGGTGCACCGGCTCCGGGCGCTGCCCCTTCCGTGCAACCCGATCTCCGCCTGAATTCGGCGGCGAAGGACGCAGCAGCGCCGGCCGCATCGGCGCAACCAACTCCGGCTGAGCCGGACAAGACCGCTCAGACACCAGCGCCGGCGAAATCTCCTGCCGCTGACGGCAAGCCTCGGGGAGTAGCCGCCGAACCCGCGGCGGCGCCGCCGGCGCCCGCCGCCGCGTCGGCTACGCCGCAACCGGCTGCTACGACGCCCACAGCGTCAGCACCGATGGCGCCGCCGCAACCGGCCGCGCCGGTTCCTGGCGCAGCAGCCAGTGTACCGGCGGCAACTGACATGACGGCGCCAATCGCGATCGAGAACGTGCCGATCCCGCTGATCAAGCCCGCGCGACTCGCCGAAGGCGCCGATAAGCCGATCGCCATCTTCGTCAGCCGTAAAACCGGCAAGATCTATGTCCGGCAAAATTTCGCGCCCTTGTTTGACGCACCGGTCACGATCGAGCATCCGGAACAAGCGCTTGGCACCCACGTCTATACGGCGATGGATTATCTGCCCGACCATTCCACCTTCCGGTGGACAGTGACGACGGTGCCCAACGCAGCGGGGTCAAGGAAGATCGAGCACTGGAAATACGTGCGAGACGCTTTGGGCAGGAGACGGCGTGTTCGCGTCATGGAGCGTGTCGCCGAGCCGGAAAGTTCGCAGCCGGCGTCCACTCCGCAGGAGGCGTTGGCGCGCATTCAAATCCCGCAGGATGTAACCGATCAGATTTCCCAACTGATGGTTCCCGGCTCCTCGCTCGTCATATCCGATCAGGGGTTGGGCCCGGAGACGGGAGTTCACACGGACTTCATCGTCGTCACCCGCTGATCGCGCCTCACTCACCCTAACGGAGCCGCCGAGTTGCGCGTCCGCGCTTCGGCGGCTTTCGTCTATCAGCCCCGCATCCGGCGCGCCATCGGCGCACGGCCATTCAATCGTTGTGATCGTGGGTGTATCGTGCCCCGACCGCCCGGCCGGCGCTAAGGCCGAGATCGATCGCGGTCAGTCAATGGAGGATTATCTTGGGTAAGCAGTTTTCACTCACCGCTTCCGACAGCTTCAAGCTCGGCGCCTACCGCGCCGATCCCAGTGGAGCGTCGAAGGGCGGCATCGTCGTCATTCAGGAGATTTTCGGCGTCAATCATCATATCCGTGCGGTCTGCGATCGGCTTGCCGGCGAAGGCTATGCGGCTCTCGCCCCCGCGGTGTTCGATCGTCAGCAGCCGAATTTCGAATCTGGCTACACGCCCGATGAGATCGCGGCTGCGCGCAAGTTCGTTGCCAACCCCGATTGGGGCAAGATGCTGCTCGACGTCCAGGCTTCGATCGACGAACTAAAAAAATCCGGCCCCGTCGCGATCATGGGGTTCTGCATGGGCGGGACAATCTCGTTTCTTGCCGCCTGCAAGCTCAACGGCCTCTCAGCGGCGGTCTGCTATTACGGCGGTCAAATCGCCAAAAACGCCGACGAGAAGCCGAAGATACCGGTGCAGATGCATTTCGGCGAGAAGGACGCGTCGATCCCGATGAGCGACGTCGACCTGATCAAGCAGAAGCGCGGCGGCGACTGCGAAATATACGTCTATCCGGACGCGCAGCACGGCTTTCACTGCGATGAGCGCGGCAGCTATCAGGAAGCTGCGGCTAAATTAGCCTGGCAGCGTTCGATGGCGTTCCTGGCGAAAAACGTGAAGTAATCAGGAATCAGAAAATCAGGGATCAAATCTGATCCCTGACGCCTGTTACCTGATGCTGTTAAAACCAGCGCTCTTGAATGTTGATGGTGTCGCCCGGCCGTATCGGATAGCCGACCGGTACAGTCATCCGCACCTGCCGGCCGCGGATGACACGCGTTACGGTTACGGTCCTGCGGAAGGCCCGCGGGCCGAAGCCTCCGGCAATGGCGACCGCGGTCTCGACCGTCATGTCGGCAACGAACGGATATTGGCCCGGCTGAGTCACTTCGCCGAGAATGAAGAACGGCCGATACGCTTCGATTTCGACCGCAACATGCGGTTCCTTGATGAAGCCTTGCCGCAGCCTGTCGGAGATTCGGTTGGATAGTTCGTCGGTGGTAGCGCCGCGCGCCGATACCGTGCCGATCAGAGGCATGGCGATATGACCGCTGGCGTCGACGACGTAGGAGTTTGACAGGCCATCCTGGCCGAACACCACGACGCGCAGCCGATCGCCCGCATCGAGCGTGTAGGGCTGGTTGTCGGGCGCGGCAGGAGCATAAGCGACCGGGCTCATGGGGACCTGCACGAGCCGAGGCGCGGGGCCAGGCAACATCGCGGCCGGCATAAAGCGCGGGGCGGGTGAAGGCACGGCCGCCGTCACCAGGAGTCCCCGGCTTCCCGGGGCTGAAACGGCCTGCACCGGCATTGGCGCCAAAGTGCGCGGAGCGGCCGATCCATAGATCATAGCGTCAATGCCGGGCGCCGGCGCGGGAACGACCATCACTGGCCGCGCTGGCGCAGAGGCAACGGGGACCCACGGCGCGGGCTTCCACCCCGACGGTCCGCCGGCACATCCGGCGACGGTGAGGGCGAAGGCACAGAGCAGGAGGAATGAGCGGACAGTCCGCATACGCGCAAATCCGAGCCGGTTCGTTCGAACGCGACCCGATTAAGGCTGAGTATGGTTAACAAACCCTCACTCGGCCGCGGCAGCGCAACAAATCCGGGCGGAAAAGAACTAATCGGTTCCGCTTTTGTGGCGACGGTCGAGCCGGTCCGCAATCGCGAACATCAGCAGGGCACCGGCGAACATGAGCGGAAATCCGACCGCCCAACCGAGCTTCGTCATGTCGGTGGTCTGTTCGAGATCGAGATACCAGGCGAGCGCATCAACGGCGGCGATCACGGCAATCGAGCCCAGCAGTTTCTGCTTGAGCGCGCTGAAATCGACATCGATCAGACCTGCCGGCCAGTTCGACTCCTCGCCCGCTTCGATTCTTTGGATGAAATTCTCGTAGCCGGAGAAGACGACAATGAGCAACAGATTTGCGGTCAGTGCGATATCGACCAAGTTGAGCACGCCCACGATCAGATCGTGCCAGCCCTGACCCGACACGTGCATCGCCAGCGAGAATAAATCGGCGAAGAAGCGGTACATCAGCAACAGAACGGCCAAAAGCAGACCGCAGAGGAACGGCGCCGCCAGCCATCGGCTGTAAAAGATCAGCGTCTGAACGACATCTCGGCTCTGTCGCATAACGCCCTCCCCACTATTTCGGCCGACACCCGATCCTTCGGCGGACGTGTATTGCGCGCCGGAAATCCACAGTCATGGAGGCTGAACGCGTTCCGGGGCCCGCGGCGGTAGCCCGTGCCCCGGAATGGACGATTGAGAGCCGAGTTATCGTAGATCGTCAACCAACGGAATTTACGCAGCGACTCCTGTGCCGATCGGGCAGCTCACTCCGGTGCCGCCCAGGCCGCAATAGCCGTGCGGGTTCTTGGCGAGATATTGCTGATGATAGTCCTCGGCGAAGTAGAACGGCGGGGCGTCGACGATCTCCGTCGTGATGGGGCCCATGTGCTGGGCCGTCAGCGCCTTGGCGTAGGCCGCTTTTGAAGCCTCGGCGGCGGCGCGCTGCTCCGGCGTGAAAGTGTAGATGCCGGAGCGATATTGGGTACCGACGTCGTTGCCCTGGCGCATGCCCTGGGTCGGATTGTGGTTTTCCCAGAATGTTTTGAGCAGGCTCTCATAGGTGATTTTCTTCGGATCGTAGACCACGAGCACCACTTCGTTGTGGCCGGTCCGGCCGCTGCACACCTCCTCATAGGTCGGGTTCGGCGTCGGTCCGCCGGCGTAGCCGACCGCGGTGGCGTAGATGCCAGAGCCGAGCTCCCAGAATTTGCGCTCGGCGCCCCAGAAGCAGCCCATGCCGAACATCGCGGTTTCGAGTCCCTGTGGATAAGGACCCTTGAGAGGGTGGCCGTTCACGTAGTGGTCTTTGGCGGTTGGGATCGGCGTCGGCCGTCCCGGCAAGGCGTCGCCGGCGGCCGGCATTTCCAGCTTTTTTCCGAACGAGAACATGGCGCCATCTCCTGTTTTGCGGACAAGATATACGCATCGGGCTTCGGCGGTACAGCGGCCCGTCCGATCACGTTTATGCGGGTTTTATCCGCCGCGCTCCGCTTCCGATGAATGTTGCGGCTTCCACGAGGCCGTTCCGCCGCTTATTCTGCGGCGCGTGCGTCGTGCCGCCGGCTCCAAATGCCGGCGGCATTCCCGCAACGCTCCGGGCCGGAGTCGGCCGGCCTGGATGAGCTGGCGGCGAAGGAGGCTTTGCCAATGTCCCGAATTCTCGCGCTCGCTTGCGCGTTCGTTCTATCGGCCGGAGCGGCCATGGTCCAACAATCCATGGCCCAGCAGCCCGCCGCCCCGGCCCCGGCGCCAGCAGCCCCGGCGGCGGCTCCGGCTCCGCGCCCGGCCTATGGGCCCGCGATCACCCTCGATCAGGCCAAGCGCGCCATGGCGGCGGCCGAATTGAAGGCGACGGAGAATTCCTGGCAGGTGGCGATCACGATCCTCGACAGCGGCGGCAACCTCGTGATGTTCCACAAGGTCGACAATGCACCGCTGTTCGCCATCGCGGTGTCGCAGGGCAAGGCGCGCACGGCGCTCGACTTCAAGCTGCCGAGCAAGGCGCTCGATTACGCGATCACGGCCGGCGGCGCCGGGATGCGCCTCTTGGCGCTCAACGATACGACACCGCTCGAAGGCGGTGTGCCGGTCATGGTCGACGGCAAGATCGTCGGCGCGATCGGCGTTGCGGGTGCGCTCTCGCCGCAGGATGCCGAGGTCGCCAAGGCGGGCGCCGACGCCCTGGTGCCGACGCAGTAGCGGTATCTACGACCCGTTCAGCTTTCGCACCCGCTCGATGATCTGCGGGGGCGCCTGGTAGGCGCGTTGGATCACGCGCAAAAGCTGTTCGCCATTGCGCGGTGAATTGACCTGCAAGCCGATTTTTTTCGCGTCCGCCAGAAAATCCGGATCGGCAAAAGTCTCCATCAGCGCCTTGCACATCGCGACGACGCGATCCGCCGGCACGGCCGGCGGCATCAGCAACGGGCGGCCCAAGGCGAGCGACGTAAAGGCGGTTTCCAGGAGCTGCTTGTCCTCAGGACTAGCCACCAGATCGGGCGCGAACGGCACGTCGCCCAGCGCTGCAATCTTCTCCGGCCCATATTGCACAATGGCTTTGGCTTTCTTCTCCGCCAGCCAAGTCGGCCGCGTCGACGACAGCGCG
>JBAQJL010000014.1:0-45547 GCA_049300295.1 Xanthobacteraceae bacterium
GTTCGGAAACCCGCCCGGCCGGCCCCGACGCCGGTCTGCGAGGAGCTCGCTGCCCGGGTGGCGGACGGAGTCACATCCGTTGGCGCTGCCATGAAGCGCGGGACCGGACTGAGCCAAGGCCGAAAGGCTTTGGCGAGAGCCGCGGTAGAGCGCCGGAAGGCGAGCGCGTCCGCCAAAAGCGGCGCGCGCCACGAACCCGCCCAGCGGCAACGCTGCGATAGCGCGGAGTGGTCTCTCAGTATGCGCCTTTCGGCGCTCCGCCTCCCTCTTGGGGAGGCCCGTTTCGTGAAACCGTTGGCAAAGCTCGGGGCGCAAACAAAAAGCGCAGCGCGAGAACGGAGAGTTATGTTTTCCGCCCTCCGCGATAGCGGGGAGGGGGACCACGCGAAGCGTGGTGGAGGGGGCGTCTGACTCGACGCGTCGCTTTCGTCGAAAGAGTTTCGTCGCGGCCCGCGCCCCTTCCACCATCCGATCGCTCCGCGCTCGGACGGTCCCCCTTCCCCGCTATCGCGGGGCAGGATGAGCAGCGAGCCAAGCGACACAGAATGGCCCTGAAACTGGCCGAAATGCTGCTGCGACTGGCGTGCAAACCGCCGCCGCCTGCTTTAGGCTTGCGGCCGAAACGCGCGTGCAGATTCATGAAGGATGGAGCGCGATGACTTCAGGTGCATCGTCATTGCGAGCCAACGGACTCGCGCGTAGCCGCGCGGTCCGATGCCAGGCTCCGCGAAGCAATCCAGGGCGGCTTGCGATACCCGTGAGGCCGTTCTGGATTGCTTCGTCGCTGTCGCTCCTCGCAATGACGGCGGTTCTGGCGAATCGACCTAACCTCATCCCGTTGTAGTCACAGCACGCTTGGAGACGCCGTGCAGACGACGCTGCTCGGACTGGCAATCGCACTGATCCTGGCGCTCGTCACCGCGATCGTGGCGCCGCTGGTGGTCGACTGGAATCGTTATCGCGAGCCGATCGAGGCCGAGGCCAGCCGGCTTACCGGCATGACGGTGCGCATCAACGGTTCGATCGACGGGCGCCTGGTTCCGACGCCGATGATCACGCTGCATGATGTCGTCGCCGGGGTGCCGCGCACAACCGACGCGCCGGGCGCGCAGCCGCTGCTACGCGCCGGCGAGATCAAGCTGGAACTCGCGCTCGGGGCGCTGCTGCGCGGCAAGATCGAGGCGACCGACGCTCATGTGATCGAACCGGAGGTGCATGTCGGGCTCGATCGGTCCGGCGCGCTCACATTGCCGGCGCTGGCGCCGTCGTCCCAGCCGGAAAACCTGTCGATCGGGCGGTTCAGCATCGAGAACGGGCGCGTCGTCGTGGCGGATGCCGCGTCGGGTGCGCGGTTGGTGCTGCAAAAATTCTGGTTCGACGGCGACGTGGAGTCGTTCGCTGGGCCGTTCAGTGGCCGCGGCGCGGCCGTCGTCGGCGATCAGCTCTATGGCTATCGCATCTCGGGCAGTCCGACGCGCGGCGGCACGCAGATCAGGCTCGGTGTCGATCCGTCAGACGTGCCGTTGACGGCGCAGTTCGACGGCACGCTCAAGTTTGCGCAAGGCGTGCCGAGTTTCGACGGTGCGCTGGCGATGTCGCGGCCGGTCGGCGCGACGCTCGCCAATGGCAAGCGCGTGCTCAGCGTGCCGTGGCACGCGACTGGCGCAATCGCGATCACGCCGTCGGCGGCCAAGTTGCAGAAGGTGACGTTTCGCTACGGCCCGGAAGAGCGCGCGCTGAACTTTTCCGCCAGCGCCGATGTGACGCTCGGTCGCGCGCCGCGTCTTGTCGGCAAGCTCAGCGCCATGGGGCTCGATGTCGATCGCGCGCTGGCGGCGCCCGACGTGACCGACCGGCCGCCGCTCGTCGTCATCAGGAGTTTCCTGCCGGCGTTTCTGTCCGAGGCAAAATTGCCGATGCGGGCCAAGATCGCCTTGAGCGTGGATTCGCTCACCCTCGGCGGCACCACGCTCGACGCGCTGTCCGGCGATCTGGATTTCGATCAGGGCGGCTGGACGCTCGATCATTTTCAGTTGCACGCGCCGGGCCTGACCCAGGTGAATGTGAGCGGCAGGCTGACCGGGGCAGGGCAGCGATTTGCGTTCAAGGGCCCGGCGAAACTTGCCTCAGCCGATTTCGAGACGCTGCTGGCGTGGCTCGCCGGCACGAGCGGCAGCCGCGCCGCGAAGGAGATGAAGACCTTCACCGCCCAGGGCGACGTCACGCTTGCCAGCGACCGCATCGCGGTCGAGCGGCTGACGGCGGCGCTCGGCGAGGAGACCGTCGCGGGACGGCTCGCCTATCAGTGGTCGCGCAGCGATCGCCCGGCGCGGGTCGATGCCGAGCTGCGCGCCGCGTCGCTCGATCTCGACGCGCTGTCGGGTTTCGCCAGCGCGGCTCTGGGCGGCGGCCGGTTCGGCTTGCCGCGGGAGGCGACGCTTGCGCTCGACATTGGCAGCGCGACGCTTGGCGGCATTCGCGCGCAAGCGATCGACGCCACGGTTAAGCTCGACGCCGGAAAATTGCAGATCGACCGGCTTGCTGTCGGCGATCTGGCGGGCGCCAAGCTTGCGCTGAGCGGACAGATCGATGCGTTGTCGTCGCGACCGCGCGGGCAGCTCACGCTCGATCTCGATGCTGCCGGGCTCGACGGCCTGAGCGGCATTGCCGCCAAGTTTGCACCCCAAGCGGCGGCAGCGTTGCGTCATGCAGCCGATCGGCTGGCGCCGGCCAGAGTTCATGCGGTGCTCGACGTTGAAAGCGCGGCCGCGGCGGGCAGCAGCGCGGACCTTCATCTCAGCGGCAGCCTGGCGGCCATGCGCATCGCGCTCGACGGCAAGGCGACGGGACGGGCGGCCGATCCGCGCGCCGCCGCCGTGCAGATCGACAGCCGTATCGACGCCGATAACGGCGCCGCGCTGGTGGCGCTGCTCGGCCTCGATCGTGTGATTGGGGTCGACGAATTGCCAGGAAGGCTGACGGTTGCGGCGAAGGGGCCGCTCGGCGGCGATCTTCATGTCGACGGCAAGGTCGAGGCCAGCGGTCTGGATTCCGCGCTCGCCGGTACGCTACGCCTGTCCGGTCATCCGGCATCGTGGGGCAATTTCCAGGTCCAGGCGACGGCGGCCGATTTGCGGCCACTGCATCGCTTCCTCACCGGACAGCCCGGGACCGCGGCGCCGGTCACCGCGCGCGCCGCGTTGGCGGTTGGCGGCGGCAAGCTCGCCGTCACCGATATCGTGGCGCATTCGGGTCGGAGTTCACTTGGCGGACACGTCGCGTTCGACCTGACCAAAAATCCGGTCGGGATCGACGGTGACATCAAGGCCGATGCGGTTGACGCTCCGGCCGTCGCCGCGCTGCTGCTCGGGCTGCCGGCGAATGGATCGGACGCGGCGTGGTCGAATGCGGGACTCGGCGGCGGCGTGTTTGCTCCGTTGTCGGGCACGGTGACATTCAAGGTTGCGCGTGCCGCTCTCACGCCATCGCTGGCGGCGCAGGATTTGGCGGGCGTCGTGCATTTCACCCCATCGGCGATGGCGCTCGACGATATCGAGGCGCGCCTCGCCGGCGGCCGGCTCGATGGGTCGCTGGCGTTCCAGCGCAACGCCGACGGTCTTACGCTTCACACCAGGCTCGGCCTCACGGATGTCGCGGCCGGCGCCATCGCCGGTGCGGGTCTGCAAGTCAGCGGCGGCGAGCTGACAATGGCGCTGACCAGCGACGGCGCGGGCGCAACGCCGGCGGCGCTTGTCGGCTCGCTCCACGGTAGCGGTACCGTGACGCTCAAGGCGACGCAGTTTGCCGGTCTCGATCCGGCTGCATTCGAGGCGGCGCGGCAAGCCGCCGGCCAAAACGGTCCGATTGACTTGAGCAAGGTGCAGACGGCCGTGAAGGCCGTGCTGGCGCGCGGCCATTTGATTGTGCCGCAGGGCGAAGTCACGCTCTCGATCGCTTCCGGTGTGATCACTCTCAAACGCATGACGCTGCAGGTGCAAAGCGGCGCCGAGCTTGCACTTGCCGACGCCATCGACCTCAACAGCGCCACGTCCAGCGCGCAGCTGACGTTGTCGCAACCACCGCCCGCGGCGGCGCTGATCGACATGCGGCCCGAGCTTTCGATCAGCGTCGCGGGACCGCTGGCGGCACCGCTGCGCACGCTCGATCTCTCGGTCCTCAACAGTTGGCTCAGTCTGAGCGCCGCCGAACTGCAGACGCGGCGGATCGATATGATCGAGGCCAACCGGCAGCAGGGACCGGACGCGCTGGCGCCGCCCGTGATTGCACCGGACGTGCACACGCTCTCGCCCGGGACCGTGCTGGAATCGGAATTGCCCGCGAAGCTGCGCGCCGCGCCGGTTCCGGGCGCGCGCGGACTTGAGCGCCTGCGATTTCCGCCGGCGCCGCCGCCCGCAACGCCCGCTGAGCCGGCGCCGAGCGCGCCAGGTTCGGGAGCCGCCGGCAGCGATCCCATGCGCGCCCTGCTGGCGCCGTTCGTAACGCAGCCGAAGCCTTCGCCCCGGCCGCGCGCCCGCAAACCGGCCGCCGCGGTCGGTGCCGCGGAGACACCGCCGCAGTCGGCGCCACCGTCACCGGGGGCGCCAAGTGCCGATTAAATCCGAACCGAAGCGGCTATTCGTGACGCAGGACCGATGGCGTCGCCGACGGCGCCAGCACCATCATCGGACGCGTCTGGGCGGAACTGCCGTTTTCGGCGCCGCGGTTTTCCCGGTCCGCCTGAAAGTGATCGAGTACGAACAACCGAATGGCGGATGACAGATTGCCGTGCCGCCGCGTCGAATCGATTGTCGCCACCAGATCCGACAATGTGGTGTCGCGCGCCGCCGCGATATCCTTCAGTCCTTTCCAGAACGCTTCCTCGAGACTGACGCTCGTTTTGTGCCCGGCGATCACGATCGAGCGCTTCACGACCGGAGAATTCATGGCGCGTCCTTCCTTTCGATCCGATGTTGCTCGATGGCCTTTTGAGCCTGTTCGCGTTGCGCCCGCGCCAATGCTTTCGCGGACTTTGGCTGGCCGTGAACGAGGCGGTTTTGCGCCGCGTCCTGCTCGGCCTGACGCCGTTTGGCCTGTTTGCGTGCGCTGCGCAGATTGACGATTGGACCCATGCTGACGCTCGCTGCTCAGTTCACGCCGCTACGCGACCGGGTACAGATGATGCAGAGAATGTGACCATACCGCTTGTCCGGGGCAATACACGCTTATTTGAACGAATCGCACGACCCGGCCGGCTGACGCTGCGGCAGCTATGCCGCGCCCGCCTTGGGGTCCGTTTCTTCAGATTCGGCGAGGTGCCGGGTGCAATTGATCAGGCCCGCCCGGTGCGGTGTTTCTTCGTGCAATATGGTGACCCCGGTGTTGTCGAAACGCTCCGGAACGATGGCGCCGGCCGACACCTGTGAGTGCCGCTCGACGAGGGCGCGGCAGACCAGTCCATGGGTGACCACCACCAGCGTGCCGTCCGCGCCGCGGCGCCGGCTCACGATAAAGGCGAAGGCTTCGGCGACGCGCGCGTGGAATGCCGGCCAGTCTTCGCCGTTGGGCGGCGCAAAATCCGGGCCGAACGGATCTTCGGCCAAGGCCGCATAGGCTGTGCCGCGCAAGTCGCCGAAGTTGCGTTCCTGCAGCAGCGGGCTTTCTTCGATCGCGATTCCGGAGCGCGCCGCGAGAGGGGCCGCAGTCATGCGTGCGCGTGCCAAGTCGCTGCAAAGGATGCGAACGAAGCCGCGCGCGGCCAAGCGTTGCGCCAGTTGTTCCGCCTGGTGCCGGCCGCGTTCGTTAAGCGGCACATCGGGGCGCTGCAGCACGCGTGCGGCGTTGCCGTCGGTCTCGCCATGGCGGACGATCACGATCGTCATGCCACGGTGTTAGCAGCGTTTTTTGCCGCGGGCGAGTTCGAAACGGCGTCCGGCGGGGTTCTCGTCCCCGCTTTCCTGTGTTGCGGAAGGGTTGCGGCGCTTACCCGCCACTACGGATTTGGCCGAGTCATGCGCCGCGGCTGAACCAGGCGGTCGAAAGCCCGGGCCGACACATAGCCAAGCTTGACGGCTTCCGCGCGAAGCGTGGTGCCGTTTTTGTGCGCGGTCTTGGCGATCTCCGCCGCCTTGTCGTAGCCGATGCGCGGCGCGAGCGCCGTGACCAGCATCAGCGAGTTCTCCATCAGTTTCCGGATGCGCGGTTCGTTGGCGCGAATGCCGGCGACGCAATGATCGGTGAACGACGTCGTCGCATCGGCCAGTATCCGGACTGATTGCAGCGACGCGTTGGCAATCACCGGCTTGAACACATTGAGTTCGAAATGGCCCTGGCTCGCCGCGGTGGTGATCGTGGTCTGATTGCCGAACACCTGGCAGCACACCATGGTCATCGCTTCGGACTGGGTCGGGTTGACCTTGCCGGGCATGATCGAGGAGCCGGGCTCGTTCTCCGGCAGAATCAGTTCACCCAAGCCGGAGCGCGGCCCCGAGCCGAGGAAGCGGATATCGTTGGCGATCTTGAAAAGGTCGGCGGCCAGCGCATCGAGCGCGCCGTGGGCGAACACGAGTGCGCCGTGCGAGGCCAGTGCTTCGAATTTGTTGGGCGCGCTGATGAACGGCAGGCCGGTCAACGCCGCGACTTTCTTGGCGAACAGTTTGGCGAATTGCCGCTTGGAGTTGAGTCCGGTGCCGACCGCGGTGCCACCCTGCGCCAGCGGATAAAGCTCCTTGAGGCCGAGTTTTACACGCGCGATACCCGAGGTCACCTGCGCGGCGTAACCGGAAAACTCCTGGCCGAGGGTCAGTGGCGTTGCGTCCTGAGTGTGGGTGCGGCCGATTTTGACGATCGACGCGAAATCCTTGGTCTTCGTCCGCAACGCACCCTGCAGGTGCGTCAGAGCTGGAATGAGCCGGTGCACGATTTCCCGCGCCGCCGCGATGTGCATGGCGGTCGGGAAGGAGTCGTTCGACGACTGGCTCATGTTGACGTGATCATTGGGGTGGATCGGCGCCTTGGCGCCGCGCTGGCCGCCAACCATCTCGTTGGCGCGGTTGGCGATCACCTCATTGACATTCATGTTGGTCTGGGTGCCGGAGCCGGTCTGCCAGACCAGGAGCGGAAACTCGCCGTCGAGTTTGCCGTCGATGATCTCCTGCGCCGCCCGCACGATGGCTTTGGCGCGCCTCGCGTCGAGCGAGCCCAGCTCCAGATTGGCTTCCGCTGCTGCGCGCTTGACCAGCCCCAGCGCGGCAATCAGCGGCCGCGGTATGCGCTCGTCACCGATGCGGAAATTCTGCCGCGAGCGCTCGGTCTGCGCGCCCCAGTAATGGTCCGCCGGCACTTCGATCGGACCGAACGAATCGGTTTCAGTGCGGGTCTTCATGATCTGAAAACCGTCTTCGCTCCGCTCGGCCCCGCGCAAGCAGGAATCCAGTTGCCGGCTTCCCGCTTTCGCGTGAATGAGCGGGAAATAAGCATCACCGATGCAGTCCTATTTCTTCCTGAACCTGTCGAGACTGACCACTTCGGCGCCCGCGCTGGGCGGCGCTTCCGGCTTGGCTTCCGGAACCGGGAGGGCCTCGGCCTTGGCCGGCTCACCGGCCGCCTTTTGGGTGGGGACGGGCGACCCCGCCGTTTCGGTGCCGGCGTCACTCTCGGTAGCCGCCTCCGCATCGGTCGGTGCGAACTGCAGGCCGAATTGCACCGCCGGGTCGAAAAACGCAGTCACCGCCTCGAAAGGTATGGTCAGCTTTTCCGGAACGCCGCCGAAGGACAGGCCGACATCGAACGCGTCCTCGCGCACCGCCAGATCCCAGAACTGGTGCTGCAGAACGATGGTCATGTTTTGCGGATATTGCGCACGCATCCGATCGGAAAGACGTACGCCGGGCGCCACGGTCGCAAACGAAATCTTGAAATGATGCTGGCCGGGCAAGCCGTTCTTGGCGGCATCGGCCAAAACACCGCGCACCACGCCGAGTAAGGCGGCTTGGGCCAGGAGGTCGTAGCGAATGTGATCTTCAGCCATGTGATCTTCAGCCATGTGACCTTCAGCCATGGCGAACGACGGAGGACGAAAGACAATCCACGCCAGAATAGAGAGTCAACTCAATCCTGTCGTCTGTCATGCGTCTTCTGTCCTCTGGAAAGTGGAGGCTTCTGTTGCCAGGTGCCTCCGAACCCCGCCTGACGGAGCTTAACCCGTCAGGACTTTAAGTCGGTCTTTCGAGCTGCTTACGCAGCCAGAGCAACCGGAGCATAGTTGTCGTTTGCAACTATGAATTGGCCCGATAACGTCGGAACCATCCCGGGCAAAAGCCCGCCCTTTACGCCCTCGTCGATCCTATTTCGACCCCGTATCGGAGGACGGCTGTCCTCCGGAAATTGGTGGAGTCGCCGGGTACCGCCCCCGGGTCCGAAAGGTTTATTACGACGGCCGTTTATCGCCATAGCCGGCTTGCACCGGCAGACTGAATATAGGCGCAAAAGGTTGCCGAAAAAAGAGTATGAAACGGCCGATGAAACTGATTTCTGGCGGCCAATCGGGGGTCGACCGCGCCGTTCTCGATGTCGCCATTGCGGGCGGCATTGCCTATGGCGGCTGGTGCCCGAAGGGTGGCTGGGCCGAGGATTTTCCGAAACCGCCGGGGCTGCTGGCGAAATATCCCGATCTGCAGGAGACGCCGCTCGCCGATCCGGCCCAGCGCACCGAATGGAACGTGCGTGACGCGGATGCATCTCTGATCGTCGTCGACGCCCGTGGGCTAGATGTCTCCGCAGGGACCGCGCTGGCGCAGGATCTGGCGCACCGCAACCGCAAGCCGCTTTACGTGGCGAAGCTCGGGGACGTGGATGTCAAGCACGCCCGCCTCTGGCTGCGTGTGCAGCAGGCGCGGCACGGCGACGACTTGAAGCTTGCGATCGGCGGGCCGCGTGAGAGCGAAGCGCCCGGCATCTACGAGCGCGCGGCGGCGTTTATTCGCGCGCTTATGGATGAGTGACTTCGTTTCCCGCGCACGACATGGTCTATCTGCGCAACATCGTATAGCCGCCGCAGCCGAGCGGCGATAAACCGACACCATGAGCGCATCCTTGATTCCCAGCTCGGCGGAACCGCCGGCCTCGCCGTTCTCGGCAGCACCGCAACAGCCGCAGCCGACGCTCACCGAACTGTTCACCGCTTTCGCCAAGATTTCACTGTCCGGGTTCGGCGGTGTGCTGGCGTGGTCGCGCCGCATGATGGTCGATGAGCGCAAGTGGCTCACGGCCGAGCAGTTCAACGAGACCTACGCGCTGTGCGCGTTTCTGCCCGGCGGCAACATCCTCAACTTCTCCGTCGTTTTCGGTGCGCGCTTTGGCGGCATACGGGGCGCCCTGGTGGCGGTCGCCGGATTGATGGGGCCGCCCCTCCTGTTGGTACTCGCCATCGCCAGCATCTATGCGCGCTATGGCGACCTGCCACTGCTGCGTCGCGCGCTCACCGGCGTTGCGGCGGCGGCGGCCGGGCTGATGATGGCAACAGTGGCCAAGATGGCGCGGCCGTTATTTCGCAATCGCGCCGTGATCGGACCGCTTATCGCGCTCGCCACGTTCGTGGCCATCGGCATCGTCCAATGGCCGTTGCCGTTGGTGCTGGCCGTCATTGTTCCGGTAAGCATCGCCGCCGCGATGGTGCGGCTATGAATTCCGGCAGCGGCCACGGCAGTCTGCTCACGCTCGCCGGCTTCTTTGGTGTGCTGTCGCTGTTCGCAATCGGCGGCGGCAATTCCGCCGTACCGGAGATGCACCGTTTCGCCGTCGAGGTTCAGCATTGGCTGAGCGACCGGCAATTTGCCGACAGCTTCGCGCTGGCACAGCTGACACCGGGACCGAACCTCATCATCGTGACGCTGATCGGCTATCACGTGGCCGGCATTCTCGGGGCGCTGGTCGCGACGCTGGCGATGTGCGGACCGCCCGCCGTGTTCGCTTTCTTCGTCGGCGGTGCGTCCGAACGGTTCAGAGGCAAGACCTGGCATACGGTGCTCAGCCGCGCGCTGGTGCCGGTAACGATCGGCCTCATCGCGGCGAGCGCGGCTGTGATCGTTGCGACGACGGGTTACAATTGGATGTCGCTCGTCATCATGGTCGGGACAGCACTGACGGCCTACTTTGTCCGCGTGCATCCATTATGGATGTTCGCCGCCGCGGCCTTGATCGGGATGAGCGGGCTACTTTGACTCTAGGCCGATCATAGTCTGACGGTTCCGAAGTCGCCGCACCGCCGCGGGGCTCGGTGTACGGAGGCGGCCCAGTAGCCGGGTTGGCCTCGGCTCACCAATCAACTCGGAAACCACGGAATGGTGTTACCAGGCGGCGGTGCTGGCCGGTGAAGCTGTGGCGGAGCTGTTTGCGGCACTACGCTCATCAGTGGCGGAGCTATTTGGAGCACGACTCTTACCGGATTTGGTATCAAGGTTGGTGACGGTCTTTTCGAGAAAAAAGAATGCTCTTCCGGCGGTTGATTGACGCTGAGCTGAACCGTCTGCGGCAGAAAGCCGTTCCCTGTAAATGTCACCGCTTGGCTTTCGACAGGCAATGCAAGAGAGCAGGGTGTTTGACACGTCTGACCCTGCACAGTGCGCACCTCGGCGCCTGCTGGTTCCGACTGGAATTGCAGGGTCTGTGGTGATGGTGGCGACGGTGTTTGCTGCGACCTGTCGAACATCAGTGCGGAGCATCCCGCGAGCGCGTAGCTTATCGTAACTGCGGCAGCAGCAGGGACGAATCCAATGCGCGCCATGACCGCCTCCGTCCTCAAAAGGCCGGCTCGGCTGGCGCCAGCGCGACACCGCGCATTGGCCACGCAGCCGCACTTCTTCTGGTCCAAGTATGGTAAACGGATGGTTAATGCGCTTCGGAGGAAACACAAACAATGGACGGCAACGTTCGCTCCAACGCCATGGCACAGTGGATGTGGGACGCGCGGGTACGGCGCGCCGCCTATCAGAATCTGCCGGAGGACTTGCGGCCCCGCTCGATCGGGGAGGCCTACGCGGCCCAAGAGGCTTATTACGCGCTGGCCGAGCCGGTCTACGGTGCGGTGGCCGGCGCAAAGATCGCCACCACCACCAAGGTGATGCAGCGGCTGATGGGCATCGATCATCCGTGCGGCGGCGCGATTTTTGCGCGGACGATTCATCAGTCGCCCGCAAAACTAGTCGCCGCCGAATTCGTCAACCTGCGCATCGAAAGCGAGATCGCGCTCAAGCTCGGCCACGATCTTCCGGCCGCACAGGCGCCCTGGGCGCGCGAAACGGTGGTGCCGGCAGTCGCGGGCGCGATGCCGGCCTTCGAATTGATCGAGGACCGCCATGCCGATTACGCCACGACCGAGGCCACTTCGCTCATCGTCGAGAATTGCTGGAACGGCGGCGTCGTGATCGGTACCCCTAAGGCGATCCCGGCTGACGCGCTCGTCGGCATCACCGGCCGGCTCACGATCGACGGCAAAGCGGCCGGCGAAGGCGCGGCCGAGGATCCCGTCATGACGCTCGCTTGGCTCGCCAATCATCTCGCCGAGCGCGGGCGCGGTCTCAAGGCCGGCATGGTGGTCATTACCGGCAGTCTCATCGCCACGGTTTCGATTGCGACCGGCCAGCGCGCCGTTTTTGCGGTGGACGGCCTAGGGGATATCGCGATGGATGTACTCTAAGCGCGGGTGCTTCTTACCACTGCTGCGGGCCTAATTGGCGCCGGTGGCCAAACTTGCCCTGACCGCTTTGACCTGATCGGCCGCGACGGCGGTCGCGGCGTTGCCCTAGGTGCAATTGACGATAAACTCAGATTTGAGTCGCCCGCAGAGCGAAATACAGCGAAATACGATGCGCCAATATCTCGACCTGATGGAACGCGTGCTCGAAGAGGGCGTGGAAAAGCGCGACCGCACCGGAACGGGCACGCGCTCGATCTTCGGCCATCAGATGCGGTTCGATCTTGGGCGCGGTTTTCCGCTGGTCACTACCAAGAAGCTGCATGTCAAATCCGTTATCTACGAGTTGCTGTGGTTCCTGCGCGGCGACACCAACGTCAAATATCTCAACGATCACGGTGTCTCGATCTGGAACGAATGGGCTGACCGCAACGGCGATCTCGGTCCGGTCTATGGCCGTCAATGGCGCTCGTGGCCGGCGCCTGACGGGCGCAGCATTGATCAGATCAAGGAGGCGCTCGACACCATCCGGCGCAATCCGGATTCGCGACGCATCGTGGTTACAGCCTGGAATCCGGCCGAACTGCCGCAGATGGCGTTGGCGCCGTGCCACTGCCTGTTTCAGTTCTATGTCGCTGACGGCAAGCTGTCGTGTCAGCTCTACCAGCGTTCGGCCGATGTGTTTCTTGGCGTGCCATTCAACATCGCCTCCTACGCGCTGCTCACAATGGCGGTGGCGCATGTCAGCGGGCTCCAGCCCGGCACGTTCGTGCACAGCTTCGGCGACGCGCACCTATATCTCAATCATCTGGATCAGGCACGATTGCAGCTGACGCGCCAGCCTCGGCCGCTGCCGACCTTGACGATCAATCCAGCGGCGAAGGATTTGTTTGCGCTGGCCGGCGAGGATTTCGCGCTCGAAGGCTACGATCCGCACCCGCACATCAAGGCCGCGGTCGCGGTGTAAATCAGGTCGCCAATAATGCCGCGCAGGCGACGACCTGCGCAGGCAAGCGCTTCCGCAGATCGAACAAAGAATCGGGGTCGGCGGCGGCTTGGCGGCATTGTAGCGCCCGCTCGATCGGGGCGAGATCGAGACCGGGCGGGGTTTGTTCGCGCAGATATGCCACCGCGTCGTCGTTCGAGGTCATCAGGCCGGTCGCGTAGCTGAAGCAGAGCCGCGCCGGATACAACAGCGCCCGCAAATAGCCCTTGCGGTCCTTGGCATCGAGGGCGCGGGCTCCGGCAAACTCATGCGCGCGGTTGGTCCAATTGGCGAATGGCGCACCACGCAGGTAATCGCGGATTTCTTCCAGCGCCGGCGGCGCCGGTGTTACACGCTCGCGTTCCGCCAGCACGACCGGCCGATCAAGATAGTCAAGGCGATCGAGTGGCGGAAATCGGCCGACGCCGAACTGACGGTCGGTCCAGAACAGCGAAACCTTCGGCCCCCACTCGTCTGACATGGCTGTGGCCTGCCGGCGAAGACTTTCGAGTGTGTGCGATGAAAGCGCGGTCTCGGTGACCACCGCCGCATCGATGTCGCTGTAGCGCCGGCTAAAGCCGCCGTGCGCCAAGCTGCCAATGAGGTAGAGCCCCAGGAATTCCGGCTCAAGCACCGCCTGCCAGGCAGGGGCCAGTCTGCGTGCAAACGCCACGGCCGCATCACGGGCGGCGGCATCGAGATCGGTGGAATTCATGATTGCGGTGCAGAAAATGGAGCGGCGGATTTGTATAGATTACCGGTAAGAGGGAGCGCGCGCACGCCGCGAATGACTGTCGTCCCGGGAGATTGCATGGACATCGTCCTCGTTGCCGCCATCGCGGAAAACGGCGTCATCGGCCGCGGCAACGTTTTGCCGTGGCGGCTCAAGTCCGACATGGCGCATTTCCGTGCCGTGACCATGGGCAAGCCGGTGGTGATGGGACGCAAGACTTATTTGCCAATCGGCAAGCCGTTGAAAGGCCGCACCACGATCGTGGTGAGCCGCGACCCCGGCTTTGTGGCGCCCGGCATTGTCGTCGCCTCAGGCCTCGACGCTGCTTTGGCGGCGGCGCATGGCGACGCCTTGCGGCGCGGCGCCGACGCGATTGTGATTGCGGGTGGCGCCGAGATTTACGCCCAGATCATGGAACGGGCGACGCGGCTTGCGATCACGCAAGTTCATATGCGGGCCGACGGCGATGCCTGCTTTCCGCCGATCGACATGCGGCTCTGGCAGGAAATCGCGCGCAGCGAGCATGCGCCCGGTGCCGATGACGAAGCCGCGTTTGCCATTGTCGATTACGTGCGGGCGGCGTCAGGCTAGCGACCCAGCTGCCGCGTCCGCCATGGGCCAAACCAGCGCGCGCGACGACCGCAAACCGCTCAATACAATCAAGAATTTTTGGGCTGCGGGCGGCCGCAACGGGAGCTTGCGTTGCATCGCGCCCGGCACTCCCTTATATCGTCCGGCAACCGGGGCAGGCGCGCCGCCGCCCCGTCGGCGCTCAGGAGATAATTGATGCCGTGGAGTAACCAGCCCGGCGGCCCTTGGAGTTCGGGGCCACGGGGACCATGGGGCTCGGGACCTCAACAGCAAGGTCCGCGGCCGGCCGACCTGGAAGAATTTCTCCGCCGGAGCCAGGACAAGCTACGCGGCTTTTTGCCGGGCAATTTCGGCGGCCGCGGCATCATGTTGATTGTCGTCGCTGCCCTCGTGCTGTGGGGTTTCTCCGGCTTCTTCCGTGTCGAGCCCGACGAGCTCGGCGTGGTGCTGCGCTTCGGTAAATTCGTGCGCGAAGTCGGGCCCGGTCTGAATTATCACCTGCCTTATCCGATCGAGACCGCGCTGACGCCGCCGGCGTTGCGCGTGATCAAGACCGATGTCGGCATGCGGCAGAGCGGCGCTGGCGAACGCGACGTGCCGGAAGAAAGCCTGATGCTCACGGGCGATGAGAATATCGTCGACGTCCACTTCACGGTGCTATGGAAGGTCAAACCGAGTGGCGTCGGCGACTATCTGTTCAATATCCAGAATCCCGAAGGGACCGTGAAGGCGGTGGCTGAAAGCGCTGTGCGCGAGGTTATCGGCAACAACAATATTCAGCCGATCATCACCTCAAGCCGTGATGCCATTCAGACCCAGGTGCAGGACCTGATGCAAAAGACGCTCGACTCCTATCGCGCCGGCGTTCAGATTCAGCAGGTCCAACTGCAAAAAGCCGACTACCCAGCGCAGGTGATCGACGCCTTCCGCGACGTGCAGGCGGCGCGTTCCGATCTCGAGCGCGTGCAGAACGAGGCGCAGACCTACGCCAATCGCGTGATCCCGGAAGCGAAGGGCCGTGCTGCAAGGATTACTCAGGATGCGGAGGCCTATCGTGCCCAGGTCGTCGCCAACGCCAAAGGCCAGACCTCGCGCTTCCTGCAGGTCTACGCGCAGTACAAGAAGGCGCCTGACGTGACCCGTCAGCGCATTTATCTCGATACGATAGAACGTATTCTGGCCGGCACCGATAAGACGATTATCGATACCGGCGCGAAAAGCCCGGGCGTTGTGCCCTATCTGCCGCTCACCGAGCTTGGCAAATCGCCACTGCCGCTATCGCCGCGCGTGCCGAAGACGGGAATCAAGCCATGAGGATGAGCTTAACGAGCGGCGCCATCGCGGTCATTCTGCTCATCGCCGTCGTTATCGGCTACGGCACCTTTTTCACGGTTGATCAGACCAGTCAGGCGCTGGTGGTGCGGCTCGGCAAGCCGGTTCGCGTCATCAACGAGCCCGGCCTCAACCTCAAAGTGCCTTTCATCGACAGCGTCATCTATATCGACAAGCGCATTCTCGCCATCGAATCGCCGGCGCAGGAGGTGATCGCCTCGAGCCAGGACAATTCGAATTCGGGCGCGCAGACGAGCGAATCGCGATTGGCAGCCCAGGCCGGAGAACGGCTCGTGGTCGACGCGTTCGCGCGCTACCGTATCGTCGATCCGCTGAAGTTTTATCAGACGGTCGGTCCGGCGGGCGCCAGCACGCAATTGTCGATTCTGCTCAATTCGACGCTGCGGCAAGTACTGGGCCAAGCCACCCTCGCAGACGTGGTACGCAACAAGCGCGAAGCGCTGATGGCGCAGATGCGCCAGCAACTCGATGAGAAGTCGCGCGAGTTTGGCATCCAGGTGGTTGACGCGCGCATTCGCCGTGCCGACCTGCCGGAGCAAAACAGCCAAGCCGTCTATCAGCGCATGCAGACTGAACGCCAGCGAGAGGCGGCCGAGTTTCGCGGCGAAGGCAGTCAGAAGGCTGCCGAGATCAAGGCAAAGGCCGATCGTGACGTGACCGTGATCGTCGCCGACGCCAATTCGCAGTCTGAAATCATCCGCGGGCAGGGCGATGGCGAGGCCAATGCCATCTTCGCACAAGCTTATGGGCAGGATCCGAGCTTCTTCGCGTTTTATCGATCGATGACCGCCTATGAACAGAGCATGCAGCGCAACAACACTAACCTGGTGTTGGGTCCGGACTCCGACTTCTTCCGCTATTTCGGTGATCCATCGGGTCGCAGGCCTGTCCAGGCGGGGGGGCCGCCACCCGCCGCAGCGCCGGATGCTCATGCTGGCGCCCCCGCATCCGGCCCTGCGCCGGGGCACCAGGATGCGCACGTCGCGCCGCCGGCGAACTAAGCCTTGCGCATTGCCGGCCGGCTCCCTCGAAGAGTGTCGCGACGCCAGCATGTCGGATTTTCTTGCCGCGCTTGGCCTGTTCTTCGCGATCGAAGGTATATGCCTTGCGGCATTCCCGTTTGCCGCCAAACGCGCCATGGCGAGCATACTCTCAACGCCCGATACGCCATTGCGTGTCGCTGGTGTCGTATCGGCAGTCATCGGCGTTATCATCGTGTGGTTGGTGCGCAGCTGAACGCGAGTCGCTATTCCGCCCCAATCCGTCTTCTTATGGCAGGATTGACAGTTTCTATCGTTGCGCCCCGCGGGTGGCGGGAGCATTTATGTTCATGAGCCAGCTTTGGGAGCGCTGACACCCATGTCTCGCGATTTGATGTCTCGCCATTTTGACCTTCGCCGGCGATCCGGCCAGATGCGCCGCCGTGTGCGCTGCGTCGCGGCGATCGCGGCGCTTGCTGCACTGACAGCGATCGTCGTTCTGCCGGAACATCCGGCCGCGGCCGCCACAGCCGGCGCAGCTCCGGCTGCTCCTGCCGCCCCCGTTCCCGTCGCGGCGGCACCGGCGGCGCTGCCGCCCGGCGCGGTGCGCGGACCAGCCAACATCGCAGATGTTGCCGAGCAGGTCATCGACGCAGTGGTCAACGTTTCGACGTCGCAAAAGGTCGACCCGCATGTCACCGAGTTGCCCGACCTGCCGCCCGGCTCGCCCATGGAGAAGTTTTTCGAAGATTTCTTCAAACATCATCATGGCCAGGGCGGCGGCGGTGACGATGAACCGCGCCGGGTTAACTCGCTTGGCTCAGGCTTCATCATCGATCCGACCGGACTGATCGTCACCAACAACCACGTCATCGACGGCGCCGACGAGATCAGCGTCATCCTCAATGACGGCACCAAGCTCAAGGCCGATCTGGTCGGCAAGGACTCCAAGAGCGACCTGGCGCTGCTGCGGGTTCATTCCGAAAAGGCCCTCAAGTTCGTGAAATTCGGCGATTCTGACAAACTACGGCTCGGCGAATGGGTGGTCGCCATCGGCAATCCGTTCAGCCTCGGCGGGACGGTGACGGCGGGTATCGTCTCGGCCCGCCACCGCGACATCAATTCCGGCCCTTACGACAATTACATCCAGACCGACGCACCCATTAACCGCGGCAATTCCGGCGGCCCGCTATTTGATCTCAACGGAGAAGTCATCGGCATCAACACGGCGATCATCTCGCCGTCCGGCGGCTCGATCGGCATCGGCTTTGCGATCCCGTCCAACAGCGCGGTCGCGGTGCTTGGTCAGCTTCAGAAATACGGTGAAGCGCGGCGCGGCTGGCTCGGTGTGCGCATCCAGGAAGTGACCGACGAACTCGCCGAAAGCCTCGGCCTCGACCACGCGCGCGGTGCGCTGGTGGCTGGCGTCGACGACAAGGGGCCGGCCAAGCCGGCCGGCCTCGCGCCGGGCGACGTCGTCATCACATTCGACGGCCACCCCATCAAGGAGATGCGCGACCTGCCGCGTATCGTCGCCGACACGCCGGTAGGCAAACAGGCCGACGTCGTCGTCATCCGCAAGGGCAAGCAGGAGACGCTAAAGGTCACCGTGGGCCGCCTCAAGGACGACGAAAAGGTTGCTGCCATCGACACCAAGAAGGACGCCACGCCCAAGCACAAGTCGGTGGTGCAGAAGACCTTGGGGTTGGAACTGTCGAGCCTCAATGCGGAGACGCGCAAGAAGTACAAGATCAGGGATGCGGTCAAAGGCGTGCTCGTCACCGGGGTTGATCCCGGCGCGGCGAGCGATGTGCCCGATAAGCATCTCGGGGCCGGCGATGTGATCGTCGAGGTGCAGTATCAGGCCGTCGGCACGCCCGCCGATCTGCAAAAGCGTGTCAACGACCTCAAAGGCCAGGGCAAGAAGGTCGCCGTTCTGCTGGTCTCCAACGGTAACGGCGAGACGCGATTCGTGGCGCTGAGCCTGCAGTAAGATACGTGCTCGACTTCAGTCGAGCACGTGGCTCACCATGCCGTCGGCGAGCTTCGGCTCGAACCAAGTCGATTTGGGCGGCATGATCTTGCCGGCGTCGGCGACCGCCATCAGGTCGCTCATCTGCGTTGGATAAAGCGCGAACGCCGCCGCCATCTCGCCTGACGACACCAGCCTTTCCAGTTCGCCCAGGCCGCGACCGCCGCCGACAAAGTCGATGCGCTTGTCGCTGCGTTGATCGGCGATGCCGAACAACGGTTCGATGATATTGCGCGACAACAGCGTGATCGGCAGCCGCGCGATCGGATCGGATGACTGCGAATCGCCTGCGGCGCCGGGGCGCAACGCAAGACGGTACCAGCGGCCGGCAAGGTACATGCCGGTTTCGCGGGCGCCGTCGGGCCGCACCGCCTGATCGCTCGGCTCGACCGTGTAATGCCGCCGCAACTCGCCGAGCAGCGCTTCGGCCGTGTGGCCGTTCAAGTTGCGCAGTACACGATTGTAATCGAGTATTGTCATTTCGCCTTGCGGAAACAGCACGGTGAGAAAATACGAGTGCGCGCCTTGCCCGCCGCGCGCCTTTGCGACGCGCGCTGCCGCGGCCGAGCGATGATGGCCGTCGGCGATGTAAATCGCGGGTAGCGCATCGATTGCGCGAGTCAGCCGTTCGATCGCCGCGGCATCGCTGATCACCCAGAGTTGATGGCGCACGCCGTCGTCCGCCGTTACGTCGACGGCAGGGGCGCCTGTCGCGTGCTCGGCCAGCATCGCATCGATCTGTGGCGCTGCGGGATAAGCCACCATGACCGGGCCGGTCTGTGCATTGACAGCCTCGATCTGGCGCACGCGGTCGTCTTCCTTGGCGGGCGTTGTCAGTTCGTGCTTGCGGATGCGGTTGGTGGCGTAATCGGCAAGCGACGCGATTGCCGCGAGACCGGTCTGCGTATGTCCGCGCCACGTCAGGTGATAAACATAGTAGCAAGGCGTGTCGTCACGGATCAGCACGCCCGAAGCCGTCATGCGCCGCAAATTCTCAGCCGCCTTCGCATAGACGGCGCCGTCGTATGGATCGGTCGCCGGCGGCAGGTCGATCTCGGCCTTGGAAACGTGCAGAAAGCTCCACGGCTTGCCAGCAGCCCGCGTCCGCGCCTCGGCGCTCGACAGCACGTCATAGGGCGGTGCCAGCACGTCTGCGGCACGTCCGGGTCCCGGCCGCAGCGCGCGAAAGGGCTTTATCAGGGTCACGGAGCCTCACATATTTGACTAAGGTTGGGGCGATGAAGCGATGCAAACCTCATCGCGCCCGGCGTTTAATTCGCGCTAAAAGGCACTACGTCAACCCCGTGAACGAACCGCATTTCGTCCTCATTGCCGGGCCGACGGCGAGCGGCAAATCGGCGCTGGCGCTCGAGCTTGCGGAAAAGCTCGGCGGCATCATCGTCAATGCCGATTCGATGCAGGTCTATCGCGATCTGCGCATCATCACGGCGCGGCCGAGTTCTGAGGAGGAGCGGCGCCTGCCGCACCGGCTTTATGGCCATATCGACGGGGCGGAGAATTTTTCGGTCGGGCGCTGGTGCGAAGAGGCCGCCGCGGCGCTCGCGGAAGCGCAACGCAAGGCGCACCCAGCCATCGTGGTCGGCGGCACCGGCCTCTATTTCAATGCATTCACCCGCGGACTTGCCGCCGTGCCACCGATCCCCGCCAACATTCGCGAGGCGGTGCGGGCGCGTCTCGCAAGCGATGGCGTCGCCGCATTGCATGCCGAGTTGAAATGGCGCGATGCGGCGGCAGCAGCGCGGCTGATGCCGGGCGACCGCGCGCGCATTGCCCGGGCGCTCGAAGTGGTGCTCGCAACCGGCCGATCGCTGCTCGATTGGCATGAACAGAACAAGCCGGCGAGCCTCGACCCGGCGCGCGCCGTCAAAATTTTTCTTGCGCCGGAACGCGACGATCTGCTCCGGCGCATTGATGCGCGGTTCGACGCCATGATGGCGGCCGGTGCGCTGGAGGAAGTGCGGACCCTGGTGGCGCGCAAGCTCGCGCCCGACTTGCCGGCCATGAAGGCGCACGGCGTGCCCTGGCTCGTGCGTCACCTCGAGGGCGAGATCAAGCTCGATCGGGCCGTGGCGGAGGCTAAGCGCGACACACGCCAATACACCAAACGGCAGGGGACCTGGTTCCGCAACCAGCTGCCGGACTTCGCCTGGGTCGAGCCGGAGCGGGCGCTGTCCGAGGTCGAGGCGCAGCTGCGCGCGATGGCGCGTTGACCTTTTTCGCGGGCGCGGTCGTCTTTACCGCGCCGTTCAACCTGACGGCGTGGCGAAATGGCCCGTCTGGATGGAGACGCGCCGACGCGCTAGGAATAGGTGGTAAAAACAAGCAAGCCTAATGGCGGCAGCGAGGAGGTTGCGAATGTTTCTGCGCAATGGCTGGTACACGGCGCTGTGGTCCCATGAGCTGACGGACAAGCCGGTCGCTAAGATTCTCCTCAATGACAGGGTTGTGCTGTTTCGCAATGCCAATGGCGAGGTCGGCGCGCTGGAGGATTGCTGCTGTCACCGCGCCGCGCCGCTGTCGCTAGGCGAGGTCGCGGGCCAGTACCTGGCGTGCGGTTATCACGGGCTCAAGTTTGACGTTACCGGCAAGTGTGTCGAGGTACCGGGCCAGGTTCAGGTGCCGTCCGGCGCCAAGGTGCGTAGCTATCCGGTCGCCGAAAAATGGAACGTGGTCTGGATCTGGATGGGCGAGTCGGCCAAAGCCGACACCGCAAAGATTCCCGACATGCCGTGGTTGTCGGAGCCGCAATGGACGGCAACTCCCGGCCGGCTTCATGTCAAATCGAATTATCAGTTCATCATCGACAATCTGCTCGATTTCACCCACGTCGCTCACGTGCACAAGCGCACCATTGCGGGCGATCCGCGCGAAGCCACCGAGCCGATGAAAGTCGAGCGGCTCGATGACGGCGTGGGAGTCAGCCGCTGGCTGCTCGACGTGCAGCCGCCGCCGCTGTTCGCCAAGGCCGGAAATTTCACCACCAATGTCGACCGCTGGCAGCTGGCGCGCTGGCACTCGCCAAGCGTTGTCTATCTCGACGTCGGCTGCGCCAAGGTGGGAACCGGAGCGCCGCAGGGTGATCGTAGCAAGGGTATTTCGATCTGGTCCACGCACCTGTTGACGCCCGAAACCGAACTTGCCAGCCACTACATGTTCTGCTTCTCGCGTGACTTCAGCCTCGGCGATGCTGAGATGTCGAAGCTTTTGTACGAGGGATCGCGTGCCACGTTCCTGGAGGATGTGGATTTTCTTGAAGCGGTGCAGACCAATCGGGTCGACGGTTCGCTCGATGGCTTGGTCCACATCGCCTCCGACGCGCCGCAGCTCCAGGCGCGGCGCATGCTTGGCGGCATGATCTCGGCCGAGCAGGCGCCGTAAGGCGCTTCCTCAGCGCTCTGCCGCGCACTCCGCCTGCGCGGCTATTTGCAACTCTCGATTTGCCCGCGGCTCATTTCTTTAGCGCCGCCGCGCTTAAATTTTGTGCGCTGCACAATCCTTCGCCGCGCCGCCTGAAAAGTGCGCATAACGGCTATTCCGCGAGGGTAAAACCGCCATTTCTCCAATGCTTTGGGACTGGCACAGGGCTTGCGAAGCACCTCCTCGGTGAAGCCGTGAAGGGAGCGTCGATCGCATGCGCAGCACATCCTGGATAGCCGTCTGGAAGCCCGAAGATGAAACGTTCTGGCAGTCGACAGGCAAGTTCATCGCCCGGCGCAATCTCATCTGGTCGATCGTCGCCGAGCATCTCGGATTTTCGATCTGGCTGATCTGGAGCATCGTCGCAACCAAATTGCCGCAGGCCGGATTTCACTACACGACAGCCCAGCTGTTTCAGCTTGTGGCGCTGCCCGGCCTGGTCGGCACTCTCATGCGATTTCCCTACACGTTCGCGGTCACGACGTTCGGCGGGCGAAACTGGACGATCGTCAGCGCGACCTTATTGTTCATTCCGACGATTGCGCTCGCATATTTCGTGAGTCGACCCGACACTCCGTTCTCGACGATGCTGTGGGTGTCGGCAACGGCAGGGCTCGGCGGCGGCAATTTCGCATCGAGCATGGCCAATATCTCGTTCTTCTATCCGGACCGCATGAAGGGCTGGGCGCTCGGCCTCAACGCCGCCGGCGGAAATATCGGCGTCAGCACCGTGCAGCTGTTGGTGCCGATTCTGATGGGGTTCGGATTTATCAGTCTGTATCAGGCGAACCCGATCGGCGGCGTTTATCTTCAGAACGCGGGTTTGATCTGGCTGGTGCCGCTGGCAATCGCGGTAACCGGCGCCGTCTTGTTCATGAACAATCTCACTTCGGCGCGCTCGACGTTCAAGGACCAGCTTGTCATCGTCAAGCGCAAACACACCTGGATAATGTCTTATCTCTATATCGGGACATTCGGGTCCTTCATCGGTTACTCGGCCGCGTTTCCCCTGTTGATCAAGACGCAATTTCCAGCGGTCACGATCGGCATTGCCTTCCTTGGACCCCTCGTTGGCTCGCTCGCACGTCCATTTGGCGGCAAGCTTGCCGATAAAGTCGGCGGAGCCATCGTGACGTTCTGGAATTTCATCGCCATGGGCGCCGCGACAATCGGCGTCGTCTACTTCGTGGACATCAAAGACTTTGCCGGTTTCCTGGCAATGTTTCTGATTTTGTTCGTGACGACCGGTATTGGCAACGGTTCGACATTTCGAATGATTCCATCGATTTTCCGCGAGGAAAAACTCAGGGAGTCCAAGGGCCTTGGCGAGGCCGGCCGTGCGCTCGCGCTGAAAGCGGCAGGTCTCGAGAGCGCCGCTGCGCTGGGATTTATCAGCGCGATCGGCGCTTGCGGCGGATTTTTGATCCCGACCGGCTTTGGCAAGTCGATCGCCGTGACCGGCAGTCCGCAATTGGCCTTGGCGATCTTCCTGGCGTTTTACGTAACCTGCGTCGCGCTCACGTGGTGGTACTACCTGCGTAAGAGCTCCGTGACCGCAGGTGTGGCGAGTCTTGCTCAAGCGCGCGTCTAGGGCAGGCGCACGCCGGGCCGTCGAAACGCCATCCAGGAGCTGGACATGACTCCCGAGCAGATCAAGGCGATTGAGGCCCATGGCCGCAGCGCTGCCGCCGAGTAGGGCCGCCTCATGAGCGATCACCGGCGCGCGCGGCTCGTGGTGGTCGGCAACGGCATGGCCGGAATGCGCACGGTCGAAGAGTTGCTCGCGCGCGCGCCTGATCATTTCGACATCACCGTGATCGGCGCCGAGCCGGAGCTGAATTACAACCGCATCCTGTTGTCATCCGTGTTGGCCGGCGACAAGACGCGCGACGACATCATCGTCAACCCGTGGAGCTGGTACGGCAAGCGCGGTATCCGCCTGATGACCGGGATCGCCGCGGTCGGCATCGACCGTGCTGCCCGTCACGTGATGTTGGCCGACGGTTCTGCAGTGCCATATGACTCACTGTTACTGGCGACCGGCTCGAAGCCGCTGGCGCCGCCGATTCCCGGCGTTGGTCTGCCCAATGTGCGGGCGTTCCGCGACATGGCCGATACCGAGGCGATGGTCGCAGCGGCGCGCAGTGGCCGACGTGCTGTTGTCATCGGCGGCGGGCTGCTTGGCCTTGAAGCGGCGTGGGGGCTGAAGCGGCGCGGCATGTCGGTTGCGCTCGTGCATTTGATGCCGACGCTGATGGAGCGGCAGCTCGATGTCGCGGCTGGCGAATTGTTGCGCCGCGATCTCGATGCCCGCGGCATCGTCTTTTTCACCAACTGCCAAGCCGAGGAGATTGCCGGCGACGAGCGGGCGCAGGCGGTCGTGCTGGCGGATGGCCGCAGGCTCCCAGCCGACTTCGTCGTGCTCGCGATCGGCATCCGCCCGAACATCGATCTGGCCCGGATCGCAGAGCTCGACGTCAACCGCGGGATTCTGGTTGGCGACGACATGCGCAGCAGCGATCTGGATATTTTTGCAGTGGGCGAGTGCGTCGAACATAACGGACAGGTGTTCGGGTTGGTGGCGCCGATCTGGGATCAGGCCAAGGTCTGTGGCGCACAACTCGCCGGCGACCGCGCGGCCGTCTACGCGCCGCCGCCAGTGTTCACCAGTCTGAAGATTACCGGCGTCGACGTGTTCTCGGCTGGCGCGCTCGCCGCGGCCGACGATGCCGACGAAGAGATCACGCTGCACGACGCCAAGCTCGGTCTCTACAAAAAGCTCATCGTGCGCAATGACCGTTTGGTCGGCGCCGTGCTGTACGGCAGCGTCGGCGACGGCCCGTGGTACGTGGAATTGATGCGCGACAAAGTAGATGTGTCGGCGATCCGCGATCGCCTGGTGTTTGGCCGCAGCTTTGCCGAGAAGAGCGAGGCCGGGCTCGTGCCGGAGGCCGACGCGACGACGATCGTCTCCGGCGCGGCGCGTGCGGTGCCGCAATGGCAGCACGCGTGATCCGCACCACCTGTCCGTATTGCGGTGTCGGCTGTGGCCTGGTCGCCGCCGCTGATGGCACGCTGTCGGCGGATCCGGATCATCCCGCCAACAAAGGCCGGTTGTGCTCGAAGGGCGCGGCGCTCGGCGACACGCTCGCGACCGACGGCAGACTGCTGCACCCGCAGATCGGCGGCCGCAACGCGAGCTGGGATGAAGCGCTCGATCGCATCGCCGCCGCCATGATGCGGGCGGTGGCCGATCACGGTCCGGATTCGGTCGCGTTCTACGTATCCGGCCAATTTCTCACCGAGGATTATTACGTTGCCAACAAGCTGATGAAGGGATTCGTCGGCAGCGCCAATATCGACACCAACTCGCGGCTCTGCATGGCGTCGTCGGTCGCCGGCCACGTCCGCGCCTTCGGCGAAGACATCGTGCCCGGCTGCTATGAGGACATCGAGCTTGCCGATCTGGTGGTGCTCGTCGGCAGTAACGCGGCGTGGTGCCATCCGGTGCTGTATCAGCGTCTTGCCGCCGCGCGCGAAAGGCGGGGCACCAAGGTCGTGGTGATCGATCCGCGGCGCACGGCGACTGGCGATATTGCCGACATTCATCTCGCGCTGCGGCCCGGAACGGATGTCGCGGTGTTCGCCGGCCTGCTGTTGCATCTTGCGGCGAGCGGCGCTTGCAATAATGCGTGGACGCACGATTACGCAACCGGGTTCGACGAAACGATCAAATCAGCGCGCGAAGCCGTGCCGTCGCTCGCCGAAGTCGCCGCGGTCGCCGATGTAGCGATCGATGATCTCGAGCGGTTTTATCAGTGGTTTGCCGCGACCGAACGGACCGTCACACTCTACTCGCAGGGCGTCAATCAATCCTCGGCCGGTACCGACAAGGTCAACGCGATCGTCAATTGTCATTTGGCAACGGGACGCGTAGGTCGACCCGGCCTGGGCCCGCTGTCGTTGACCGGGCAGCCCAATGCGATGGGCGGTCGCGAAGTCGGCGGGCTCGCCAATCAGCTCGCCGCCCATATGGGCTTTGCCAATGCGGCCGACGTCGATCGCGTGCGCCGCTTCTGGAATGCCCCGCGCATCGCCACGCAGCCCGGTCTCAAGGCCGTCGAGCTGTTCGATGCGGTGCTCGATGGCCAGATCAAGGCGCTATGGATTCTGAGTACCAACCCCGCCGCGAGCATGCCACGCGCCGAACGTGTTCGCGCCGCGCTCGCGGCCTGCCCGTTCGTTGCCGTCAGCGATTGCTGGCCGACCGACACGACCCGCTTTGCCGAAATCGTGTTGCCGGCTGCAGCCTGGGCCGAAAAGGACGGCACTGTCACCAATTCGGAACGCTGCATCTCGCGGCAGCGTGCATTCAGGCCGGCGCCTGGCGAAGCACGGCCGGACTGGTGGATGCTGGCCGAAGTGGCGCGGCGCATGGGATGGGCTGAGGCGTTCGATTATCGCACGCCGATCGACATTTTCCGCGAGCACGCGCGGCTGTCGGCGTTTGAGAACAACGAACCTAAAGGGCGCTTGTTCGACATTGGCGCGCTCGCTGATCTCAGCGACGAGGACTACGATTCTTTCCCGCCAATGTACTGGCCGCTGCGGCGCGGTGCCGAACAACCGCGTCCGGGCGTCAAGCGGCTGTTCGGCGACGGCACTGGTTTCACCACTGCGGACGGCCGCGCCCGCTTTGTGCCGACGCCGTACCGCGCGCCAGTGGTGCCGGCTGGCGAGCAGTTTCCGTTCATCCTCAACACCGGTCGCGTGCGCGATCAGTGGCACACCATGACGCGCACCGGCAGACTGCCGCGGCTGATGGCGCATCAGCGTGAACCGCGCGTCGATATTTGCTCGGAAGACGTGGCGCGCTTGCAACTGAAGGACAGCGATCTTGTCCGAGTCGAAAGTCCGCATGGCGCCGCGGTGCTTCCGTTTCGCGTCGCGGGTGGCCTGCGCGCCGGCGAAGTGTTCGCGCCGATGCATTGGACCGATCAGTTCACCTCCGCGGGTCCGATCGGCCGGCTCGTTGGCGCGGCCACCGATCCGGTATCGGGACAGCCCGAGCTCAAAGCCTCACCGGTGCGTCTCACTGCCGTCGCAACGCACTGGCAGGGCTTGCTGCTCAGTAGCAGCGCGCACGTGCCGCAAGGTTCGTACTACTGGGCGCGTGTACCGCTGGAGCGGGGACACGCCTTCACGCTGATGGGTTGGGAGCCCTTGCCAAGTGGCCGCGGCACCGAGTTCTGGATTGCGGCATTGCTCGGCGCATCGACGGCGGCAGAGCTTGTGATCTACGCCGACCCGGCGCGCGGCACCTATCGATACGCCAGCATGGTGGGTCGGAAACTGGAAGCCTGCCTATTCATCGCCAGAACCGGCTCGGCGCTGCCGCCGCGCGAGGCAGCGGCGGCGCTGCTGGGTACCCGCATCGAACCGGAAGCGCGCGCCTTCGTACTCGCCGGCGACCTGGGAGGAGCGGCGGCGCTGAATGCCGCCGGCCCGACGATCTGCTCATGTTTCGGCGTCGGGTTGAACACGCTGCACGGCGCCATCGTCAGCAGGCGGCTCACCAGCGTCGCCGAGATCGGCGCCGTGCTGCGCGCCGGCACGAATTGCGGCTCGTGTATTCCGGAGCTGAACGCGATCCTCAACAGCGCACAGGCTCAGACCGGCACGGCGGTCTGATCACTGGTTGGACATGTATGCCATGCCCGCCGAATAGCTGGCGCCGCCGATCACGCAAGGTATGCCGAATTCGACTTGGCCCGCGGCCGCGGCGGCGATGCAGCCCACCGCAAGCGCGCCTTGCCCGATCTGGCCCATGCCGGTCAGCTCGCGCTTGGAGTCGGGACCCTTTTGCTTGAGCTGCTCGATCGCCGCCAGCGATTTTTTGCGCATGTCGCCGGTGTCGACATCCTCGGCAGTGACGATGACGGCGTTGAGCGCCTTGGCGGTCTCCTTCGGCTGATGCTTCACCGACCACTTGAGCATGGCCAACAGCGTGAGATCGCGCACCGCATTGCTGGCGAGGGTGAATTTTGCCGCGCTGCCGGTGGTGAGATTGTCGACGCTGTCGCGATCATCGGCGAGCGGCAACAGCTTGACGATTTGCCCGATCGGCTGGTAGGCGCCGGTGGCGAGGTAGTATCCCCACAACACGTCGATCAGCTCCGGACTCGGCTGCAGTGCAACCGGCTTCTTGTCGCCGTCGCCGATTTTCAGCGCGACCTTGATCTTGTCGAACATGCCGGGCGCGTGGGTTGGGTACGCGACCTGATTGAGCGTGGGCAGTTCGCCTTCGAGATAGCGATTGATCATCTCATGGCGCTCGGGCATGCGGTCGCCGACTGAGACGAGCAGATCCTTCCAGGTCGGCAATCCCGAATAGGCGATGGCACGCACCAGCACCCAGCGGTCCGACGGCGCGATCGAGAGCATAGAACTGATCAGTCGTGGTGCGCGGGTCGGATTGGCGCCGAGCACGCCGGCGATGAAGCCGATATAGGCGCCGCAGGTCTCAGAATCCTTGAAGGTCTGGAGCGCGCTCAGCGCCTTGACCACCATCGGCAGACGCTCGGGGTCAGGCCGGTGGCGATAATCATTGATCCATTTCAGGATCATGCCGGTCGACGGCGGCATCGCGCCTGCCGGCGGTGCCGCCGCCGCGGCCGGTGCGATGACACCGATCGCAAGAGCGAGCAGGGTGACGATAGCGGCAAACGTGGAGCGCAGGAATCCGGCAACCATGGTCCCCTCCAGCAGTGTAACGAATGCGCAGCGCAGGATGCACGGCCGCGCTTGAGCTGGACGCGAGGACATCAGGGCGCGCTGGCAATTTGCAGGCCCCGGCGTTGCCGAATCGCGGCCGTGCTGTGACGCTTGGGCGCGGTTAATAAACGCGATTTTCCGCGGTTTTTCGATTTCAAACGTGTGTTTGAATAAAGTCGTGCCAGATTCCGGCCGCATTTCCTGCCGCGACGGCTGCCTTAATTCTGCGGCGTGCCCGGTCTGTAGCCCCGCGCCAGATAAAGCAGAACGAAGATCGCGATCGGAGTGAGAAAATCCGTAAACAGAATGGGACCCGCATTACCGGGTGCGAAATTGCCTGCGTGGACGATGTCGCGGATATGGCCGATGCCCGCTCCGCCCAAAAAGCCGGCCGCGACCAGACCCGCCGCGATCTGCGCGTCGCGACTGCGGAAAGCTGCGTAGAGCGCCGCTATTCCGATGCCGAGATTGGCGACGCCAACTTCGAACTGGAATGGACTGGTCTGCCAGCCGATTGCCCGAGCCGCCATCTCAGGAAAGAAGATGTGGCCGAAAGCCGCCCACAGGCTCATCAGTCCGAGTGGAAAGATAAGCACCGCGCGCACCAGCCGATCGGCCATAAAGGCCGTGGTACGGGGACGTCGACCGCGCCCGATCTCGATCCATGCCGCCAGCAGGGCGGCGAGCCAGGCGATGATGGGGACAAGGCTGACCATTTGCTTCATTGCGGCGCGGCTTGACCAAACTTACAACCGCGCATATAAATACAGAACAAAGCAAAGCGGGCAAATCTCGTGCTTAATTTGGTTGCCAAATTGCTGATCCTCGTACCGAGGCGCACCGCCGAGGGTGGATGATCCCACCCGCGAGATGTGGCGGTGCGCGTATCCAGGGGCTGACAAGCCCCTTTTTTATTACCCAAGCCTCTTTTTATACCCAAGCCTCTTTCTTGATACCGAATGGCCAGATGTCCGAGGGCGATCGAAGAGTGGAGCGAGCGATGACCGAAATGACCGGCGCGGAAATGGTGATAGCGGCACTGGCCGATCAGGGCGTGGATTGCCTTTTCGGCTACCCCGGCGGCGCTGTGCTGCCGATCTACGATGCGCTGTTTCAGCAAGACAAGGTGCGCCACATCCTGGTTCGACACGAGCAGGGCGCCGTGCACGCCGCCGAGGGTTATGCGCGCTCGACCGGCAAGGTCGGCACCGTGCTGGTCACGTCCGGGCCGGGCGCGACCAATGCGGTCACCGGTTTGACCGATGCCTTGTGCGACTCGATCCCGCTGGTTGTCATCACCGGCCAAGTGCCGACGCATCTGATTGGCAACGACGCTTTCCAGGAATGTGACACGGTCGGCATCACGCGGCCGTGCACCAAATACAATTATCTGGTCAAAACCGTCGCCGATCTGCCGCGCGTTCTGCACGAGGCGTTCCATATCGCGTCGAGCGGCAGGCCGGGGCCGGTCGTGGTCGATGTGCCGAAGGATGTGCAATTCGCCAAGGGCACCTATTTCAAGCCCAAGGAATTCCAGCACAAGGGCTATCGGCCGAAGCTCAAGGGCGATCCCGACAAGATCAAGCAGGCGGTCGAGCTGATGGCAACCGCCAAGCGGCCGCTGTTCTACACCGGCGGCGGTGTGATCAATTCCGGCAGTGCGGCGATCAGTGGGTTGCGCGAACTGGCCAAGCTGACCGGCTTCCCCGTTACTTCGACGCTGATGGGGCTCGGCGCTTTCCCGGCCGCCGACCCGCAATGGCTCGGAATGCTCGGCATGCACGGCACCTGGGAAGCGAACTGGGCGATGCACGATTGCGACCTGATGATCGCGGTCGGCTCGCGCTTTGACGACCGCATCACCGGGCGCCTCGACGCCTTCTCGCCCGGTTCGAAGAAAATCCACATCGATATCGACCCGTCGTCGATCAACAAGAACGTCAAGGTCGATCTCGGCATCGTCGGCGATTGCGCGCATGTGCTGGAAGACATGCTGCGGCTGTGGCGCGCCGGTGGCCACAAGCCGGACAAGAAAGCACTCGACGCCTGGTGGGCGCAGATCAACAAGTGGCGGACGAAGAATTCGCTGGCCTATCGCAACTCTAATGAGATCATCAAGCCGCAATATGCCATCCAGCGACTCTACGAGCTGACCAAGGACCGCGATACCTACATCACCACCGAAGTCGGCCAGCATCAGATGTGGGCGGCGCAGTTCTATCAGTTCCAGGAAGGCAATCGCTGGATGACATCGGGCGGACTCGGCACCATGGGCTACGGCTTGCCCGCGTCCGTCGGCGTGCAGCTGGCACACCCGAATTCGCTCGTCATCGACATCGCCGGCGAAGCCTCGGTGTTGATGAACATGCAGGAAATGTCGACGGCGGTGCAGCACGATCTGCCGATCAAGATCTTCATCCTCAACAACCAATACATGGGGATGGTGCGGCAGTGGCAGGAGTTGCTGCATGGCGGTCGCTACTCGCATTCCTACACCGAGGCGTTGCCGGATTTCGTCAAGCTGGCCGAGGCCTACCACGCTCACGGTATCCGCTGCGAACATCCGGGCGAACTCGACGAGAAAATTCGCGAGATGATCGACGTGAAGAAGCCGGTGATTTTCGATTGCGTGGTCGATCCGATGGAAAACTGCTTCCCGATGATACCGTCGGGCCGCGCGCATAACGAAATGCTGCTCGGCGACGCGGCCACCCGCGTCGAGGACGCAGTCACGGAAGAAGGCAAGATGCTGGTGTGATTATTATTGTCGTCCTCGCGTAAGCGGGGACCCAGTGATCACTGATTACTGGATTGTCCGCCTGTGCGGATGACGACAGCAGGAGCGAGGATCAACCATGAAAATCGCCATTATCGGCGCCGGCAATGTCGGCGGGACGCTCGGCACGGCGTGGGCGCAAAAAGCCGGACATGAGATCTTGTTCGGCGTGCGCAATCCAGCGGCGGAGAAGGCCCAGGCAATTGTCGCCAAGCTGAGCGGCAAAGCGCGCGCCGCTACTCCCGCGGAGGCCGCGGCTTCGGCCGATTTCATCGTGCTGACCACGCCATGGCCACAGGCTGAAGCCGCGGTCCGCTCGCTCGGCAATGTGAGCGGCAAGATCGTTCTGGACGCGACCAATCCGCTGGCGATGGGGCCCGACGGGCTCGGCCTTGAGATCGGCCACAGCATCTCGGCCGGCGAAAAAGTTCAAGGCTGGGCCGCCGGCGCATCGATCTTCAAGACCCTGAACACCACCGGTTTCGGCAACATGGCCGAGCCGGTCTATCATGGCGTCAAATCGGTGATGTTCGTGGCCGGCGATGACGCCGCCAACAAGCCTAAGGTCATCGACCTTGTAGCGTCGCTCGGTTTCGACGTGATCGACGCAGGACCGCTGCGCAATGCGCGGCTCCTGGAAGCGCATGCCATGCTGTGGATTGAACTCGCGCTCAAGCGCGGCCTCGGCCGTGACTGGGCTTTTGCCCGCCTCAAGCGGTAAGGAGACTGGCCGTGAATACCAGCACCGCAACATCCCATTACCCCGCAGCCGGCGCGAGCGAGGGCGTTGAGACCCGCACGCTGTGTGTACTCGTCGATAACGAGCCGGGCGTGCTGGCGCGCGTCGTCGGACTGTTTTCCGGTCGCGGCTACAACATCGATTCGCTGACTGTTTCAGAGACCGAGCATCAGAAGCATCTGTCCCGTATCACTATCGTCACGCGCGGCACGCCCATGGTGCTCGAGCAGATCAAGAATCAGCTTGATCGCCTGGTGCCGGTGCACCGTGTGATCGATCTAACCACAACGGGCCCGGCGCTCGCGCGCGAACTTGCGATGGTCAAGGTGCGCGGTACCGGTGAAGCGCGCATGGAGGCGCTGCGGCTTGCCGATGCGTTTCGCGCCCGCGTCATCGACGCCACCACCGAGAGCTTCGTGTTCGAGATCACGGGGGCTTCCGACAAAATCGAAAGCTTCATCAACCTGATGCTGCCGGTCGGCCTTGTCGAAGTGTCGCGCACCGGCGTGGTCGCCATCGCGCGCGGGCCAGAGGGGATGTAGCCGCCGCTACGCGGATTTTCCCGACAATTTCTCGACCAGCGTGGCGAAGCGATCGACAAAGCCCTGTAAGAACTTCTTGGTGTTCTCGTCGCTGATATTGCCCTGATCGTCCACCAGATTGGGCTTGAACTGGACATAGGATTCGCCGCCGAGGAGGGTCATGCCGAGGCCAAGCATGACGGTTCGCAAGTTCGCCTGGACGAGGGCGGTGCCGATTGCGCCGGGCGATGTGCCGGTGATGAATCCGGGCTTGTTGGGCCACACGCTGGTGCCGAACGGGCGCGCGCCCCAGTCGATTGCGTTCTTGAGTACGGTCGGCACCGAACGGTTATGCTCCGGGGTGACGAACAGCACGCCGTCGGCCTTGGCGATTTCGTCCTTGAAGCGCGAAACCTCGGCGGGCAGGTTGCCCTCATTGTCCTGGTTGTAGATCGGCAAATCGTCGATGCGAACGATCCTGGCATCAAATTTATCCGCGCCGAGCTTGATCAGCGCTTGAGCGAGCTTGCGATTGATTGACTCGCGGCGATTCGAGCCGACAATGACGGCGATCTGAGGCTTTGGCATGGTTGCGGTTCCTAGTTAGAATTCGTAACTAGGGCTACATAAGTGACCATTAGAGGAAGCCACAAGAGGGCACATCGATGAAACCGAGGCACAACGGGTTGCCTTCCGATTGCCGCGCCGTCAGCGATGTGCTCGCGCGCGTCGGCGATAAATGGTCGGTGCTGGTTGTCACCCGGCTTGGCGAGCGGCCGTTGCGTTTCAATGAACTGCGGCGGACGATCGGCGGCATTTCCCAGCGCATGCTGACGCTGACATTGCGAGGGCTTGAGCGCGACGGCCTCGTCACCCGCACAGTCTTCCCGACCATCCCACCACGGGTCGATTACGCGCTTACGCCGCTTGGCCGCGATCTCTTGCAGCCCGTGTCGGCGCTCGGCGCCTGGGCTTTGCGCAATCAGGGGAAGATCGCCCGGGCGCGAGAGCAATTCGACGGCAATTGCGCAGCCAGCGGGAAAAAGCCGCTGCGCCGCACTGCAGTTCGATCCGGGCTTGTCGAGACAGCTCATAGAACCTAAAAGCTGCAGCGGAAACAATCATTCAAACAACCGGCCTGACTAGGGGTAAGAACCATGCGTGTTTACTACGACCGTGACGCCGACCTGAACCTGATCAAGGGCAAGAAAGTCGCCATCATCGGCTATGGCAGCCAGGGCCACGCCCATGCGCTCAACCTGCGCGATTCCGGCGTCAAAGAGGTCGTTGTGGCGCTGCGCAAGGGTTCGCAGGGCGTCAAAAAGGCCGAGGGCGAGAAGCTCAAGGTGATGGAGGTCGCCGAAGCCGCGAAGTGGGCCGATGTGATGATGATGCTGACGCCCGACGAATTGCAGGCCGATATCTATCGCGACCATATCGTCAAGAACATCAAGGACGGTGCTGCGATCATGTTCGCGCACGGCCTCAACGTTCACTTCAATCTGATCGAGCCCGCCAAAGGCATCGACGTGCTGATGATTGCGCCGAAAGGGCCGGGTCATACCGTCCGGTCGGAATATCAGCGCGGTGCCGGTGTGCCGTGCCTGCTCGCGATCCATCAGGACGCCTCGGGCAACGCCCACGACCTCGGTCTGAGCTATGGCGCCGCGATCGGCGGCGGCCGTGCCGGCATCATCGAGACCACCTTCAAGGAGGAATGCGAGACCGACCTGTTTGGCGAGCAGGCCGTGCTGTGCGGCGGCGTCGTCGAACTGATGAAGGCCGGTTTCGACACGCTCTGCGATGCCGGCTATGCGCCGGAGATGGCCTATTTCGAATGCATCCACGAAATGAAGCTGATCGTGGACCTGATTTACGAGGGTGGTATCGCCAACATGAACTACTCGGTGTCGAACACAGCCGAGTACGGTGAATACGTCTCCGGTCCGCGCGTCATCACGTCGGAAACGCGTGCTGAGATGAAGCGCATCCTCACCGACATCCAGTCCGGCCGCTTTACCCGCGACTGGATGCTGGAGAACAAGGTCAACCAAACCTCATTCAAGGCAACCCGCGCAAAGCTCGCTGAGCATCCCGCCGAACAGATCGGCGCCAAGCTGCGCGAGATGATGCCGTGGATCAAGCAGCGCGCGCTGGTGGATCGCTCGCGTAACTGACGGCGGATTGGCGAGGGCTGACGCCGTGCTTGTCATGCGTTTCGCCAAAATCGTGCTGGTTGCCACGATCGCAGCCTTCGCCTTCGTCGTCGCTTACGACAACGTTGTCGACTACAACTCCAACTATGAATTCGTGCGCCATGTGCTGAGCATGGACACGACGTTTCCGCACAATGCACTGATGCATCGCGCGATCACCGATCCGCGGTTATGGACGGCCGCCTACATCGTCATCATCGCCTTGGAGGCGGTGACGAGCCTGCTGTTGATCGTTGGCGCGCTGGCGTTACTTGGGCTCATCAACGCGCCCGCTGTGGCGTTCAACCGCGCCAAGGTTTGGGCGGTGGCCGGTCTGACTGTCGGCTTCACCCTGTGGTTTTTCGGCTTTCTGGTCGTTGCCGGCGAGTATTTTGCCATGTGGCAATCGAAGACGTGGAATGGGCAGGAAGCGGCCTTTCGGATCACAGCCGTGCTGCTCGGCGTCCTGATCTTCGTCTGCCTTCCCGAACGCGACGAACCCTGACGGGATTGCGGCACAAGCCTGGACAATAGCTAAGCGGCTGGGAGGGAGAGCGCACTTCGCCCGCTACCCCTTGCCATGACGTAATAATTACAGTTTTATGACAAGGCGCCGGTGCGCGGGGAAAAGTGTTTATCTTCAATCGGTTCCCGGGGGTGGCGCGATGCCATGCGTGCTGCCCTGCTTTCGCTCAGCAAGCGTTTCGGACAGGCCAATTTTTTCGCGACCCGATTCCGTGGATCGGCAATGCTGCTGGTGCTGCCGCAGCTGGTTGCGCTGGGCATCATGCTGGCGACCGAAAACAACAGCATATCCATTGCGGGGTATCTGCTGGGCTGGGGACTTTTGAATTTTCTGTTGCTGGCATTCATACGCCGGCCTGCTGTCGCGGGGCTCGTGGCGCTTATCCTGGTCACGCTTCTCGTCCTGCTGTCGCAGCTCAAGTACGACGTGATGTGGATGACGGCCAACTTCGTCGACGTGATGATCGTCGATACCGACACCATCGCCTTCCTGTTCACCATCTTTCCGGATCTGCGGTGGTTCGCGGCGCTGGGCGCAGTCGTGCTCATCCCGCTTGTCGCACTTGCCTGGCGGTACGATCCGTTCCGCGTGCGCCGGCCAGCGGCGCTCATCCTGGCGCTCGTTTGCCTCGTTGGGCTGACGATTCTGGAGAAGGCGCTTCCGCTGGTGCCCTATCAAGCTTTCTATGGCGGCAACGAATTCTCTTCGTTCGCGCGCTCGGGGGTTGATGCGGTTTCCGCGCTGATGACCCAGGGCTTGATGGAGTCAGATCCTAATGTCACGGGCAGCCTGCCGCCAGCGGCCGCGTGCCGGCCGGCGAAAAAGCCGCCGCACATCATCCTGATCCACGACGAGTCGAGCTTCGACATTCGCCGCGCGCCGGACGTCGACGTGCCGGAGGGTTATGGCGCGCATTTTCTTTCGTTCGACGGCAAGGAGCGCAATTTTATCGTTGAAGGCAACGGCGGCCCAAGCTGGTACACCGAGTATAACGTGCTCGACGGCCTTGCCGCGCGCACCTTCGGGGCTTTTTCCTATTTCGTGACGAGGATCGCGGCTGGCCGCGTCAAGCGTGGGCTTCCCGCGGCGCTGGAGCGCTGCGGCTATCGTACCTACACGCTCTATCCGGCATATGGCGCGTTCCTGAGCGAAAAGAGTTTCGAGGCCTCGGCCGGCGTCAAATTCTTCTTCGACAAGGACGACCTCAACGCCTCGGGTATCGAGCCTGACAGTTTCTTCTACGATGCGGCGCTGAAGCTGTTCCGGGAGCAGCACGCGACCGGCCCGATGTTCGTCTATGTCTATCTCGAGGCCAACCACCTGCCGTGGAATCCGGATCACCCCTTCCGGCCCGATCTCACGCCGCCGCAATGGAAGGACCCTGGCAACGACGATGTGGAGGTCGACGAATATCTGCGCCGGCAGGCCATGAGCGCGCACGACTACGCGCAGTTTCTGGAAAAACTCAAGCGTGAATTTCCAGACGACTCCTTCCTCCTGGTGCGCTACGGTGATCACCAACCCTATTTCTCAACGGAGATCATCGAGCCGGATCTCAGTAACGCGGACATTCAGCGCCGGCTGATGACGCATGATCCGCGTTATTTTACGACCTACTACGCCATCGACGCGGTCAATTTTAAGCCAGTCGACGTTTCAACTGCGCTCGATACGCTGGAAGGTCCTTATCTCCCGCTGGTGACGCTCGAGGCCGCCGGCCTGCCACTCGATCCCTCCTTCGCCGCGCAAAAGAGGATTCTGCTGCGTTGTCATGGCTTGTTCTACGGTTGCGATGACGGCGCAACGGCGCGGCGCTTCAACCGCCTACTGATCGATTCCGGGCTGATCCAGCACCTGTAAGTGCGAAAAGCGCGTCAGGCAGCGCGGCCGTCGATGAGGTGCGAGTCCGCCTTGATCTCGAAGTTGCGCTCGTTACACTGAGCGCTGGTAGTGGCGACAATCCATAAACGGGAGGAACGGGTATGAATTCTACGGGTTTATTCGCGGCTGCAGCCGTGACGTTGGCATTGGGGCTTGGCGCCACGACGGCCAATGCTGCCGGTCTCTTTACGCTGGCGTCGAAGACTTTCTCGGATGGCCACATGATGCCGAAGAAGATGGCCAACGCCAATCCGACCGGTAAGGCGCCGAACTGCGTTGGTGAGAACGTTTCGCCGGAACTGCACTGGACCAACGTGCCGGACGGCACCAAGAGCCTGGTTCTTTTGATGTTCGATCCGGAAGGCCGCGCGCCGTTCGGTGTCAGTCACTGGGTCGCCTATGGCATCGACCCCAGCAAGGTGAAGGGCTTTGCCGAGGGCGCAACCAGCAAGGATTCGGACCAATATGTCGGCGGCAAGAGCCTGATGGGCGTCGGCCATTATTCGGGTCCCTGTACGCCTCCCGGCCAGACTGCGCACCATTATACGTTGACGCTCATCGCGACCGACTTTGCGCCGGGCGAGTTGCCGGCTGGTTTGACGCGTGAGGATCTGACGGCGAAGTTCGGATCGCCGCCGTCGCCGCACGTGAAGGGCGTCACCGGCTTGATCGGATTGTTCGTCAATCCGTGGCATAAGTGACGTCGGCGTCGGTAACGCCACAAGGCAAGTATCGCTGACTAGCCGTGACAGCGTCGGGCGCGCCGAATATCGAGATCGCCGCGCTCGACCGCACGGAGATCGTGCTTGAGGCATGGTCTTGGCCGTTCGCCGCCGAGCGGCGCGACGACATCGATCGGCATTTCGCAGAGGTGCAGCGCCGGCGTGCCGGGGTGTGGAACGGCCGCATCGTGTTGCTGCAGCGCTACGCGATAGCAGACGCTGTGTTGAGCGGCGCGTGCTTCGAGGCCGATTACGCAAGCTTCTGCGCGTGGCGCGATTGGAGATTCCCCGACACGAGCGTCTACAACGTCTTCGCTGCCGCGGCGTTGCGGAGCGCCGATGGCGCGTTCGTGATCGGTGAGATGGCACAATCGACCTTTAATGCCGGACTGCTGACGTTCCCGTGCGGGACGCCGGAACCGGCCGATCTCGATGCGGCTGGCATGCTTGACCTCGGCGCCAATCTCGGCCGCGAGCTCATGGAAGAAACCGGCCTGGCGATCGCCGAACTCAATCCCGAATCCGGTTGGACGATGGTGCGTGATCGCTGTTATCTGGCGCTCATCCGCCAGGTGATTGCGCCGCTCGATGGCGAGGCGTTGCGCGCGCAGATCGTGCGTAACCTCGCGCATCAGCAAACGCCTGAGTTTGTCGGCATCCGCCTGGCGCGTTCGCGCCACGATTTGGATGCCGCGATGCCCGGCTTCGTTTCGGCTTATCTGCGGCGTGTTTGGTCCTGAGCGGTCTTCGGGCGGACTTGCGCGGTGCTTGGCTCTTCCGCTACAAGAATGCCGGTCCCCGCAGGATTAACGCGGTATTCACCTTGATCCGCGACCTTGGCGGGCTATAGCGAGGGCTTTGGCGATGTCAATCCGCCGCAGCAATTTGCGCGCGATGACCCGGACGGACGAAATGGCCGCCTCCGGCGCTGCCCTCATTCTCGGTGGGCTTCTGCTTCTTAGTAGCCCCTGAGGGCCGGCTGGGCGTTTGCGCCTGGGCGCTCAGGGGTTGACCGAGCCACAGACCCCAAGAGCGCCCCACCCCATACCCTCCGCAGATGCGGAGGTAGGCCGGGCGCAAGCGAGAAGGACACCAGTCATGACCACGCCAGCCCAATCCAAGCCGGCACCATCGGAACCGACCCGAACCGCGCCGCCCAAATCCGACAAGGACCGTGTCGTCATTTTCGACACCACCTTGCGGGACGGCGAGCAGTGCCCGGGCGCCACCATGACACACGAGGAAAAACTCGAAGTCGCTGAACTGCTCGACCAGATGGGTGTCGACGTTATTGAGGCTGGCTTTCCAATCGCCTCCGAAGGCGACTTCGCCGCCGTCAATGAGATTGCCAAGCGCTCCAAAAACGCGGTCATCTGCGGCCTCGCCCGTGCCGGCTTCAACGATATCGATCGCGCCGGCGAAGCGGTCAAGCCGGCCAGGCAGTCGCGCATCCATACGTTCATCTCCACCTCGCCGGTGCACATGAAATGGAAGCTGCAGCTGCCGGCCGAGAAGGTCTATGAAATGGTGATCGCGTCGGTGACGCGCGCGCGCAAATACACCGACAACGTCGAATGGTCATGCGAGGACGGCACCCGCACCGAGCACGATTTTCTGTGCCGCTGCATCGAGGCGGCGATCAAGGCCGGCGCGACGACGATCAACATTCCCGACACCGTCGGCTATACGGTCCCGGAGGAATATTTCGCGCTGATTAAGATGGTGCGCGATCGCGTGCCGAATTCCGATCAAGCACGCTTCTCGGTGCACTGCCACGACGACCTCGGCATGGCGGTGGCCAACTCGTTAGCCGGCGTACGCGCTGGCGCCCGGCAGATCGAATGCACCATCAACGGCATCGGCGAACGTGCCGGCAATGCCTCGCTGGAAGAAGCCGTGATGGCGATGCGCGTGCGCAACGACGTGATGCCGTTCTGGACCGGCATTGACGCCACCATGCTGACGCGCGCGTCCAAGCTCGTCTCCGCCGTCACCTCGTTCCCGGTGCAGTACAACAAGGCGATCGTCGGCCGGAACGCGTTCGCGCACGAGAGCGGCATCCATCAGGATGGCATGCTCAAGCACACCCAGACCTACGAGATCATGATGCCTGCCGATGTCGGCGTGAAGCAGACCTCGCTGGTCATGGGCAAGCATTCGGGCCGACACGCCTTCGCGCACAAGCTGGAAGAGCTGGGCTACAAGCTCGCGGGCAATCAGCTGGAAGACGCCTTTGTACGCTTCAAGGCACTGGCCGACCGCAAGAAGCACGTCTATGACGAAGACATCGAGGCGTTGGTCGACGAGGAGATCGCGACCGCGCAGGATCATATCAAGCTGGTGTCGCTGTCGGTGATCGCCGGCACACGCGGTCCGCAGCGCGCCACCATGAAGCTCGACGTCGACGGCAAACCGATGCTCGAAGAATGCGAGGGTAACGGCCCGGTCGACGCGATCTTCAACTGCATCAAGGCGATGGTGCCGCACGAGGCAACGCTGGAGCTCTATCAGGTGCATGCGGTGACCGAAGGCACCGACGCGCAGGCCGAGGTTTCCGTCCGCCTGTCGGAAAGCGGCCGCTCGGTCACTGCGAAAGGCGCCGATCCCGACACGCTGGTCGCCTCCGCCAGGGCCTACATCGCGGCTTTGAATAAGCTCGTCGCTCGCCGCGCGCGCACTGGCAGGCTCGAGCCGATCGCGGTCGGCGAACGCCGCATTCACTCGACCGATGCGGGGTAGGGCGTCCTGGGAGGGCCGTCTGCCGATGATCATTCGCTCTCTATGTTGTTTGCTTGCCGTTCTGCTTGCCTGCGCGGCTCCCTGCCGGGCGGAGGAATCAAGCGGCGCAACGCTGGTACGAAAATGCGACACATACCTCTACGGGACAGGCGGAAGGCTGGCCTCCGAACAGGCAGCAAAAGAGGCTGCAGATTGCGCGGGTTTTATCGATGCCGTGGTCGCGGCCGCGCGGCTTGCCCACGAGCAACGCGGGCTTTTGCCGCCGCCCGGCAAAGTCGACGAAAAGGCCTACCGGGCCTCCGCCATGAGTTTCCGCTTGGGTGTCGACTCTTGTCTGCCTTCCGGCCTCGCGACACACGAAGTGGCGAGGCAACTCCGCCTGATGGTGAGCCTCAATCGCGAGTTACTGTGGACCGACGAATTGACGACCCTCAGGTTTGTGCTCGCGGAATTATATCCCTGCACAGGCACTTCGCCCTGAACGCTATACCGGTCATCGTCCCGGACCGCACTGAGGGCCCTTCGGGGCGCAGCCACAGCCCGCTTGGAATCGCCACCGCAATGGCCTAGATACGGTTCGCGGCGCCCGGTTGGCGCCGCAAACATGGTGGCGGTGCCTGACCCGTGTACGGTCTCGGTTGGGGCGCATAGCTCAGTTGGTAGAGCAGCTGACTCTTAATCAGCGGGTCCAAGGTTCGAGTCCTTGTGCGCCCACCAATCCGCCGCGACGCGTGCGGAGGTTCGAGCCTCATGTCCTGGCTCCGTAGCTTGGCCGCGACCACTTGGCTGTATTCATTTGCGCACGCGCAAATCCGAAAATGCGTCCTGCAAACGTGAAAGCGCTTCATCGAGAATGGGTCGCGGCGTCGCAAAATTAAAGCGCAGCCATGTCTCTCCGCTCGGACCAAACTGCTCGCCGGGGCTGGCGAAGATGCGAGCGCGGTCCCTGACCCTCGCGGCGATCTCTTCGCGAGGCAAACCGGTTCCAGAAAAATCGACCCACGCCAGATAGGTACCGTCGAGATGCATCGAGCGGGCGCCGGGCGCCGCGGCTTGGATGCGTGCATCGAACGTGTCGCGGTTCTTGGAGAGATAAGGCAGTAACTCATCAAGCCACGGCTCGCCGGTGCGCCAAGCCGCCTCCGTCGCGATCATGCCGAACCTGTTGTACGAGCCGAGACCGCTCGAGGCGATGCGCGCATCAAGGCGCCGCTTCAACGCGGCGTTCGAGACGATGCACGCACCGACATGAGCGCCTGCGAGATTGAAGGTCTTGGTCGCGGCGACGCAGGTGATCAGACGGTCGGCGATCTCGGGCGCAGCGGCCATCGTCGGCGTGTGTTTCGCACCGTCGAAGACGAGATCGCAATGGATCTCATCGGAAACCAGGATCAGGTCACGTTCGGCGCATAATGCGGCCAGCGCCCGAAGCTCCGCGGCCGGCCACACGGTCCCGCCAGGGTTGTGCGGGCTGCACAGAAAAACCACTTTCGTTCGCGGCGACAGCCGCGCGCGGAGCGCGTCGAGATCCATCGCGTAGCGCCCGGCGCTTTCGACAAGTTGCGCATCGAGAATGCGCCGTTCATTGGCGAGAATGATCTTGCGAAACGCATGATAGGCGGGCGGAAACACGACCACTTCATCGCCCGGCGCACTCACCGCCTGAAGCACCAGACCCAGGCCGGAAACGATACCGGGCGTCGGGCTGACCCAGCCCGGTTCGATCCGCACGCCATGGCGGCGCGCCATCCAATCGACGAGCGCAGCGGCCCAGCTTCCCGTATCGGCGTAATAGCCGTGGACCGCGCATTGAAGTTCAGCGGCGAGCGCTTTCGTTACACCGGGCGGTGCGGCGAAATCCATGTCCGCCACCCACATCGGAATCGCGTCCGATGATTTGATCCCCGAAAGACGGGCGATATGGTCCCACTTGGAAGCGTGTGTGCCGCGGCGTTCTATGACGCGGTCGAAATCGAACATGGGCTTCGGCTCCTCACGATAAACGAGCGTAATAAGGCGGTGCGCGCGCGACAACCTGGCATTCGGTCTTTCTGCCTCAAACTGGGACAGCCTGCCGGATTTGAGTTGACGGCGGCTGGCGAAACCGCCGCCAATCGATAATCCGCAGCGAGATTTGCACCCGTCCGGCCAGCCACGACGCGGCCGTAAACGGTAAATATTGAATTAAATTCCGTCCCGCCGCCGATCCTGATACGTCTTGCGGCGGAGGGCCCGCGGCGGCCTCTTGGCTCTCCGGGGAGCACAAGTTCCCGATTTAAATATTCTTTTCGACAGAGCATGCCGATCCGCGCGGCGCGGGCAGGGGGCCCGGAGGCTTTGGAATTGCGACGGCGGTTTCGCGCGAAAGCACCGCGACCGACGCCGGCTAGAGTTCGATGCGGAGTGGCTAAGTGACCCTGTTCGGTCGTTGCGTCGGGATTGGTACCAGCGAGGGGAATGCGCAGCGGCTTGGGCGGGACTCCGGATTGAACGATGTCGGTTGCGTGACAAACGCAGCCTGACTGTACCGGAGGAGCGTAAAGATGGGTACCACGCCGGTTGTCACGGCCACTTCCCCGATCGTGATTGCCGCATCGGGCGAGGCCTTCGCGGCGTCTCAGCTGTTTTCGGCCAGCGATACAAGCGGCGATCCTATCCTCGATTACCAGGTCAAGGACGACAGCACCGGCGCGTCGAACGGCTTCTGGGTGCTCGATGGGGCGGTTCTGCCCTCCGGGCAGATCATCGAAATATCGGCGGCACAATCGCCAGAATTGAGTTTCGTCGCCGGTGTTAGCGCCTCGGATTCGTTGGAGGTGGCTGCTTCCGATTCGTCCGGATTTGGAGCCTTCGCGCCTTTTGCGGTTGTCGCGTCGAGCGCCGGCCTCACGCCGGCACCCGTGGTCAGCGCGTCGGACGCACTCGAGCCGCCGAATCTTAAGATCGCAGCGTCGAGTCTGTTTAGCGGTGGCGTTTTCAGTGGTCTGTCCATTGCAGCCTACGAGGTCGACGACACCACCATCGACAGCGGCCATTGGGTCTTCAACGGCGCAGTCGAACCCGCTGGCCAACTCGTCTATGTCACCGCAGCGCAATTGTCCGAACTGAGCTTTGCCACCGGCTACGGCACCGACACCGTTATGGTACGGGCGAACGCCGACGGTCGATGGGGTAATTTCACGACCTTTACGGTCCAGCCGCCGCCCAATCCTGTTCCGCCGGTGGGCACGACGGCCGAGCTCGTCATGGTGCGCAACTCTGACGGCGCCTACGAATTCTATGACATCGGGCACAACACGATCCTGCTCGACGGTCCGCTCGGGCAGATCGATCCGGAGTGGCAGGCGGCGGACATGGGCGGCTTCAACGGCAATGATACCGCCGATTTGCTGATGCGCGATCCAGTGACCGGCGTGTTCGAGCTCTACGATGTAAGCAGCAACGCCATCACCGGCAGCGCCGCGGTCGGGCAGGTCGGACTGGAATGGCAGGTCGCGGGCTTCGGCGATTTCTCCGGCAACGTCGGCGAGACCGACATGCTGATGCGCGGCAGCCTTAGCGGCGTGTTCGAGGTTTACGACATCAGCAACAACACGATCACCCGAGACGCGCCGATCGGGCAGGTCGGAATCGAGTGGCAGGTTGCGGGCTTCGGCGATTTCTCGACTCGCGTCAACGAAACCGACATGCTGATGCGCAACAGTACAACGGGCGTGTTCGAGGTCTACGACATCAGCAACAACACGATCACCTTCGACGCGCCGACCGGGCAGGTCGGACTCGAGTGGCAGGTCGCGGGCTTTGGCGATTTCTCGACCCGGGCCAACGAAACCGACATGCTGATGCGCAATTCCAATACCGGCGCGTTTGAGGTCTATGACATCGTCAATAATGCGATCACGCTCGAAACCGGCATGGGACAGGTCGGCCTCGAATGGGCGATCGCTGGTTTCGGTGATTTCTCCGGCAACGCCGACGAAACCGACATGCTCATGCGCAACAGCAACAGCGGCGTATTCGAACTCTTCGACATCGGCAATAACACCATCGCTTCGACGACCCCCATGGGACAGGTTGGCCTGGAGTGGTCGACCGTCGGCGTAACCAGCGGTACACCGGCCGGTTCGCAAGGCACCGAGATCAGCACCCCGACAGTCGAACCAGCGAATTCGCTCAGCCAACTCAGCCAGGCGATGGCCGCGTTCGCGACCGAAAGCGGCGCGCTCGCCGCGTCCTCGCCGCTCGGTCAGGCGCCGGCGCTGTTGGCGAGCGCAAATCCGCTCGCCGTTCCGGCCAATCCCGTTCCGCACGCCTGAGCGGAGCAAAATCGCGCCTCACTCCGCCGCCTTCGTCGTCGCTTGATCGTGGATCGCTCCCCAGATGCGATCGGGCGAATATGGCATTTCCAGCTGCCGCACGCCCACGGCCGCGAGCGCGTTCATCACCGCATTGGCAAGCGCCGGAACTGAGCCTGTGGCGCCGGCTTCGCCCGCGCCCTTCGCGCCGAGCACGTTGGCGGGCGAGGGCACCGCGCAGTCGATCAGCGTGATCGGCGGCAGGTGGGCGGCGCGCGGCATGAAATAATCCATGAAGCTGCCGGACAGAAGCTGGCCGGTGTCGTGATCGTAGGCGATATGCTCGCCGACGACCTGGCCGAGACCTTGCATCAGGCCGCCATGCAGCTGGCCCTCGACCAGCTTGTGATTGTAGATCGTGCCGCAGTCGTCGGCGGCGATGTAATTGAGGACGACAAGGTCGCCGGTGTCAGGATCGATCTCGACTTCGGCAATGTGCGCGCCGGACGGAAACGCGCTGGCGAGATCGATCGTCGTGTTGGTGTCGAGTTCGCTGCCCTTGCGCTCGAGCAGCGTCT
>JBAQJL010000015.1:0-18160 GCA_049300295.1 Xanthobacteraceae bacterium
GCAGCCGGCTACAACTTCCGACGCCTCATCAAGTGGTTGAACGATTTTTTACGCTTCATTCTGGCGGTCCTCTTCGCCCAGTCAAAATCGCTGCCCGTCTGAAAATAGCGTTCTTCACGGAAGACTATTTTGCTTGACAACGAATCGGTTCAACGAAGCGCTCAGTCGCTGCGCTCAACGAGCATACGTCGGGTTTTGCCGACTTTATCCGCCGATACCTGCGGCGCCGAATTGCCCCATGAGTTGCGAATATACGTAACCACCGCGGCGACTTGGTCGTCGTTGAGGATCCATCCGAATTGCGGCATTGCCGGCGCCGTCGGCGCGGGTTTGGTGCCGACGCTGAGCGCGCCACGCAGGACGACATGAAGCACGCTAGTCGGATCGGTCTGCTGCACGACCGAGGAGCCACTGAGCGAAGGAAACAGACCGGCAGCGCCTTTGCCGTCAGGGGCGTGACAGGCCGAACATTCATCGGCATAAATTTGCGCGCCGGATTTCATTACCCCTTGGGCGGGTGGATCGGCTGGATCCGCGGCGGCGGTTTGCTGTTGGCCGCTCGGTCCCTTGAGATAGACCGCAATCGCCTGAAGATCAGCATCGCTCATTTTCGAAGTCGAAAGGTTTAGCGTCTCCGACATCAAACCGGTCGCGGCGCTGGTGTTATTGTGACCCGTTTTCAAATACGCGACAATGTCGGCGACCGACCAGCCGCCGAGCCCGCGCCGCGCGGCGTCGGTAATGTTCGGGGCGAACCACCCCTGCAATGCGTAGCCCTGGAAACGCTGGCTCGCTTCATCGGCGCCCAAAAAATTCTTCGGCGTGTGGCACATACCGCAATGGCCGGGTCCCTCGACCAGATAAGCGCCACGATTCCATTGCGCGCTCTGTTTTGGGTCGGGATGGAAGGTCCCTGGCGTAAAGTAAAGCTTGTCCCACACCGCCAGAGTCCAGCGCATATCGAACGGGAATGGCAATTGATTGGACTTCACCGGATTATGCACGGCCGGAATGCCGCTGAGATACGCGCGGATCGCCAGCGCGTCGTCGCGTGTCAGCTTCGTATAATAAGTGTAAGGCATCGCCGGATAGAGGCGTGTACCGTGGCGGCCGGTACCCTTGGTCAACGCGTTGACGAATTCTTGATCGGTCCAGGCGCCAATGCCGGTTTGCGGATCCGGCGTTATGTTCGGCGCCAGCAACATCCCGAACGGTGTCTCGATCGGTCGCCCGCCCGCAAGCGCGTGGTTACTGCCAGGCAGCGTGTGACAGGCGGCGCAATCGCCGACAACGGCGAGGTAATGCCCCCGCTCGACTTGATCGAAATTCTGCTGGTCGATTCCGGCCGCGCCGGCCGGGACAACCGACATGGCGAGCGCAATGCCGGCAACGGTGCCGAGCAGCCATTTGCTCTTCCTACGCATGGACGAGCGGCCCCGGATTTTTCAAGTACTGCGAACGGATGGCGTGCGCAGACCAGAAGGCGAGCGCGCCCACGGTTCCTGTCGGATTGTAGCCGGCGTTTTGCGGAAACGCGCTCGCGCCCTGAACAAACAAGTTCGGCACATCCCAGCTCTGCAGATACATATTGAGCGCACTGTTGCCAGGATTGGTGCCCATGATGGCGCCGCCGTTGAGGTGCGACGTCTGATATTGCGTCACGTCGTAAGGACCCTTGCGCGGTTTCTTGACGATTTGCTTGGCACCCATCTTTTGCAGGATCTCGGCGTATTTGTCGGTCAGAAATGCGCTCATCTTCAATTCATTGTCGTGAAAATCGATCGTGATCCGCATCAGCGGCCGCCCGAAGCGATCTTTGTAGGTGGGATCGAGATCGAGGTAGACGTCACGGTAGCTGCACATCGATCCATGGCACGAGCCGCCGACAATGGTGCTCAGATAATTGTCGCGCAGCGCCTGTTTCCACTTCGAACCCCAAGCCGGCGTACCCGGCGGGACGGGCGTGCTCTCGATCGGGCGGCCGTTTGTCTGCACCTCGCCAATGTATCCACCGCCGACAAAACCGGCCGGTCCGTGATCGAAATTGTCGCCGTTGAATTCGTCGATGCAGGTGCCGATCGCTCCCGCGGCGATGAACGGATTGAAATTATATTTGTCCTTGTCGAAGAAACCGATGGCAGAAGACATGGTCTGGTGGGTGAAATTGCGCCCGACCTGACCCTGCCCCGTCGTGGGATCGTAGGCTTTGCCGATGCCCGAGAGCAGCAAGAGCTGCACGTTGAACAGCGAGAACGCACACAGCAGCACAAGATCGGCCGGCTGCTCGAATTCCTCGCCGGACGTGTCCACATAGGTGACGCCGGTTGCGCGCTTGCCCGTGCTGTCGAGATTGATGCGCATCACCTCGCATTCGGTACGCGCCTCGAAATTCGACTTGCGTAAGAGCACGGGCAGCACCGTGGTCTGCGGCGTTGCCTTCGAATAATTGGCACAGCCGAACCATTCGCAGAAGCCGCAATAGGTGCACTGACCGAGGGTGACGGCGAGCGGATTGGTGTAGGACTGCGACAGATTGCCGGACGGCTGCGGAAAAGGCTTGTAGCCGAGTTCTTTTGCGGCGTGCGCAAACAGCGTGTGGCCGTAGCCTTGCTTCATCGGCGGCGTCGGATAGGGTCGCGAGCGCGGCCCCTCGAACGGATTACCGCCGGTCTGAATCGAACCTTTGAGATTGCCGGCCTGGCCGGAAGTGCCGCATAAATATTCGAATTCGTCGTAGTGCGGCTCGAGCTGATCATAAGTAATGCCCCAATCTTGGATCGTCATGTCCTGAGGCAAGAAATTCGCGCCGTACCGCTGGGTGAGATGACTCCTGGCCGTGAAATCAGTCGGCAGGAAACGCCAAGTCTCGGCGTTCCAGTGCACGCCGGCACCGCCGGCGCCGTTGCCGAGCATGAAGGCGCCCCAGGTTCGCACTGGCAGCGCCGTCTCCTTGGCGTTGTTGCGGAAGGTTACCGACATCTGCGACGGCCGCAGAAACAGTTCATGTTGGATTCGGTAGCGCAGCTCGTCCTGTGCGTACGAGATTAGAAAATCCGTCGCCGTGTCGCGCCATGGGCCGCGCTCGATGGCAACGACGTCGAGACCTGCATCGGTCAGCTCGTTGGCGAGGATGGAGCCGGTCCATCCCAGTCCGATCACGACTACGTCCTTGTGCGGCAGCTTGCGCGCCATCGTTTCTTTCCAATCAATAAATACTCACATGCCGTAACCGGATGTCGCGTTTCACCCCGACCAATTCGGGTGCTCGGCAATACTAATAGTCGGCAGGGTGACGCGCTGATTGTGGCGATCGACCCAGCCTCGATAGTCGTAATGGGTGCCGGGAAAACCGATCATCTTCCATGACACCATGTTTCTGTTGCCGCCATAGATCGGATCGGCCAGAAAGCCGTTTTGGGTGTCCTTCAGGACGAGCTTGAAAAACTCTTTGCTTTCGGTACCGTCGAGCTTTAGCGAACCGTCTTCCAAGCCCTTGATCGCCTCGTCTCTCTGCGCACCGGACAGCGCCGTGAAGACCTTGCCGCGGAACTTATCGCTGCACGCCTTGTCGAATGCGGCGAGCGCCTTGCGATAATGCTGTGCGGGCGTCACCGACGACTGCGGCCCTTGCTGCTTCGTGCCCTTCTGGAATGGACCACTCATGTAATAGCCGTCAAAGCGGCCGTATGGTCCGGCGAGCTGGCGATCGATGTAGACGGCGCAGCCGCAATCTTTGCCGCCGGGCGAAAGATCGTCAGCCGGAATGAGGCGATCGACAAACGCTTCGACGATCGCGGCTTCCCGCGGCGTGAAGAAATGCCAGCCGTTCGGCGTCACGAGCGCCGGCGGGTTGGCTGCACCAGGCTTCCACGGCAAACCGCCTCTGATGATTGCAGCACGGGCTGCAGGCGAACCGAGCAAAATGACAATCGCGCTGCTGGCAAGGAGTTGCCGCCGGTTTAGCTCAGACACCGTTTTTGTCCCGGTCTAGGGCCCCGCATCAATCGCTCAATTCGCGGCTGAGAACTTTGTTCCCACCAACCACGGCAGGAGGAGAAGTCTGCGGCAGCTTGACACCCAACCCGGCAGGCATAGAAGTTTGCGCAACCGCTAATCAAAGCGCCGATCGAGGAGACCGCCCATGAGCGGCAATGCCCCAAAAACGACCGTCATCCGCAACGGCACGCTGATCGACGGCAAGGGCGCGCCGGCGCGGCGCAACGAGGCCATTGTCATTCAAGGCAATCAGATCAAGAGCGTGGGTCCGCTGCCGCCGGATATCTCGCTCGACGACCACCGCAATATCACTGTGATCGATGCCGCCGGCCAATGGGTCATGCCGGGTCTGATCGACGCTCACTGCCACGTCTCCTACGGCTATCCGATGGTCAAAGGCGAGGGCAAAGGGCGCGGCACGACTCGGCCGGAATTCTCGACACTCAAGTCCGCGCGCAGCGTGCAGCGCGTGCTGCGCTCCGGCGTGACCAGCATTTCGGTGCCGGGTGGCACTTGGTTCACCGATGTCGGCGTGCGCGACGCCATCAGGCTTGGCCTGATGGAAGGGCCGCGCATGTTCGTCGCCGGCCGCATGATCGTCACCTACGGCTGCATCGAGGACGACGAGCCGTCATGGGAAGGCACGCCCGATCACTCGATCGGCAAGCTGTGCAACACAGCCGACGAGATGGTCACCGAGGTACGCCGCCAGCACAAGCATGGCGTTAATTTCATCAAGATGGCCGACAGCCGATCCGGCGAGTCGCAGATGCTGGCGAAGGACGAGATCGCCGCGGTGGTCGGCGAAGCGCATCGCCGCAACCTGCGCGTCGGTATTCACTCGCGCGGTGCCGGCTCAACACGCGCCGCCGCCGAAGCCGGCGTTGACTGGATCATTCACGCCGATCTCGCCACCGACCGGGACCTCGAAGCGGTCGCCAAGGGCGGCATGCCGATCATTCCGACCGCGACTTTCCTCGCCATGGTGGTCGAACTCGGCACCAGGGTCGGCGCCGAGCAGGTGCAACTCGACATCAACCGCATGAAGCGGCATTTCGATCTGCTCTGCGAGCTGATGCACAAGGCGCGCAAGCTCGGCATCAAGCTTCTGGTCGGCACCGATACCGGCAACAACACCTTTATGCGCTACGGCGAAGTGCACGCCAAGGAGTTGGAGATTTTCGTCAAATACGGCGGCTATTCGCCGCTCGAAGCCATTACGGCGGCGACGCGCGACAATGCCTATGCGGTCGGCCTCGAGGGCAAGCTTGGCGAGATCGAAGCAGGCAAGCTCGCCGATCTCATCATGCTCGATGCCGATCCGCTCGCCGACATCACCGTGCTGCAGGGTAGCAAGCACCTGACCCGTGTGATCAAGGACGGCAAGCTCGTCGATCTTGGGCCGCGCGAAGAAGTGGTGACGTTCCGCGAAGCCGCGGAATAACGCTTCAAGGATTATTGGCCGCATGGCGGAGCAAATCGCGCGGCTGCGCGTCGAGATCGACGAGGTGACGCCCGCCGTTGTCCGCCGCATCGAGGTGCCGCTCGACATCCGGCTCGACGATCTTCATTTCGTGCTGCAGATCGCCATCGGTTGGCAGAACTGTCATCCGTTTGAGTTTCGCCTCGACGGCCGGGATGAAGCCAAACGCTGGGGACTGGTCGACAAGGACGATCCCGAATCCTCGCCGCAGCCGGCCGATCACGCGACGTTGGCGGACCTGTTGGCGCACGGCCAGCATGCATTCCACTACGATTATGTGTATGGCGAGGATTGGGAGCACACCATCGAACTGGAAGCAATCGGGCCCGCCGAAGCCGCTGCGCTTTACCCGCGTCTCCTCGACGCCAGCGGCCGCTGCCCTCCGGCCGACATCGGCGGCGTCATGGGTTACGAGACCTTCCTGCGTGCGATCTCAGATCCGCTGCATCTCAATCACGAGGGCATGCGCGAGTGGGACGACCCGGATTTCGATCCGAATGTCGTCGACGAGGCAGCGCTACGCGCCAATCTCGCCAATCTCGGAAAATATCTCGGCCGGCGGAAGCCGCTGGGATAAGGCCTACTCGGCCGGCTGCGGATGCGGCGGCGGCAGCACCGCGGTCGGGGCCGATCGCCGTCCCCAGATCATCGCATCGATGCTGTAGGGGCCGGCGCCAAACGCTACGACGTAAAGCATTCCGCCCGCGATCGCGATGTGTTCGAAGAAAATCGAGTATTGCGAGTGGGCGGCGGCGCCACTCATCGACCAATAGGCATGGAAGAGCACGGCGAGCGTCAGCGTATAAAAGAACAATGCGAGCCCGACGAGACGCGTCAGAAAACCCACGATCAACAAAATGCCGCCGCCGAGTTCCAGCGCCACAGCGCCCCACACCAAATCGTTGGAATACGGAATCCCGGCGCTCGCCATGTGCGCCGACGTGGCCCCGACGGCGCCGATCTTACCTACCCCAGAGAGGACAAAGATCAGAGCCAAAAGAACACGGCCCATAGCCGGCAAAGGTGTCAGGGTGGGATGCATCGAGTTCCTCAACACTGCAACGAGTCGCCCTCACCGCCGCCCTATAGCAAAGCGCCAGGACGTCTGGCATCAAGTTTGTATCGCAGAAATTTGATGGGCCGTAGTAGCAGCTTTGCGCACGGATCGAGTTTGCGCCATCAGCGAACAAGCCACCACCTCAGTATAAACTATTGTTTACATGCAACGCTCGATGCCGGCACCGTGTTGCCGAAGCGACCCTGGTGGGAATATTCCGACGCTGATATCCGCCGCCACGCTCAACCAAACTCCGGCCCAGCCACCACGAATGTGCGCGCCGGCTCGCCGAACGGAGCAGCATGGCGCAGCGCCATGCGCAGGAACGGCCGTTGCATCGTAAAGCCGCAACGTTCGAGTTCGCGCGCAAGTCCTTCCCAGCGATCGCCAAGGTCGAGGAAGACCGGGCCGGTGACCGTATCGAGCGCCGCGCCGAGCAGCGCTGCGGCCGTTGCTTCGTTCGCGGCGACAATGGGCCCGATCTGTGTGGCGATCCGCCCGGGACGCGCCAAAGCGAAACCCTCGCCATCTTCGGTAACAAACGCCAAATGCGGCGCACGACGAAAGAAGTTTTCCAGCAGAAACGGGCGCCGCGCGCCGAACACTCCGGCATCGATCGCGATCACAGCGGCAAGATCCACTTTCCGCATCGGCCGAACGCCAGCCGGAATTCCACTGCGCCCGCCTCCCGCGCCTTGCCAGCGCGTCAGCCCGAATAATGGCTCGAAGCCGAGCGGCCGATAAACCTGCTCGCCCGCAGGCGTGGCATCGAGCACCGCTACCAGGCCGCGCTGCGCCAACTCCTGACAGCACGCTTCCAGAATGCGCGTGCCGATGCGATGACGGCGGCGCGCCGCCGTGACCAGCACCATGCTGAGCCACGCGAATTCATCGCCGTAGGGCAGGATCGCACCGGTCGCGGCCGGCCGGCCATCCGCGCCCGGCAGGCCGAACACCGTGCCGCGATCGAAGAAGAGCGTCCAATCGTCGGGAAGCTGGTTCCAGCCGGCTTCGGCCGACAGCGCCATGCAACCAGGAACGTCGCTGGCGGCCAGTGGCGTCAGCGACAGCGCATCAGTAGAGGCCATCGCGGACCTCGAAATGGGTGGGCTTGTCGAGGCTGGGACGTTTGTTAGCGACCCAGTCGGCGGTCCAGTCGATCATTGTGGCGATCGGCACGTGCGGCTTGCCAAACAGTTGCACGGCTTTCGTCGTATTGGTCAGCCACGCCGTCGGCGCTTCCCTGCCGACGATCTCGCCGTCGACGCCCAGGCGCTCGGCAAACTCTTGGGCAAGCCAGCGCACCGAGATCGTCTCCAGCCCTGACACATTGATCGGCGTCGTCGGCGATGTGGCATGACGCAGGCAACGCAGCGCAACGGCGTTGGCATCGCCCTGCCAGATTACGTTGACGTGCCCCATGGTCACGTCGATCGGCTGTCTGTCGCGTACCTTGCGGGCGACATCGAACAAAACGCCGTAGCGCATGTCGATTGCGTAGTTGAGTCGGAACAGCCGGCCGGGCGTGGCGTAGCGCTGCGAGAAAAATTCAAACATCCGCTCGCGGCCGATGCACGTTTGCGCATATTCGCCGGGCCCAAGCAGCGGAGTATCTTCGGCCGCGCCACCGGCGCTGATGGCGACGAACGGATAGACGCAACCGGTCGAGAACGCGACAATGCGCGACGACCGAAAATGTTCGGCGATGATCGACGGCACATGAACATTCATCGCCCAAGTCAACGCCGGGTTATCCTGCGCGCCGAATTTGTGCCCAGCCATAAAGATGACGTTGCGGACCTGCGGCAGTTTTTGCGCCGCGGCGCGATCCAGCAAATCGCACGCAATCGTCTCGACACCGGCAGCGTCGAGCGTCTCGCGCAACCCAGCTTCCGAAAACCTTGCGACGCCGATGACGCGCTTGTCCGGCGCTGCATTGCGGGCGAGCCGCGCCAAGGTCGGCCCCATCTTGCCGCCGACGCCAAGCACGAGAATATCGCCGTCGATTGCCGCAAGATCGGCGGCGAGCGCCCTCCCTGGTCGCGTCAGATACGCTTCAAGTTCATCAACCCCTGCGAACCGAGGCGGAAGCGTCGCATCGTCGAGCCACGCGGTCATGAGCTGGCGCGGAAGTGCGCGCTATTCCGCCGCCTGCCGCGGCGGCGCCCGCATCGAGTCCAGCCCGTCGGCCGCGGAGGCCGAGATCGTGGTGCGCACCATGTAGCGCGGCTCGTGCACCGGCCATGGCCGGCCGCGATGCATTGTCGCGCGATTGTCCCACATCACCACGTCGCCCTTGTTCCAGGTATGGACGTAGCTGCATCCCGCGGCGGTCGCGGCCGCCATCAGCTCGCCGAGCAGTTTCTGTCCGTTTTTCTCATCCATCCCTTCGACCGCATAGGTGTGCGAGGCGAGATAGAGCGCATAGCGGCCGTTGACCGGATTTTTCCAAACCAACCGCCAGCATTGCGGCGGCAGCGCCGCGCGCTCGGCCGGACTGGCGAGGCCGGGCGCGATCTTGCCGCGCGAATAGGCGTAATCGTGCCACCCGAAGGAATTTTGCAGCCTCTCGCGCAGGGCCGGATCGAGCCGCTCGAATGCAATGCGCGTCGACACAAACTCGGTTTCGCCGCCACGACCCGGAATGATGCGCGACGACAGCACCGAGGCCAAAGCCGGCAAGCTCTTGAACGGGCTGTCGGTGTGCCAGAGCTGATTCGCCTTGTTCCGCAGTGCCAGCCGATGATCCTCCGGCACCACGTTGCCGTTATTGTCGAGCGTCTTGAGGATCACGAGGTTGGAGCCAAAACCCTCCGAACCGACTTTGGTGGTTTCGAGCGAACCGAACCGCTGCGAGAATGCAATCTGGCCTTCGTCGGTCACGTCCTGGCCGCGGAATAACAGGACCGAGTGCGCCTCGAAGGCGGCGCGGACTTCCGCGTAGGCGTCGTCGCTCGCCGCCACATCGGCAAGCGTCACGCCGCGCAGTTCGGCCCCAAAGCCTGGTCCAATCGGGACGATATCCATCGGCGTCCTCCGAGCAATTCTCGCAATTTGCGCGAGTTTCCACCAAAACCGGCTGGGCAGCAAGAATAGTTAGCGCGGCGCACCATCAGTCTTCCAGACTTTTGTTCTTGGTCTCCGGCGTGCGCAAAATCGCGATGATCGCCGCCACCGCATAGAGCATCACGATGCCGCCGATATACGGATAGGCACCCTTCACGCCGTAGGCCTTGAGAATCTGCCCGGCAATGATTGGGATCAACCCGCCGCCGTAAACCTGCGCGATCTGATAACCGGCGCTCGCGCCCGAGGCGCGATAGCGCGTTGGAAAATTCTCCGTAAAGAACGTCGGAATAGCGCCGTAACCGAAGCCGAACACGAAACCGAAACCGATAATGTCGGCGATCGTTGCCAGCACCACATTGCCGGTGCTCACCAAATAGAAATACGGCAATGCGAATATCAGGAACACGATTGCCGCAATCAGCAGGATGGTGCGCCGATTGATGTAGTCGGCCAAAATCGAGCCGATCAGCATGAACACCAGCATGAAGGCGGCGGCGATCAGCCCGATGTACTCCGGCGTATTGCCGGTAAATCCGGCCGCCTTCATATAACTGGTGCCGAACACGAAATAGAGAAAGAACGCGCCGCCGAACATGGCGTTGACGAGCGACGTGCGCAGGATGGTCCCCGGCATCTCGCGCCAGACCTGGCTCGACGGATATTTGAGAATTGTGACTTGCTGCTTGTGCTGCTCGAACACAAAGCTGTCCATGGTGCGCGTCCGGATGATGAGGCCGACGATCGCCACGAGAAACCCGATGATGAAGAAGATGCGCCAGCCCCAGTCCGTGAATTGCTCCGGCGTCATCAGCGACTTGACGAAGATCACCGAGCCGAAGCCGAGCAACAGCCCAATCGGAATGGCAAACCCGACCCAGGCGCCCCAGAAGGCGCGGAATTTCGAGCGCGCCGCCTGCTCGACCACCCAGGTCGAGGCGGTACCGAACTCGGCGCCGAAGCTCACGCCCTGGCACAGGCGGAACACGATCAGGAGCACCGGCGCGGCGGCGCCAATGCTGTCGTAATTGGGCGTCAGCCCGATCGCCAGAGTGCTCAACCCCATGAGCACCAGCGCATAGACCATCGCATCCTTGCGCCCTTGCCGGTCGGCGATGTGGCCGAAGATGAATGCGCCGACCGGCCGGATGATGATGCCGAGCCCGTAAACGGTGATCGCAGCGGCCACGGCCGCAAGGCCCTTTTCCTTGAAGAACACGCCACCCCAGACCGTGGCTGCCATCACGCCGGTGACAAGGAAGTCGTACTGCTCGATCACCGAGCCGATAATGCTGGCGACCGCGACTTTATATATCTGCTGTTGGCTAGGGCCCGCCGCGGCGTCGCTCATTGTGTCTTCCCCGCAAAATATTCGCAGAATTGTCCATTGTGCCCCGCCGATTATTGCAAAACATTACCGGGCCGACCAGCCGTTACCGTACCATCCGGCGCCTGGGCGGCTTGTCGGCGTCGGCTCGGTGCGATACTTTTTCCTTGCAATGCAGCAAGAGCCGCCGTCATCGCGATGAACCAGGATCTGTCCCGCTTAGTTCAACCCGGTCGTGTGCACCGGAAAATCTACACCGATCCGGCTATTTTTGACTTGGAGTTGGAACGCATCTTCGGCGTGGCGTGGATCTATGTCGGGCACGAAAGCCAGGTGAAGAAGCCCGGCGACTATTTGCGCACGTTTATCGGCCGCAAGCCGGTGGTGTTGGTGCGCGACGCGGACGGCAACATCCGAGTCATCCATAACCAGTGCGCTCACCGAGGCTCGCTGGTTGTCGCCAATGACAAGGGCAACACCGGCGAATTCCAGTGCTGCTATCACGGCTGGACCTATCATCTCGACGGCCGGCTCAAGGCGGTGCCGCTGCAGCACGGTTATCCGCAAGACTTCGATCCGAAGAATCCGAAGACCGCGATGCAGCAGGTGCCGCGGGTTTCAAGTTATCGCGGTTTCGTGTTCGCCAGCGAAGCGGCGGACGGGCCGAGCCTGGAGGACTTTCTCGGCTACATGACCACGTCGATCGACGACATGATCGACCGGGCGCCAGACGGCGAGATCGAAGCCGCCGGCGGCGTCTTCCGGCACGCCTATGACGGCAACTGGAAGCTCTACCTGGAAAACCTGTGCGATGCCGCGCATCCCTGGTTTACCCATCGGTCGTCGATCGATGCCGCTCAGCAGCAGTCAGACCAGGTTTTCACCGACGGCTCGGGCGAAATCGCCATCCGCCAGATGCGGCAGAATGGAGCGCCCTACAGCTTCTGGGAATCCCAGGTCGGCATCTGGACCTACCCCAATGGCCACTCCTATCTGGGCGACTATCACGATGACGCCAAGTTGGTCGCGGCGCTCAAAGACCCGCTATTCCGCGAATACATAGCCGCGCTGGAAAAGAACAAAGGTAAGCAGGAAGCCCGCCGCGTGCTTGAAGTGCGGCGCTGGAACAGCAATGTCTATCCGAATCTGTCGTTCATGAGTCAATTTCAGCAGTTGCGCGTTGTGCACCCGATCGCAGTCGATCGTACCGTCGTCTGCACTTACAATTTCCGCCTGAAGGGCGCGCCGGCGCAGATGTTCTGCAATGCCATCAGCTTCGCCAACACAGTCAACGGCACGGGCTCGCTGGTGCTCACCGACGATCTCGAAATCTACAATCGCATCCGCATGGGACTCTCAAGCGCCGGCGCCGAATGGATCGAGATCGGACGCGGCTTTCAGAGCGACGTGCCCGACGCCCATGGCGGCCGGCGCGGGCAAAATTCGACCAGCGAAATCTACATTCGCAACATGATGGATGCATGGCTCGGCTACATGACAAACGGCCAAACCAGCGACCGCACCCCGGCCGTCCGGGCCGCCTCATAGCGCACACGCCATGGCGAAAAAGCTAAAACGCCCGCGCAGACCCGCGGTGCCACGCCGGCGCCGGCCACTTACCGCGTCTGCGCGACCGGCCCGACTGTCGCAACGGCTCGACCTGCGGCGCTGCGAGCAATTTCTGCTGCACGAGGCGCGTCTGCTCGACGAGGGCAAATTCGACGACTGGCTGGCGCTGTTCACGCCAGAAGCCTGGTACTGGGTGCCGAGCGAACCGGACCAGGTCGACCCGGCTGAGACAGTGTCGCTGATCTATGACGACCGCCGTCTGCTCGAAACGCGCGTCCGGCGACTCGCAGGCCCGCGCATGTATTCGCAAGAGCCGCGTTCGCGCACGAGTCGCATCGTTGGTAACGTGACGATCGAAGACGGCGACAGCAAGTCCTGCACCGTGCGTTCCAAACTCCTGATGATCGAGTACCGCCGCGAGCAGCAGCGCCTATTCGGCGGCACGGTGCTGCATCGCCTCGTTCAAAGCGACGGGCACATCATGATCGCGTGGAAGCGCGTCGACCTCATCAACTGCGACGCGCCGCTTGACGGGATCACGGTGCCATTTTGACGGCTAGTGGAGCGGATTTGACATTCGCTACCCCCCAGCCGGAAGCTACGATAGCGAATGTCAAATCCAGAAGCTCCACTAGCACTTATAGTTGCTAGTGGTCTTTTGATTCTAACATTCGCATGATGAGGTGCCGAAACGGGATGCGAATGTTAGAATCGGACCACTAGGATACGAACTGGTTGGTGAACAGCTCATCCACCGGCGACTTCTTCTGGATGATGCCCTTGGCGAAATAGAAGTCCTGCAGCTTCTTCACCCGCTCGGGATCGACAGCGCCGAGCACCTTTTGTCCCGGATAAACCAGCTTGTCGTAATACGCGAAGGCTTCCTTAACCTGGCCTTCCTTGCCCTTCCATTCCGGCACGAATTTCACGAAATCGAGCGCGGTCTTGTCGGGATCGTCCATGATGTCTTTCATGCCGCGCAAGGCCGCTTTGACAAAAGATCGCACCAGCTCAGGCCGCTCCTTGATGGTCTGATCGGAAGCAGCGACCGCCTGCGCCATGTGCGGGAAGAACTCGTCGGTCGGCAGCACGTTGACCGCAACGCCCGCGGCTTCGATCGGCGGAATCCAGTCCGGCACGCCGGCCATGCCGACCGATTTTCCGGTCGCCACCATCTGCCAGACGCCGACCGGCCCCGCCGACTGAATGTTGACATCGTTCTGCGTCAGCCCGGCGCTCGCCAGCAACCCAAGCAGCGCGTAGAACGTGGTGTCCTGAAACGACATAACGGTGATGGTCTTGCCCTTCAGGTCAGCCGGCTTTTCGATCCCGGAATCCTTGCGCACGACGAGTTGCATAAATCCCTTGCCGCCGAACAGGCAGACGATCTTTACCGGCACGCCGTTCTGCCGGACCACGATTGGCGCGTCGGCGACGATGCCGCCGAGTGGCGCATTACCGGCGCCGACCTGCTTGGCGACATCGACGCCGCCGCGCCCGACCGCGTAACTGACGTCCAGGCCAGCCTGGGTAAAATAACCCCTCCCCTTGGCGAGTTGGATCGGTCCGAAGGCCGGCAGCAGCGGCGGCGCGGGAAACAGATACGTGATCTTCTCGTCCGCCCTGGCCGGCGTCGCCAAGCCGCCGAGCCCAGCCGTCAAAGTGACCGCGGCTACACCCCGCAGCGCCTCGCGGCGCGATACTCGCTTCGCTTCAAGGACGAACATTGCATCCCCTCCTTTGCGCTCAAGAACGTGCCCAAGATAGTATGGAAGAGCAGCGCCAGAGCTGGCAATTCGCCGCGCCCCGCCCCATCGGCGATCTGGATACTTGCCACTATACTTAAGCGCTCCGGGCGGCGATATGCGTGAAATCGGCCCAAGCTGGTCTCCTTCGGCCCATCCGTATAACTACAGCCCATGCCTGCTCCATCCCCCTCAACGCCAATCCGGCTCGAATATCGCGACGTGACGATGCGCTTTGCCAACCGCGCCGGCGGCGTGCTCACTGCGGTGCGCGGCGTCAACCTTCGTGTCCGCGACGGTGAGGTCGTCTGTCTGATCGGGCCGAGCGGCTGCGGCAAGAGCACCTTGCTCAATATCGGCTCAGGCCTCACCGCGCCGAGTGAAGGCACGGCATTCGTCGATGGCCGCGAGGTCGCAGGGCCGAACGCGCAGGTCGCCTTCATGCTGCAGAAGGATCTGCTGCTGCCTTGGCGTACCGTCGTCGAGAACGTGATGTTCGGCGTTGAGATCCAGCGCGTGCCGCTCCCGGAGCGCAGCCGCCGGGCGCATCAGCTTTTACAAAAATTCAACCTCGCCGAGTTCTCCGGACACTATCCGCATCAATTATCCGGCGGGATGCGGCAGCGCGTGGCGCTGGCGCGTACGCTAGCGGTCGACCCGCATGTCCTGTTGCTCGACGAGCCGTTTTCGGCAGTCGACGCACAGACGCGGATCGTGCTGCAGCGCGATCTGGCACGAACGCTGGCCGAGAACGGCAAGACGGCGCTCCTGATCACCCACGACCTCTTGGAAGCAGTGACGTTGTCCGATCGCGTGCTGATCATGAGCCGGCGACCGGGAGTCATCATCGAGGAAATCGTCATCGACATGCCGCTTCGCGCCGATCCATTCGCACGCCGCGCCGACCCCAAGGTCAATGATTACGTGACGCGGCTGATGGACCGGCTCGACATTGCGCATGCCTCGCTGGACCGCGAGTCGGTGGGAGGCGCAACATGAACGGCGCGTCGCGTTCCTCGCCGATCTCGACGGGCACCGTTGCGAGCCTGATCCTGCTCGTACTATTTCTCACGGCGTGGCAATGGGGCCCGGGCCTGCTCGGCGTGCCGAGCTTTATCGTGCCGCCGCTGTCCATGGTCGGCAGTGAATTTGTCCACGCCTGGCAGTTCGATCATCTGCTCTTGCACACCGGCGTGACAATTGCCGAGGTACTTGCCGGTTTTGTGCTCGGCAGTTTGCTCGGCGCGAGCATCGGCTATCTGCTCGGCATGTCGCCGACCGCCGAGCTTGCACTCTCGCCCTACATCCTGGCGCTGCAAATCGCCCCCAAGGTTGCGTTCGCGCCGCTGTTCATTTTGTGGATGGGATTTACGGTCTATCCGAAAATCCTGGTGGCCATCCTCATCGTATTCTTCCCGGTGATGGTCAACGTGCTGACCGCGGTGCGCACCGTCGATCCCGATCTGATCAATCTCGCACGCGCGTTCAAGGCGACCCGAGCGCAGATTTTCTGGAAGATCGAGTTTCCGACTTCGATGCCGCCGATGTTCGCGGGCTTGCGCATCGGTGCGACGCTCGCCGTGGTCGGCGTCGTCGTCGGCGAACTGGTCGGCGGCAATGTGGGCCTGGGTTATCTGCTCGCCTTCGGCGAGGGCCAAGCCAACACGCCGCTAGTCTTCGTTTCCATCGTCATGTTGACCGTGGTCGGCAGCATTGCCTATTTCGCCGTGATTCTCGTAGAACGCCGCGTGCTGCACTATCTGCCACAACGCACGGCGATGGACCGCAACATTTAGCTGCGCAGTAACCGCTGCGATTCATACCGACGGCGCTACGGGAAGTGCTCGGCGTGCCAATCGGCTTCGAGTTTAGGATTGATCTTGGCGTCGATCACCAACACGCCTGGTGCGCCTTCGGCAACCCACGCTTTTACGGGATCGAGATCGGCAAGCGTGCGCACCGTAACGCCGCGCGCGCCATGGCCGCGCGCTATCGCGGCAAAATCGGTATCGGGAAATTGCACGATGTCGACGGAAAAGCCCTGCCGGCGGAAATAGTGCACCTCGGCCGCATACGAAGCGTCATTATAGACAAGAACGCACAGGCGCAGCCGGAGCCGAATGGCGGTTTCGAGATCGGCAATCGACATGAGGAAGCCGCCATCGCCCGTGCCGAGCACGGCAAGCTTCTCGGGATTGGCCAAGGCCAAGCCGATAACGGACGGCAGGCCGAGACCAACCGATTGGAACGAGTGGCTCAGGCACGAGGCGCGCGCATTCGGCACCCGCAAGTAGCGCGGTACCCAACCGCAGAAATGGCCTGAATCCGACGCCACCACGCGATCTGCCGGCAAAATGGCGTCGACCGCTTTGCTGAGCGTGCGTGGGTCGATGAAGCCTTCGCTCGATTCATCGGGCCACGGATAGTGGTGATTGTCGCCTGAGCTGATGCGCTCGCGGATCGCGTTCGACCGCCGGCCGGCGACCTGCGCGTCGCGCCGTCCCAGTTCTTCCAGAACCGCCTCAGCGGTGGCCTTGGCATCGGCATGGACGGCAATCTGCACCGGCATCTGATAGCCGAGTTTCGGCACATCGATGTCGACCTGTGCCACCACGGCGCCGGGCGCGATCAGTTTGCCTTTCTTCGTCGTCCATTGGGTAAGGCTGGCGCCAAAAGCGAGGACGAAATCGCTTTCCGAAATCAGTTCGTCGGCGACCGGCGACGAGAAGCCACCGCAGATGCCGACTGACCACGGATTGCCGGCAAACAAGCCGTGACCGCACACCGAGGTCGCCAACAGCGCACCGACGCTGTCGGCCAGTGCGACGAGCGACTGCTCCGCATCCGCGATGACCGCACCGCGTCCGCCGAGGACGAGCGGGCGTTTCGCCCGTGACAGCGCATCGGCCAAGCGCGCCACGTCGCGCGGATCGGGATGCATGCGGCCCGGCGCCGGCGGCAAAGCGAGCGGAGGTTGATTGGTCGGCAACGCCGCGTGCTGCACATCGAGCGGCATCGACAGCACCACCGTCTGCCGGTCACGGAGCGCGCGTGTCACCGCCCGCAGCGTGTCGTCGCGCGCCGAATCGACCGTATGCAGCCGTTCCGGCACCGCGCCGACCGCGCGCACCATATCGGCCTGCTCGATATAAAAATTGTTCTTCACGGCGCCGTTCGGCACGTCGCCAGCCAACACTACGAGCGGCGTCCTGCTCTTCGCCGCCTCGCCAATGCCAGTGAGCGCATTGGTCAGGCCGGGACCGGAATGCACGCTGACCAGCGTCAGTTCGCCGGTCGCCTTGGCATAGGCATCCGCCATGCTGGCGGCGTTGCACTCGTGCCGGGCCGAGATCAATTCGACGCCGGACTGGACCAGCGCATGCGACACCTTGAAATTCGCGGTGCCGAGGAGCCCGAAACAGCGGCGCGCGCCGTACTGAGCGAGATCCCTAGCGATTAAGCCGGCGACCGTGGGATTGCCGTTCATACGCCTCCCCTGCCTCACAAATGTGAGAAAAATCCAAGCATCGCAGGACCGTATCGCACGCTACGGAGATGCCAGGAAGGCCCGGCTCCGTGGGCCTCACCGGCAAGGCCGCGGAGGATAACTCTTCAAACTTAAACGTTTAAGCTTGAAATATATCCTCTTCGCTGCCATCTTGTCGGCATCGAGTAGAGGTTTTTGGCCATGAAGATCGCCTGTCTCGGCGGCGGCCCGGCCGGACTTTATTTCGCGATCAGCATGAAGCTGCGCGGCGCCGGTCACGACATTACCGTGTTCGAACGCAACCGCTCCGACGACACGTTCGGCTGGGGCGTCGTGTTCTCCGACGAGACGTTCGACAACATTGCCGTCAACGATCCACCGAGCGCCGCAACGATCCGGTCCAATTTCGCCTACTGGGACGACATCGCCG
>JBAQJL010000016.1:0-5080 GCA_049300295.1 Xanthobacteraceae bacterium
CCAGTTTCGCGCCGGAGCAAGACGCGTCGTTGCCGCCGGAGAATGCACTCGCCTACAATTCTATTCTGACCAAGGCGCCGCCGAAGCCGCAGGACTTCGATCAGCGCTGGAGCTCGTGGGGCTCTGCGTTTGGCGGCAGCGCAAACTTCAATGGCAACCCTGGTTCACCACCGACCGAACGTCAGCTCTTGGCGATCAGATGCAAGCTAAATTCCAGGGGCAGAGCGTCGGCGGCAGGCTTGAAGCGGGCTACCGCTTCGGATTGCCGGCCGCGAATGAATGCCGTTGCAGGGGCTTCTGCTGGCAGCCTTAAAATCGGCGTTTGGCCAACTAGACTAACGAGGCATCGGGGCGCGGCCCAAAGCCGATGCGCTCGCTGGCCCAACTCGGATGCTGCCGCATCGCCTTTCCGGCCGGGTTCGGGCTTGCACATGCAAGCGGGGTCTTGGGCCACTTATCCACACCCCGCGTTCCTCGATTTGACGCGACAGCGTTTGGCGGATGACCATCTACGCCTTGAAAGCGTGGAGTTTGGCGTCATGGGCAGCGCGGGCGAGTATCAGAACCGAGCCAGGCGGTGTGCCGGGCAAGCGCAGATGGTGAGTTCGGCGGTTGATCGGGCGCGGTGGCGGCAACTCGCGGATCAATGGATGGCTCTCAGCCGGATGCCGCTGCGCAAGGATGATCCTGCATGGCACGATAAGTCGGCGGCGGTGTCGGCGAATCGTCATCGAGAACAATAAACTCGCAATGTAGCGGAGGCGTCCATGTTAATAGTGTTGCTGAATATCTTGATCATCTGTGTCGTTGGCGCAATTTGCTTTGGGCGATCGAAAAATTTGTCCGCGACGGTCGGCTCGCTAATCTTCTCAAGATTTTGGTCGTGCTGATCTGCATCGTTGCAATACTGCAGCGCCTACTTCCCGCGTTGGGTGTTGGCCTGTTTTGATGCGTTCCTTTTCGCCGCTGCTCGGGCCAATTCTCACCAAGTGCGAAATCGGGCGCATAATGCTGTGTGCCCGACACATGGGAGGCCCCATGCAAATATCGCTGCTGATATTTATTGCAGCGGTCCGATCCCAACGTCGGCGTGCGAAACAGCCAATTCGATAAGCTGCGCCATCGCGGCGAGGCCAGCGCAAACGGCCGCTAACCTGTTCCACTTGGCTTGCCGTTCGATGAACGCTGAAAGCGCCCCAGCTGCAGAAGCCCGAACGGAGGCTGCGACAAACCAAAGGGCCGCCGCGAGCAGCCAAAAAACGCCGATAATGATTTCAAGGAGATCGATGAGAAACATCTCGGCTCGATGTATCGTGTTGGAAATGTCGTAGGAGCTGATACTGTGGCCCTACATCGGCGCTTCCATGGTAAACCCGACTTTCAGCGTCACCTGGTAATGCCGCGCCTTTCCTTCCTCGATCTGACCGCTGGTGCGGATCACCTCGAACCAACGCAGATTGCGTAACGTGCTGTGAGCGCGCGCAATGGCCGATTCTATCGCGGCCTCAATGCTTCGTGGCGATGAACCGACAATTTCGATAACGCGGTAGACGTGGTCATCGACGGCGGCGGCTTCGGCTGCGGATTCCTCGGGCTTGAGCGCAAAATCGATCGCACCATCACGCCCGGTTCGGCCACGGCTGCGTGCCGCCCGCTTGGTTTCTTTGACTGCCTTCATTTCGTCCTCCCTTACCGGATCGCCGACTTATATTAGGTGCGGCGCATCAACGAGGAGAACGTTCGGGCAAGTTGGCGGGTTCCAGGCTCGAACTCGCGGAGGCTTTAGCGACACATACTGCTGCCGCTGGAAAAATGCTTGGAGAGATTATGGAACCGCTGTGCGGCCCCTGGAAATACGCCACCGCCCTGGGTTTAAGACCAATTCCACGGCGACCATTATTGTTATTGTTGCCTCGCCAAAGATGACATGCGGTCGAGAGCTATGAGGCGCACCCGGCGCGCCCGACCGTCAGGCTGGCGCTCGTCGCGCAAGCATCCGCGCGCGTAATATGGCCAGTTCTGAGCACACTCGTCGCGCTGTCCCCCGTCATCCGCCGTTTTCGGCCCCATGGCCGCTTTGTTCGTCAAAGGCGGAACTACCAAACCGCGCGACCCGGGCGGCGTCGCGGTACTCGGGTTAAGAGTCGGTGACGTACGAGCCGACACCGCGGGCGCGAATCCGAGAGCGAGAGTAAGAGCCAAGGTCGCGACGACGGCTGCTGCGGCGGTCGCGCCGAGCTTCCTGGCCGGGCTGAAGTCTCCGCCGGGCCAGAACATTGGCAAACGACCGTAACTGCAAATGCTCAGCGTGCGCATAATTTTCCCCGTTCAGAGGCGCATGGCCGCGCGAAGGCCGCAACGCGACCTGCTCCACGATTTTCGCTACTTGGCTTTTTCGGATGTCCCCTTGGCCTGACAACGTGAGTGTTCGCCTTTAGTTCCAGGCCAATTCCTCCAATGGCGCGTGAAACGTCATTATTCCGCCTCAAACAACCGTTTGAAATTCAAACGATGGTATGAAATAACTTGCGTCAAGTCAGTCGACTTTGGAAATTCAGAGGTTTCCCATGCCGAGGGATATTCGGGGATCTGCCGTGCTCAAGCGCACATCGAGGTTTGTCTTGGAGGTCTTGCCGTACCTGCTGTCCGCACTGATTGCGGCGGTCGTTGTGCCTGGATTCTTGTATTCACAGGTTCATGAAACGAGGGCCGCGCTCGCGTCTGGCCCTCATCTCGGAATAATCCACTGGCACAATGCAGCGGTTTCGTTCGCCTCCGATAAAACGGCGGGAGATAAGGTGGCGTATCGCTAAGGCGATCTGTCTCCGCGCCAACCGGTCACAAAAACCGAGGAGTTTTGTCATGTCGCGCCATTGGCGAAGGGTTTCCGCGGTCACTCGAAAACTTGCGACCGGCCTGCTTGAGATCAAGTGCGAAGGGGCGTTCCCTTACGAGACTTACTACGTCCTTGCGACCGACACAGAGTTTGAGCAACTCAGCGATCCGGAACAAAGAGCATTTGCCCGGCTACCGGAATTGCACGCGGTCGCCGCCTGACCGGCTCGGGCTGCCATCTTCGCCATGTCGCAACGCGCCGGCTCGTCCTCGCTTCACGCTGATGCGTAGGGAACGAACGCATTACAATCCCACCGAGGGCATTTGCTCAAACTGGCTCAGAGGCGTCGGCGCACGTTCCAGCGCGGTTAGAAAACGATCGGCCCAGTGTTGGATGTCGTTGTCCGAAAGCACCCGAAACAGCGACTTGTGCCGATCGCGCCGTTCGGCCAGTGGCATCGATAGCGCCTGCCCGATGGCCGCCGCCACGCTGTCAGGATCGTAGGGATTGACCTGCAGCGCCGCCTTGCATTCATGTGCCGCGCCCGCAAAACGTGACAGGATAAGCACACCCGGGTCATCGGGATTCTGCGAAGCGATATATTCCTTGGCGACGAGGTTCATACCGTCCCGCAGTGGGGTCACGAGCCCGACACGAGCGGCGCGATAAAGGCCCGCAAGGGTCGAGTGGCTGTAGGCGCGGTTGACGTAACGGATCGGCGTCCAGTCGGCCTCACCATAGGCGCCGTTGATGCGTCCCGCAGCCGATCCAATCTCTTGCTCGATCGTGGCATATTCCGGAATCTCGGTGCGGCTCTTGGTTGCGATCTGCAGATAGGTCACTTTGCCCCGCCACTTGGCCTGCGTCTCGAGAAACAGCTCGAAGGCCGACAGCCGATGCACGATCCCTTTGGAGTAATCTAGCCGATCGACCCCGATGATGAGCGCACGGCCACCCAAGCTCGCGATCACGCCCTGAACGAACGGCAATCGCACGGAACGCCGGGCAAGATCGGCAAAGGCTGCCGTTTCGATGCCGACCGGAAACGCGTCGATCCTAACAGTGCGGCCGGCGACGACAAAATTGAAATCGCGGCTGTGCAATCCACACTCGCGCGCGAGGTAGCGGCTGAAATTGAAGGCGTCATCGCCAGTCTGGAAGCCCACGAGATCGTATTCGCACAGCGTTGGAATGAGACGCTCGTGGTTGGGTAACGCCGTCAGTATTTCTGGCGGCGGGCAAGGGATATGAAGGAAAAAACCGATCCGGTTCTTATGCCCGCGCTCGCGCAATGCCTTCGCGAGCGGGATCAGATGATAGTCATGCACCCAGACGATGTCATCGGGCCCTAGAACCTCGTGCAGCTCGCGTGCGAAGTGATCATTGACACGCAGATAGCCGCTCAGATCCCGGCGTGAGAACTCGGCGAGATCAACGCGGTAATGCAGGATCGGCCACAGGACGCGGTTCGTGAAGCCATTGTAGTATTCGCGGTAGTCTTCCTTGGAGAGATCGAGCGTGATGTAAGTGATATTGTCGTGTACGACTTTTTGCGTGGCAATCTTAGTGCCTGTTGCGACCTTTCCGCTCCAGCCAAACCAAATGCCGGATTTGTGCTTGAGTGCGGCCTTGACGGCAACCTCAAGACCGCCAGCGCGGGCTTTTGCATTTTTTTCGGGAATTGCGATTCTATTCGAGACTACGACAAGCTGTCCCAATAGCGGACCTCTCAGTAACACCGACAGACAACGTATAGTCGCTCAGTGCTGTGATCGCCAGACCGTTCCCGGTCGCTGCGCTGGTCAATGATGGACGTCGTGACGGCCAGAATCCACTTTGGCCAAGCCGCCAATCTGTTTCGGAAGACGCCGCCACCTCTCCTGCGGAACTTGGATGTTCCAAAACAACCTTTGAGTAGGGCGTGAAGCTAGCAGCAGCCGCCACTGTGAATAAGCGCGGAAGTGTGCCCCCTCAGATATGAAATGGATCAATAACTTAGCGTGCCGATCGGCGTCGGGACCCCACCCTGAGTGACACATCGGGAGCTGGAACGTTGGCTCATTTGAGCGAAGAATTGCTCAAATCCTTGACCGGTATCACAGACTTTCCGCACGTGCCCTACCGGGCCGCAGGACCCGCTCTCACCGACCTCATTGGCGGGCAAATTCCTGTGCTCATATCGGCAATGACCAGCCAAGTGCTGCAATTTCATCGTGCCGGCAAACTGCGCCTACTCGCGATCAC
>JBAQJL010000017.1:0-1667 GCA_049300295.1 Xanthobacteraceae bacterium
GACATGATCAGCGAGGATGCCAAGCATGAGTTGCTGACGCATCTGCGCCGTAGCCATGGGCATGACGAATCCCAAGGGGATGCCGCGCCGCGCAAAATCACGCTGCGCCGCAAGTCGCAGTCCGAGTTGAAGCTCGCGAGTCCCCAAGGCCGTGCGCGCACGGTGAACGTCGAAGTGCGCAGCAAGCGCACCTACGTCAAGCGCGAAGTGCTCGAGGACCAGGCGCGCCACCAGCAGGAAGAGATCGACAAGCAGCGCGAAACCGAAGAGCAGGCGAAGGCCGCCCAGGAGCGCGCGGAACATGAGCGCCTGGAGAAGGAGCGCTTGGACCGTGAGCGCCAGGAAGAAGAAAGCCGGCGGCGCAGCGATGAAGAAAATCGCAAGCGCACCGCCGAAGAAGAGGCACGGCGCGTCGCCGAAGTTCAGGCGCGCGAGGTCGCGGAGCGGGAGCGCAAAGCCGCGGCGGCGAAGCCCGGCAAGGCATCGCGCGAGGTGGTGGACGACAAATCGACGCGCTACGGCCGGCAGGAATTGCACATCGTCGGCGATGTAAGTTCGCGGCATAAAAAGAAGAAGTCGCGCGACGGGCGGCGGCGCTCGATGGGCGGCGAGACCGATACCAAGCATGGTTTTGAAATGCCGACGGCGCGTGTGGTACGCGAAGTGGCGATCGGCGAGGCGATGACCGTCGGCGAGTTGGCGCAGAAGATGGCCGTCAAAGCCACCGAAGTCATCAAAGTCATGATGAACATGGGCGTGATGGCGACGATCAATCAAATGATCGAGCAGGATACTGCCGTGCTGGTGGTCGAAGAAATGGGCCACACCGCCGTGCTGCGCAAGGAAAATATCATCGAGGATGACCTGCAAGGCGAAACGGATGCCTCTCTGGAGGTGTTGCCGCGCCCGCCGGTCGTGACCGTGATGGGCCACGTCGATCACGGCAAGACCTCGTTGCTCGACTATATCCGGCGCAGCAAGGTGGCCGCGGGCGAAGCCGGCGGCATCACGCAGCACATCGGCGCGTATCACGTCGAAACCGCCAAGGGCATGGTGACCTTTTTGGATACGCCCGGTCACGCCGCATTCACCTCAATGCGCGCCCGCGGTGCACTGGTCACGGACATCGTAATTCTGGTCGTCGGCGCCGACGATGGCGTCATGCCTCAGACGGTCGAAGCCATTCAGCACGCGCAGGCGGCGAAAGTGCCCATCGTGGTTGCACTCAATAAGATGGATAAGCCCGAGGCCGATGCCGAAAAGGTCAAGCAAGAGCTGACCAAGTACGGCGTCATTCCGGAAGAGTGGGGCGGTGAAAATATTTTCGTGCCGGTATCGGCACGCACCGGCTTAGGGGTAGATCAGCTGCTCGACAGCATTCTGTTGCAGGCGGAAGTGCTCGAACTCAAGGCGCCGACCGCGGGCCTGGCCGCCGGCTACGTGATCGAATCGAGCCTGGAGAAAGGCCGCGGCGCGGTGGCAACGGTATTGGTTTTGCGCGGCACCCTGAAATTGGGCGACCCGCTGCTGATCGGCCAGGAATACGGGCGCGTGCGCGCGTTGTTCGACGAGGCCGGGCATCCGGTAGATTCGGCCGGACCCTCGATCCCTGTCGTCGTGCTCGGTCTGTCCGGCGCGCCGAACGCGGGCGATGAACTCCTGGTGGT
>JBAQJL010000018.1:0-23154 GCA_049300295.1 Xanthobacteraceae bacterium
AAGTCCTGGGGCGAACCGTTCATCAACATCCCCAAGATGCTGGGTCCCTACGCCTATTCGACCTTCAATCTGCGTCTGGATTCGATCAAGAAAACTCCCGATCTGGTGGAAGCCTTCGTCCACGGCATGATGAAATCACTGAAATTTGTCGATCAAAATCACGACGAAGCGGCAGAGCTTGCCAAGAGGCAGTTCCCCACCATGGCGATCGACGATCTTAAAGCCACGCTCAATCGCTCCTTCAGCGATGAGATGTGGAGCAAGGACGGCACGATCAGCCGCGCTTCATGGGATACCGCCAAGTCCGTGGTCATGAGCGCCGGCATTCTCAAGACCGACGTCAAATACGACGAGATCATCGACATGAGCTACGTCGACAAATTCAAAGCCAGCCTTTGATTCAAGGAAAACAGCGGAAGGAACGCACCATGTCCGAGCCCATCTGGAACCAGTTTCTCACCGAGCGCGACAAGGCGGTGTTCGACACCTCCGGCTACGGCGCGCGCGGCGGCTTCGGCAAACGCCCGGCGCTGCTGATCATCGATGTGAACTGGGCCTTCTGCGGCGATCGTCCCGAGCCGATCCTCGAATCGATCAAGCGCTGGCGCAATTCCTGCGGCGCGGACGCCTGGACGGCGCTACCCTATATCCGCTCGATGATCGATAAGTGCCACGATAAGGGCATCCCTGTGCTGTACACAACCGGTGTGCGGCGCGAAGACAACTGGGACACCGGCTCGTGGGCCTGGAAAAACGCGCGCAACGAAGAGGACCGCGAAACCATCGTCACCAACCTCGACGGCAACGAGATCGTGACGCCGATCGCGCCGTCGCCGCAGGACATCGTCGTCCTCAAGCAGAAACCGTCCGGCTTCTTCGGCACCAACATGGCGAGCTATCTGACGTTGCTCGGTTGCGACAGCCTGATCGTCACCGGCACCACCACGTCGGGCTGCGTGCGCGCCACTGTGCTCGATGCGTTTTCGCTCAATTACCGCATTGCGCTCGCCGAGGAAGGCTGTTTCGACCGCTCGCAGGCGAGCCACGCCGTCAACCTGTGCGACATGAATGCCAAATATGCCGACGTGGTGAAGACTTCCGAGGTGCTCACCTTCCTCGACGCGTTGCCAAGCGGCATGTTCGACCTGCCGAAAGGCAAGCCGGTTGCGGCGCGGGAGCCGAAGCGCGCGGCGAATTTTTGAGCGCCGATGCGGCGTGCCTGCGAGGTCCGGCCGGCTGGAGCATGGAACGAGGCGAGCGCGATCGACAGCATCGCGCTCGATGCGCATGAGCGATATCGCCGTCGCATCGTGCTGACCGGCGAACGCGGCACGCAATTTTTGCTCGACCTGCCGCAGGCAGCCGCTCTGCGCGACGGCGACGGACTGTTGCTCGATGACGGCGGCATCGTGCGCGTCGCCGGCCGGCCCGAACCGCTCCTTGAAGTCCGCGCGGTAAGCTCCGACGATTTGGCGCGGCTCGCCTGGCACATCGGCAACCGCCACATCGAGGTGCAAATCGCCGGCGATACGCTCCGCATCCGCCGCGACCACGTGATCGAGGACATGCTGCGCGGGCTCGGCGCCCGCGTGACGCCGATCGAGGCACCGTTTACGCCCGAAGGCGGCGCCTACGCGCACCACAATGATGATCACGGCCATGATTAAGGCGCGCAGTACTAAGCCGCGCAGTCGCACGCCCCCTCTCGTCGATGCGCCGGCGCTTTTTCGCCTGATGGCGTGGCTGTCGCCGGCCTATCCCATCGGGGCATTCTCCTATTCGAGCGGCATTGAATGGGCAGTCGAAGCCGGCGACATCAAGGATGCGGCAACGCTGCGCCAGTGGCTTTCCGGCATGCTTGGCGCGGGCAGCGGCTTTTGCGATGCCGTCCTATTTGTGCACGCACATCGCGCCGCCGCGGAGAATGACGATACCGCCCTGCACACGGCCGCCGAATTCGGCGCCGCGCGGGTGTCATCGAAAGAGCGTTTCCTCGAAACCACCGCACAAGGCCGCGCCTTTCTCGATGCGACGCGCGCCGCATGGCCATGTCCGGCGCTGGCGCGGCTCGACGCCGTCTGGCAGGGCGCGATTGCGCTGCCGATCGCTGTCGGCGTCACCTGCGCCGGACACGGCATCGCCTGCGAACCGGCGCTGCACGCCTTCCTGCATGCGCTGGCGGCAAACTGGATTTCCGCAGGCGTGCGGCTCATTCCGCTCGGCCAGACCGACGGCCAGCGCGTGCTCGCCGCGCTCGAAGGCGAAATTGCGGCCTGCGTGGCACGCGCGCTCCTTACTCGGCTCGACGAAGCCGGCTCATGTACTGTCCGCGCCGACATCGCCAGCATGCGGCACGAAACACAATACACGCGGCTGTTCCGCTCCTGATTGGCACGCTGCACTTCGCGCCGGACAATTCGACGCAGAACCTCATCATCGTGCCGACATCATTGCGAGGGTGAGGTAAGGCCAAAGTCCGGCGCGACGCCGCTGGACCTCCCAAGATTGCCCGACGCGAGAAAGACGACAATGCAGTCTCCGTTCAGAAAAAATTTCATGGTTATTGCGCCTTGCCTGGTCGCCATCGGCATCATGTGCGCTCTCGTCGCCTATTCACCGACGCTCTATCGCATGTTTTGCGCCGCGACGGGGCTCGCCGGCACGACGCAGCGAGTCGCGGCCGATTTGGCGAGGGTCTCCAAACAGACCATCACGGTGGCCTTTGACACCAACGTCGCGCCCGGCCTGCCGTGGCGCTTTGTACCGGATCAGGGTGCAGTAACCGTGCATCTTGGCGAACAGAAGCTCGTGTACTTTACGGCCGAGAATCTCAGCAACCAATCGATCGTCGGTCACGCCACTTTCAACGTCACTCCGTTGCGCAGCGGCATCTACTTCAACAAGATCCAATGTTTTTGCTTCAGCAACGAACGGCTCGGCCCACACGAAAAAGTCAAGATGCCCGTCGTCTTCTATGTCGACCCGGCATTCGGCAAAGACGCCGACATGGCCGACATCGCCCAGCTGACGTTGGGCTACACCTTTTTCCGCACCGTCGACACGCAGAATGCCAAGGACCTTTCGCGCTTTCTCGCCAACAATCCACCGGACCCCGTGGAAGGCAACGCGCTGTTCGCCGAGCAATGCACCGCGTGCCACGCGCTCGACATCAACAAATTCGGTCCGAGGCTGGGCAGCGTGTTCGGACGCCGAGCCGGCACAGCGGCCGGCTACGATTATTCCCCGGCGCTCAAAAACGCCGGCCTCACGTGGACCGCAGACAATCTGAACCGCTGGCTGGCCGATCCGAAAAAATTCATCATTGGAGTCAAAATGCCGGTTCGGGTCCTCGACCCGATCACGCGTCGGAATATCGTTGCCTATCTTCAACAGGAGAGCGAGCGGCGCCACGCGCCAAAGGCCGGCACCGCTTCGAATGGCACCTGATATTAGACGACCGAGCCCGCATTATTTTCATTCGTTTCAGCCTTGTTGGCCGGGTACATGGCGCGCAAGAACCGCGAGATCGTCAAACCCTGCACCACGATCGTGAACACCACCACGGCGTAGGTCGCCACCAGGAGCTCAGTGCGCCACGCGCCATCGGGCAGTGCCAGCGCCAGCGCGATCGAAACGCCGCCCCGCAGCCCTGCCCAGGTCAGCACGGCCGCGTCGCGTCCCTTGTCGCGCCACGCCTCGCGCGTCAGCGCAATCGGCACGGCGACGCTCACCAGGCGGGAGAGCACCGCCAGCGGAATGGCGAACACGCTCGGCAAGAGCTGCGTCGGCGCAACAACCAGGCCGAGAATTTGCAGGCCGATGAGCAGGAACAGCATTGTGTTCAACAGCTGATCGAGCAGCGACCAGAACCGGATCACGACGGTACGGGAATCCGACGCCATGCCGAAGCGCGGTGACGGCGACGCCATGCACAGCCCGGCTGTCACCACCGCAATCGGCCCCGACAGCGCGAATGCGGTGGCGAGACGATAGCAGCCGAGCACCAGCGCCAACGAAATGAGGAGCTGCAGTCCCTCGTCGTCATGCACGCGGCGGATCAAGAGCGCCGCGAGCCAGCCGGCGGCAAAGCCGAGCAAGCCGCCGCCAACAATCTCGCGCAGCAGCGCGGTGAATACCACGCCGTGGCCGAGCGTAACGGACCCACCCTGAATGACGCCAAGCGCCAGCAGGAACAGGACCACGCCGGCGCCATCGTTAAACAGACTTTCGCCGACAATAGCGGCGCGCAATCCCGCCGGCAGGCCGACCTGCTGCAGCAGGTTTTCAACTACGACTGCGTCGGTCGGCGCCAGGATCGCGCCCAGCACAAAACACCATGCCAGCGGGACGGTAAGCCCGATCATCCTAAATAACAGCCACATGCCGCCACCGAAGATAAGCGTCGAAATGATCACGCTCGCCGTCGCCAAGAGCAGGATCACCCACCCCCGTCGGCGCAGCTCCGCGACATCGACATGCAGACTGCCCGCGTAGAGCAAAAGCGCGAGCACGCCGTCGAGGAAGAAATGCGATAGATCGGCCGCTCCCAGCGTGCCGCGAAACCACCTCATGACGTGCAGGTGGAAGACATGATCGCTCACGACCACGAGCAGGGAGACCACAAGCGATCCGAGCAGCATCCCGATCGCGGCCGGCAGCTTGACCCACAGGTGGTTGACGCTGCCGATGAGGACGGCAAGCGCCAGCACAATCGCGAAAAGGTCGACCGGCTCGATCATTCCGAATGGCCCCACCACAGCATGGCGTCCGGCCAGCGCAAATACAACGCCACTTTGCCGGACCGCCCCACCCGATCTAAACTCGCACGCCGGACGGGAGCAACTGCATGCCTACGAATCATGGTCCATTACGCGTCGGCATCGGCGGTCCGGTCGGCTCCGGCAAGACCGCACTGATGGACGCGCTATGCAAAACGCTGCGCGACCGCTATCAGATCGCCGCCATCACCAACGACATTTATACCAAGTGGGACGCCGAATATCTGGTGCGTTCCGGGGCGCTCGATGCTGCCCGCATTGCCGGCGTCGAGACCGGCGGCTGCCCGCATACCGCGATCCGCGAAGACGCCTCGGCCAATCTCGCCGCGGTCGCCGACATGAACAAGAAATTTCCCGGCCTCGATCTGGTGCTGATCGAATCCGGCGGCGACAATCTCGCCGCGACGTTCTCGCCGGAGCTTGCCGATCTCACCATCTACGTGATCGACGTTGCCGCCGGCGAGAAAATCCCGACCAAGGGAGGGCCCGCCATCACCCGCTCGGATCTGCTCGTGATCAACAAGATCGATCTCGCGCCCTATGTGGGCGCCTCGCTCGACACCATGGAGCGCGAGTCAAAGCGCATGCGCGGCGAACGCCCATTCGTGTTCACCAACCTGCGCGCCGGCAAGGGCATCGACGAGATAGCCGGTTTCATCGAGCGCAAGGGCGGCTTGGAGGCAACGTAGGGGCGGCCCTTGTGGCCGCCCGCCTAAAACGAGGAACCGGGCGCCCACGAGGGGCGCCCCTACACAAGACGACGCTTATGATCGCCTCGTCTGCTTTTGCGCCGCCGTAAAATGGCCGTAGCTCTGCACCGGCGCGCACATCAGGAAGCGGTAGCCTTCCTTGACGATACGCTCGACATTGCCCTGCTCGACGTGCGGATGACCGACCACAACATTGTGCTTTTTGCAGGTGTCGACGATCCGCTTCATCCATTCCAGCACGGTCTTGTGCTCGTATTGCCGTGGATAGCCGAGTTCCTGGGACAGGTCGCCCTCGCCGATCAGGATGCAGCCGATGCCCGGCACGTTCTTGAGCATGTCGTCGAGATTCTCGACGCCGCGGGTATCCTCGATCTGCAGAATGCAGAAGATTTCGCCCTTCGGATTGAGCGGCCACACATCGGCTTTCTGATAGTATTCCTGCTGGCTCAAGCCCCAATAGCGCGCCGCGGTGGTTGGCCCGTCGCCGCGGATGCCGGCCGGCGCAAAGTGCTCTGCGGATTGCAGCCGCGGATAGCGGCAGGCGCCGACCGCGTTGGCGGCTTCCTCGACTGTCGATATATGGGGGAAAACGATGCCGTAGCAGCCGTTGTCGAGCGCCTGTTTGGCTTGCCACTGCGCCATCTCGACCCCGTTTACCGGGACACGGACCATCGGCGTCACGCCCGGCACCACCGAGGCGGCCTTGGCGATCTGCGCGCGATTGAGCATGTATTGCAGGCAATCCCGCAACCGGCTGCTGTCCCACGGATTGTGCTCCATCTCGAACACGCAGCCGTCGAATTTCGATGTGCTCATAGCGACGGCGGAGTCGACATGAGCCGCTGCAAAGCACGTCAGCGCATGCTGGCCCGCTTCGAGCGCGCGAATGACGCCGTTGAGCCTCGGTAAATCAGCCATTCCCTGGTCTCCCAATCGATAATTCCCACCCTACCAGATTATCGTCCCGGTTTGACAATCGTGCGCAGCCTCGTAGCATCCGGCCGAACCCAAAACCACAGTGAAGAGCGCCATGATTATCGATTGCCACGGCCATTACACCACCGAGCCCAAGGACCTGCATCGCTTCCGCAAGGAGCAGACCGCCGCGGCCAATGCCAAGGACAAGACGGCGATGCCATCGCGTGCAGCGCTGAAAATGTCAGACGACGAGATTCGCGAGAGCATCGAAGGCAACCAGCTCAAGCTTCAGCGCGAGCGCGGCACCGATCTCACCATCTTCTCGCCGCGCGCCTCGGGCATGGGCCACCACATCGGCGACGAGAGCGTGTCGGTCGAATGGTCGCAGATCTGCAATGACTTGATCGCGCGCGTGGTCTCATTGTATCCGGAGAACTTCATCGGCGTGTGCCAATTGCCGCAATCGCCCGGCGTCGATCCCAAAAACTCCGCCGCCGAGCTCGAGCGCTGCATCAAGATGGGATTCGTCGGCTGCAACCTCAATCCCGATCCGTCGGGCGGCTATTTCAACTCGCCGCCGATGACCGACAAATCGTGGTTTCCGCTGTACGAGAAGATGATCGAGCTCGACGTGCCGTGCATGATCCACGTCTCCGGCTGCTGCAATCCGGCAATGCACACCACGGGCTCGTACTATCTCAACGCCGACACCATGGTGTTCATGCAGATCCTGCTGTCCGACCTGTTCAAGACTTTCCCCAAGCTCAAATTCATCATTCCGCATGGCGGCGGCGCCGTGCCGTTCCACTGGGGCCGGTTCCGCGGCATTGCGCTCAATAACGGCAAGCCGGAGCTTGCCGAGATCATGGGCAACAACATCTACTTCGATACCTGCGTCTATCATCAGCCGGGCATCGACCTGCTGACCAAAGTGGTGCCGATCGACAACATTCTGTTTGCGTCGGAAATGGTCGGGGCGGTGAAGGGCAACGATCCGCGGACCGGCTTCGGCTTCGACGACACCAAGCGCTACGTCGATGAGGCGCCGATCAGCGCCGCGGATCGCAAGAAGATATTCGAGCAGAACGCGCTGCGCGTCTATCCACGCTTGAAGACCAAGGTGGCGGCGACGGCCTAACGCCGCCGGCGCGCGGGGGCAAACGTTGGCGAAAGCGCGCAAGCGAAAGACGGCCAGGAAGCCCAAATCTCACGTCGTGCACATCGGGCCGCGCGAGATCGAGACTCGCGGTCTCGGGACGGCATTCTGGTCCGATCTTTATCACCGCTCGATGACGGTCCATTGGCCGGCATTCTTCGGCTCCGCTGCGCTGATCTTCATCGTTCTCAATGCCGTATTCGCCTTTGTGTTTTGGCTGGGCGACAGACCGATCGCCAACGTTTCGCCCGACCTGCCGCTGCCATTCAGCATGTTCTATTTTTCGATCGAGACGCTGGCGACGGTCGGCTACGGCGACATGCACCCGCAGACCAATTATGGGCATATCGTCGCGACTATCGAAATCTTCACCGGGATGACGTTCCTCGCGGTGATGACCGGGCTGATCTTTGCCCGGTTCTCACGGCCGCGCGCCCGCTTCGTGTTCGCCCAGCATCCGGTCGTCGGCAGTCACGAAGGACAGCCGACGCTGATGATCCGCGTCGCCAACGCGCGGCACAATACGATCTCGCAGGCGACGGCGCGGCTATGGCTGTTCCGGCTGGAGAGGACCAAGGAGCGCGAGCAATTCCGCCGCTATTACGAACTCAAGCTCGAACGCCGCGAGCATCCGATGTTCTCGCTGAGCTGGACGCTGTTGCATGTCATCGACAAGACGAGCGCGTTTCACGGCATGACGGCCGAGGAATTCGCCGATTCCGAAGGCGCGCTGATCCTCAACCTCGGGGGCGTCGACGACAATTCCGCGCAGCGGCTCTACGCCCGTCAGATCTATTCGCGCAAAGACATCCGCTGGCAGCATCGCTATGCCGACATCACCAGTATTTCGGACGACGGCCGCCTCGTGCTCGATTACGGCAGGTTCCACGACGTGACGCCTGACAAGGCGTAGCAGCTGAGAACGCAGCGCTCCGTATCGTCAGACGGCGCGGCGAGCGCCGGACTGGTTGCCGCGTCCGATCCAGTTGCCGAGCGCTTTGACGACAGGATTTGGGCGGGTCTTCTTGAAATCTATCGCGATGACGTGCCCGACCGGCGCGATGAACGGGTCGCGACCGCGGCGCTTGGCACGCCCAGCTCGTTTGGTCTTCGTGCGAACCGATCGCCTGACGGCAGCGAGCGCGATCGGACCGACGTGAGTGAGAAATACCTTTTCGTGCGCGCGGGTCAGCGCCTTAATGGCTTGCGGCAACGACAGCCATTTCACCTGTTTGACGTCGCTCGCCAAGGCATGGACCGGCCGGCCGGCGGCGCGCATCAGCCAAAACTGCACGATCTTGAGCCGCGCCTCGACCACATATGACACCGAACCGAGTAATTCGTGCACCGAGACGTCGTAGCCGGTCTCCTCCTCGACCTCGCGCACGGCCGCATCACGCGCGTGCTCGCGCCGGAGCAACTTGCCTTTGGGGAGCACCCACGCCTTTTCACGCCGCAACCGCACGACGGCGATACGGGGTCTGGTCATGCCGCGCAATACAACGCCGCCTGCAGCCAGAATCGGCGCGTGGCCCTTCGCCGAATCAGTCATGCCAAATTTATGCCGGACCGACCGCCGCTGGGCAAGCCGACAATTGCGCGCCGCCAAGACTGCGCGCCGGAAAGACGCCGGCCGCCAGCAATCAATGCGCGGGCAAAAAATACTCGGCAACCCGGTCGCGGACCGACTGCGGCGCCGCGTAGGCCTCGTCCAACAGCGACTGGATTTGGGCACCGTCGAGCGGATCGACGATCATTTGCGCCTTGGCGGCTTTCGCAGCGAATTCCGGGTCCTTCATGGTCTCGTCAAACGCCGTCCGCAACGCTCGAACTCGGTCCGCTGGAACGCCGGGCGGCGCGACAAACGGCCGGCCGAACTCACCAGGCAACGCAGCGAGACGGAAGAAGGTCCTGTCGTCAGGCTTCGACAAAAGATCAAGCGCAAGCGGGACGCTCGCCGGCAAATCCTTGTCCTTCACCAGACCCATCTGCAGGATCACGTTGAGATCGTTCCCAACGATCCAGGCCGCAGAGACGGATTGCAGCGTCTGCCACGCCAGCCCGCAGATGCCCTGCACCTCGCCGTTCTCCAGCGCCAAACGCATTTCCGAGGTCGAATAGCCGGAGATGATCTTGAATTTGGTGCCAAACAGCGCGTTGAGAATACGCGGGAAGATGGCGGGCGTCGAGTTGCGCCCGGTGGAACTGACCAGCACCTCGCGCGTCTTGGCGTCGTCCAGCGTCTTCACCGGAGCAGTCTTCCAGGTGACACACACGGCCTGCTGTTTGCCGATGCTGCCGATCCAATTGAGCTTGCGCGGATCGAACTGCGCGTCGCGGTCACCGTACAGCGGCATCAGCGCGATGGTGTTGAACGTGGCGGCGATCTCCGAGCCATCGCGCGGCGCGGTGTGGAACATAGTGTTCATGTTGGCGAGCCCGCCCGCGCCGGGCTGGTTCTTCACCACGATCGCGGGATGGCCGGGGATGTGCCTCACATAGTACGGCGCAAACAGCCGGGCGTAGAGATCGAAGCCGCCGCCGACGCCGGAGCCGACAACGAGCGTCAGTGGCGTGTGGCTGTAAAAATCCGCCACCGACTGGGCATCGGCGGACGATGCAAGTGCGATCGCCGCGAACATCGCGGCGGCAAGCCGCGCCTGCCAGCCCGCGTTCAGGGTTTGCCACCGCACCCCGCTCACTCCGTCAGCTCACACCGATCACGATCTTGCCGAAGTGCTTGTTGGCGCGCATCTCCGCGAGCGCGTCGGCGATATCGGCAAGCTTGTAGGTCTTGTAGATCGGCAGGTTCAGCGTGCCGCTTTCGACCGCCGGCCACAGGTCGGAGCGCATCAGCCGAACGATCTCGCGTACCTCCTCGGGTGTACGGGTGCGGAAGGTGACGCCGATATAATCGATGCGCTTGAGCGCGTGCTTGTCAAAGTCGAACTCCCCCTTGGTGCCGCCGAGCCGCCCGACATTGACGATGCGGCCGAGAATTTTTGCCGCTTCAAGGTTGCCGTTGGCGACCGGCGCCGAGACCATGTCGACGATCAGGTCGACGCCCTTGCCGCCGGTGGCTTTTTTGACGTCCTGCGGCCAATCCGGCTTGCCGGTGTCGATGGCGACGTCGCAGCCGCATTCCTTGAGCCGCGCGAGCCGCCCGGCGTTGCTCGAGGAGCCCATCACCAGCGATGCGCCCATCAGCTTGCCGATCTGCATGCCCATCAGGCCGACGCCGGAGCTCGCGCCCTGGATGAGCAGCGTCTCGCCGCGCTTGAGCCGCCCTGCAGTCACTACCGCGTTGTGCATGGTCTGCAGCGCTACCGGAAAGCAGGCCGCCTGTTCGTAGGTCATGTTGTTGCCCGGAATGCGATGCGCGCGTCCGGCGTCGGTCACCGCATATTCGGCAAAACCGCCCGGCGCCGACGCCATGACGCGGTCGCCCGGCTTGAAATCCTTCACGTCGGCGCCGACCGCCTCGACCTCGCCGGAGCATTCGAGCCCGATGCGCGCGCCCACGCCACCGACACTGCCGTGCTGAACGCCTGAAGCGACCAAAAGATCGGCGCGATTGAGGGTCGAGGCGCGCACCTTGATCAGAATTTCATTCGGCTTCGGCACCGGCTTCGGCAGGTCGCGGACTTCGATACCCTTTTCACCCAGAACTGCAGCTTTCATGACGATCCTCTTTACTTGACCATTTCATTCGCCTCGCGGGCGATTACCGGCGAGGTCGATTTATAAATATCGTCGATCAGGTGTTCGATCTGTTCGCCGGAGACCGGCTTGACCTCAAGCTTCATCTTCGCCGCATCGGCCAGATAATCCTTGTCTACCATTGTAGCGTCGAACGCCTCGCGCAATTCGGCAATACGCTCCGCCGGCACGCCAGGCGGAAGCGCAAATGGCCGCCCCATGACCTGCCGGCCGAATATCAACCGGAGAATCTTGCGTTGCTCGTCGTTCTTGGCGAGATCGGTCACCAGCGGCACATTGGGCAGATCCGGATGCTTGGCGAGCGAAAACTGCATCAGAAAATTGACCTTCTTGTCGTCGATCCAATCGGGCCGCGCCGCCTTGACGGTCGACCACGGAATGCCGCAGCGGCCCTGCACCTCGCCTCGCTCCATCGCGAGATTGATCTCGTTGCCACCCGGATAACCGCGCACGATCTTGAACTTGGCGCCAAACATGCGGTCTAGCACCGCCGGAAACTGGTAGGTGTCGTCGCCGACGCCACCGGAGGCGCCGACCGTCACGTCCCGCGCCAGCGCGTCAGCAAAAGTCGCCACTCCGGATGTGTGCCAGGTAACACAGACGCTGACCTCATCGTTGCCGCTGCCGATGAAAGCAAATTTGGTGCCGTCGTATTGTGCCGCCGCATTGCCGAGCAGCGGCTCAAACGCAGTGGCGCGGCTGACCGCGCCAATCACCGTGCCGTCGCGCGGCGCTGCGCTGGCGAGCCAATTGGCCAGGCGTAAACCGCTGGCGCCCACCATGTTTTTTGGCACGATCGTCGGATCGCCCGGAATGTGTTTACCCATGTGCCGGGCAAGGAGCCGCGCATAAAGGTCGTAACCGCCGCCGACACTGGAATTGATGTCGAGTTCGATCTGCTTGCCCTGATAGAACGGCGGCAAACTCTGCGCCGAAGCGGCGGACAGCGGCGCCAGCGCGAGCAAGGCGGCCGTCGTCACGCGCGTTGCGAGGTCCACGGTCGCCAACTTACTGCGGCTGAAATTTTGCAGCTTTCAACAACTTCGCGCTGCGATCGAGATCCGCGTGCAAGAATTGCACGAATGCCTTGGGCGTTTCCGCGGCCGGTTCGATGCCGAGCGCATCGAGGCGGCCGTCGGCTGCAAGCGACTTGACTGCGTCGTTCACCCAATTGTTAAGCGTGCGGACCAGATCGGCCGGCATGCCCGGCGGTCCCCACAGCGCCCACCAGGCGCCGAAATCGAGCTGCGGCAGGCCAAGCTCAGCCATGGTTGGCACATCGGGCGCGAGCTTACTGCGTGTCTTGCCAGTCACCGCGACGGCCCGCACCAAGCCCCCCTTCACCATCGGCAGCAGCGAAATCATCGCTTCTATCATCATCGGCACGTGGCCGCCGGCAACGTCATTCGCCGCTGGTGCCGTGCCCCGATAGACGACGATCGGAACGTTCAGGCCGTTGTACTGATTGAACGCGACCTCGGCGAGGTGTCCGGGCGCGCCAAGCTGCGCGGTAGCGAATGACCACGCATCGGGTTTCGCCTTGACCGCAGCGACGATCTCCCTGACGGTTTTCTCCGGCCGCTTGTTGGCGATGATGTGGATGAGCGGCGCCTGACCGGCAAGCGCGATCGGCGTGAAACCGGTCAGCGGATCGTAGGGCACATCACGCAGAACGAGTCGCGCCACGTTGTGAGTCGAGGCGTGGAACAACAGTGTGTAGCCGTCGGGCGCCGCGCGATGCACATCGAGGCCGCCGATCGTGCTGTTGCCGCCAGTGCGGTTCTCCACCACGAATTGAACGTGGCGTTGGGCTTCGATCTTGGCGGCAATCAGACGGCCGAAAGTGTCAACGCCGCCGCCCGGCGATACCGGCACGATGATGCGGATCGGATGGTCGGGAAAGCCTGACTGCGCGCGCGCGACGCGCGGCGCCAGCAGCGTTCCGGTGGCCAGCATTGCGGCGATCGCTTCACGGCGATTCATCGGCAGGTCTCCCAACTCCCTGCTCGGTTCTATACCATTGCGGCGAGCAGCGATGCAGATATAGTTGAGCAAAGCCGGGAAGAATCCGAACCAGGTGCATCATGACGGCTAACAATGCGATTCCCACTATCGACCTGTCGCCGCTCCAAAACGGCAGCGACAGTGAGCGGCGCAAGGTGGCGCGGGCGATCGATGAGGCCTGCACAGAGATCGGCTTTTTCATGATCGTCGGCCACGGTGTGTCACCGGACCTGATCAAAACCACGCGCCAGCGCGCCATCGACTTTTTCGCCTTGCCGGACGCCGAAAAAATGCAGGTCGAGCGGCCGCCCGCCAAGATCAGCCGCGGCTACAATTGCATCGGCGACCGCTCGCTGGCCTATTCGATGGGCGAGACGGCGCCCCCTGACATTCAGGAGGCGTTCGCGTTCGGGCCCGAGGGCGTCGAAGCCTTGATGGCGAAGGTCGACCAGACGATTGCGCAAATGTACGCGCCGAACATCTGGCCGGAGCGCCCGCGCGATTTCAAACAGGTCATGCTGGCCTATCACACGGCGATGTCGGGCGTGGCCGCGAACGTGCTGCGCGCCATGGCGCTGGCGCTTGCCATGGATGAAAATTATTTCGTCGACAAATTCGAGCGGCTTGCCAGCGTCGGACGCATCATCCGCTATCCCGCAGTCACGCAAACGCCGCTGCCCGGACAGTTGCGCGCCGCCGCGCACACCGATTATGGATGCATCACCTTTGTGCGCGGTGACGACACGCCAGGCGGCCTTCAGGTCAAGGCGCGTCACGGCGATTGGATCGATGTCCATATTCCGCCCGATGCCTTCGTCTGCAACATCGGCGATACGATGATGCGGTGGTCGAACGACCACTGGGTGTCGAATTTGCATCGCGTTGCGGTGCCGCCACCCGATGCAGCGCCGAGCGATCGCATTTCTCTGGTCTTCTTCCACAATCCGAATCCGGACACCGTCGTCCGCTGCTTCGACAGCTGCATCGGATCTGGTGCCAAATACCCACCAGTCACATCCGGCGAATACTACCTCGGCAAACTCATGAAGGCCGGCCACAGTCGGCTTGACGCCAAGCCCCAGGACGCTCTGCTGGGCGTCAAAGCGCGCGAGGCGCAGACCGCGCAGTGATCGCGCTACGTCACCGGAAAAAACAAAAATGACATTCGGCCCATTGGCGACGACCAGCGTCGGCAGTTTTCCACGTCCGATCTGGCTTGCGCACACCAAACGCAATCAGCTCACCTACCGGCTCGACGGCGACGAACTCAAGGAAGCCATGGACGACGCCATGGCGCTGGTCGTTCGTGAGCAGGAAGAGCTTGGACTCGACATCCTGACCGACGGCGAGATGCGGCGCACGACTTTCGTGTTCCACATCGCCGGCCGCTGGGACGGCATCGACATCGAACGGCAGGTCAACAAGCAGATTTATCGCAACCGCGAAGCCAACCGCATGGTGCCGCGCATCGTCGGCAAGATCGTGCGCAATAAAGCATCGGCGGTCGACGATCTCCGCACCGCCAAAACCCACACGGCCCGCCCCATCAAGATGGCGGTGCCCGGACCGATGACGGTGATCGACAGTTCGGCAAACGAATTCTACCAGGACGAAGTGGAACTCGCGTTCGACGTTGCCGCGGCCCTCAATGCGGAACTGCGCGACCTGCAGGCGGCCGGCGCCGACGTATTGCAGATCGACGAGCCGGCGATGACCCGCTACCACGACAAGGTACGTGCCTACGGAGCGAAGGCGCTCGACCGCTGCCTCGACGGGATCACCGTTCCGACCATCGTGCACCTTTGCTACGGCTATCCGGGCGGCGGCGGCCTGCAGCACCAGTATCACTACGAAGGCGTGCTGCCGTCACTGATGCAGACACGCATTTCAGGCTTTCACGTCGAATTCGGCCGCAGCACATTCGATCCCAAGGTGCTGGCGCTGTGCGCCGGCCGCATCGTGATGTTCGGCTGTATCGACCCGGGCGACTCGCCGGTGCCTACGGTTGACGCCGTCGAACGCCGCATCGGCGAATTGCTCGAAGTCGTCGACCCGCAACGGGTCTGGCTCGCTCCGGATTGTGGGCTGATGACGATCAGCCGGGCGATGGCACATGATAAGCTCGCCGTCATGGTCGAAGCGGCCAAGCGGCTCCGCGCCAAGCTGTAAACGGCTGCGCGGAAAAGCCCGTTCCCCACTACGCTCACGGACTTGCCTCTGTTACGATGGCGCATGAACCAAGCCGTTCGTCCGCAGAAGATCGGCGCCTCAGCCTGCCCGCACGACTGTCCATCGACGTGTGCGCTCGAGATTGAGGTTTTCGACAAGCACACTATCGGCCGGGTGCGCGGCGCGGCGGAAAATGCCTATACGGCGGGCGTGGTCTGCGCCAAGGTCGCGCGCTACGCCGAGCGCGTGCATCATCCCGACCGGCTGTTGCACCCGTTGCGTCGCGTCGGGCCGAAGGGCTCGGGCAAGTTCGCGCCGATCTCCTGGGATGACGCCCTCGACCTTGTCGCCGAGCAATTCATGCGCGCGGAACAGGCGCATGGCTCGGAAACGGTGTGGCCGTACTATTACGCCGGCACCATGGGCCACCTGATGCGCGACGGGATCAACCGTCTGCGCCACGCCAAAAAGTACTCGGGCTTCTTCTCCACCATCTGTGTCAATCCAGCCTGGACCGGTTACATCGCCGGCACCGGCAAGCTCGCCGGCGCCGATCCGCGCGAGATGGCCAAATCCGATCTGGTGGTGATCTGGGGCACCAATGCGGTCAACACCCAGGTCAACGTGATGACGCACGCGACGCGCGCGCGCAAAGAACGCGGCGCCAAGATCGTCGTCGTCGACGTCTACATGAACGGCACCATGGCGGTGGCCGATCTGCCGGTGCTGATCCGGCCCGGCACCGACGGCGCGCTCGCCTGCGCGGTCATGCATTGCTTGTTCCGCGACGGCAAGGCCGACTGGGACTATCTGGAACGCTACACTGATGCGCCGCGCGAACTGGAAGCGCATCTGCGCAGCCGCACCCCGCAGTGGGCGTCGCACATCACCGGCTGTCCAGCCGAGACGATCGAGGAATTCGCCCGGCTCGCCGGCGCTAACAGGCGCGCCTATTTCCGGCTCGGTTATGGTTTCTCCCGATCGCGCAACGGCGCCTTCAACATGCATGCGGCAAGCTGCATCCCCGCGGTTACCGGCGCGTGGCGTTATGAAGGCGGCGGCGCCTTTCATAACAACGGCGACGTTTTCCATCTCAACAAGACCTTGATCGAGGGCGCTGACCTGCGCGATCCGAAAATCCGCATGCTCGACCAGTCGCGCATCGGGCCGATTCTGACCGGCGACCCGGAAGCACTGCAAGGCGGCGGCCCGGTCACGGCGCTTCTGATCCAGAATACCAACCCGGTCTCGGTCGCGCCGGATCAGGACGTAGTCAAGCGCGGCTTCGCGCGCGACGATCTGTTTGTCTGCGTGCACGAGCAGTTCATGACCGACACCGCGAAAGTGGCGGATGTCGTGCTGCCCGCGACGATGTTCGTCGAACACGACGACTTCTATACCGCCGGCGGCAGCCAATACATTCTACTCGGACCGAAACTGATCGAGCCGCCGGGCGAATGCCGCTCCAATCACGACGTCATCTGCGGCCTGGCAAAGCGGCTCGGAGTTGCCCACCCGGGCTTCGCCATGACGCCGCGCGAGCTGATCGACCGCACGCTGCAGGATTCCGGCTGGGGCACACTGGCGCAAATCGAGAAGAGCCGCTGGATCGATTGCCAGCCTGACTTCAAAACCGCGCATTATCTCGACGGCTTCGCCTACCCTGATAAGAGATTCCGCTTCAAACCTGACTGGCCAAAAGTGCCGTTCGGCCGCTGGCACCGGACTGTTTCGTCGAAGCCGATCCCCGAATTCCCGGATCATTGGGAGGTGATCGAAGAGGCTACCACCGAACACCCGTTCCGGCTGGCCACCTCGCCTGCGCGCGGCTTTCTCAATTCGACGTTCACCGAAACGCCGACCTCGCTGTCACGCGAGCAAAGCCCCACGGTGATGATCCATCCGGACGATGCCACGCCGCTCGGCATCGCCGACGGCGACCCCGTCATGCTCGGCAACACGCGCGGCACAGTGCACATTCATGCCAAGCTGTTTGACGGCGTGCGCCGCGGCGTGCTGATCGCCGAATCGATCTGGCCCAACTCCGCCTACGCCGACGGCCGCGGCATCAATACGCTGACCGGCTCCGACGCCATCGCACCGTTCGGCGGCGCGGCATTCCATGACAATAGGGTATGGGTGCGGAAGGCCGCCTGATCACGCAGCCCGAGATATGTAGCCCGCATGAGCGAAGCGACATGCGGGACAGTGCCTCAACAAAACCCCGGATTTCGCTTCGCTCATCCGGGCTACAGGACATTCCATGCCCTCAAGCTTCCGTCAAATCATCGACAAGGCCGTTGCCGAAAAACGCTTTCTGGTTGTACCCGGCGCGCATGATGCGCTATCCGCCCGGCTGATCCAGCAGATTGGCTTCGAAACGTATTTCATCGGCGGGTTTCCGGCGGTCGGCGCGCGTTACGGCGTGCCTGACGTGGGCCTCAAAGGCTTTGGCGAGATTGCCGCCGCCGTGCGCGACATCATGATGGCGTGCGACCTGCCGGTCTTCGTCGATGGCGACGACGGCTATGGCGATGTCAAGAACGTCGTGCACACGGTGCAGACCTATGAGCGCATGGGCGTCTCCGCCATCCTGATCGAGGATCAGCAATGGCCGAAGCGCTGCGGCCATATGGTCGGGAAGAAGGTCGTGCCCACCGAACTGGCCGTCGCCAAGATCAAGGCGGCGTGCGCGGAGCGCATCAATCCGGAGACCTGGATTCTGGCGCGCACCGATGCGCGCGCCGTCTACGATCTCGACGAGGCCATGCGCCGCGCCGAAAAGTTCATCCAGGCTGGCGCCGACGGCATCTTCATCGAGGCGCCACGCTCCATCGAGGAGCTCAAGCGCATCGGCCAGGCGTTCGATGTACCGCAAATCTGCAACCCGCTGATGGGCGGACACACGCCGATCCTGTCGATGGATGAACTGGGCGAACTCGGTTTTCACTGTGCCGTGCTCGGTCTCGACACCGTCATGCACGCTGCCAAGGCGATCGAAAGCGTCCTGCTCGACATGAAATCCGGAAAATTCGCGCGCCGCAACGACGGGATGGATTTCGAGAGCTACAAGAAGCTCGTCGGTTACGACAAATGGGAAGCGATCGACGAGCGCTTTGCGCCACGGTAGTGGCGGGCAACGGATTGCCCCGGCATTCAAAAACTTCAGCAGTTTTGAACTATACCAGCGCCGGCTCGCGTTTCAGCTGCGCTTTCGGCGCCGGATCCTTCAGGTTCAGAATCCGCCGCGCGTTGTCGTAGAACAGCTTCTGCTTGTCGGCGGCCGAGAGCGGGATCTCGTCGATCAGCTTGAGGCACGGAAACGGGTCCCAGCAGGGATAGTCGGTGCCGTACATGACGTGATCGATGCCGTAGTATTCGATCGCGAACTTGATGCCGGCCGCGTGCGGCGACACCGTGTCGGTGTACATGCGCTTCATATAATCTTGCACCGGCCGCGGCAGCTTTGCCGCCTTGGAGTTTTTATCCATCCGGCCGGCCTGGTAGGGCAGCGCGCCGCCGGTATGCGACATCACGATCTTCAGGTTGGGATGACGCTCCATCAGCCCGGAGAAAATAATTCGCATCGCCGCAACGCTGACCTCGATGACGCGGCCGAGTGTCAGGTGCAGCGCGCCGTCGTAGTCGTCCGACAGCATATCCTGGAAGGTCACGTCGGTCGGATGCAGGAACAGCGGCAGGCCGAGCTTCTCGCAGTGAGCATAGAACGGCTCCAGCCGCTCGGCGTCGATTCGCGCGTCATCGCCGACGCTGCCCGGCAGGTTCACGCCCATCAGGCCGAGTCGATTGACCGCATCGTCAACCACTTCGATCGCGGTGCGCGTGTCCTGTAGCGGCACCGCGGCGCTCGCCCAGACGCGGCCCGGATATTTCTTCTGGGCGCCGGCCATTTCCTCGTTCCACATCAGCGCGTAGTCGCGGCCCTCGGACAGCGGCATGTCGGAGAAGGCAACCGAGAACGGACCGATCGAGCACACCACGTCAACCTGGTGCCCGGTGCCTGCGTAGTATTCGAACTGCTTGTCGAGGTCGAACCACTCCTTCCAGGAGTTCAGGTGCGACGACGAACTGGCAGCGCGGCGCATATAGCGGTAGCCGCCCTTGTCGTTGACCTGAGCCTTCGGAAATTCATGGCGCTTGCAGAGCTTCTCGAAAACCGACCGGGGCCACCAATGGAAATGCGAGTCGATGATGTGCACGAAAGCCTCCTGCTGGGCGCCGAACGGCTGCAGCGCGCCAAATGGCTCGAGATTCAACGATTTTAGGCGCGGCGGCGTTCCCGGTCAACGCGACCGGGGGCGCGCCACTCACGCGGAATTCACAGCTTTGCCGGTAAAGTATCGGTTAAGAGCCCAAATCCCATAGGCAAAAGCCAGCATCAGCAGGCCGCCGATAATAAAGGCCAGGGGCCCCGGTCCGAGCGAGTCGAACCACTGCGTGTACAGGTGAATCGCTCCGAACACGGCCGCGACATTCACCACCCAGCGCCGGTTGGCGCGCATGCCCCAGACGGCGGCGGCGAGCAGCACAATCGCCCAGCCGACAGAAAACATGAAAGGCGATATAATGTCGGGACCGGCTCTCGTGGTCAGAACGCTTGGATCGTTGTGGATGAGCGAGCGAATGAGCCGCAGATTGTCGCCCCAGAGCGAGCCGATCCAGAAGCCGAAATTGATCATGAATACCGACGTGCGGGCGGCGATCAGCACCAAGCGCTCGTACTCGGCCGGGAGACGCTTCGAGATAAAATATGCGGCAAGCGCCAGTACGCTGAACAGTACGATCGTCACGGCGGGCTCGTAAATCGCGAGCGCATAGGTCGCGTGCCAATAGCCGGCCCGGGCGCCGAGACAGGCGCCAAGCGCCAGCACCGCCGCGGCCATGAGCAGGCCCGACCGCGCGACGATTGCCGCGACCGCCAGCGCTGCCGTCACGATCAGCATCGCGCCGAGCGTGCCGGTGCCCAATGCCAGCACGGCGCCACAAAACATCAGCGCTCCGACGACGAGGCAGATCTGCCGGAGCAGGCTCCATCGCTCGTCGCGACTGAACGTGAAGATGAGACCGATGGCGAACACGACGGCCCCGAGCACGAGCGCCGTTTCAGCGGTCGGGATCAGCGCCACCGCACCGGCACTGACCGCGACGACGCCGAAGCCGACCAGAATATTGATGGCGAGCGAGCCGGTATCGCGGGCGGCCAGCACCTTGAGGCGCTCAGCCTCCTCCGGCGTCAGCTTGCCCTCTTCGAGGAGTTTCGACAGGTCGAGCGTTATTTTCAAAATTGCCCCCAGTGCCGAGATGCGAAGCCGCAAGCCACGCGCAGCGCTTTCATGCCGAGCAGCGTCTACCGCTGCTCCCGTTATTGTTGAGTTGTCTGCCGGGACGATTTGGTTCACGATCGGCATTGGACGGATCGGAAGAAATCCGACAAACGGGGCGCGAGGGGCAACGCATGGGCGGCGAAGGCGTCGACCGTTACCGGATCGCGGCGCGCATGGAGCGGCTGCCGCTGTCGCCCTGGCACCACAAGCTGCGTTTGGTCGTCGGCAGCGTGAACTTCTCCGACGCTTTCGACGCACTGACCATCGCCTATGTGCTGCCGGCGCTGATCCCGCTGTGGCACATTGTGCCGTCCGAGATCGGCCTGCTCATCTCGATCGGCTATGCCGGCCAGGTCGTCGGCGCGGTGCTTTCAGGCTATCTCGCCGAGCGTTACGGCCGCGTGCCGCTGATGATCGCGAACCTGCTGCTGTTCACGCTGATGAGTCTCGCCTGCATCCTGGCGCAGAACTTTTCGACACTGCTGGTGCTGCGCTTTCTCCAAGGCTTCGGCCTCGGCGGCGAGGTTCCGATAGCCAACACCTATGTCAGCGAATTTGCCCAATCGAGCCGGCGCGGCCGCTTCGTGCTGCTGCAGCAACTCATGTTCCCGGTCGGGCTGACCACGGTGGCGCTGGCCGGCGTTTTTGTCGTACCGCATTGGGGCTGGCAGTGGATGTTCGTGCTCGGCGCGCTGCCGGCCCTGCTCGCGCTGCCGATGATCCGCGTGCTGCCGGAATCGCCGCGCTGGCTCGCGAGCCGCGGCCGCTTCGAGGATGCGGACCGCGTGGTCACGCACATCGAGGCGCTGGTTTCGGCGCAAAGCGCCCGGCCGCTGCCGCCGATCCCGGAAAACGTCGCGCCGGTGGTCGCCGCGACGCCACGCTTCGGCGAACTGTTTGCCGGTATCTATCGCCGCCGCACGCTGTCGCTGTGGGTGCTCTGGTTCTGCGCCTACGGCATCACCTACGCGCTGACCGGATGGCTGCCGAGCATCATGCGCACCGTCTATCACCTGCCTGTCGGCGAATCGAACCTGTACGGCTTCGTCGTCAACATCACCGGCCTTTTGGTACTGCTGTTGGCGGCATTCACCATCGACCGGATCGGGCGCAAGCGCGCCTACAGCTATGGCTTCCTGCTTGCTGCCGTGCCGCTGCTCGTCGTGGTGTTCGCGCCGAGCCTCGGGCCGTTTGCACTTGCGGCGATGGCTACGCTGGCGTTCGCCGCCATGGGCATGATCCCCGGCTCTCTTGGCATGTACACGGCGGAGAACTATCCGAACCATTTGCGTGCGCTGGGCAGCGGCACGTCGAGCGTGCTTCAGCGGCTGTCGTCAGTCCTCAGTCCCTATATGGTCGGCATTATCCTGCCGCATTACGGCGTCGGCGGCGTCTACGGGATGTTCGCCGTGTTTGCAGTGATCGGCGGCATCACCTGTGCCGCATTCTCAGAAGAAACTGCCGGCAAAACGCTCGAACAACTATCGCCCACCAAGCCTGCCATACCATAACCTAACCTCCAAACTCCCGCTTCAACCGCAGCGTAGAGTCACCAACATGATCCTCGACTTTCATACCCACGTACAGACACCCGAGCAGCAGGCCGCGCCGTTCTGGCGAGGCCGTTGTCCGATGACGATCGAAAACGTACTCGATGCGCAGCGGGAGGCCGGCGTCGACGCCACTCTGGTGAGCCAGCCGATTCACGAGTTGCGCGATATGGACCGCGATCAGCAGCTCGACACGGTCAGGAAGGTGAACCGCTACATCGCCTCGCTGCAGGATAAATACCCGACGATCTATGGCATCGGCACGACCATACCGCACGGCGACGACGCGTTCCTGCGCGAATGGGAACGCGCGGTCAAACAGGATGGCCTGCATGGCGCCTGGATCCTTTCCAGCCTGCCCGGCCATTATCCCGACGACGATGAATGCCTGCCATTCTTTCAGCTCGCCACCGAACTCGACGTGCCAGTGGTCGTTCATCCGCCGTCGGTCGGCTTCGGCGAGGAGCGGCTGAAGGAATATCGTCTTGCATCGAGCGTCGGACGGCCGATGGACAATGCGCTGGCGCTGGCACGGCTGATTGTGCGCGGCATCTTCGAGAAATTCCCGACGCTGAAACTCGTCGGCACGCATCTCGGTGGCGGCATCTGCGAAATGATCGGACGCATGGACTACGCCTACAATCTACAGGACGAGGCGTATTTCCTCGGCTCCTACGAGCCGATGCTGATCAAGCACCCGCCGAGCCACTACCTGAAGATGATGTATCTGGAGTCGACCTGCTATCATCCGCCGGCGGCGCGCTGCGCCTTCGAGACGGTCGGCGCCGATCATTTCATCTTCGG
>JBAQJL010000019.1:0-4354 GCA_049300295.1 Xanthobacteraceae bacterium
ATCATATAGCAAGTCTGAAATATTCCTATTGATATGGCGTGCCTGATCAATTATTATTGGCGCATAGACAATTTTGGAGCGCACGGAGATCGTCATGTTAGAAACGGGCGTGAGGAATGCGGGCGTCGGAGCTGATAGTTTTGGCTTCAAAGCTCTCGCCGCTGTCCACTGGAACCTCACCGAAGCCCCGCTCTACGAGCATGCCATCCGCAACAGCGAGGCGACCATTGTCGCCGGTGGCCCGCTCTGCGCCGAGACTGGGCACCACACCGGCCGCTCGCCGAAAGATAAACACACGGTGGTCGATACAACGACCGAGAATACCGTGTGGTGGGACCGCAACCGCAAACAAAGCAAAGAGCATTTCGACAATCTGCTTGAGGACTTCCGCGCCCACGCCAAGGGCAAGACACTGTTCGCCCAGGACCTCTACGGCGGCGCCGATCCGAAATACCGCATCAAGGCCCGCGTCTTCACCGAATATGCCTGGCACTCGCTGTTCATCCGCCAGCTCTTGATCCGCCCGCAGCAGGCCGAGCTCGCGCACTACGTGCCGGACATGACGATCGTCGACATGCCGTCGTTCAAGCCTGACGCCAAGCGTCACGGCGGCCGCGAAGGCTCCGACACGATGGTGGCGATCGATTTCACCCGAAAGATCGTGCTGATCTGTGGCTCGTCCTATGCCGGCGAGATTAAGAAGTCGGTCTTCACCACGCTGAACTTCTACCTGCCGGCGCAAGGCGTGATGCCGATGCATTGCTCGGCCAATGTCGGCAAGAACGGCGACAGCGCGCTGTTCTTCGGCCTGTCCGGTACTGGCAAGACCACGCTCTCGGCCGATCCGAACCGCATCCTGATCGGCGACGACGAGACCGGCTGGTCGCCCGACGGCATCTTCAATTTCGAAGGCGGCTGCTACGCCAAGACCATCAAGCTTTCGGCCGAGGCCGAGCCGCAGATATGGAACGCCACCAACCGCTTCGGTACTGTGCTTGAAAACGTGGTGTTCGATCCGGTCACCCGCATCCCCGACTACGACAGCGCCGAGAAGACCGAGAACACTCGCTCCGCTTATCCCCTCGACTTCATTCCAAGCGCGTCGCGCACCGGAATGGCCGGCCATCCGAAGAACATCATCTTCCTCGCCGCCGACGCGTTCGGCGTGATGCCGCCGATCGCCAAGCTCACACCAGCACAGGCGATGTATCATTTCCTGTCCGGCTATACAGCGAAGGTCGCCGGCACCGAGAAGGGCCTGGTTGGCGTCGAGCCGGAATTCTCGACCTGCTTCGGCGCGCCGTTCCTGCCGCGTCCGCCGGCGGAATACGGTAATCTGCTGCGCGACTACATCGCCAAGCACAATGTCGATTGCTGGCTGGTCAATTCCGGCTGGACCGGCGGCATCTATGGCGTCGGCTGGCGCATGCCAATCAGAGTCACGCGCGCGCTGGTCGCCGGTGCGCTCGACGGGTCACTCAAGGAAACTGAATTTCGTACTGATCGGTTTTTCGGTTTTTCGGTCCCAACCTCGCTACCGGGTATCGAGACCAATCTGCTCTATCCAGAACGAACCTGGACCGACAAGAAGGCGTTCGACGAGACTGCGCGCAAGCTGGTCGGCATGTTCCAGAAGAATTTCACCAAATACGAGGACACTGTGGATGCCTCCGTTCGTGCCGCGGCTCCCGATGGGCGGATAGCGGCAGAATAGAGCCTCTCAATCAAGGCTGATACCGCGGATGCGTCATGTCTACCCAGTCTCCTCCCCCTTACCAGCTCAAGATCCGCCCCTGCATGATACGTCGCAACCAATTTCGCTGGGAGGTCCGATCCGAGGGCCGCCCACTGTTGATTTCACATGAGTCCTATCGGCCACATCTGGAGGCGGAGACAGAAGGCCGGATTGAGTTGCAGAGGCTCAGCGAGAAATGGCAGGCGCGGTATGGACACCGAGCTCAGTGAGCCGCGATGGCAAATGATTTGAACAACATGATGGAAGCGCATATTGCTACACTCCCGAATCGGAGCTGCCCAATCGAATTTTCAACACAGATTGAATATTCATGATCAGTCTCGCTCAACGGATTCTAATTCTAATTTCGAAATGCTTTTTGTTTTTTGCAGGCCACCTTCACTGATCGCGGATCGTCTTCCCGCCCTGTGGCCGTAACGATGATTTTCAGCCCGCATGTTTCGCAGACCAAGAGGTATTGTCCGCAGCCTTTGGCGGGATAAGGCAATGACTGCGTACAAGTTACCTTCGCGCCGTCTGAGCAATCGACCTCGATACCATTGGGATAGGCGGGGTTCGGCGCGTACTGAGGCCGGCGCCCCTCATCCAGCCACGTCACTCTGATCGCCAGATTTCGCCCTGGCTCACTGGTCATTGCATTTCATCGGTGTGCACGACGCCGAACGGCAGGCCATCGCGGTCATATGACTTCTTAAATTCGGCGACCAGGCGCGAAAGTCTCTTCGCGAATTCGTTGCCTACGCTCCGCATTTTGGCCGCCGATCCCGCCTCCTTTGAGCTGGCAAGGATCATGGCCTGAAGCTGAAGCAGCGCGTCGTAGATTTCGTAATTGCGGAGCTGCGCGACTTTCGTCGCCGGGTCGCGAGAGGTCGCAATGATGGCGTCCCAGACAGCGTCGCGAATGCGCTCGCAATACGCCCGATCGAACGCGTCGATCTTTCCACGCTTGGCTTTCATGCCTCGACCGCCCTACAACCTCGGATGAAGCGCAGCCACCATAAATTAATGCTTGATGCATCACAAGCTAAATTCTATATGCTAGGACATCGATTCGGACCGTGAGCTTCGATAGGGCTGGAATGATTACAGCCGGGCAACTGCGCGCCTCCCGCGCCCTTGTTGGGATAGACCAGCGGCAGCTCGCGGAAGCGGCCGGGCTCTCGCTGCCGACCATCCAGCGGATGGAAGCAAGCGACGGCGTGATCCGGGGCAATGTCGATTCTCTCATGAAGCTCATGGCGGCCCTCGATGCGCTCGGCGTCGAGTTGATTTCCGATCACGCGATGAGCCAAGGGGGTGGGCGCGGCATCCGGTTCAAGAGGGCGCCGATGTGACGCTGGCGGTAGTCCTGGTGTGCTCTGCGTTTCTGCTGGCACTCGCCCCGCTCGCTGTCGCGATGGGAAGTGCGAAGGCGTCGTCACGTCTCATCTACGGTGCGAGCGTGGCCGTTTCGGCAGCTTCGTTGGTTGCTTCCCTCGCGCACCTTCTCGCCGCGGCTCCCGCTGAAACCATCGCGCTGCCGCTCGGCATTCCCTGGCTCGGTGCGCACTTCCGATTGGATGCGCTCTCGGCTTTCTTTCTGGTCGTGGTCGACCTCGGCGCGGTAGGCGCGAGCCTGTTTGCGATCGGCTACGGGAAGCACGAAACCGCGCCCGGACGGGTGCTGCCGTTTTATCCGGCGTTCCTTGCCGCCATGACGTGCGTCGTGCTGGCCGATGACGCCTTCACCTTTCTGCTGTCGTGGGAATTCATGTCGCTCACGTCTTGGGCGCTAGTAATGTCGCACCATCGCGTGCCCGAAAATGTGCGCGCCGGCTTTATCTACTTAGTCATGGCGAGCTTCGGCACGTTGTGCCTATTGCTGGCCTTCGGCCTGCTCGCCGGTCCGGACGGCCATTACGCCTTCGCTCAGATGCGTGCCGCGCATCCGTCCGCCGCGATCAGAGCGCTGGCGCTGGTGCTCGCTCTGCTCGGTGCCGGCTCGAAGGCCGGCATCGTGCCACTCCACGTCTGGCTGCCGCTTGCGCATCCGGCCGCGCCCAGTCAGGTCTCCGGCCTTATGAGCGGCGTGATGACCAAAGTCGCCGTCTATGGTTTCGTCCGGATCGTCTTCGATCTCGCCGGACCGCCGGCTTGGTGGTGGAGCGTCGTGGTGCTCACACTCGCTGGCATCACGACCGTCATGGGTGTGCTGTACGCGCTCATGCAGCACGACCTCAAACGGCTGCTCGCCTATCACACCGTCGAGAATATCGGCATCATCTTTGTCGGGCTCGGGCTCGCGCTGGCCTTCAAAGCCTTCGAGATGCCGTTCGCCGCGGCCTTGGCTTTCACCGCCGCGCTGCTGCACGTCTTCAACCATTCGCTGTTCAAGAGCCTGTTGTTCTTTGGCTCCGGCGCCGTGCTTACCGCCACCGGCGAGCGCGACATGGAGCATCTCGGTGGCCTTATCCACCGGATGCCGCAGACCGCTTTTGTCTTTCTTATCGGCTGCGCGGCGATATCCGCACTGCCGCCGCTCAATGGTTTTGTATCGGAATGGCTGACCTTCCAGGCGATCCTGTTGAGCCCGCAGCTGCCGTCGTGGGGGCTCAAGCT
>JBAQJL010000020.1:0-2905 GCA_049300295.1 Xanthobacteraceae bacterium
GCAAATTGGAATGACGGTGTTTCATGGTCGCTGGTGAGAAGGTGAAGGTTCCGAACCTGGCCGAAATACCGTCAAAAACGCTGCCTCGCGCGGTTTTGGGTGGCCTGCTGACGCTGGGCCTGTTGGCCTGCGCCGCCGCGCGAACCGCCTCCGCGGCCGATTGCCCCGGCAATCCCGATGCGATCGGCACCTCGCGTACCCTGGTGGTCGACCCCAGGGAGCACCCCCGGATCGGTACCATGCAATATCCGGAAACCCTGCCGCTCCGGGATCATGAAGTGGTGCTGTCGTTCGACGACGGACCGCTGCCGCGCAACAGCGACAAGATCCTGGCGATTCTGGCCGCGCAATGCGTCAAGGCGAACTTCTTCCTGATCGGGCAGCAGGCCCGCGCCTTTCCGGAAGGCGTGCGCAAGCTGCGCGACGCCGGCCACACCATCGGCACCCACACCCAGGACCATCCGCTGACCATGAACAAGATGCCGATCGAGCAGGCCAAGGCCGAGATCGACGACGGCATCGCCTCGGTGAAAGCGGCGCTTGGCGCTGACGCCGACAAATCGCTGGCGCCGTTCTTTCGCATTCCCGGCCTGATGCGCGCCGAAGGTGTCGAGGACTATCTGGCATCGCAGGGCATCCAGGTCTGGAGCGCCGATTTTCCCGCCGACGACTGGCGGCATATTTCATCGTCGCGGGTCTACGATCTCGCGATCCAGCGCATCGAGGCCAAGGGCAAGGGCATCCTGCTGCTGCACGATATCCATGCCCGCACCGTCGCAGCGTTGCCGAGGATCCTGGCGACGCTGAAAGAACGCGGCTATCACATCGTCCATGTGGTGCCCGCGACGCCGGACCGGCCGGCGACGCCGACCGAGCCGCAGCAATGGCAACTGCATCCGACGTCGGAAAACGTGGCGCGCGTGCGCTGGCCCAAAGTGCCCAATTTCACCATCGCCGACGCCGATCAGCTCGCCGCGCCCGCCTTCTCGTATTTCGATCAATCCGGCGCCGAGCTGTTGCTGCCGGCCGAAACCCCCGACCGGCGCGCGCACGGCATTCCGCTGCCGCAGCAGGCGCCATGGCCGCTTGACTGGCCGGCGGTCTCGTCTGCAAGCGCCGCCAACGCCCTCGCCGTCCCGGCGCGGACCGTGTTCGAGCTTCCCGAACTGCCGCATCTGACCACCGAGGCGGTCTCCCTGCTGGCGCCGGGCCCGGCGCGCCTGGTCGTGCCCGCGAGCGAACAGGAACACGAGGCCGCCTCTGGCGAAACCGGCCGTTCCCGCCTTGCGGCACGCGGCAAATCTCGCCTCGGCCGCGGCAAACAACCGACCGCGTCCCACCATGGTCACCGGGCGACGGCGATCGCCTCGCATGGCCGATCAGGCACCGCGCATGCCCGTCGCGGCTTGCCGAAGCATCTTGCCCAGGTCAAGAAACGCAGCGTCTGACGTTTGCAGGCCCGGTTCTGATGCAACCATGCGTCGCCCGAAGACGCTTCAATCCGTCACGATCTTCGAGATGCACAACAGGATGACCAGTGCGAGAAACAACAGGTCGATATAGGTCTTCAATTCGCCGTCGCGGCGAAGCTCGCTGACATCGCCGACGATCTGTTTGCGCGAGAGAGCACCCGCGGGACCTTCGGCGGCAACTCCCGCCAGACGCCGCGTCTCAAGTTCGAGGCGCTCGATGCGCTGGAAAAAATAGAACGTTCGAAGCGCCGTCATGGCACGCATCGCGGCATAGACCAGCACGAGAATCGCGACGATCGCGCGCTGCTGATATTTCTCCATGAAATTCAGGCTGTAATAGACCAGCGCCAGGAACACGAAGTTCGATACGAACCGATAGGCATAGCCCAGGAATTTCATGTACGTGCTCCGATCGATATTCAGCCGGTCAATCTTGATCGAAGTCGATCCGAAGAAATCCGGTCGCCAAATCCGCGGGCCAGCTCCGCTGGCGAAGTCCGTGCCGCCCAAGCCCGACCGCAGCCTGAAAGCGAGGCTGCAATCCGGCAATCCAGGCACGCCCAAGCCCGCCGATGTACGCCAACGTTGTTACAACAAGGCAACAAATGCTTGGTTCAGCACCCAGCGCCGGTTCCGGCTTGCCGAGCGGCAAAAGCATGCCGCAAGTTGTGGCGCGCAGGACCTGCCGGGCCATGCCAACGTCATTTCGCGATTTTCTGGTGCGCTCGGAGGGACTCGAACCCCCACGATTTTACTCACTGCCACCTCAAGGCAGCGCGTCTACCAATTCCGCCACGAGCGCCTTGTAGAATCGGTGCGGGAACGATGCCGCACCGGATCAACGGCGCGGGATGTAACAAATCGCAGATGGAGGGACAAGGCCTGCCGGCACGCTGTTTTGACGGCTTTTGGTTGCGAAAATCGGGCTTATCTGACGCCCGGCAGCCGTGGCAGCATCTGCTTGACTTCGACCGCGATGCGGTTGCGATCGACCAGCACCACGCCGCTGGCAATCGGCAGGTTGTTGGCGAGGATCTTGACCTCGTCCGCCTCGGTGGCGTCCAGTTCGATGATGGCGCCGCGGCTCAGACGCATGACCTGATGGATCGGCATCGAGGTGGTCCCGAGGACCACCATGAGATCGACCGTGACTTTATCGAGCGTTGGCACTGGGACCCGTACTGGCATTGCAAAATTGCGTAGTTCCAGATCACCACGTTATGGTTAGCCAATGGTTAATGACCGCCAAAACCTCGATTTGACGACCTTTTCGCAACCCCCGGCAGGCGCCGCGGTCGAGTGGCGGATCTCCGACCAGCCGGTGCCCTATCCCGAGGCCGTGGCCGCCATGGAGGATCGGGTTGCGGCGATCGCGGCCGGCACCGCCCCCGAGTTGGTCTGGCTGCTGGAGCATCCCCCGCTCTACACCGCAG
>JBAQJL010000021.1:0-2484 GCA_049300295.1 Xanthobacteraceae bacterium
GGCCGCGCTCGCCAATAATCAGGCGCACGATACTGGAGCCTGTTTGATGTCCAGGCATGAAGTCGATGAGCGTGGCCGCTCCTTCAGCGCACTCGAAGCGCGTTTCCAGGATCAGCGTGTTGGGCTGGTATCGCCGCGTTGCCTGGGCCGTCCCGTCTTGTGGGGCAATGAGCCATCGGCCATGTTCCGGCGTGCCGAGGAGGGCCGCGAAACAAGCGTCAGAATCAAACCGCGGCCAACACAGCCAATCGATAGAGCCATCGCGACCGACCAGTGCAGCTGTCTCGCAGTCGCCGATAAGCGCGTAGTCTTCAATACGCAGCGACATGCAGTTGTTCTGTTCTACAATCGAGTTATCTGGAGTCCGTATTCAGTCAAGATAGATAACATCTTTGCAATCTTGATTGGTCTTTGCAGCAATCTCGAATGTCTTCTGTTGTTCTACGCTGACAAACCATAATCGATGCGACTGGGATTAGTCGGCTGGGCTCATGACCGAAATCCGCGCCGTCACGGCTCCCCAACGACGGCGCCTCCCTCCCGTTTAATGTGGTCAATTTAGAACAGACTCCCCTGTGGGTTCGGCTTAAATCGCGTGGTCTAAGCAGAAGACAGGGCCTTCTCAGCTGGCGACGTTGTCGCGGTGCCGCTGCCAACGTGCCGTGAAAATCCACTGACTACTTCCATTTCACTGCCAGTTTCCCCGGCGGCGGCAAGGATATGCTTGTCTCAGTGATTTACTGAGCAATATTGCTCACCGACAGCAAGTCATCAGGTTTCGCAAACAAAACGCGAATCATTGCCCCTTAGACTGGAACCGTCCTCCTCGCCCAAGGGTTAAGCGTTCAAGGGCGCTTCTCTCTGCACCGATGGATTGCGTATCCATCCGTCTAAAGACCGTGAGAAGACCGCTCATGCCTGCCAAATCGACAAAACACCGCAGATCTCCGGCTGGCCAGATCAGAGAGGTCGCGGCGCGATTGACGACCCTCGAACTAGAAGTTCGGCGGCGCTCGCCGGAGGCAATAGCTCGCCGGAGCCATTAAGGAGAGAACAAATGCAAATCGGTATGATCGGACTCGGCAAGATGGGCGGCAACATGTCTCGCCGCTTGATGAAGGCGGGACACCACTGCGTAGTATACGCACGGACAGCCAAGACGCGCGAAGCGCTGGCGAAGGATGGTGCGACACCCGCAGCGTCACTTGCGGATGTGGTGAAGACTCTCGGTGAAAAGCCGCGCGCGATTTGGCTGATGTTGCCCGCCGGCCAGGTCACCGAAGAAATGGTCGAGAGTCTCGCCGGCCTGCTTGAACGCGACGACATTATCATCGATGGCGGCAATTCGTTCTACAAGGACGACATCCGTCGCGCCAAAAAGCTGGCCGAGAAGGGTATTCGCTACGTCGATTGCGGCACGTCCGGCGGCGTCTGGGGTATCGAACGCGGCTATTGCATGATGATCGGTGGCTCAAAGGCAGCTGTCGATCACCTCGACCCGATCTTTTCGGCGCTCGCTCCGGGGCTCGGCAATATTCCGCGCACACCGGGCCGGGAGAAAGGCGATTCCCGCGCCGAGCGCGGCTACATTCACGCCGGTCCGTCCGGCGCCGGGCACTTCGTCAAGATGGTGCATAACGGCATCGAGTACGGAATGATGCAGGCCTATGCCGAGGGCTTCGACATCCTGCGCAACAAGGACTCGAAGGATTTGGCCGAGGACAAACGCTTCACGCTGAACTTGCCGGATATCGCGGAGGTTTGGCGGCGCGGCAGCGTCATCTCATCCTGGCTTCTCGATCTCGGCGCCGCCGCGTTGGCGAAGGATCCGCAATTGAAGGAATTCTCCGGCTACGTTCAGGATTCCGGTGAGGGTCGCTGGACGGTCGAGGCCGCGGTCGAGGAATCGGTCCCGGCGGCAGTGATCACCTCTGCGCTCTACGCCCGATTCCGCTCGCGTCAGGAGCATAGTTTCGGGGACAAGGTGCTCTCTGCCATGCGCTACGGTTTCGGTGGTCACGTCGAGGGTCAAGAGCCGATTGACCCCCAACCAAAGCCAAAAGGTTCGGAGGGTCACTCGGCCGTACCGCAAGCCGCCGAGTAATACCATGGACGATCGTCCGGTTAGGATGCCGAAGACTGCGGAGGTGGTTCATTCCCCGCCGCGGCGCCAGGCCAAGCCAGCCGACCCCTGCGCCATGGTGATATTCGGTGCCACTGGCGACCTGACCAAGCGCCTGGTGATGCCGGCGCTCTACAACCTCTCCCGCACCAAGGTGCTGCCGGAGCAATTCGTGCTGATCGGCGTGGCCCGGGCGGAGGGAACCGCGGAAAGCTGGCGCGACCAGCTTTACGACACGCTGAAAAGCTTTGTCGGCAACGCCACCACGGAGTTCGATGTCGACCACATCGACGAGGCCGCGTGGAATCGGCTCGCTGACAAGATGGTGTATGTTCGGGGCGACCTGAACAAGCCAGAGCTTT
>JBAQJL010000022.1:0-91338 GCA_049300295.1 Xanthobacteraceae bacterium
CAAGTGCGACCGCATTCAACAGGCCGGACATATGGGTGCAAGCGATCCGATCCAAACAACGCGCGCGTCGACCTTGCGACCAGGGGGCTGTCCACATATGGATTGCTTCGCTCCGCTCGCAATGACGAATTCTCTCGTTCTCGCGGCGCGCTTTTTGTTCGCTCGCGAGTCCTCTGTCCCACCATGTTGCTAACGGCTTTCAACTGGCCGCGCCGGACCGCCTAGGCGACGACCTCGGCACCGCCGGTATCGACGCCGTGAACCTGAAAAACATTCTTGGCGATATCGAGCCCGATGACCGTTACGGACGACAGATTCCTGATAGACTTGACCATGGACGGCTTCCCTCAGATGGGTTGTGACAACGACCATCTTGGCACATCGATGCCGATTGGGGCGCCGTCCATCCCATCACCGTTATGCGTTATGAGCGGCCTCGGGCGATGAGGAAGGCAACGCGTTCCGTGCCGTATTTCGCGATCGTAGCCGCCATGATTCTGGGGCTCGCTGGGTGTGCAGGGACCGCGAGCTACCGGTACAAGCTGACAGTGGCGGTCAATACTCCAGAGGGCGTCAAGCGGACCTCGACGGTCGCTGAAGTCCTCTTTCAGGACGTTTCGATCCCTGCGAACGGCACCATGCATAAGCTTCGCGGTGAAGCGCTATTTCTGGACCTTGGTCCTGGCGCAAGACCGTTGATTGCCTTGCTGACAAGTCAGCTTCACCCGAAATACGGAACGGACAATCAGTGGACCGGAGGCTGGGGGCCGAGCGCAAATATTTTCCAGAAATTATACGGGCTGAAGCCGCCGACGGATAACGTCATTGAATACGTATCGCGCCTTGGCAGCATGCGCGGCGCGCACAGCATTACGCCGAATGACCTACCCGATCTTGTGACCTTCGCTGACATCAATGATCCGAAGAGCGTGATCGAAGTGGATCCGAATAATCTTCAGGTGACGCTCGGCCCGAACATCAGCTGGAACGAAATCACACTGGAGATTACCGATGAGCCGATCACCCACGGCATCGAGAAAAAGCTGCCCTGGATAAGGGGCTACTTTGAGAAAAATCTCCAGCTCGATGGTTCTGACATGGGCTTTTACAAACATGATCTCGCTAACAGATTAAGCTGGTCCGACTTCGATCAATCCGATGACTTAGAAAGGAGCAAGTGACATGGTGACCGCAAGCCAAGGTGACCTGTTTCTCGCTATTCTGGCTCTCGACGCCTACAACCGAGGTTACAACCCGGCACGAACATCCCAGGAAGCTCCGACAATCCAGTATTACGCTGACAGCGCACTTAATTCAGAATTCAGAGCCCGTTGGACGGATCAGCGCGGCGTAATCCGCCATTTCTGTTTAACTAAGGCGGGGAATTACGCCTTCGGCTAATCCGTCCAACGCTGGGTGGTCACGAAGAGGCTCTGGAGGCGGGTTGCCTTCGCCCCGCCTGGATTTGACATTCGCCTCACAAGCTCTCAGCTAGCGAACCGCAAACTCACTTCCGCTCGGGCAAGTCAAAACATGGCACAATCATCCTGCCGGGACCGGCTTGAACAGGCATTGGCACGGATCGCCGATCCGAACGGGGAGGGGGCGCGCGTCTGCCTCACCGTGTATCGCGAGGCGGCGCGGGCGGCGGCGGATGCGGCCGATGCGCGGGCCCGCTCCGGCATCTCGCTCGGCCCGCTCGACGGCGTTATCGTCAGTATCAAGGACCTGTTCGACGTCGCCGGTGAGCCGACGCGGGCGGGCTCTAAGATTCTGGCCGAAGAGGCGAAGCCCGCGGCGGCGGATGCGGCGATCGTGCGGCGGTTGCGCGCGGGCGGCGCGGTGATCGTCGCCAAGACCAACATGGTCGAATTCGCTTTCTCCGGCGTCGGTGCCAATCCGCATTTCGGCACGCCGGGCAATCCGCGCGACCGTGCCCGTGTGCCGGGCGGCTCATCGTCCGGAGCGCCCGTCGCGGTCGCTGACGGCATGTGCGAGATCTCGATCGGCAGCGACACCGGCGGCTCGGTGCGGATTCCGGCGTCGCTGTGCGGCCTGGTCGGTTTCAAGCCGAGCCGGCAGCGGGTGCCGACCGACGGTGCCTTTCCCCTGAGCTTTACGCTCGATTCGATCGGGCCGATTGCACGCAGCGTCGCCGATTGCGCCAGCGCTGACTGGGTAATGGCCGATGCGGTCATGGCGGGCGAGGAGTTTTCGTTCGCGCCGCTCGAGGTTGCCGCGCTCAAGGGTCTGCGCTTCGGCGTTGCCGAAGGGCTGCCGCTCGATCGGATCGACGATACCGTGGCTTCGGCGTTTGCGGCGGCGGTCAAACGGCTCGACGGCGCCGGCGTGCGTGTGAGCCGCGAGACGCTGCCGCTGTTCGACGCCATGAACGCGGTCAATGCCAAGGGCGGCATCTCGCCGCCGGAGGCCTGCGCGATCCATCGCGACTGGATGGGCCGCCGTCCCAACGACATCGATCCGAACGTGCGGGCCCGCATCGCGCGCGGTTGCGAAGTGTCGGCGGCCGATTATGTCGACATGATGCGGGCGCGGGCGCAGCTTGTTCGCGCCATGGATGCGCGGCTTGTCAGCCTCGACGCCCTGATTATGCCGACGACGTCGATCGTGGCGCCCACCATTGCGGAAGTGGCGGACGAAAAAGTATTCGGGGCCCGCAACGCCGCCCTGCTGCGCAACACCGCGATCATCAACTTCTTCGATCTGTGCGCGGTGACCTTGCCGCTGCCGGTGGCGCCGCCCGCAATGCCCGTCGGGCTTATGGTTGTGGTGCGCAACGGGCAGGACCGGCGGCTTTTGAATATGGCTGCGGCATTGGCGACGCTGTTTGCGGCCTGATCGGCGCTTGCCCAAAACGCGGCAGTTCCCTAGCATTTCCCCCAAACCCGGGAGGGAAGCCATGACGCGTACCCGTATTGCCACCAATCGCCGCCGCCTTCTCGCCGGCGCCGCCGCAACCGCCGCGACCATTGCGGCGCCCGGCATCGTGCGCGCTGCCGGCGGTCCGCTGAAAGTCGGAGTGATCCTGCCGCGGTCCGGCTTTGAGGCCGGCATCGGCCAGGACTGCCAGCGCGGCGTCGATATCACGGCGCCGATCCTCAAATCGCTCGGGCTGCCGGAACTGACGATCATGAACGGCGACACCGAGTCCAACGTCAACACCGCCCGCGAACATGCGGAAAAGCTGGTCAGCGACGGTGCGCAACTTTTGATCGGCGCATTCGATTCCGGGCAGACCACCGCCGTCGCCCAGGTCGCCGAGCAAAAGGGCATCCCGCTGGTGATCAACGTCGGCAGTGACCCGCAGATCACCGAGCAGGGCTACAAGTTCGTGGTGCGAAATTTCCCGACCGTGCCGATGCTGCTCAAGGACGAGTATGCCGAGCAATTGGAGGTTTTCCAGATTGCCGGCGTCACGCCCAAGACCGCGGTATTCCTGCACGTCAACGATCTGTTCGGCACCGGCATGGCCAAGGGCATCCACGGAACGAAGCCGCCATACACGATCCTTGAGGAGATCTCCTACGATCCTGGGGCGCGCGATCTCTCGGTCGAGGTGACGAAGGCAAAGGCCGCCAACGCAGAGATTATGCTCGTGGTCGGCCGCCTGAACGATGCGATGCTGTTGACGCGCGAGATGGTCAAGCAGCGCTGGACGCCGAACGCAATCCTGAGCTGGGGGCCGGGCTGGTACGAGAACCAATACACCAAGACGCTGGGCAAGCTTTCGGACGGCCCGATCAGTCTGGTGCCGTGGTACGATCCGAACAAGAAGATGACCAAAACGCTCCAGGATGCCTTCACCAAGAAATTCCCGGACCTCAACATGAACACCAATCACGTGTACACGTTCGAGGCCCTGCTGATCGCCGCGGACGCCTATAAGCGCGCCGGTTCGGCGGACCCCAAGGCATTGGCGGCCGCGCTGCACGCCACCAACATCACCGACAACGTCAGCATCGGCCCCGGCATCATGTTCGACGCCAAGGGGCAGAATATCGGATTGAAATGCGGCGCGGTGCAGAACCGCGGCGGCAAGCAGGTGACGGTGGCGCCCAAAGAGGCGGCCAACGCCAAGCTGGAATGGCCGATGAAGTCCTATCTGAGCCGGACGTAACGCGTGCCCGGTCCTGAGCGGTGTCGCTAGCCGTCTATCTGAACGTTATCGTCGCCGGAATTCTGACCGGGTTGGTCTACGGCCTGATGGCGCTGGGCCTGTCGGTCATTTTCGGCGTGGTGCGCATCGTCAATTTCGCCCATGGCGAGATGATGTCGATCGCGATGTATATCGCGGTCGTGCTGTTTGCCGCATTTCATCTCGACCCGCTGATCATGCTGGTGCCGATTGCGGCAGTGATGTTCGTGTTCGGTTACCTGCTGCAGCTGAGCCTGATCAATCCTTTCATTACCCGTCCGGAGCACAGCCAGTTCCTGCTGGTGGTGGCGATCGCGCTCATCATCGTCAACACGCTGCTGATCATCTTCGGTCCGGACGCCCAGACCATCCAGACGTCCTACGCCTATGACAGCTTCCAGCTCGGACCGGTGATCATCGATGCCTCCAAAGTCTACGCCGCCGCCGCCGCCATCGTGGTGACGGTCGCGCTGTTTGCGTTCTTTCGCTTCACGCTGTTCGGCAAGGCCATCCGCGCCTGCGCCGACAACTATACGGGCGCGCTGGTGGTCGGGCTCGACGTGAAGCGTTTCTACGCGCTCACCTTCGGCATCGGCGCGGCGTGCGTCGGCGCGGCCGGCACCATGATGGCGCTGATCACCGATGTTACCCCGATGCTCGGACCGGCCTATACGCTGCTCGCCTTCGTCATCGTCATCACCGGCGGGCTAGGCTCGATGGCGGGCGCGCTGATCGGCGGCGTGCTGATCGGGCTGACGGAGGCGATCGCCGGCCTCCTCTTCACACCCTCGGCCAAGACCATGTTCTCGTTCGGCATCCTGGTCCTGGTGCTGCTGTTGCGGCCGCAGGGTATTCTCGGCAAGAGGGCGGCATGATCGCGTGGACGGCATGATCGCGCGACTCGCCGACGGCGCGTCGCGGCGCGCACTCGGACTGCTCGCCGCGGTGTTCGCTGTGCTCGCGATCGCGCCGTTTGTGGTCAACGATTATCTGCTCACCGTCATGATCGTTGCGCTCTATCTCGCCTATACGGGGCAGGCCTGGAACATCATGATGGGCTTTGCCGGGCAGCTTTCGCTCGGCAACGCGATCTATGCGGGCCTGGGAGCTTACGTTGCGGCGGTGCTGTTCACGCGCTACGGCATCGCGCCTTGGCTCGGCCTTCTGGCGGCAATTCCGGTCGCCGCGGCCTGTGCGGCGATCATCGGTTTTCTCGCTTTCCGCTTCGGCGTTGCCGGCGTCTATTTCGCCATCCTGACCATTGCGTTCGCCGAATTCGCCCGTGTCGGCTTCGATCATCTTGAATTCGTCCATGCGTCGGCGGGCTTGTTTCTGCCGGTCACGCAATACACCCACGACGATTTGTGGCGGCTGCGCGGCAATCCGACCATGTTCTATTACGTCATACTGGCCGCGACGGCGGTCGCGTTTCTGCTGTCGCGGGCGTTGCTCAAGAGCCGCATCGGCTATTTCTGGCTCGCCATTCGCGAGGACGAGCAGGCGGCGCGCGCCGCCGGCATCGATACGTTCCGCTACAAGATGTACGCGCTGATGATCTCGGCCGGAGTGACGTCGTTTGCCGGCGTGTTCTACGCATTCTTCTACAACAACCTGTTCCCCGAACAGGTCTTCAACATCACGCAGTCGATTGAGATGATTCTCGGTCCTATCATCGGCGGCGTCGGCACGCTGTTCGGGCCGGTGCTGGGCGCGTTCGTGCTGACCGGAATGGCGGAGTCCGTGACATCGATCATGGCTGCGCTCGGTTTCGATCTTCCCGGCGCCAAGCAGGTGTTCTACGGCATTTGTCTGCTGCTGGTCGTGGTGGCGCTGCCCGAGGGCATCTGGCCGCCGCTGGCGCGGCGGCTTGGTATCGATAGGGTCGGCATCGATAAGGACCGGCGATGACGGCGCTGCTTTCGCTCGATCGCCTCAGCAAACGCTTCCGCGGTCTGGTCGCCGTTGACGGCGTAAGCTTCTCGGTACCCGAGGGCGCGATCTTTGCGGTGATCGGTCCGAACGGCGCCGGCAAGACGACGCTGTTCAATATGATCGCCGGCGCGATACCGCCCAATTCCGGCACGGTCAGTTTTGCCGGCGAGGACATTACCGGTCTCGCGCCCGACGCGGTGTGCCGCCGCGGCATCGCCCGCACGTTCCAGCTGGTGCGCCCGTTTCCGGCGCTGAGCCTCGAGGATAACGTCATTGTGGGCGCGTTGCTGCGCCGGAGCGATGTGGGGGCGGCGCGGGTCCACGCACACGAGCTGCTGCGCCGGTTCGATCTGTTCGACCGCCGTCACGATCCGGCATCGTCCTTGACGCTGCCGGATCGCAAGCGCCTCGAAGTCATGCGCGCCCTTGCCACGGCGCCGAAGCTTTTGCTGCTCGACGAAGTCGTTGCCGGCTTGCGGCCGACCGAAGTCGACCGCCTGGTCACGGTGCTGCGCGAACTCAATCGCGACAGCGGGCTGACGATCCTGCTCATCGAGCATGTGATGCGCGCGGTGATGGCGCTGGCATCGCGCGTGCTCGTGCTCGACCACGGTACTGCCATCGCGGAGGGTGAGCCGGGCGAGGTAGTGCGCGATCCGGCCGTGGTGCAATCCTACCTCGGCGCCGAGGTGGTGTGATGCTGCGCGTGGAAGACCTCGACGTATTCTACGGCGATGCGCAGGCGCTGGATGGCGTATCGCTCGACATCGAGCAGGGCGCAATCGTCGCCATCGTCGGCGCCAACGGCGCCGGCAAGACCTCGCTGATTCGCGCCATCGCCGGCATGTTGCGGCCGGCGCGCGGCCGCATCATGTTCGGCGAAACCGATATCGCCGGTTGGCCGAGCCATCGAGTTTGCAATCTCGGCATCGGGCAGGTGGCGGAGGGGCGGCAGATTTTTCCAACGCTGACGGTTGCTGAAAATCTCGACGTGGGGGCGCTATTGCCGCGCGCGCGCGCACGACGCGAGGACAATCGCAGGCGTGTGCTGGCGATGTTTCCGGTATTGGCCGAACGCGAGAAGCAGGCGGCCGGAACGCTGTCCGGCGGCGAGCAGCAGATGCTGGCGATCGGGCGCTGCCTGATGGGGGCGCCGGAGCTGATCATGTTCGACGAGCCGTCGCTCGGGCTGGCGCCCGCCGTGGTTCACGCGGTGCTCGGCACCGTTCGCGATCTCAATCGCGATGGGCTCACATGCCTGTTGGTCGAGCAGAACGTGGCGCAATCGCTGAAGCTTGCGAGCCGCGCCTATGTGCTGGAAAACGGCCGCATCACATTGACCGGCAGCGGCAGCGAATTGCTCGCCGACGATCGCGTGCGCAGCGCCTATCTGGGGATTTAGCGCCGTCAGTCTCAGTTCTCGAAGAAACCGGCGCCGATCAAGCCCGAGACGTCGGTGACCTTGAAGCCTTTTACATAGCTCCACTTGTGCGACGGTTGCTTCTGTCCTGGCTTCGGAAACATATAGTCCACCCAGCCGGCGCCCTTCGCCCTCACGACTTTCAAGAACTCGTCGTGAAACATTTTACCGTTCGCATCCTTTTCGCCATGCGGATTGCCGCCCTCGCGCTGGGGGAAAGCGGGGTTGAGCAGGACGTTGAGATGGTCGTCGTAAGCAAACAAGTAGGTCGTGCCATGCCACCACTCGCTGTCGCGTTTGCGGAATTCGGCGAACGCAGCGCGGCCACGCTGATCGACCAGCGCAGCGGCCCGGTTGACGAGGTCTTCGATCTGTTTGGCTTGCGCGGACGGCGGCGGAGCTTCCTGGGCGCGCGCCGAATTTACCATCGCTAGGCAGGCCAGGGCGGTGCACAGCAGCAGTGGCTTGACCATGACGTTCCTCCGTCGCCCAACGCCATGACCAAAACATCGGCCAGGACGCGCGGTCCAATACATAATTTATCTGGAACTTTATGCCGGTGAGGCATAAGCAACCGGTATGGACCTTCGACACGCACGAACCTTCGTCACCGTAGCCGAGCTGGGGACGGTATCGAGAGCTGCGCTGCGGTTGCGCATCGCCCAGCCGGCGCTGTCTCGGCAGATCAGCGCTCTCGAGCAAGAACTCGGCCTCAAATTGTTCGATCGCATCGGCCGTCGCCTGCTCTTGACCGGCGAAGGCCAGCAACTGCTCGGCGATTGCCGGAGCCTCTTGAACTGTGCCAGCGCGATCGGTGAACATGCGCGGCTTCTGCAGCGCGGCGACGCCGGCGTGCTTAAGGTCGGCGCCTCACCGCAGCATATCGAAAGCGTGCAGTCGGCGTTCCTGTATCGCTATTCGCTGCGCTTTCCCAATGTGCAGGTGCAATTGATCGAGGCCGCCGGCCAGGACACGATGGCGATGCTGGAACGCCGGGAGATCGATCTTGGCCAGAATCTCGCACCGATCCTTGGCGCAGACGATCAGCGCTTCGGCAGCGTTCCGTTGCAGCACGTCGACTTGCTGGCGGCCTGCCATCCAAGCAGCAGCCTTGCAAGCAGCAGCCTTGGCCAGGGAGCCTCCGTCGAGATCAGCCGTCTGGTATCTCACCCTTTGCTTTTGCTTACGCCGAATTTCGTATTTCGCAGAGTATTTGACGCCGCCTGCCGACTTGCCCACCTCAAGCCGAATATTTTCATCGAAAGCCGCACCCCGCATACGTTGCTGGCGCTGGCCGAAGCCCGGCACGGCGTGGCGATCATTCCCTCGCAGCTGCAGGCGCGCGATTATCAGCTGCGCATCGCCGCCCTGACCTATCGGGGGCGGCCGCTGCGCACACCGATGGTCATTTTATGGGATAAACAGCGTCCCTTGCCGCGCTACGCCAAAGCCTACTGCGAAATGCTCGCCGACTATGTCCGCGAAACTTTCCCTATAACGCGACCGACGATTTCGACGCGCGCCAGCAGAGCAAAAAAATCTTCGGCATAGCGTTCCTGTGCCGGTTAGCCGGCGCGCAGACTGCGCTCCATCATCAGGCCGAGCGCCGTCAGGCGCGCGCCGAGCGGCGCGAGCGGAAAGGCACGGCGCAGGCGGCCCAACACTTCGGCCGCGCTCGGCACGTCGTATTCGGCAAGTGCCGCCGCCATGGCCTGCGCCATATCCGCCTCGGCGCGTCCCGTCAGGGCGGCAGGGGCCACAGTCACGTCGCCGAGCGGGCAGGGCGGTTGCACGCGCATGACGCGTCGGGCGTTCATGATGATCTCCAGTGCCGAGGGGTGGCTGTTAACGTCAGTGCGTATTAACGCGCAAGGCACCACGGAGTTCCTCGCCGTTGTCTCACCGGGTGCGTGTGCTATATGCGCAGCATTGCATTGATGTGAATGGGCGTCGCAGGCCCGTGAATAAAGGAGAGTAATGTCATGAAGCTGTATTTCGCGCCGGGCGCGTGCTCGCTGTCGCCGCACATCGTCTCGCGCGAGGCGGGCATCAATCTCGATTTCGAACAGGTCGACAACCGCGAGAAGAAAACCAAGAGCGGCAAGGACTATTGGGGCATCAACCCCAAGGGACAGGTTCCGGTGCTGGAGCTCGACAACGGCGAACGGCTCACCGAGGGTCCGGTGATCGTGCAATATCTGGCCGATCAGAAACCCGGTTCGGGCCTGATGCCGCCGACCGGATCGATCGATCGTTACCGCGTGTTGGAATGGCTGAATTTCGTCACCTCCGAGCTGCACAAAACCTATGGGCCGATCTTCCGGCCGACCACGCCGGAGGAATTCAAGAAAATCTCGAAGGAGAATCTCGGCAAGCGCTTTGATTGGATCGACCAGCAGCTTGCCGGCAAGCAGTACCTGACCGGCGACAAATTCACGGTCGCCGACGCTTATCTGTTCACGGTGCTGCGCTGGTCGCCGCGCATCGAGGTCGACCTGTCCAAATGGCCGAACATCAAGGCCTACATGGATCGCGTCGCGGCACGGCCCAAGGTGCAGGAGGCGCTGAAGGCCGAAGGGCTGGTTTGAGCTGTCATCCCGGGGCGCGGGCCGTCGGCCCGCGAGCCTGCGATCCATAACCACCGTCAGCCCGGTTTTCGGAATGACGCTGAGGTAATTTTACAGCTCCGGGCTATCTTTCACCGCTGGCCGGCAGTGATTCTCTTTGGCACTTAGGGGAATCGCTGGCGGCGCCGACGTTAACGGCTAAGCGGGACCGCCGGTGGTGCAGACTTTCGTCGACTTCGCTGACTTGCTGGCCGCGACGGCGCTGCTCGCCGCCCTTCTGACTCTACCGGGAGCAGCTTTCGCCAGTTGGGCCGGTTGGCTCGGCGCCAAGAACGTCATGCCGGCTCGCGGCTGGGGCATCGCGCTCCTGTTCTCTTTCGCGGTTTTGCCCGTCTCACTCAGTCTCGTTGCCCGCTTCGCGGGTCTCGACGTAGCCGTGGCCGTCCAACTCGTTCTTGCAGCCGCCGGCATCCCCGCGACCAGAAAGATGGGATGGCCACCACTGTGGTCGGTTTTGGGATTGCTCGCCTGTTCGCTCGTCGTCGGTTGGGCGACCATCGACTTCCGGTTCGGCGGAAATCTCTACCAGCCCACTGTCGCTGTCGACATGGTCAAACACGTTGCGACCGTGAATTCGATGTTATCGTGGGGGCTGCCACTCACCGATCCGTTCGTGAGCCGCGTTCAGCCGGCCGGTTACTATTATTTCTTCTACACGCTCGCGGCTGTCCCGGTCAGGCTGACCATGGACGTAATCGATGCACTCGCCGCCGTTGGCGCGCTTGCTGTTCTGGACGGCGCCGCGGCGCTGGCGCTCGCCGCGCTGCTCTGGCGAAAGGCCGAGCCGGAATCGCCTTTGTCCAGAAACGTCATTCTGGCGCTTGTCGCGCTGCTGCTCTGCGGCAATCTCGATATCGTTCCCAGCTTTGCAGCGGGCATTGCCAGACACGTTTGGCCGATCGAGATCGAGTGGTGGAATGAACAGATCGCGCCCTGGACACTTTCACTGATCTGGGTGCCGCATCATATCCTTGCGCTCATCGCCGGCGTATTTGGACTCATTCTGATTGCCGAACGGCCGGGGATACCTTCTGTAACCGTCGGGGGCTTGGCGTTTGCCTCCTGCGCGGGCGTCTCTGTATGGATTGGCCTTGGCACGGCGCTGGCTGCTGCGTTCTGGCTGGTGTCGCTGATCTGCCGAAAGCGTTATCGGCTGGCGCTGTCCCTTGTCGCTGCCGGGTGCCTCGCGGCTGTCCTCCTCGTTCCCGAAACGCTCGACATTCTGCACGGCAGGGCGGACCAGGGCAGTCCGATCGCCCTCACGGTCCGCGCCTTTGGTCCGCTGAAGGCCATTATGTCGCCGGGCTTCGTGCGCGGAGTTCTCAGTTTCCTTCTCTTGCCGTTGAACTATTTCTTTGAGTTCGGCGTATTCGCCGTCGGCGCGATCGTCTATTGGCGCGAGCGGCGAGCGCCGGCGGCAACGGAGGCCGCGCGGATTCTTGTTTTTGCCGCCGCCGCGGGTCTGTTGCTCGGGACGTTCGCTCGCTCGACGCTGATCAACAACGACCTCGGCTGGCGCGTCATGTTGCTGCCGCAGCTTGCATTCCTCATCTGGACTGCCGCCGTGATCCGGTCCCACGGCCGCGACGGCCAGTTCAGCGTGGCCGACTTCCGGCGCTGGCCGAGCGCCATGGGCGCGCTGCTCCTCATCGGATATGCCGGCAACGCCTACGAATTAGCCAGCATGCGGGCCTATCCGTTCCTGGCGCCGAATGTCACTTTGGTTCCTGAAACTGTTCTTCATCCCGAACTCGACGCAGAATTGGCATCCGCGTATGGCTGGGCCAACAGCCACGTACCGCGAAACGCGGTCCTGCAGCACAACCCGGTCGCTGCTCCGCGCGTGCTCGAGTTCGGATTGTACGGGCGAAACCGCGTGGCGGTCGCCGACAGCGAAGCGGCACTTTATGGTGCATCGAAATCGGAGGTGGACGCCAGGCTCGCCGCCATCGCACCGATATTCACGGCGCCGCTTGCGGCGGCGCAAGTGCGCGCCCGCGCCGCTGCCGCGGGCATCGACGTTCTCGTCGTATCGGCGGCCGATCCGATCTGGTCCGATGTCCATGGCTGGGTCTGGTCGGCGCCGGTTCTTTTCGCTTCGCCGCATGTGCGGCTGATCGCAACCCGCGATCTCGGTCCGGAGCGTTGACCCATGAAGGCATTCCTTGCAGCAGGCGCCTGGTTCACCGCCGCGGTCGTGCTCGTGGTCGGCTCGGTCGTGGTTTTGTCCTGGATTGGCTTTCTCGATCGGATTTCGATCCTGTTCTACCGCGGGCTGGTGCTCATAGCGGTCGGCGAAGTCTTCTGCTTCGCGGTTCTTCTGCTTGCGCGTCGGGTATGGTCGATCTGGCACCTACGTGACGCCGTATCGGCGTGCGCTTTCGCGGGCGGCATCGCCGTCTGCCTGCTGATCGTGCTGCCAGTCACGATCGACCGTTCCATCTCCGTGTTCATGCTGACCCAGATGGCGGCGCAGCCGGACCACGCCTTTACGCCGTCCGAATTGCGGAGCCTGTTCGTCGACGTTTACGTGGAGCGTTACGGACAGATCGAGCGGCGGCTCGAGGAGCAGAAAGTCTCGCGCAATGTCGCGCAAACGGGCGCCGGCTTCCGTATCACACCGCAGGGACTGGCTTTTGTTCGGTTTGCGCGAGCCTTGTCGATCGTCTTTCAGACCGATCGGCGCTTCGTCACGCCTGCGGCCACTCGCGTTGATGCGCGGTGAAGTGCCGTCCCCAGAGGCCCGTTGGGACGAGCCGCCGTTGCCGATCCCGCGGACCCAAAGCGCTGATCGGGTTCACGAATGACTGCCATGGGAGCGGACATGGAGAACCGGCGTTTTGTGCCAATATCGACTATTTGACACGATCATAAAGCATTGGGGCGTAAGCACCCGCCAGCGAGCGGCCCCAGCTGGCTCATTGGTTCTCTGGGCGCCAGCTTGCGCCTTTCCTAATCATGCGATCACTTTGCAACGCGTGCAATTATCCATAAAAAGCGACCGTCCTCATTGTCCTGTTCAACGATTTTCGCATGTTCGATCGTGAGCCCTGCATCTCGCACGAGTTTCTCGTTCACAGCAGCATCAAAGTGGCTGAAGAACAGTTCTACGCCCAACCAATTGCCTCTCCAATCGCCAGGTTTGTCGGCGCCTAGGCTTGCTACGAATACACCGCCTGGCCTTAACCACGTCGCTATCCGTTGAAACAAAACCGCATGTTCATCACGAGGGACGTGCGTAATGGAATAGAACGCGGACACGGCATCGAACGATCCGGACGAAAATACCGCGTCGTTCATATCGACTTGAAGGAACTCGGCCGCATGTACTTGCCGCGAGCTAATTCAATCTGTCGGGCAGAACCATCAACACCGACAACTTGAAAACCACGTGCCGCAAGTTCACGTGCGACGGGGATACCTGCGCCACATCCGAGATCGAGAACCCGAGCGTTTTCGGGTAGAAGCTCGATCAGCTTTCCGAGCCAGTGGTCACGCACAGTCGAGCGGCCGTACCGTTCTAGGTAAGCCTCTGCTGCCAGATCGTATCCGTTTGCCACGAGAGATTTGGGGCCATCAATCATAGGCTCGAAGAGGTGTTCGTTGACCACCAAGGTGGGGAAGGGGGCGAACTCGTGGTGCCCAAGCCTAATCTTCCGAGACAAATCCGTTTTGTGCAACATAGCATATGACCGGTGTGAAATGACGTGACGGGACATCCACATCATTTCGGGCCCGCAACGGCCACTTCTGCGGTTCATCCAACTTCGGACGTTGGCTGGCACGCTGCTGGCCGACGCGAAGTGCCAGGATCGTCCACAGTATGCAGCAGCGAAACGCGTGATTGGACACGCGCCTGCCAACAGCAGACGTAGCCCGCTGCGTGCGATTAGAAGTCACATTGAACCGGCTCCAGATCGTCGCCGACTAATTGGGAGCCGGCGTTCGGCGCCACCCCAACTGTTCGACGCCACTCCACCGAAGGGTCGATCGATGATACGCGCAATCATCGTTGCTGCGTTGTTGCTCGGCGGCGCGACGGGTTATCTGCTCGTTGCCGACATGGCCTTTGCCGGCGAATCCGTGCCAGATCCGGTCTGGCTCACTGTCGACTCCGGCGCGGACCTCGTGCTGTCTTCGCCGACCTTCTGGGACAGTGCATGCCAGCCCCTAGGTGTCACGGTGACCGTGACCCAGCTCCCGGCCCATGGGACGGTTTCGGTCGTGGCGGAACTGAACAGGGCCAATCCACATCCAAGATTCGGCACCGCCGGACGCTGCGGCGGTACGCTGATCATGGGAAAGCGGGTCGTATATCGGTCCGAGCCGGGCTTCCACGGCACCGACTACATCGTTTATCACTACGTTTCGGACGGCGGGCATAGAGCTGAGGCCCACGTGAACATCACGGTCCGATGATATGATCGAGGCCAGCCGCGGTCGGCGGCGTCGGCCTCAAGCAGGATCCGATTGTTTTCTTGCAACAGCTATTTCAACGGCTGTCCAATCGTCACCTTCAGCGTGCCGACGCCCTCGATCTCGCAATCGATCTTGTCGCCCGCAACCGTGGCGGCGACGCCCGATGGTGTGCCGGTCAGGATGATGTCGCCAGCGGCGAGTTCGACCATCTCCGACAGTTTGGAGATGACTTCTGGGACGTTCCAGATCATCTGATCGAGATCGCCGTCCTGGCGCACTTTGCCGTTGACCTTCAGCACGATGCGGCCTTTCGCCGGGTGACCGATCTCGGATGCGGGCTTGAGCGCGCCGCACGGCGCCGAATGATCGAAAGCCTTGCCGATTTCCCACGGCCGTTTGATGTCGCGCGAGGCGATCTGCAGATCGCGCCGCGTCAGATCGATGCCGACGCCGTAGCCGTAGATGCAATCGTTCGCCTTCGCCACCGGGATGTTGCGGCCGCCGCTCTTGAGCGCCACGACCAGCTCGACCTCGTGATGCATGTCCTTGGTCAGCGACGGATAGGGCACCGTCCCGCCGTCCGGCACGATGGCGTCGGCCGGCTTGGCGAAAAAGAACGGCGGTTCGCGCACGTCCTGTCCCATCTCCTTGATATGTTCGACATAGTTGCGGCCGACGCACCACAGGCGGCGGACCGGAAATAACTTATCGGTCCAGGCCACGGCGAGGACGGCCTGCGGCGGCGGGGCAATGACGTAGTTGGCTTGGGTGCTCATTTGGAATCTGTGTTGAAGGTTGGAATCTGGTGTTCAAGGTATGAGGAATGAGACTAGATGCGGCGGATCGGCCAACGCGGCGAGCCGTTCAGCGCGCGCTTTCTGTCCTCCGTCCGCCGCGATCTGTCAACCGACAGCGACCGGCTGCCGGTCGTGCGCCTGCTCCTTGAGCTGCAGCCGGTAGAACGAAGCGTAGCGGCCGCCTTTGCGCAACAACTCCTCGTGTCGGCCGGATTCGACGATCAGGCCGTCCTCGACCACCAGAATGCAATCGGCGTGCATGATGGTGGACAGCCGGTGGGCGACAACGAGCGTGGTGCGTCCGCGGCACAGTTCGCCGACCGCCTCCTGCACCACGCGTTCGGATTCCGAATCAAGCGAGGCGGTTGCTTCGTCGAGCAGGATGATGGGCGCGTCCTTGATCAAGGCGCGGGCGATGGCGATGCGTTGGCGCTGGCCGCCCGAAAGTTGCAAGCCGTGTTCGCCGACCGGTGTGTCGTAGCCGAGCGGAAAGCTGATGATGAAATCGTGCGCATGAGCGGCTTTGGCGGCGGCGACGATCTCGGCTTCGCTGGCGCCGAGCTTGCCGAGCGCAATGTTGTCACGGATCGTGCCGCGGAACATGTGCACGATCTGTCCCACATAGGCGACCTCCTGCCGCAGTGAGCGCAGTGATACCTCGGCAATGTTCTGGCCGTCGATCAGGATGCGTCCGCTGTCGATGTCGTAGAAGCGCAGGATCAGGTTGAGCACCGTCGACTTGCCGCCGCCCGAGGCGCCGACCAGCGCCATCACGGAGCCGCGCTCGGCGATAAAGCTCACGCCGCGCAGCACCGGCGTACCCGGTTGATACGAAAACCGCACGTCGTCAAATTCGAGCCGCGCCGCGGTAAGCGCGAGTGGAGGCTTGTCGTCGTCAAGCGGCTCGCCCGCCGGGCTGTCGATCACCTCGTAGAGGATGCGCACGCCGACCAGCGTGTTGTTGAGGTCGAGGTTGAGCCGCGCCAGCCGCTTGGCCGGTTCGTACGCCAACAGGAATGCCGCAAGAAAAGAGAAGAACTCGCCCGGCGTCGCGCCGGTGTAGATGACGCGGTAACCGCCATACATGATGGCGAGCGCGACCGTAAACCCGGCGAAGATTTCCATCATCGGCGCCGCGCGATTGGCGACGCGCGCCATCTTGTTGGATTCGCTCTCGACGGAAACGACGTTGACCGCAAGACGCCGGCGCATCTCGTCTTCGAGCCCGAAGGCCTTGACCATGCGCAAGCCCTGCAAGGCCTCCTGCATGGTCTCGATGATGCGCGTGCCGCCGGTGATCTGCGTGCGCGCGATACCGCGCACGCGCCGCACCATCCCGCGCAGCAGAATCAGTGCCGGCGGCGCGACGATGAGGCCGGCGATCGACATGATCGGGTCCTGATAAACCATCACGAAGGTCAGCCCGATCAGCGACATCAGATCGCGGCCGACCGCGGTGATCAGCAGATTAATTGTTTGGCTGACGGACGCTGCGCCGGTGGACAGACGGACGATGAATTCCGAAGAATGCCGGTCGGCGAAATAGCCGATGTCTTCCTGCAGCAACTTGTCGAACATGCGCTCTTGATTGTCGGCGACGATGCGGTTGCCGATCCAAGACAGCCAGACGGCGGACCCGTAGGTGGCAAGCGCCTTGACCACGAAGATCGCCATCGCCAGCACGCCGAGCGCCACGATCTGGTGGTAGTTTTTGTTCACATAGGCCGCGTTGATCATGGTGCCGAGCAGATACGCCGACAGCGCCGTGCAACCAGCGATAATCGCCATCATCGCCATGGCGGAGGCGTAGCGGGGCCAGTGGCCGAGCGCCTCGTCGACAAGGAGCCGCCGCAGCAGCGGATAGGTCGGGTACTTGTCGGAGGAATCAGCCGGAAAAGATCTCATGCGCGATCCATTTTGCCCCGCTTCCGGTCATCGTCGGCGGGACCGGCAATCGTCGCCTTCCTTGCCCGGAAGTCGCGGAATGTTCAAGCAAAATGACGGGCTGCGGGAACCGCTCAGGGGCCGCCGCAGCGGCGAACGCAGCGTTACGCGCGCGCCAATTGCCCGCGCGGGCTCGCCTGTCCGCTGCGCCGTTCGGCGAGGCGGCTTTCCCACGCAAGCGCGTCACCGACGATCTTTGCCAGATCGTCGAAACGCGGCCGCCATTGCAGTGCTTTGCGGATCTGCGCCGAGTCAGCGACGATTTGTGCCGGGTCGCCGGCCCGTCGCGGCGCCGTTTCGACTTTGAAATCGACACCCGATGCGCGTTTGACCGCATCGATGACTTCGCGAACCGAGAAGCCGTGGCCGTAGCCGCAATTGAACGTTGCCGACGGTGCGCCAGCGCGCAGATTGCGCAGCGCATCGCGATGCGCGAGCACGAGATCGCTGACGTGGATGTAATCGCGAATGCCGGTTCCATCCGGCGTCGGGTAGTCCGTGCCGAACACGTCGATCTTCGAACGCAAGCCGAGCGCCGCCTCTACCGCAACCTTGATCAGATGCGTGGCGCCCGCCGTCGATTGTCCGGTCCGGCATTGCGGATCGGCGCCGGCGACATTGAAATACCGCAGAATGACGTGGTTGAGACCGTGCGCTGTGCTCGCATCGCGCAGCATGATCTCGGTCATCAGCTTCGACCAGCCGTAGGGTGAGATCGGCACGGTCGGTGTTTGCTCGCGCACCGGAATGTCGGTCGGGTTGCCGTAGACCGCGGCGGTCGAGGAAAAGATGAAATGACGCACGCCGCATTTCACCGCGCACTCGATCAAGGCGCGCGAGTTGACGGTGTTGTTGCGATAGTAGCCGAGCGGATCGCACACCGAATCGGGCACCACGATTGACGCCGCGAAATGAATGATCGCGTCGACGTTTTGCTCACGGATGATTGTCGTGACCAGTGCCTGATCGCCGGTCTCGCCGACCACAAGCGGCGTGCCGGGTGCGACGGCCCAGTCGAAGCCGGTGGACAGATTGTCGAGCACGACCACGCGCTCGCCGGCATCGCGCAGCGCGTACACCATGTGACTGCCGATATAGCCGGCACCGCCGGTGACAAGGATCGTCATTGCGCTCGACCTGTGTTCGGGTCTCGCCCTACAGGGATTTGATGAATACGGCGTTATAGCCGCGTTTTAGGCTCATGCGACCGGGGCGGCCGCAGTAAGCGCCCGGCGCGTTGCCGCAAAGACCTCGTCCGCGCCGATCTCCGTCATGCAGCGATGATGGCCGAGCCGACAAACCGGCTTATGGCAGGGCCGGCAGGTAAGCTCGATGTCCGCCTGGATGGTCGCCGCCAGCGGATTGAGCGGCGCCCAGTGCCACGGGCTGGTCGGCCCGAAAATGCCGATCGTCGGCGTGCCGAGCGCGGCAGCGACGTGGACGAGGCCGGAATCGTTCGATACGGCCGCTGATGCCGCGGCCAGCGCCAGGATCGCTTCACGCAGATCGGTGCCGGTCAGGTCGCGGGCGTCGGTGCCGGCGACGATGGCCTGCGCCAGCGGCTTTTCCGCCGGACCGCCCACGACCCAGACGGCGAACCCTTCGGCGAGAAGGCGGCGCGCGAGATTCGCATAGGCAGCGGCCGGCCAGCGTTTGGCAGGACCGACGGCACCCGGGGCGAGTGCTACCGCGGGGCGCCCGGATGCCGCGAGACCCCGCACGTTTCGCCAAGCCGCAATCTCGGCCGCGGGAACTCTGAGTTCAGGCACCGGCCATTCCGCAGGTATATTGGTACCCGCAGGCAGTGCCAACGAGGCGCATTCGTCGACCATGCGGGGCAATTTGCCCCGGCCGAAGCGGATATCATTGAGGACGACGGCGCGTGCCTCGCCAAAAAGGCCGATCCGCTCCGGAATCCCAGCGAGAAAAGCGGCGAGGGCGGATTTCCATGTCTTCGGCATGATCAGGGCGGTGCCATAGCTCTCGTCCCTCAAGCGGCCGGCTAGCGCGCGGTGTTGGCTGAAGGCGAGCCGTTTGCGTGGCAAGTCGACGACGATGGCCTGACGCACCCCGGGCATGTAGTCGGTCAGCGGCGCGCAAACGGTGGTGGCAAGCATGTCGACGGGCCGGTGCGGAAACCGCGCGTTCAGGAGCTTCACCACCGTATGGCAGCGCACGAAGTCGCCGATCCACATGTAAGGCACGATGAGGATGGGGCTGCGCGCAAGCCCGTCATCGCCACTGGTAGAATTATGTGAATCCGATTTCATAATTATAATATGAATTTATATTCATTTCTTAGGCTGAGAACGGGCGCTTTGCGATAGCGGTGCAGCTTGGAGCTGTCCAGGCGTTTGAATGTCGAGAGTTGCCCGGAGCCGCGGAGTGCGGCAAAGGAGCGTCAGTCGGCGCAACGCCGACGCCACATCAATCGGTTCGACGGCGTCGATGCTACTGGTTACCGGCGGGGCCGGGTTCATCGGATCTAATCTCGTTGCCAGCCTCAATGAGGCTGGGCGGAGCGATGTCGCCGTCAACGACAGTCTTGGCAATGACGGCAAATGGCGCAATCTCGGCAGCCGGCAGGTGGCCGATTTCGTGCCGCCGGCCGAGCTGATGCGCTGGCTCGACGGCCGTAAACTCGACGCCGTCATGCACCTCGGCGCCGTTTCGTCAACCACCGCGACCGACGGCGACGTCCTCATCGAATCCAATTTCCGGCTCTCGCTGCGCCTTCTCGACTGGTGCACCGCGACGGGTACGCCGTTCATCTACGCCTCATCGGCCGCCACCTACGGGGACGGCAGCCAGGGCTTCTCCGACGACTTCTCGCCCACGGCGCTTAAGCGCCTCAAGCCGATGAACTTGTACGGTTGGAGCAAGCATCTGTTCGATCTCGCTGTGATCGAGCGCGCGGCCCGCGGCGAGAGGTTGCCGCCGCAATGGGCCGGGCTCAAGTTTTTCAACGTGTTCGGTCCCAACGAATACCACAAGGGCGAGATGATGAGTCTCGTCGCCAAGCGCTTCGAGGACGCCAAGGCGGGAAAGCCGGTCCGGTTGTTCAAGTCGTACCGTCCCGGCATCGGCGACGGTGAGCAAAAGCGGGACTTCATTGGCGTCGATGACGCGGTGGCGGTGGTGCGCTGGCTGCTCGCCACGCCGGCAGTATCGGGCCTATTCAACGTTGGCACTGGCGCCGCGCGCAGCTTTCGCGACTTGATCGCCGCAACGTTCGCAGCACTCGGCCGCGAACCGGCGATCGAGTATATCGAGATGCCGGCCTCGATTCGCGACAGCTACCAGTATTTCACGCAAGCTGAGACCGCTAATCTGCGGCGCGCCGGCTATAGTGCGTCGTTCGCGCCGCTCGAGGATACGGTGCGGCGTTACGTGATGCAGTATCTCGACCATGCGGACCGATACCGCTGAGCGGCCTTCCGGCGGGAACAGGGCAGCACGACATGTTCGACTTTGAGGAAACGCTCAAGCTTGTTGCGCAGCAGACTGTGCTTTGCGTCGGCGATATCATGCTCGATGACTTCGTCTACGGCGACGTGACGCGCATCTCGCCGGAGGCTCCGACGCCCGTGCTCGCAGTCCGGCACACTTCGACGGAAATCGGCGGCGCTGGCAACGTGGCGCGCAACATCGCCGCGCTCGGTGCACGCTGTATCTTTGTCGCATTGATCGGCAACGACGATGCCGGCTTGGCGCTGACCAATGCACTGGCCAAGCTCGACGGCAACGTCGTGCCCGATCTCGCGGTCGATCCGCTGCGGCAGACGACGCGCAAGGTGCGCTATGTCTCGGAGCACCACTCGTCGCATCTGATGCGGGCCGATTGGGAAACGATCGGGCCGATCACCCCGCAGAGCGAAGCCGCGCTGATTGCATACGCGGAGGCCGCATTGTCCCAAGTCGGCGCCGTGGTGCTGTCCGATTATGCCAAGGGCGTGCTCACCCCGCGCGTGATTCGCGCTGTGATCGATGGCGCCAGGCGGCTCGGCCTGCCGGTCGTGGTCGATCCAAAGGGGCACGACTACAGCGTTTATCGCGGCGCAACACTGATTACGCCGAACGCCAAGGAACTCGCCGCCGCGGTGCATCGTCCCGTCGGCAGCGAAGATGAGATTGCCGCCGCCGCTGCCGAACTGGTGCAATCAATCGGATGTGAAGCCGTGCTCGTCACGCGCAGCGAGCACGGCATGACGCTGCAGGCCGCCGGCGACAGCCCGGTCCATGTCCCGGCCTATCCGGTCAAGGTGCGTGACGTGTCCGGCGCCGGCGACACCGTCGCGGCGGTGATGACGGTGCTGTTGGCGGCGAAAACGCCGTTCGAGCCGTCGATGCGCGCCGCCAACGCCGCGGCCGCCGTTGTCGTCGGCAAACGCGGCACTGCCACTGTTTCGCTCGCCGAACTGCGCCACCGCGTCCTGCCGGCGGCCTCGCTCGCGCCCGAAGACAAGATCGTGTTCGACTGGTCGCTGCTTGACGAGCGCCTTGCGGACTGGCGGCGCAGCGGGCTGCGCATCGGCTTCACCAACGGCTGCTTCGATCTGCTGCACCGCGGCCATGTCAGGCTGATGGCTGAAGCGCGCGCGGCCTGCGATGTGCTGATCGTCGGCCTCAACAGTGACGCTTCCACGCGCCGCCTCAAGGGCAACGGCCGGCCGATCAATCCGGCCGAGAGCAGAGCCGACGTGCTCGCGGCGCTGGAAGCGGTCGACCTCGTCGTCGTGTTCGAACAGGACACGCCGCTCGAACTGATCAAGCGCGTGCGGCCGAATGTTCTGATCAAAGGCGCCGACTACAAGCGCGAGGAGGTTGTCGGTCGCGATGTGGTCGAAGCTTCCGGTGGCCAGCTTGTCCTGGTCGACCTGGTGCCCGGCCACTCGACCACCAACATGGTCCGGCGCGCCGCGGAGCCTGCCTTGCCAGCCGGTAAGCCCGCGGCGTCGTAGGCTCGTGCCATGGCCACACCCTCCATGGAGCGTTCGATCTTTCCGGCGGACGTGGAAACCCGGCTCAAGGAAGAATTTTTTCACGGAGCGCGCGACGGCTTTTTTGTCGATGTGGGCGCCAACGAGCCGACCGATGGCTCGCAAACCTGGCATCTGGAAAAGCTCGGCTGGCGCGGTGTCGTCATTGAACCGCAGCCCCGACTTGCGCAGAAGCTCAAGGAACAGCGGCGCGCCGCGGTGTTCGCCTGCGCCTGCTCGTCGCCGCAGAATGCCGGCAAGATGCTGCCGTTTCAGACGGCTGGTATCTTTTCGTCGCTCAATCCGGATTTTTTTGTCGCCGGCATGCGCAAGGAAGAAATTATCGAAGTGCCGGTGCGCACGCTCGACGACATTCTTGTCGAGGCCACTGCGCCAAGTCCGATCGACCTGCTTACGATCGATGTCGAAAGCCACGAAATCGATGTCCTGAACGGGCTAACGCTGACGCGATGGCGGCCGCGATTGATATTCATCGAAGACACCGTTCTAAATCTGCGGCTGCACCGGCTGTTGAGGTCGCGCGGTTACAAATGGTTGCGCCGAACGGGAATCAATTCGTGGTACGTGCCGGCCGCCTCGCCGCTCTCAGTCGGTCCGTGGGGACGCTGGCAGTTCTTCCGAAAGTATTATCTCGGCACGCCGTTCCGCAATTTGCGCGAATATAAGCGCCGCAAGCGCGAACAGTTCAGGGCCCGGTTGGGGCATAGCGCTCCGGGCATGGCTTCGTCAAAGGCGGGCTCGTGACCAATCTCATCTCCGTCATCGTGACGACCTACAATCGGCCAGACGCACTCGATGCCGTACTCCGCGCGCTGTCGCATCAAACGGATCGCGGGTTCGAGATCGTGGTCGCCGATGACGGATCGGGGCCTGAAACGGCGGTCGTCATCGAAAATTGGACCACGCGGCTGCCCGTCCCGCTCAAGCACGTATGGCAGCAAAATCGTGGTTTTCGCGGCGCCGAGAGCCGCAACCGCGGCATCGGCGCGAGCTCCGGGCGCTACTGCATTTTCCTCGATGGCGATTGCTTGGCGCGCGCCGACTTTATCGCCACGCACAGAAGACTCGCCGAACCCGGATGGTTCGTCGCCGGCAATCGGATTCTGTTGTCTCGCGGCTTGACCGAAGCCGTGCTCGCCGAACGGCTGGAGGCGGAAACCTGGGATTTCGCAGCGTTTGTGCGTGAGCGCTTGCGTGGGGGAATCAACCGGCTGCTGCCGGCGCTGCAACTACCACTTGGGCCGTTGCGCGGGCTTTATGATCATGCCTGGGAAGGTGCGAAGACCTGCAACTTGGCAGTCGCACGCAGCGATCTCGATCGCATCGACGGCTTCGACACTTATTATGCCGGTTGGGGCCTGGAAGACTCCGATCTAGTCGTCCGGCTGTTCCACGCGAGTGTGCGCCGTAAGGACGGCCGCTTTGCCACCGGCGTGCTGCATCTGTGGCATCCCGAGTCCGATCGGTCGGGCCTCGGGGACAATCAGTGCCGGCTTGACGAAGTGCTGGCGAGCGATCGCATCCGGGCGCTGCGCGGACTTTCGACGCTCGCTGAAGAGTCCGAGCGTACCCCGGCGGTCATGCAGTGAAATGCCAGGCGTTTCACTAACGAGGGTGCACCACGTACAGCACAGAGTTCTCGGCGATGCCGGCGCGGCGGAACGTCTCGGCGCCGAAATGCTCGACGCCAAGCTGCTCGACGCGCAGTCCGGCGGCTTCCAGCCGTTCGATAAAATCGCGTTTGCCGTATTGGCGGACGTGATCGCCCGCGCCGAAATACTTCCAGCGCAGTTCGGCCGTGTCCATGCTGGTATCTTCGTGCGTCTCTTCGAGGCCGACCACGAGTGGGACCAGCACAATCGCGAATCCGTCCGGTTTGAGCACCCGCTGTAATTCACGCATCGCCTTGCGATCGTCCGGGATGTGCTCGAGGATGTGAGAGCATAAAACGACATCGAGGGAGCCGTCCGCGTAGTCCGCCATGTCGGTCATGTCGACGCATTCGTCCACGGTCTTGCGCGTCAAGTCGGCGCTGCGATAGGCGATGAACGGATAGCTTTTCAGCTTCTTGCGCAGGGCGTCGCCCGGAGCAAATTCGAGCAGGCGATATGTGCGATTGCGATCGAAATTGCGAAACGCATTCTCGAGATAGATTGCCGTCAGGCGGTCGCGGTCGAAGGCGTCGCAGCGCGGGCAGGTGAAGGCCTCGAGGTTCAGCGTCTCCATCGATTCGGCCGGATGGATCGGTTGATAAATTTTGACATCACGCCGGTATGACTTCCACATCGGCCGGAAGGCGCGCAACCCGACACTGCAGATCGGGCATTGATACATGGTTCCGAGATAGCGCGGCAGCTTGATGGCGCGCTTGAGCACTTTGCCGTGCTTGCGCACGGTGTCGTAAATCAGGCTCTGGCGATACAGTTTGTAGGCGGGCGTGGTTTTGACCGACTCGAACATGCGGTTCCCTTGTCCCTGCCGCCTGGGTCTCTGCCGCGCCCTATCGTGAATGACGGGCATTTTGTCAATCGGGCCGCCTTAGTGCCGAGAAATCGCGCGAAATTGGGCCGACATGTTAATCCCGCACCGGACCGCTATAATTAGCCGCTATAATTGGCGGCCATAACTCGGCCGCACGCAGCTCGCACGGTTCCTAGCCTGCATGATCGCAATGACTAATCTCCGCATTCGGGCGCTCGACGCGAGAGCGTTGCAGGCGCTTGCCGACTGGCTCGCCGTTGGTGTCGTGGTTTCGCTGCCATGGTCGACATCGGCGACCGGAATCCTGATTGTGCTCTGGCTGTTCGCCGTGCTGCCGTCGCTCGATCTGGCCGCGATCAAGCGTGAGCTGTTAAGCCCTGCGGGCGGGCTGCCGTTTGTGCTGTGGGCGCTCGCCACGCTCGGCCTGTTCTGGGCAGACGTGAGCTGGAGCGAGCGGCTCGGTGGCTATACGCCGTTCCATCGTTTGCTGGTCATTCCCCTCTTGCTGGCACAGTTCCGCCGCTCCGAGCACGGCATGCGCGTGCTGATCGGCTTTTTTGCTTCGGTCACGGCGGTGCTGCTGCTGTCTTTCCTGCTGGTGCTGTTCCCAGGCTTGCCTTGGCAGGCCGGCGAATACGGCGTTCCGGTCAAGGATTACATCCTGCAGAGCGGCAACTTTCTGATCTGTGCTTTCGTGCTGCTGCAATTGGCGATCGACGACAGCCGTGTCGGCCGCTGGCGTTCCACGATCAGCTACCTTGCACTCGCAGTATTGTTCCTCGCCAACATTGTTTTTGTCGCGACGGGCCGCACCGCGCTCTTGGTCGCTCCGGTGCTGGCGCTGTTGCTCGGCTGGCGGGAGTTTCGTTGGAAAGGCCTGATCGGCGCCGCGCTGCTGGTCGGGGTTTTGGGCGGGGTTTCATCGACTATGTCGCCGTATCTGAACGCCCGGCTGAAAACGTCGGTCGAGGAAATGCACGCTTTTGAAAAGAGTAACGCGCTGAACTCAACGAGCGCGCACCTGCAGTTTCTCAAAGAGTCGGTGTGGTTTGTCGCCAGCGCGCCGATCGTCGGCCATGGCACCGGCTCGATCGCCGCGCAGTTCCGCAAGGCGGCGGCGGGCAAGACCGGCGCCGCGGGCATAGCCTCCGTCAATCCGCACGACCAGATTCTCGCGATCGGCATTCAGCTTGGCGCCGTTGGCATCGCCGCGCTCATCGCCATGTGGGCAGCGCACTTCATGCTGTTTCGCGGCGTCGGCTTGACCGCCTGGATCGGTACTCTGGTCGTCGTGCAGAACGTGGTGTCGTCCCTCGTCAATTCGCATCTGTTCGATTTCACGCAAGCATGGCTGTACATTTTCGGGGTCGGCGTGGCCGGTGGCATGGCGCTCCGCGAGCGCGATTTCAGGACCGCCGCGCGGGCGGAACATCATGAAACCGATCCAGTTACCGCCTGAGTCCCGCGTGCTCGTCGTGGCGCTGCGGCGGCTCGGCGACGTGCTGCTGACCACTCCGCTCATTCGCAGCGTCAAACGGGCCTATCCGACCGCCGCGATCGAGGCACTGGTGTTTGCCGGTACCGAGGGAATTCTGTCGGGCAATCCCGACCTTGCCGGCGTTCTGACAATGCCGGAACGGCAAAGTCCGCGCGATTCCTTCGCGCTGCTGCGGCGGATTTGGCGCCGTTACGACCTCGCACTGACGACGCAGACCGGTGACCGCCCGACTTTTTTGGCGTGGCTCGGCGGCAGGCAGTCGGCCGGGCCGCTCGGTGCCAACCGGTTATCGGCTATGCTCAAGCGACTGGCGCTGGGCCGGTCCTACACGAGCGATAGACATCAGCACCGCATCGTCGACCTGTTGCGGTTGACCGAACAACTCGGAATACCCGCCTGTGCCGAAGTCGTGTGTCCGCAGGGCAGCGTGCGCACCGGCCTATTCCCGGCACAGCCCTACGCGGTTGTGCATGCCGCACCGAAGTACCGCTACAAACAATGGACAGCCGACGGCTGGCGCAAGCTCGCCGGCGCGTTGCGTCAGCGCGGATTGGACGTGGCCGCCATCGGCGCCGCAAGCGATCGCCCGTATCTTGACGACGTGTGGCGCGACGGCGGTGTCACGCGTCTCGACGGCGCGCTGTCGTGGCCGGAGCTTTCAGCGCTGATCCGCAGCGCGCGCGTCTATACCGGGCCGGACACCGCGGTCACTCACCTGGCAGCCGCCACGGGGACGCCGGTTGTGGCGATCTATGGCCCGACGGACCCACGTATCTGGGGGCCGTGGCCGGTAGGCGGGCTCGACCGGCCATGGGATGCGGCGGGAACGATCCAGCAGCGTGGCAACGTCTGGCTGGTGCAGAATCCCCTGCCGTGCCTGCCCTGCCAGTTGGAGGGCTGCGAACGCCGGCTCGACAGCCATAGCCAATGCCTCGACGAGCTTTCGGCGGTGCAAGTGGTCACGGCGATAGATCGTGCACTTGCGGTGCGTCAGGCGTCGTGAGAGCATTTTCCGGAAAAGTGGCCACCGGTTTTCCGAAGAAAATGCGACCAAATCTATAAAACCAAAGCGCTTCCCGATTCATAATCGGGAAGCGCTTTAGGCAATCGTTGATGCCAGCCGCCTAGAATCCCGGATCGGGGTCTCACATCACAGTGCCGCCACGAAATGCTGGGCATCTGGCGGCCGGATGGGGTGGGCAAAAGCTTGGTTTTCAGCAGCGATTATCAAACGGTCGGGCGTACGGCGCGATGGTCATAATGACGGTACAGCGGCTGGTCGCGGCGTCGTTGGCATGCGTTCTTGGCTTGACCCTGAGCGCTTGCGGCTCCAGTTCCGACTTTGTCGCCGATAGTTGGCCGCACTTTGCCGGTGGCGAGCCTAATGACGTGCCGCCGCGGCCGGGCAGTCCCGGCTATGCGGCCTTCATCGCGCATGGACAGGCAGCGCAGGGTGCAAATGCCCCGGCCGGAGCGGCGCAGACCCCGCCAGGCGGCGTGACGCCTGAATTCGCCGCCCGGCAGTCCGGCGGTGACGTCCGGCAGGCTCCGACAGGCACCCCCGCAACAATTCCTGCGCAAAACCCAGCCAGCGCCGGACCAAGGCCGGGCATGCCGGATCAGAATGTCGGGCAGGGCGGTCTGTATTAGCCGCCGCTGACAGCGCCAATCCTGGTTACGCCACGCCTGCGCGCAACAGATCGTGCAGATGGACGATGCCGACCGGGCGGTTTGCTTCCACGACGATGAACGCGGTGATTTTCGACGAATTCAAAAGCTGCAACGCCTCGCCGGCTAATTGATCGGGCCGCACGGTCTTCGGCGATCTGGTCATGACCTCGTCAACGGGCGCCTGCAATAACCCCACGCGCATGTGGCGACGCAGATCGCCGTCGGTAATGACGCCGGCCAGCGTGCCGTTCCGCTCGACCACGGCGACGCAACCGAAGCTCTTTGCCGACATTTCGACAATTGCGTCGGCCATCAGGGCGCCGCGTTTGATCAGCGGCACGGCGGCGCCGGTATGCATCACGTCGCGGACGAATTTCAATGCGGCGCCGAGCTGGCCGCGCGGATGAAAGATGCCGAAGTCGATCGCGGTGAAGCCGCGGCTTTCCAGCAGCGCGATGGCGAGCGCATCGCCGAGCGCCAGCTGCATCAGCGAGGACGTGGTGGGTGCGAGGTTGTGCGGGCAGGCTTCGCGCGCGGCCGGCAGCGACAGCACGATATCGGCGGCCTTGCCGAGCGTGCTCTCGGCGTTGACCGTTACCGCGATGAGCGCGATGCGGAATCGCCGCGAATAGTTGATCAGGTCCTTGAGTTCCTCGGTCTCGCCCGACCACGACAGCGCCAGCATGACATCGTCGGACGTGATCATGCCGAGGTCGCCATGGCTGGCGTCGGCGGCGTGGACGAAAAATGCGGGCGTTCCTGTCGAGGCGAGAGTGGCCGCGATCTTGCGGGCAATATGGCCGGACTTGCCCATGCCGGTGACGATCACACGGCCACGGGCACCACGGATTTTTTCGACGGCGGCGACGAACGCTACGCCGAGCGCGTTGCAAATCGCAGCCGCGAGCGCGGCGATGCCCTCGCGCTCGGCATCGAGCGTGCGCAGCGCCGAGGTGATGAACGCACTCGTCTCAGGCGAATTCATCGTCTCGCGTTGCTCCGAGCGAACTCGTTCCAAATAACCCCCCTTGCGGCCTTACTGTCCCCAAGCCTTGAAGGCTTCGGCGAAGGCGCGTTCGCCCGGGGGGCCTTTCTCCATCGTCAGGATAGCGCGGCTGTTGTTAGTGTAGACGATGAGCACGTCGAACCACCCCCGTTCCTTGAGCAGTTGAAGATTGCGCTGCATGTCGTCGTCAGCCGAGTTCAATCCGATCAGAAAGAAACCGTTCGTCACTTTGACCGCGAGGCCGGCGAGCGGCATGCCGCGAACTTCCTCGGAATCCTTCATCAGAATTCCCGGCACGTTGGCAATGCCGCCGCCCGGAAAGTCCGGCGGCAGATTGAACATGACTTCGATCGTATGGCTGGCGGGCAGTGCCTTGTCGGTATTGCGCCGGAGCGACCAGGTAACATTCATGTGCCGCTCGGGGATTGCGATATCGGCACGGACCACGAGTTCCGGCGCCAAGCCCGGCCCGGGCGATACCGTTTCGGTGCGCCAAACCACGGAGCCGGCAAAACGCTTGCCCTGAGGATCGTTGGAGTCAGCTTCGTAGAGCACGGCGTGCTGCGCCACCGCCGGACCCTGCTGCGTGCTGACGCCGCCAGCAACGGGCGCCTGTCCCGGAAGCGGTTCCTCGGGAACCCGCCCATTGAATTTTATTTGCGGTGCGGGCGTCTGCGCGGTTTGCGGCGACGGAGCGGGCTTGGACGGCCGTAGCAAGTAATAGACGCCCACGAGCTGTGGCCGGAATTCCCAACCGGCCCCGGCGATGCCGAGCACGATCAGCAAAATCACCAAGCCCTTGATGAGACCGCCATACGAGCGCGGCGGGCGAGGCTCGTACTCGTCTTCGTCGCTTTCGAAGTGCTGCGGAGGCTGTTGCCGCATCGATCGCGGCGCCGCCATCGGCTCTTCCGCCACCTCGTCGTAGTCAGGCTCGAGGCTGTGCAGCGGAAGCTCGTCGTGTTCCGCCGGCTCCAACGGTTCGTCGTCATATCGGGGGGCGATCCGCTCATGCGCGGGAGGCGGTTCGGAGAAATCCTGCTCCGGCTGCGGCCGCTGCCGCGATACGGGCACATAGGAGTCGCGGGTGTCGCGCGCCGTTTGCGCCGCCTTGGCGGTTGCCGCGCCCAGCCCGTCCGCCTCTTTCACGACGCCGCGGAGGTCCCTGACCGCCCCGTGCGACAGCGATGTCGTGCGGGCGCCAAGGATACGGCTGCGTGCGCTCGGTTTGGCGGCGCCTGCACCTTCGGCGTTCGCCGCCTCATGCATGGGCTCGTCGCCGGGCGGCAGCGGCGCAAGCGGGTCCGGTCGCGCGGGAGGCGGCAAGTCTGCCGCCGTCGAATTGGTACGCTCACGCCGCGGCTCCGTCGGCGGAGGCGTCCTGGGTCTGGTCTCAGCGAGCGGCTGGCGCGGCGTCGGCCGCGACTCGAATCGCGGCTCGGCGCGTGGCGGAGTACGCGGCTCGGCCAGTGCCTTGCGCGCCGCCTCGCCCTCCACCTTGCGGATTGCTTCTTCGAGCGCGAGGCGCTCTTTGGTGATGTCCGATTCCGATAGCGCCGGTTCGACCGAACGCAATTGCGCGACCAGGGCGGAACGCGCCCGTTCGTACAGCGCGCGACGCGCCTCGCCGGTATTCTTGGCAAGGCCGTCCACGGCTCGCGCAATCAGCGGGTGATAGTCGGTCATGTGTCCAGTTTACACTGGGCTCCGGTCAATTTCATCCAGTCAGCCTTCAAACGGATTGTGCATCAGGATTGTATCCTCGCGCTCCGGGCTGGTCGACAGAACGGCCGCCGAGCAGCCGACCAATTCCTCGATGCGGCGCACATATTTGATGGCTTGCGCGGGCAGTTGCGCCCAGGAGCGCGCCCCCGCCGTTTGCTCGCGCCAACCGGCGACCGTCTCGTAGATCGGTTCGACCTTGGCCTGGACATGTTCGCCGGCCGGCAGATAGTCGATCTCGCGGCCGTCAAGGCGATAGCCGATGCAGACCTTGATCTCCTCGAAGCCGTCGAGAATGTCGAGCTTGGTGAGCGCCAGGCCGTGGATGCCGCAGATGCGCACGGTCTGGCGGACCAGCACCGCGTCGAACCAGCCGCAGCGCCGCGGCCGGCCGGTGACGACGCCGAATTCCCGGCCGCGCTCGCCGAGCGTGCGGCCGATCTCGTTTTTCTGCTCGGTCGGGAACGGGCCCTCGCCGACGCGCGTCGTGTAGGCCTTGCAAATGCCGAGCACGTAACCGATCGCGCCGGGGCCGAGCCCTGATCCGGTCGCCGCCTGCGCCGCCACCGTGTTGGACGAAGTGACGAACGGATAGGTGCCATGATCGACGTCAAGCAGCGCGCCCTGCGCGCCTTCGAACAGAATGCGCTTGCCGTCACGGCGATGCTGATCGAGCATCGACCATACTGAATCCATAAACGGCAACACGGCGGGCGCGACGGCATCGAGTTCCTTGCGCACCTGCACCGGGTCGATCGGATCGAGCCCGAGGCCTTTGCGCAGCGCGTTGTGATGGGTGAGCAGGCGTTCGATCTTGCGCTCGAGCGTAGCGCCGTCGGCAAGATCCATCAGCCGGATCGCGCGGCGGCCTACCTTGTCCTCGTAGGCCGGGCCGATGCCGCGCCGTGTCGTGCCGATGCGCAAAGCCGCGCTCGCCGATTCTTCGCGGATGGCATCCAGCTCGCGGTGCAGCGGCAGAATCAGCGTCGCGTTTTCGGCAATGCGCAGATTGTCGGGACTGACCGCGACGCCCTGCTTCTTCAGCGTGGCGATCTCATTGAGCAAGGCCTGCGGATCGAGCACGACGCCGTTGCCGATGACCGACAATTTCCCGGGCCGCACCACGCCCGAAGGCAACAGCGATAGCTTATAGGTGACGCCGTTGATGACCAGCGTGTGGCCGGCATTATGGCCGCCCTGAAAGCGGACCACGATATCGGCCTGCTCGGACAGCCAGTCGACGATCTTGCCTTTGCCCTCGTCACCCCACTGGGAGCCGACCACGACAACATTTGCCATGAGGTGTTTGTCCCCAACAGCCTGCTTGGTGTTTGCTTGTATCGGATGCCGGCAGCCGCCGATTGCAGCCGCCCGCCCCCGATAATAGAAGCCGCCGCTCGAAGCAAGCTTGAGTCGGCGGCTAACGCGACTCTAGCATACTGCAAATCATTGGTTTTAAGGCAAATTTGGGCGAGATCAGGCCGGTTCGGGAGAATTTGGCGACGCGGGTCAGCTTAGCCTCCCATCGGGCTGTTTGTCGCAGGTTCCATCGGGGCCCTATCATGTGATCGCGGGGCTGGTGGCGCGCGGGCGTCGGCGCTAGTTCCTGGCGCGGAAATTCGGTGCTGCCGGGACACTGCATCATGGCGTTGGCACAACAGGGAGGCACGCACCGGAGCGGCGGTTGGCTGTTCGACCAGCCGTACCTGTTGCTGGCGCTGACCTCGCTGTTCTGGGCGGCCAACACCATTTTGGGTCGCTTCATCGTCGGACATGTTCCGCCAATGACGCTTGCGTTCATCCGCTGGAGCGGCGCCACGGCGATCCTGCTGCCGTTCGCGATGCGGCATCTGCGGAACGACTGGCCGGCGATCCGCAAGTATGCTGGCCTGCTGACCCTGCTCGCGCTGACCGGCTTCTCCGTCTACAACACGCTGTCCTATTACGGCCTGCAATACACGACGGCGATCAACGGCCTGTTGCTGCAGTCGGTTGCGCCGCTGTTTGTCGCCATGTGGACTTTCGTCCTGTTCGGCGAGCGGCTGACGCTGCGGCAGGCTGCCGGCATCTGCGTGTCGCTTTGCGGCGTCGCCGTGATCGTCTGTCACGGCAGCCTTGCTGTGCTGCTCGCGATCGCCTTCAACCGCGGCGACGTCAGCTTCCTCGTTGCGCTCGTGGTCTACGGCTTCTACGCCGCGTATCTGCGCCGCCGGCCCGCGATCCACCCGTTCTCATTTCTTATCGTCGGCATGGGCGGCGGCGCTATCTTTCTGATCCCCGCAATGATCTGGGAACTGGCCAGCGGCCGCACCGTCGTGCTGGATGCGGAAAGCTTCGTCAGCTTCGCCTTTGTCTGCATCTTCCCGTCGCTGCTCGGCTACTTGTTTCTCAACCGCGGCATCGAACTGATCGGCGCCAACCGCGCGGCGCCGTTCATTCATCTCGTTCCGGTATTCGGCTCGGTGATGGCGATCGTGCTGCTCGGCGAACAGTTCCAGCTCTATCACGCCATAGGCTACGGGCTGGTGTTCACCGGCATCACGGTGGCGACGACGAAGTAGCTCAAAACCGCAGCGGCTTGGCCTGCTGCACCTGCGGCAGCGCACGGACCTTGGCGAGCAGGTCGGGCGGTAATTCGCCGTCGATCTCGATCAGCGCGATGGCGCTGCCTCCGGCTGCCTCGCGGCCGACATGGAAAGTCGCGATGTTGATGCCGGCGTCGCCGAGCGTCGAGGAGAATTTGCCGATAAAGCCCGGCTTGTCGAGATTGGTGATGTAGATCATCGACGGACCGAATTCGGCATCCATGCGGATGCCCTTGATGTTGACGATGCGCGGGCGACCGTCGGCAAACACGGTACCGGAGACATGCCGCGACTGCTGGTCGGTCGTGAGTGTCACGGTGATCAGGCTCTCGTAGTCGCCGGCGGCCTCGCGCCGCGTTTCGTCGACGACGATGCCGCGTTCCTTGGCGACGATCGGCGCCGAGACGACGTTGACATTCTGCAGCATCGGGCGAAGCAGCCCAGCCAGTGCCGCCGCGGTCAGCGCCCGTGTGTTCATCTGCGCCACGACGCCTTCGTAGGTGATCTGCACGCGCTGCACGCCGGTCTCGGTGAGCTGGCCGGCAAACGAGCCAAGCTTTTCGGCAAGCGCCACGAAGGGTTTTAGTTTCGGCGCTTCCTCGGCGCTGATCGAGGGGAAGTTCACGGCGTTGGAAATCGCGCCGCGCAGCAGATATTCCGACATCTGGTCGGCGACCTGCAGCGCCACATTCTCCTGGGCTTCCAGCGTCGAGGCGCCGAGATGCGGCGTGCACACCACATTCGGCAGGCCGAACAGCGGGCTGTCGGCCGGTGGCGGCTCTTCGGGGAACACGTCGATCGCGGCGCCGGCGACGTGGCCGGATTTGAGCGCCGCAACCAGCGCCGCTTCATCGACCAGTTCGCCGCGCGCGCAGTTAATCAGCCGCACGCCCTTCCTGGCGAGCTTGAGCGTGTCGGCATTGATGATGTTGCGGGTGCGGTCGGTGAGCGGCGTATGCAGGGTGATGAAATCGGCGCGCTGCCACAACTCGTCGAGTTCGACTTTCTCGACGCCGAGATCGAGCGCGCGCTCGGCCGACAGAAAGGGATCGTAGGCGATCACCTTCATCTTCAGGCCGATGGCGCGGTCGGCGACAATCGAGCCGACGTTGCCGCAGCCGATGACGCCGAGTGTCTTGCTGAAAATCTCGACGCCGAGGAACTTGCTCTTTTCCCATTTGCCGGCGCGGGTCGAGGTGTCGGCCTCGGGAATTTGCCGGGCCAGCGACAGCATGAGCGTGATCGCGTGTTCGGCGGTGGTGATCGAATTGCCGAACGGCGTGTTCATGACGATGATGCCGCGCGCGGTGGCCGCCGGAATATCGACGTTGTCGACGCCGATGCCGGCGCGGCCGATCACCTTGAGGCCCTTGGCCTGTTCCAGAAGCTTGGCGGTGACCTTGGTGGCGGAGCGGATGGCAAGCCCATCGAAGCCGTCGATCGCGGCCGCTAGCTTTTCCTTGTCCTTGCCGAGGTTGGGCTGGAAGTCGACCTCGACGCCCCGATCCTTGAAGATCTGAACCGCCGCAGGCGAAAGCGCATCGGAGATGAGAACGCGGGGAGCCATGGTTTGAAATCCCAATGATGGCGTGGATGTTTGAAAGCCGCCCCTCCCGCGCGGGGAGGGGAAAATCACGCCGCTTTCGCGAGCGCGTCTTTGGCGTTGGCGTAGGCCCAGTCGAGCCAATGCGTGAGCGCTTCGACGTCGCTCTTCTCGACAGTCGAGCCGCACCAGATACGCAGGCCAGGCGGCGCGTCGCGATAGGCGTCGATGTCGTAGGCAACGCCTTGCTTTTCCAGCGCCGCCGCAATGCCTTTGACAAAGGCTGCCTGAGCGTCGGCAGCGAGCCGATTTACCGCCGCATCGACCACCTTCAGGCAGACCGACGTATTCGACCGTAATGCGGGTTCACGCGCTAGAAAATCGATCCACGGCGTGCGTGCCACCCAGTCGGCAATGGCGCCCGCATTGGCGTCGGCGCGGGCGCCAAGTCCCGCCAGTCCGCCGGCCGATTTCGCCCATTCGAGCGCATCGAGGTAATCCTCGACGCATAGCATCGACGGCGTGTTGATGGTTTCGCCGGCAAAAATGCCCTCGATCAGCTTGCCGCCTTTGGTCATGCGGAAGATTTTTGGGATCGGCCACGGCGGCGAATAGGATTCCAGCCGCTCGACCGCGCGCGGCGACAGGATCAGCATGCCGTGGGCGGCCTCGCCGCCGAGCGCCTTCTGCCAGGAGAATGTCACGACATCGAGCTTGCCCCAGTCGAGCTTTTGCGCAAATGCCGCCGACGTCGCGTCGCAGATTGCAAGTCCGGTACGGTCCGCGGAAATCCAGTCGGCATTGGGCACGCGTACGCCCGACGTTGTGCCGTTCCAGGCGAAAATAATGTCGTGCGCAGGGTCGATGCCGGACAGATCGGGAAGCTCGCCATAGGCAGCGCGCCGCACGCTCGCGCCCTTAAGCTTGAGCTCTTTGGCGATATCGGTGACCCAGCCTTCGCCGAACGACTCCCAGGCGAGCATCGTCACCGGGCGAGGGCCGAGCAGCGACCACAGCGCCATTTCAACAGCGCCGGTATCGGATGCCGGCACGATGCCGATCCGATACTGCGCCGGCACCTGCAGCACTTCGCGCGTGAGATCGATGGCGCGCTTGAGCTTGGCCTTGCCGGCTTTTGAGCGGTGGGAGCGTCCGAGGACGGCGTCGTTGAGAGCTTGTGTGGTCCAGCCGGGCCGTTTGGCGCAGGGGCCGGACGAAAAATGCGGCACGTGCGGCCGCACAGAAGGCGTGACGTTCGTCATGATCTATCCTTCCAGATAGTCGCCCCTCGGTGGGGAGGGGTGTCCCGCCGGTGGAGATAAGGAAGGACGCGGCTTACGTCAAGCCGGACGACGCAGCGTAGGTCTACGGACTGAGATGATTGAACGGCCCGATAATTCGTTGCCGGTCCGCCGCAGCGAGCCGTCAGAATTTAAAGCCACCACCGAGGCGGACGTTGTTGAGATACAGATCGAGGCCACCGAGGTTGATAAACTGGATGTACTCGTATTCGCCGCGGAGAAAAAAGTTCTGTGTCACCGCCCAGTCCATTCCAAGCCCGGCGGAGTAGCCATAGATGAATTGGGTACGATTGTTTGTGTCGGTCAACGCGCAGCTGGGCAGCGAGCCTCCCAGGCAGCCTATCACCTGGCCAGTGCTGTCACTGGTCTCAATGTCGGACACGGTCGCGGTTTTTGTGATGTCGGCGCTACCGATGGCGAAACCGACAAAACCATAAGGCAGGAAATTGCCCATCACGTAGCCGGCGCGTGCGCGGAGCGTGCCGTAGTCGTTCAGCGTGATCGACGACGTTCCAGTCACTGAGACATTGTATGTCGTGCCGCTCGCATCCATGCGCCGGGCCAGCGTATCGCTCGAGGAGCCAAACCATTGGGCGTGGGTGTAGTTCGCCTCGACGCCCAGAATCAGGTTGCTCCATTGAGAATTGTAGCCGGCGAATCCGCCAAATCCGGTGGTCGTGCTGTCCGATTTGCCGAGCACTTGCCATGCGGAGATGTTGAAGTCCTGTTCGACGGTGGTGTTGCGGAGCAGGTAGGAGATCAGCGGTCCCGTCGCCTGCGCGAAATTCCCTCCGCCGCTTGCATAGGTGCCTTGTCCGCCAAAATAAAAGCCGCTCCAATTGGTGAACGACGCCGGTCCAACCGATTGCGAGCCGCGCAGAACATCAAAATCTTGGGCCAACGCTGGCCTAGCCAGTCCTAGTACGACAACAGCACAAACCACCCAACGCATTTGCCGGCCTTTCATGGCTTACCGCGCTCGAGCGGCCCCATCGCCGGAAATCATCTCCCATTAACCTTAATGGAGGGTTAGCCGCGCAGGAGCCACCGCCACACGGGCAACTCGCCAAACAAACAAAAACGGCGCGGTTGCCCGCGCCGTTTGCCGTCGCTCGATGTAAGAAGTATTCGTCAGCCGCGTGTGCTCAGGGGCATGACAACCTGGGCCGGCGCGGGATTCAGCATGTAGCGAACGCCGATCCGGAAGTCGTTCGAGGTCATGTCCTTGAGGTTGAAGTTGTTGCACGGGGTGGTCGTGCCGCTGTTCTGACAGAAGATGTCGGCCGACGCGGGCGAGCCCATGTTCAGGTAGCGGTAGTTGAAGTCGATCTTGAGATTGTCGGACACATTGTAGGTGAGGCCGGCCTGCAGGTTCCAGGCAAGGTTCCAGTTGGCCGAATCGGTCTGGGTGTAGCCGAAGCCGACCGTGCCGGGAGGCAGCGGGCCGATGTCCTGCACGCCGGTGATGCGGTCGTAGGCCATGCCGACGCCGCCGCCGACATAAGGGGTAAGACACCACCAGGTGCCGAGATCGACATAGGCGTTGGCCATGAACACAGCCGCCTGGAAGTTGCCGCTGTAATTGTCGAAGCAGGTGCCGGTAACGCCGATCACCGTGCAGGTGCCCTGATTATAGCTGCCGAGCGCCTTGAACGCTGCGGCCGTGCGATATTCACCGGTCACATCGAAGCGCAGCCAGCTGTTGAGCTCGTAGCCGATGCCGCCGCCGATGATCGACGCGCTCTGGATGTCCTTCTGATTGACGGTCCAGCTGGCGGGAACGTTGGCCGCGGGCTCAAGATCGAAGGTCGAGAAGTTCTGTGCGCCTGCGCCGACGTCGCCGCGCAGATACCAACCGCTTTGCTCCGAAACCTGAACCTGGGGCTGGTAGGCCATTGCGGGTGGAGGGGCGCCGAGATCGGCCGCAAAAGCCGAACCTGATATGAGAGCCGCTGCACCGGCGCCGATGAGGGATTTAACGCTTACCATCTCTTCGTCCTTTCCTCGACATGGCCATGCAGGAGCGCCTGGCCATTGCTGGAATCCGCGGACGAAGATGGCAGTTATTTCTTAAACGGCGCTTAACCTTAACGTTTAACCCTAATGGCGCGTATAGCAGCCAACGAGTGTGGTGTTTTTATCACGCGAGTTCCACGATCCGCACGCACGCAATGCGGCGCCGAACGCCGGCGTTAACAGATCATTTGCAATTGAGGCAGCGCGCCGCACCAAATAAACGCGTCGCACCAAATAATCGTGCGCCGCTCAATCCTTGTCGTCGGCTTCGCCGATATGGTGCTGAGCGTAGAGCTCCAGCCCGAGCTTGGCCACGAGGTTGAGCTGAGTTTCGAGATAGTCGATGTGCTCTTCCTCGTCATGCATCAGCTTTTCGAACAGGTCGCGGCTCACGTAATCGCGCACGCCATGGCAATGCGTGGCGGCCTCCTGGTAAAGCGCTCGCGCCGACATCTCCGCACCGAGATCGGAATCGAGCACTTCCTTGACGTTCTGGCCGATATGCAGCGGATCAAGCACCTGCATGTTGGGAAAGCCGTCGAGGAAGATGATGCGATCGACCAGTTTGTCGGCGTGCTGCATCTCTTCGATGGATTCCTTGCGCCACTGCTTGGCCAGCGCCTTGTAGCCCCAATTGTCGAGTAGCCGGTAATGCAGCCAATACTGATTGATGGCCGTCAGCTCGTGGCGAAGCCCCTTGTTGAGGAAATCGATGACTCCAGGGTCGCCTTTCATGGCCGTTCTCCTTGCTGCAATGCCGCCCTCGGCAATCATCCCGAGAGGGTCATGGATTAGAATAATTATAACCTATGACGGCAGGAAGGCCACCTGCCGCGGCCGCAAAGCACATTTTATTGCTGATGAAATCTTAGGAACCGGCTTGATTGCCCCGGCGGGGTGCCGAACCGGCGCCCGCCACCGCCTCGTCCATGATGCGGCGGATAGTACGCGCACAACGCCCGCATTGTGCGCTGCAACCAAGGCAATGATAGACCTGACACGTGGTGCGCGGCGCGCTTTCAGGCGAAGCGAGCGTGGTTCTCACGTCGTGGTCGGAGAGCACGTTGCAAGAGCACACAATCATTGCGGATAGGCCCGACGGGTATATTGGTTCGATCTGTAACCATCTCTACCGCCCGCGATCCGGGTGCGCAAAGAAAAAAGCGCATTTTTATAGCTATTCTAATCGGTTGAGAGTGGCATTGCGTTAAATCAATAACGACCGTCCGCAGCGCACGAATTAACCCACTTTACGGCAATCACGTTCACGGCAATCACGCCGCAACGGTTTCCTCGGAATCGTCGTCGCGCCGGCGTCGCGGCCGCAGCCTGCACAGACGCGACGGGATGAAAAACAGATCGTCCAGGAAGCCGACAAAGCGCTGGCCGCGGGCCAGCGCCCGATCGAGCGCCGCCATGGTGCGCGCGAGGCCTGGATCGTCATCGCGCACCCAGGTGCGCAGCACCGAACTGTAGAGCAGCGCAAGACCCTGCGCGCGCAATGCACCGCGCGGACCGGAGGCGCCGATCCCGGCCGCCGCCAGCATCCATTTCTGCGAGCGCACGGCGAGCCCGTTGAGCGCAAAAGCCAGCGGTGCGTTGCGACTTGTTGATCGTAACAGCGAGCGCACCGCTTGGCGATGCGGCGCCAGTTTTTCAAAACGACGCATCAGCACGTCAAACAGCCGCTCGCGCGGCGGCTCTTCTTCCATATCGCTGAAATCCTCGCCCAGCACGGCGCGGTCGATGTCTTTGAGATGCCCGGCGAGGATCGCAAGCGGCGAGCCGAATGCGCCGCGCAATTGCGCGAGCGTCACACCGGCCCCGCTAGAGATATCAATCAGGCTGATCCGCTCAATCGATGTTTCGGCCAGGAGCGTCAGAAAAGCCGCAATGATCTTTTCGCGCTCTGTGGCCGGAGAATTACTTTCCCGTGGTGCTGCCGCCTTGGCGGTCGCACGAACGCGTGGGGCTGGACGGCTGGGTCTGCGGGCCATGACCGAACTCCTTTGAACTGACGCCGCAACGGGCGGCGTAATATAGCGCTCGATTCAATGTAGGCCCGCGATCAGCCAGTTCCAAGGCATCGCAAATCGCAACATGCCGGACGAAACCGAACTCCCGGGTAAAATCAGCCGGCGAGTTCGCGCGATCGCGCAGTTGCGGCGGCGACGGCTCGATCCATGAGCTGCGCCAGTCCGCCCTGGCCCATTAGTACCGCGAGCGCTGCCGCGGTCGTGCCGCCGGGCGAGGTGACGTTCTGGCGGAGCGTCGCGGCATCGAGCGGCGATTGATGAAGCAGTTCGCCGGAGCCGGTGACGGTTTCGCGCGCAAGCCTGACGGCAAGATCTTGAGGCAAGCCAGCGGCGATGCCGGCCTGTGCCAATGCCTCGGCGAGCAGGAAAACGTAGGCTGGCCCGGAGCCGGACACCGCCGTCACCGCGTCCATCAAACTTTCATCGCCGACCCACTCGACCGTGCCGATGGCGGCAAGCAGATCGGAAGCGAGCTTGCGCTGGCGCGGCGTAACCTTCGCGTTCGGGTAGGCGACGGTGATGCCGCGGCCGATCGCGGCCGGCGTATTTGGCATGGAGCGCACGATCGCTGTGTCGGGCGGCAGCGCCTGTTCGAGAAAGCCGAGCGGGCGTCCGGCCATGATCGACACCGCGAGGGTCGATCTGCCGACAAATGGCACAAGCGAGGCGACGGCTTCCGGCGCACTCTGCGGTTTCACCGCGATGACGACCGCGCTTGCCGGTGTCGGTTTGCCGGCTGGATTTAGGAGAACGCCGCGCCGCCGCAGCGCCTTCACGCTGTTCGCCGGCTGCGGCTCGATCACCGTGAGCTTGCGCGGATCGAGGCCGCGCGCCAGCCAGCCGTCAAGCATGGCCGAGCCCATTTTGCCGGCGCCCAGCAGAACAAGACGTCCAGAAAATTTCCGCAGCGGTTTGTCGGCGGCGCTGGGCCGTTTATTGCGCCGTTGCTTCGCTCGCTTCATGGCGAGATCATATCGCGATTTTCGGCGTTACGCCTCGCCGGACGTTTCGAACATGGCGGAGTCCATCGCCTCGCGTGCCGGTTTGCCGGCCCAGATGACGAACTGAAAGGCCGGAAAATATCGCTCGCAAGAATCGAGTGCGCTGGCGAACAACGCCTCACACTGACGGTCCGACGCGATGCCGCCGCCGGCGAGCACGAGCGCATGGCGGAACATGACGACGCCATTTTGCGTCCACACGTCGAAATGTCCGATCCACAATTGTTCGTTGATCAGCGCGATCAGCGCCTGCACCTCGCCAAGGCGTAGCTCGGGAACTTTCATGTCGAAGGCGCAGGCAAGATGCAGCGCCTCGATGTCGGCCATCCACGTGAATGATATCTGATAATTGGTCCAGCGGCCGGTAACGTGCAGCGCTATCTCGTCCTCGCCCGCACGTTCGAACGGCCAGTTGTTGCTGGCGGCCATGCGCTCGACGACGTCGAGAGCGCCGGTCCTTTCGCTGTGGCCGATTTCCATAATGGACATGCGATAGCCCCCCGAGCGGTGCTTTGAGTGGATAAGCGCACGCCACTTGTCCTCGCCGAGTGTCCCCTTGCGCAGCCCGATACGCGGCTGCGTTTTGACGCAGGGACGACTGCCGCACGCAACTTGACTGAAGATAGCGAATCAGCCGCCACAGCGGCCGGACTCGGTCCGATTCGTGGCGCGAGCGCCGCGCAAGCGCCTTAATCAACTCGACTAAACGCAGTCATGAAGTGATTTGCGGTCCGGGCACAATGGTAAAAAGAATCACCGTCCACAGTCCTGCCCTGCGACAGGTTGACTCAGGGTGTTTCAAGGGCGGGAGAGGCCGATCTCGGATTCAGTCGAACAGGCTTGAGACCGATTCCTCGGCAGCGGTCCGGCTGATTGCTTCGCCGATCAGGTTGGCAATCGATAATACGCGGATGTTTTTTGACTCGCTGACCTCCGGGGTCGGCTGAATCGAGTCAGTGATCACCAGTTCCTTGAGATGAGATTTGCCGACGCGGCCGACCGCGTTGCCCGACAGCACGCCGTGGGTGATGTAGGCGTAGACCTCGTTGGCGCCCTTCTCCAGCAGCGCTTCCGCGGCGTTGATCAGCGTGCCGCCGGAATCGACGATGTCGTCGACCAGAATGCAGATGCCGCCCTCGACGTTGCCGATGACGTTGGCGACTTCCGACTCGCCCGGCCGCTCGCGTCTTTTGTCGATGATGGCGAGCGGCGCATCGATCCGCTTGGCAAGCCCGCGCGCGCGCACCACGCCGCCGACGTCAGGCGAAACGACGATCACTTTGCCAAGCTCGAAACGCTCCCGGATGTCGCGCGTCATCACCGGCGAGGCGAACAGATTGTCGGTCGGAATGTCGAAGAAGCCCTGGATTTGGCCGGCGTGGAGATCGAGCGTCAGCACGCGATCGGCGCCCGCATGGGCGATGAGGTTGGCGACGAGCTTGGCGGAGATCGGCGTGCGCGGCCCGACTTTGCGATCCTGCCGGGCGTAGCCGAAATACGGAATCACCGCCGTGATGCGCCGCGCCGAAGCGCGCCGCAGCGCATCGGTGATGATGAGCAATTCCATCAGGTGGTCGTTGGCCGGATACGACGTGGACTGAATGACGAAGACGTCGGCGCCGCGGACGTTTTCCTGAATCTCGACAAACACTTCCATGTCGGCGAAACGGCGCACCACCGCCTTGGTCAGCGGGATGCCGAGATATTGGCCGATCGACCCGGCCAGCACGGGGTTGGAGTTGCCGGCGACGAGCTTCATCGCTCCGTTATTGCTCGCCATTCCCGCTCTCCTGCGCACGCGCGCTTGACGCGGACCTGATACAAGTAGCGCCAAGGGCTGGCAACCCGAATCCGGGGGTTGTCCCGCGGCTTTTGTGCAGCAATACCAGCAGTTTCTTACACTACGGACGGCATGTTGCGACGGCCGTATAGATTTGCCGTAAACGCTATTCGGCGGCGAGCGCGATAGCGTTGATGTGGCGGCCGTAATCGGCCTCGGCACGGTGCGTGGCGCGCCTATAGCTGTAGAACCGTCGAGGGTCCGCATAGGTACACAACCCGACATCTTCGATCTGCGCGATCCCGGCCCGCCGCAGCCGTGCGGCGACGTAGCCGCCAAGATCGAACAGGGCATGCTCCGGGCGCTGCGCCGGGGCGAAGAACCCGGCGCTCTCGAGGTCCTCGGCGGCAAAGCGGTCGATCAGATCCGGACCGACCTCGTAATTGGGCTGGCGGATCATCGGCCCCAGCGCGGCCCGGATGCGCTCGCGCGCGGCCCCGAGGCGCTCCATCGCGGCGACTGTCGCTTCGACGACGCCAAACAGCGCCCCGCGCCAGCCGGAATGCGCGGCGCCGATCACCCGTGCCTGCGGGTCCGCGAGCAGCACAGGGCCGCAATCGGCCGTGCTGACGCCGATGGCGAGCCCCGGCATGCGCGTGACAATGCCGTCGGCGCGTGGGCGGGCATCGCCCGGCCACGGCGTCTCGGCGACCACGACCTGCGGCGAGTGAATCTGGTAGGCGGTGAGAAACCGCTGCGGTTCGACCCCGACGGCAGCCGCCATCCGCGCCCGGTTTTCGGCGACACGGGCGGGGGCATCGTCGGACCCGGTGCCGCCGTTGAGACTGTCATAAATTCCTTCGGAAACGCCGCCTTCGCGGGTGAAGAAGGCGTGGCTGATGCCGGGCAGCGACAGCGTTGCCGCCTTGACCATCATGACGTTTCGAATCCCGGCAGTTGATCGAGCCGCGGATCGGAGACGGCGATGACCTTGCACAACTCGCCCATTCCCTTGGCTCCGCCCGCGGTCAGGCGCGACAGCGCTTGATCGATCTCCAGCGCCTTGCCGTAGGGTGCGTGCGTCTTGAGCGCCGCCGCGCGCTGGTCGATGCCAAGCCGGCGCAGCCAGTCGCGTTGCGCGATCGGCCCGTGGACGCGGCCGCCGATGCTTTCCGCGCGTTGCCCGAGCGCTTCGAAATCGACATGTGCGGTAAGATCGGCCTCGCCGGCATTGCGCAGCGGATCGCTGTAAGCATGTTTGGAGACGGCTTGGAGAGTCTCACCCAGGCCGTACCAAGCGTGGCCGTAATCGATGACCAGCGCGGCGCCGTCGCTGCGCACGCGCCGGCCGATCTCGAGAGCGATATTGTCGGCGCGCCACTCGTAGATCGAGCCGGGCGGAGACAACCTGATGCCGCGGGGCAACGTCCCATCGAAATACGCCAGCGGGCTGCGCGCGACCCCGATCGCAAGCTTGCCGTCGGCGCCTATTTCGACGACGCGCTCATGCCAGCCGTCCTCCTGCTTGACCGCCTGATGCACCGGCAATGCGTCGATGAATTCGTTGGCAACGATCAGACATGCCCCCTCAGGTACGTCCTCAAGCGCCGTGTGCCAGAAAATCGGCAACCCAAGCGGCTCAAGCCGGCGTTCCTGGAACGTGCGCAGCGCCGGGCTGATTTCCACAAGATGCAACGCGACTGCCGACAGAAAGCCCGGCACGATTTTGGCCGCCCGCAGCGCGTCGAGCAGCATCGTCCCGCGTCCCGGCCCGAGTTCGATCAGGCGAATAGTCTCCGGTGCACCCATCTGCTGCCACACAGAGGCGAGCCAAACACCGATCAATTCGCCGAACATCTGGCTGACTTCGGGAGCGGTGATGAAATCGCCGCTGCTGCCAAGCGGATCGCGGCTGACGTAGTAACCATGCTGGGGATGGGTCAGGCACAGCCGCATATATTCGGCGACGGGAAGCGGCCCCGCGACGCTGATGAGCTGGCGGATCTCGCGTTCGAGCTGGGAAACTTCGTCAGCCATCTGTCGGCTTCGGTTGGGCCCTCAACGCATAAGCAAGTATGGCGATTCCCGCCAGCATCAATGGAATGCAGAGCAACATTCCCATGGTCAATCCGCCCCAGAGGAAGCCGAGCTGCGGATCGGGCTCGCGGAAAAACTCGCATGTGGTTCGGGCTATCGCGTAGCCGATCGCAAAGCTGCCGGTGATGACGCCAGGCCGCTTGAGCGCGCCGAGGCGGACCAGCACGTTGAGCACGATAAAGAGCACGATGCCTTCGAGGGCGGCTTCATAGAGCTGGCTTGGGTGACGCGGGATTGGTCCTCCGGTGGGAAAGATCATGGCCCACGGCACATCGGTCGGTCGGCCCCACAATTCGCCGTTGATGAAATTGGCGAGGCGGCCGAGGAACAGACCAATCGGCGCCACCGCGGTCGTGAGATCGCCGAGCGAGAAGACGGGGATTTTGCGCTTCAAGGCGAACGCGACGATCGCGAGTGTGCAGCCGAGGAAGCCGCCGTGAAACGACATGCCGCCGTTCCAGAGCTGGAAAATCTGCAGCGGATGCTCGGCAAACAGTGGCAGATTGTAGAACAGTACATAACCGATGCGGCCGCCGAGAATGATGCCGAGCGTGATCCAAATGACGAAATCGTCGAAATCGACCACCGTGAGCGGCGCTGCGCGGTTCCAAAGCCGCGGCGACGAAATGATGGCGCGTGCATAGATCCAGCCGGCCAGGATGCCCACGATATAGGCCAGCGCGTACCAGCGCACCGCCAACGGGCCGATGTGAACCAGGATCGGGTTGATGGCCGGGTAGGGCAGGAGCGGCAGGACGAGCATCGGGTGGACTTTCTCGCGGGCGCGAAAACGCCAGGCTGATTGGACCGCCCCCACTGCGGCGCCGCCCCTTGCGGCCGCGGCGCACCATTGCCATTGTCTGCGGGCATGGCAAGCGAAAGCCGCCAGTGTTTCGGAGACAGCCATGGTGCAGACGACAAACCGGTTCTTCGATGAAGTGGCGCGGTTGATGAATGACGCGGCCGGCGCCGCCCAAGGCGTGCGGCGCGAGTTCGAAACGCTGTTCCGGACCCAGGCCGAGCGCGTTCTGCGCGAATTCGACGTTGTCCGCCGCGAGGATTTCGAGGCCGTCAAGGACATGGCCCGGATCGCGCGGGAGGAGAATGAGGCGCTCAAAGCCCGGGTGACGGCGCTTGAAACGGCTCTCGCCAGGACCGGTTCCTCGACCGGCGCTTAGGGAGTGTCCGCCCGTACCGCTTGACGCCGCCTTGGTGGCGGTCTGTTTCCTTGTTTTTCAACATCCGCGCCGCTATAAGCGCCGCGACCGCGGCTCCACCCCTGGAGGCTGTCCGCGGATTTCCCTTCATTCCACAGGGTTAAGACAGGATCGCACCATGGCTACCGTTAATGATATCAAGGCCGTTGCGCGGCCGCTGGCAGGCAAGGGGGCCGCCCGGGCTGAACGTCGCGCCGGCCGGGTCCCCGGCATCATCTACGGCGACGGCAAACCGCCGCTGCCGATCTCGCTCGAATATGACGAGCTGCGCCAGCGCATCTACGCCGGGCGTTTCCTCACCACCATCCATGATGTGGAAATCGACGGCGTGAAGCACCGCGTCATTCCACGCGACTTTCAGCTCGATGCCGTGCGCGATTTGCCGCTGCATGTCGACTTCATGCGGCTGGGCGAAGGCGCGACCATCCGGGTCAATATTCCGGTGCATGTGCGAAATGCCGACCAATCGCCCGGCGTCAAGCGCGGCGGCACCGTCAGCATCGTCACCCATACGGTCGAGGTGCGCTGCCGTGCCGACGCCATCCCGAATGCCATCGAGGTCGACGTCAGCGGTCTCGACATCAATTACTCCCGGCACTTGAGCGACATCGCGCTGCCGGAAGGCGTGCGGGTCGTCTCGGGCAGGGACATTACGCTTGTCACTGTCGTTCCGCCGTCCGGCTACGCCGAAGAAATTAAGGCGGCCGCGGAGGCCGCGGCTGCGGCCGTGGCGGCAGCAGCCGCTGCGACGGCTGCCGGTACGCCGGCCGAGGGCGGTGCTCCTGCGGGAGCGCCAGGTGCTGCGCCAGGTGCTGCGGCTGCTCCGGCGGCCGGTGCCGACAAGAAGTGAGGCTTCGCCTCGCGGGACCACGCCGATGCTGCTCCTGGTGGGTTTAGGCAATCCAGGAGCCCGCTATGCCGGAAACCGGCACAACGTTGGTTTCATGGTCATGGACGCGATCGCCAAGCGCCACGGCATCGGGCCGTGGCGCCGGCGTTTTCAGGGTGTGGCGTGCGAGGGCCCCATTGGCGGCACGCGCACGCTGCTGCTGTTGCCCGGCACGTTCATGAACGAATCCGGACGCGCCGTCGCCGAGGCAGCGCATTTCTACAAGCTGTCCCCGGGCGACGTGACCGTGTTCCACGATGAGATCGACCTGCCGCCGGGCAAAGTCAGAGTGAAGGTCGGCGGCGGTATCGCCGGCCATAACGGACTGCGCTCGATCACGGAGCACATCGGCAATGATTACCGGCGCGTGCGCATCGGCGTCGGTCATCCGGGCAACAAAGACCTAGTTTATGCCTACGTGCTCAACGATTTCGCCAAAAGCGAGCGTGACTGGCTCGAAGCGCTAATCGACATTCTTGCCGACAACGTCGAAATCCTGGTTCGAGGCGACGACGCGAGCTTCCAGAACAAGGTGCATCTGGCGATGGTCGGCAAGGGTTTTGGCGATGGAAAAGAAGGTTGATTGACACAGAAACACGAAAACACGATATTCGTGTAATGAAGAATGTCACCATTACCCTTTCCGAGGAACTTGCGCGCCGCGCCCGTGTTGCAGCGGCCAAGGAGGACAAGAGCCTGTCACGCTTCGTCGCCGATCTGCTGGAAAAGCAATGCGAGGCTGAGGCCGATAGGGCCGGAAAGGTGGAATTGCTTTGGAAATTCCTGGATGGGCCAGGGTTCCCCGGCGCCAGCAAAAATTGGCCCGGACGCGAGGTTCTTTATGGCGAACGGGAAAACGAACTGCTTCGTAGATACAAATCTGCTGATCTACGCGATGGATCGGACCGATCCCGCAAAGCACGGCCGAGCGGCGGGTTTGCTGAAGCGGATCGTCAGCGAGCATACACTGCTGCTCAGCCCGCAAAGTCTAAACGAATTCTATCACGTCGTCGCCGTAAGACGCCGGATAGCGAGCGCCGCTGAAGCGCGTGGGTTCGTCTGGTCTTTAAGCGAATTCTGCAACGCGCCGTACGACTTCACGACTACTCAACTCGCATGGGCCATCGCGGATCGGCATCGCCTTAGTTGGTGGGACTGCACATTGCTGGCCTCGGCGCTCCTCGCCGGTTGCGATCTGTTTTTGAGCGAGGATATGCAGCACGAGTACGAAATCGAACGGATGACCATATTGAATCCCTTCAAACTTGCTCCGAATTTCGAACTTTCCAGGTGAAATAATCTGCCATGGGCTTCAAATGCGGAATCGTCGGACTGCCTAATGTCGGCAAGTCGACACTGTTCAACGCGCTGACCGAAACGGCGGCGGCGCAGGCGGCGAATTATCCGTTCTGCACCATCGAACCGAATGTCGGTGAAGTGGCGGTGCCGGACGCGCGGCTGCAAACGCTCGCGACGCTCGCCAAATCGGCCGAAATCGTGCCGACGCGATTGAACTTCGTGGATATCGCGGGCCTTGTGCGCGGGGCCTCGAAGGGCGAGGGGCTGGGCAATCAATTCCTGGCCAACATCCGCGAAGTAGACGCCATCGCGCACGTCGTGCGCTGCTTCGAGGACGGCGAAGTGACTCACGTCGAAGGACGCATCGATCCGATCGCCGACATCGAGACAGTCGAGACTGAACTCATGCTGGCCGATCTCGACAGTCTGGAGCGGCGGGTCGATGCCTTAAGCAAAAAGGCCAAGGGCGGCGACAAGGAAGCCAAGGAGACGGTTGACCTCGCCAACCGTGCGCTGGCGCTGTTGCGCGACGGCAAGCCGGCGCGGCTCGCCGAGCGCAAGCCCGAGGAGGAGCGGACGTTCCGCATGCTCGGACTGCTCACGGCGCTGCCTGTGCTCTACGTTTGTAACGTCGAAGAAGGCTCCGCCGACTCGGGCAACGATTATTCGCGCAAGGTTGAGCAAAAGGCCGTGGCGGAGGGCGCCGTCGCGGTCGCGATCTCGGCGAAGATCGAGGCCGAGATTGCGCTCCTTGGCCGTGACGAACGCGCCGAATATCTGCAGACGCTCGGTCTCAAAGAGGCCGGCCTCGACCGCCTCATTCGCGCCGGTTATGCGCTGCTGCACCTCGTCACCTTTTTCACGGCGGGGCCGAAGGAGGCGCGGGCCTGGACGGTAACGCGCGGCAGCAGAGCGCCGCAGGCGGCAGGCGTCATTCACAGCGATTTCGAACGTGGTTTCATCCGCGCCGAGACCATCGCCTACGATGACTATGTCGCTTGCGGCGGTGAGGCGGGTGCGCGTGACTCGGGCAAGCTGCGGCTGGAAGGCAAGGACTACGTCGTGCAGGACGGCGACGTCATGCACTTCCGATTTGCAAACTGACTTATTGCTCTCTGAAGCCCTGGGCCTGCGGATCGAAGGCCGCCCCTTGATTGCGGATCGCCCCGAGGTGCTCGTTGATGCGAAACACGATGAGCACAAATTCGGCCACGATGCGCGATATGACGATCCCCATGCAGATGCCGAGCAGACTCGTGATCAGAAAAATCATGCCGACAAACGGATTATACGCCATGATTTCGAGCGAGCTGACGGCGCCGACCACGCCCATCAACACGGAAATGACAACGGCAAGCCAGTAGAACACCTTGATGACGGTGGGGGTGACGAATCGCTCCCACTGGAACAGGTCGCCGATGCCGAACATGATTCGTCTCCCCAGCAACAAATTGCGCGCCTGATTCCCAAGACGCCAGACTGCACGGGCAGGCTACTACGGTCAATCGCGGCCAGACGGAAGTCTGTGGCTGCAATTGACCGGGCGGCGCCCGCGCTTTAACTGACAGCAGAAAACCAGCGTACGGAACCCGGGTGCGAATGTTGGAATCAGACCGCTAGGCTAGTCGCCCATGCACCGGCTCATTTGGGACAAAATTGCGGCACGCGCCGGAAAATTTTCGCGCGACGAGCGCCGCGCCGCCTCGATCGCCGCCGGCGCACACGCGCTGCACGACGGCTACACCGATCTCATCTACATCATGCTGCCGTTGTGGCAGGCGGAATTCGGCCTGAGCTATGCGGCGCTCGGGTTGTTGCGCAGCATGTTCGTCGGTGCGATGGCGAGCCTGCAGATCCCGGCGAGCTTTTTGTCGGAGCGACTCGGCGCCGCGGTGGTGCTGGCGCTTGGCACGGCGCTGGCGGGTCTCGGTTATTGTCTCGCCGGCTTGAGCACCGGTTTCGTCATGCTGCTTGCCGCATTGGTGATCGGCGGCATGGGGTCGAGCACGCAGCATCCGATCGCTTCCGCGCTGGTCGCCCGGGCCTTTGCCGGGCCGCGCTCCCTGAAAGCGCTCGGCACCTACAATTTCTGCGGCGATCTCGGCAAGATGACGATCCCTGCGGCCCTGTCGCTGCTGCTGCTCGTGATGCCGTGGCGGCCGGCGCTGGCCGGTCTTGGTAGCCTCGGCCTCGTGATGGCTGTCGTCATTTTTTTGTTCACGCCACGGTTCGATCGCGACACCGGCGCGGCGGTCGGACCCGCGCGGGTCGATGACCGCACGCCGCCCCGGTCGCGCGGTTTCGGCCTGCTGCTTGCGATCGGCATTCTCGACAGCGCCACGCGCATGGGATTCTTGTTGTTTGTACCGTTCGTGCTCAAGGCCAAGGGCGCGACCCTGCAAGACGTCGGCTTGGCGATGACGCTGATTTTCGCCGGCGGCGCGGCCGGCAAACTTGCCTGCACCTTCCTCGGTGCGCGAATCGGCGCGATTGCCACCGTCTGGGTGACCGAAAGCGCGACCGCGCTGGGCATTCTCGCGCTGCTGCCGCTGCCGCTGTTCGCCGCGCTGCCGGTACTGCCGCTCATCGGCGTCGCGCTCAACGGCACGTCCTCGGTGCTCTACGGCTCTGTGCCGGACCTCGTCACGCCGGTAAGGCGCACCCACGCACTCGGCATTTTCTATACCGGCACGATCGGCTCGGGCGCGATAGCCCCGATCGTGTTCGGCCGCGCCGGAGATTTGCTCGGCGTCACCCACACCCTCATGCTGGTCGCTTTGGTGGCGCTCTTGACGCTGCCGCTTGCGGCGCTGTTGCGGCCGGCGTTCGCCGAGCGTTATGGCACTGACATGCGCGTTTAAAGGCGACATGGGCGTTTAACGGCGATATGGGCGTTTAACGGCGACCCGGAAACTTTTCGGAAAACCCAACGTCACGTTTCAGAATCGTGCGCAAACGGCGTCAACTTTGCGGCGACGGAACACGGCGCGCGTTCGCGCGGGCGATTGCCGGAACGCGGCGTGGCGAGCCGCGTTGGTTGGATGCTCGGCTCAGTTCCGAACAGCCCGGACAACACACGGAGTCCTCCATGAGAGTCCATGTCGCCCGCATCGCCATCCCCTGCACCGCACTCGGATTGACGCTTGCGGCAGCGGTCCCTGCCGCGCACGCGCAGACGATGTACGACGCGGCGCAAACCGTGATCGCGCCGCCACCGGTCGTGGTCGCACCCGCAGTTGTCGCCCCGCCGGCGCTGCGAACGGTGCGCACCGTCACCACCACGACGACGACCCGCCACGTTCGGCACCCATGGGTACGCCGCCGCGTGGCAGTCATTCGGCATACCGCGGTCACGCGCCACGCTTACATCGCCGACAGGGTCGTCCCCGCGATGACAACGACAACGACGACCATAGCAACGACGGCACCCGTTGCATCGCCGTATGTGCGTGGTCCGCTCTACGACACTGCGGTACCGCCGCCGCCCCCTACGGTCGAGCCGTATGACACTGTGCCACTCTACGACGCCGCGGTGGAGCAGCCGGGCTACGATGCCGCAGTGGAGATGCCGGCACCCGCGATCGCTACGGCGCCGCTTGCGGTGCCGGTGGGCAGTGCCGTCCCAGCCTACCGTTACGTCTATCAGGATGATCGCATTCTGGTCATTGATCCCAATACCGGTATCGCGGTCCAGGCGATTCCGCGCTGACGCTGACGGCTGGCGGTAGACAATGACGGCGCGCGGCGAATAACTTTCGCCGCGCGCCGATATGGCATTTTTCGGGCCTCGTTCCGAACCGCGGACGTGCTATAGTGGCGCGGGCGCAGTTGCGGAGCTTGATATGATTCTGCCATCGGTCTTGGCGCTCGGCGCCCACATGCTGACGCCGATCGCCGACGGCGTTCCGACTTTCAACATCGAGCCAGTCTGCCGGGGCATCGCCATCCAGGGCGGCACCTCATATCGCGACATTACGGTCGCCAAAGCGAAGCAGGACTGCATCGACAGCGAGCGCGAGACGCGCGGGCAGGTCGTCAAGCAATGGTCGACGTTTTCGGCCGCGGATCGTCGGCACTGCATCGACGAAGCCACGATGGGCGGCGATTCGAGCTACACCGAGTTGCTCACCTGCCTGGAAATGGCGCGCGACGTGCGTAAACTCGGCAGCGAGGCAGAAGCGCCGGACGTCCCGACCGTCGCGCCACGGCAATAGATGCTTGTCCCTTCTCGCGAGCTGAGAGACGGGTCCTAATAGCCGATCAAAATCTCGCTGACGGCGGGCTTGAGCGCGCGCATCGCGGGATCATTGGAGCTGTACTCATCTTTGGCAGGCAACTCAGCGGCGGCTTTTTTGTCTCTGGCCTGGACGCTGCCACTCGCCTTGCAGTCGCCTGGCAATGAAGCGAGTTCGCCGCCATCCCAATCCGCCACGGCGGCGACTCCTTCCGCGTCGAAGCCCTTAAGCTTGAACGGTTTGTGGTTGAGCTTTTCGACCTGCTCGAGCGTCAGCCCAAGCCGCAAGCCTTTCGGCGCCACCCAGGTCGATTTGCCGGCAATATCGATCAGATAAAGCCCGGTGCGGTTGGCGTTCTGCCACCACACTTCAAGCCGGCGCTTCGGATCCTTGGGAAACATCACGGTGACACCGACATCGGTGCCCTGAACCCTCTCGTGCGTGAACATCATGTTGCGCGAATCGAAAGCGACAGCGAGCGCCAGCATGCCGGAATCCTTGGCGAACGGCCCCTTGCATTCGATCACGGTCTTAAAGCTGCCGGCGCGCGGCGCGTGAGCCGGCGCCGGGCTCGGCGCTGGCTTGGCCCCCTCGGGTTTGGCGGCAGCGGCACGCTTTTCCGGCGGCTTTTTTTTCTTTGGTGCGCCGCCAGGTTCCGACACCGGCGCTGGCATCGGTTGCGCCATCTGCGACGGCGCCAGTACGTCCTCCGAGTTGAGACTAGGCTGCCGATCTTGCTGCGCGCGTGCGCTCGACAGGGCCAGCGGCAGGATGGTCAAGGCCGTTACGGTAAGCATCGCCGTAACGCCGAGGCCCGCGCCACGCCACGCCCCGCTTGACCCCTCTCCACGCATGCCCAGCTCCTCCGCGATCGGTGTGCTCGTTATAGCACACCCCGTCTCGGTGGCACCCTTACGCATTTTGTCTCGTGGCATGCGTTCACATTCGGGACAAGTTCGGGATGCTTGCGTGCGCGAGTTTGGAGATCCGGGTGCGGCCTTCGCTTTATATTTGCTTATCGGCAGCTCTCGTGCTCTTTCCAGCTCGTTACGGTCGTCTTCCTTCCCAGATGAGCCAATGTTTTACACGCGGGCGTTCAATAGCGACAATATCCTCGCGATCGCGACGATGGATTACCAGGCGGGGCGTTTTGCCGAGGCGGAACGCGGCTGCAGGGCCGTGCTCAAAGTCGTTCCAGATGAAGCGAGTGCGCTTTATTTGCTGGGTCTTACCGAGGTCCAGGCCGGCAGCGTCGAGGCGGGTGTTGCCCACATCGAAACGGCAATCGCACAAGATTCGGGCCGTGTTGACCGCGCCTGCGGTTACGCTGCGGTGCTTGCCCGACTGCGACGGCTCGATGAGGCGGTGGCGGTTTTGGGACGGACCGCCGCCAACGCTCCGGAGAACGCCGAGGTATACCGGCAACTGGTCGGGACGGCCCGGGCTTTGTCGGAACAAATGCCGTCACCCGGCGGTGCCGCCGCCGCGCCGGAGGTGGCGGACGACCGATTCATCTCCGTTGTCGTCTGCAGTATCGATGTGCAGAAGGCCACGCGCATTCGCGAGCATTACGAAGCGCAGTTTCAACGACACCAATTTGAGGTGATCCAGATCGGCGATGCGCGTTCGCTGTGCGAGGGCTACAACCGCGGCTTTGCCAAAACCCGGGGCGATATCATTATTTTCTGCCACGACGACATCGAAATAATCTCGCCGGATTTTCCTGCGCGGCTACTGGCTCATCTTCGTACACATGACGTCGTCGGCGTCGCCGGAACGACGCAATTAATCGGAGCAAATTGGAATTCGGCGGGCTGGCCGCGCGTGCACGGCTGTGTCGTGCATCGCGGGAGCGACGGCAATGGTTTTTTCTTCCACTGCTTCGGACCGCCGCGGACATCGGCCGTTGTGGCGCTTGACGGCCTCTTCATCGCGGCCAAGCGTGAAGTCTGCGAAGCGATCGAATTCGATGCAGCGGTATTCGATGGATTCCACTTCTATGATCTCGATTTCAGCTACCGGGCATCCCTGGCCGGTTTTCGCATCGCCGTCCCCTGGGATATTCTGATCCTTCACGCCTCATGGGGGCGCAACGACCCCTCTTGGCAGGAATATGCACAAAAATTCGCGACGAAATTCGGTGCAGACAAGATCGTTCAGTTGACGCCGTCGCAGATCAACTGGCCGATCGTGCAATTTTCCGAGCGGGCGGACGTGATTGCATTTCATCGGGTGATGGTGCTCGCTCAGAGCGCCGCCGGCTCACATTGCGGTCAGATCGCAGCCATAAACCGGCCCTAACTTGCCCGTAAGCCCCTGGACGACGCGCGGGGCCGATTCGTGAATAGACAAGAAGATCGCGGGCTCGAGCGGGCGACCGCTGCGGTAATCACCACCGGCGCGGTGAATCCATTGCATCCATCCTGAATAACGAAACCGCCGCGCTATTTTGCGCGGCCGTTTGCGGAGCAATAAGCATGAGGCTTTCGCCATCCCTTTTCCTTGCCGGCACAATCCTGTCTGGTGTGCTGGCCGTGGCGCTCAATCCGAGCGCCCGCGCGCAGACCTCGCAAGGCCACCTGCTGGCTCAGGCCGCACCAGCCGGCCAGCCAGAGGAACCGAAGAAAAAGCCGCCGGCTAAACCCCAGCCTCCCAAGCCGCCCGCGCCGGCGGTATCGCCTCACCCGCCGCAGACGCCTGCGCCTCAGGCTTCGCGTCCACCCGCGACTGTGGCGCCGACGCGGCCGGTTCCGGAGCGAAAGCCTCCGCCCAGGATGCAGCCGGCTCAGACAACGCCGCCGCCTGTGCCACCTCGTCCGCCGACAGAGCCGGCGCGAAAGCCCGCACCCAAAGTGCAGCCGGCTCAAACAACGCCGCCGCAGCATCCGAGCGCCAAGCCCGGGCCGTCGGTTCCGGAAAGGCGTGCCACGCCGGAGGTGCCGAGCAAATTAAAGCCGGGCGAACATCCGGCCGCGAGTGCCCCGTCACCTCAAACGGCGCCTCAAGCAGGTTCGCCGCGTGAGCGCGGCAAGCCGGCGGTGGCGACGCCACCGACGCCGAAGCAAAATGTCGGCAACGCGCCCGCCGGCACGCCGCTCGCGGCCCCAACTGCTGTGCGCCGCGCGCCGCCACCGCCCGGAAATCCAACGGCGGTGCCGCCTCCGACGCAGGTCATCAACAAAGGCCAGTTCCTCGCGCCGAAAGGTCAGACGCCGACCGCCGGCATCAATCAGGTGCGCAGCGAGCGCCGTGAGGAGCATGTCGGCAACCAGCTCATCATTCGCGAACCGGGTCGCACCATCGTTCAGGAAGGCGACCGCACATTCATTCGGCACAGCGAGGTCGATCGCTTTGTCGTCGGTGCGCGTGACGTGCACGTCGAGCGGCGCGGCAATGAGACGGTCACCATCGTGGTGCGTCCGGATAACGTGCAGATCATCGACTACAGCGACAGCGATGGGCGTCTGTTGCGCCGCGTGCGCAGAGGTCCGGACGGCCGCGAGATCGTGATTATCGATAACGGCTTTGCCGGCGCGCAGTTAGCCAACGTGTTTCTCAGCTTGACGGCGCCGGTGATTCGGATTCCGCGCGACCGTTACATCGTCGATGCCGATCGCGCCGACGAGGCGGCGATCTACGGCGTGCTGGTTGCGCCTCCAATCGAACGCATCGATCGGCGCTACACGCTCGACCAGGTGCGCTACAACGAGCCGCTGCGCGCATACATGCCGCGGCTCGACCTGGAGGTTAATTTCGATACCGGATCGTGGCAGTTGACGCCGGATCAGGTCGATCGGTTGTCGGCCATTGCCGAGGCGCTCAACCGCGCCATCCAGCGCAATCCGCGGGAAGTGTTCCTTATCGAAGGCTACACCGACGCGGTCGGCTTGGACGTCGACAACCTGTCGCTGTCCGACCGGCGCGCGGAATCGGTGGCTGTCGCTCTGACCGAGCAATTTCAGGTTCCGGCAGAAAACCTGTCAACACAGGGCTACGGCAAGCAGTTCCTGAAAGTCCCGGCGAGCGGACCGGAACGGGCCAATCGGCGCGTCGCCATTCGGCGCATCACGCCACTCGTCGATCCGGAGGCGATGAGTCAGCGCTGATAGCGGATAGCTCTGCCGGTGCCGACGCCTTCGCCGGCGCCGCCGTTCGGCATTTCCCAATCAGGCTCGGATAATTCCGTCGCCGTCAGCGCCGGCGTCTGCCTTGCAGGAGACCCGGAAACGCTTCAATATTCGGGCTCATTCGCGGGTGGCCCGGGTGCTGCCAGTGGATGCCGGTGGGACTGTGCACTAAAAACGACGATGACGTGACACCGGCTCGGCTTTGCCGCAACGCTGAGCGTTTCCTCAGCGCCACGGTTTGCACCCGACGTCGGTTGAGGCGCCACAAAAGGATTCTCAGATGTTCGGCCGTTACACCGGGCGTGCGCAAGGACTACGTGCGTTTGACCGGCGAAAGATTCCTTTACTGATCGGCACCGTAACCCTTGGATCGCTGTTCATTTTCTCGGCATCGTCCTGGTCGGGAAGTCTGCAAAAAACAATTGAGATTCTGGGCATCTGTACGATCGTTATCTGTATTGTCGGCCGTACTTGGTGCTCATTTTTCATCACTGGTCGTAAGACCTACGAGTTGATAAAGGTCGGCCCGTATTCCATCGTTCGCCATCCGCTTTATGCGTTTTCAATCATCGGAGCGGCCGGGGTCGGAGGCCAATCCGGGACCATGTCGTTGGCGATTATATCGGCGGCCTATATTGCGATCGTCCTGCGCGGCCGAATCTTGGATGAAGAACGAGAAATGCTTCGCATACATGGGAATTCGTATCGGAATTATATGGCGCAGGTGCCACGCCTGTTGCCTTGGACACCGTCGTGGCGCCCCACCAGTCTGCAGTCCCCTGGGCTGGGGGCGGTGCTGAGAACCTTTATCGATTCATGCTATCTGCTCTTGGCTGTCCCGTTCGCGGAAATTTTGCAGCACTTGCAGCAGAGCGGCAGTCTTCACGTTGTTTTTTGGTTGCCGTAAGCAGGCCTCAACGTAGAGGCGTTCTGGTCAATTGTCGCAAAAGTGCCGTGCGGACGATCTGTCAGCCATGAAAATTTCCGCCAGCCAGTTCGGCCGCGCTATCACCCAATTGGCTATCCGGCAGACTATTCGTGCAACCGCGCGGCTCTCGGTGGAACAACAGCGCAACACCGTCCGTTCGTTAGTTGAATTCGCCGGTGCCCTTCCCCTGTTGCGGCCACGTGTTCGCGAAAATATGAGACTGGCATTGGGCTTCGATGTGCCCGCTCAATCGGAGAGTTTGTATTTTCGCCGCCTTGGCTGGTTCCTGGGCAACGCGCTGTCAATTTTCCATCATGGACTCGAATCGTCGTCGATTTTGGGCGACGTGAATTTCGATGCATCTGTTGATCTCCTCGATGACGCCGTTTCCCAAGGGCGTGGCGCCGTGATCGTATCGCCTCACTGGTCGGGCCACGAACTGGTCGCGGCAGTCATTAATCGCAGACATCCATCGGTTGCTCTGGTGCGGCAAACTCCGGGGGCGGAACGCATGAAGCGTAAGCTGCAATGGTATAACGCGTTGGGCGTCGAAATAGTGCTGCGGCCAGCCAACGCCACGACGATTAAGGATGCCGCAACGTATTTGAAGGTCCTAAAAAGGGGTAAGGTGCTTTGCATCACGCCGGATTTGTTGGCCGATCCCAGACAAGGGGTTGCAGTGCAAATCTTTGGGCGCCCTGCCAGACTTCCGGGCGGGGCATTTGCGATTGCAATGACGGCCCGTTCGCCGATGTTACGGCCCTATTTTAGCTGGCAATCGGATTCGCGCATAGTGGTTCGCTGGGATTACGCCGACGTCCCCCGCGATGTCGGAGATCGAGACACCGCGATCCGCATGGCCGCTCAGGACTGGTGCCTTTGGTTCGAGGATAAACTGCGCGCCAATCCCGAGAATTGGTTGTTCTGGCTCGACAAACGTTGGTCACGCTTCCTGCGCGAGCGCTCCGGCGCGTCCCGTGCCGCATGAACATAGTGATCACTCTTGGGGTTGCCGCGTTGGCATTGTGCGTGCTCTGGGGGGTTCAGAGCGTCGCACTCAAGCTTGTCGGAGAACCATTGGCATGGCCGCTGCAATACGCGACGCGGAAGCAACCGATGCGTTTGACGGGCCAGGTCATGATCCAGGCGGTGTGGATCATCATCTGTGTTGGGACGCCGCTTGCGCTTGGAATCAGTCCATCGGTTCTCTCGCATCAACTGTTTCCATTGCCCCTTCCATGGCGCCAGATCGCGATTGCCTTTTCGATTATGTATTTTCCGTTCTGCCTTTTATTCGCGTTTTACATCAGGGCTGGATGGTTGCAGTTTGTCCCGAAGTTCGATCAAGCAACGCGTCGGGCCAAGCTGTTTCGGCGGTTTTTGACGCCGCTGCCTTTGGCCACGTTTGAGGAGGCGGTTTTTCGAGGAACGCTGCTGGAGCAGCTGCTTCGATCATTGCCGCAATCTTATGCATCTTCGATGGTGGCGATCATCCTGAGCTCGATCGTCTTTTCGCTGGTGCACTTTATAAAGCCGCCCAGACGCAGGCCGCTCGGGCAGGGGATCTTCGGCTTCTTCATCGCCGGCTGTCTGTTCGGGTTCGCCTATATCATCAGTGGAAGAAGCCTTTGGCTGCCGATCATCTTGCACGCGACGGCTATATTCTGCATTGAAGTGTCGCGGCTTTATGTCGATTACAAAGCTCCGCGGTGGCTCATCGGCGTTCCCGAAGCGCCGCAGAGCGGGCTCTTTGGCACCATCCTCGTCGTGGCCATGGCGATTGCCTTGGCGATGTTAATCTGATTCAGTGCACTTGGGATTTAAATGCTTGGTCCTGATCCGGTCGTTTAGCTGCAGACGCGAAGAACACTATTGGCAGTTTCAATCGGCCGCGATTGCGACTTAGCCGGCCCCGCGCTATCGTTCGTTTTGACCCGCCTGAGGGCTTTGTGCATCGCCATGTTGAGTGCCCTCAAGAGTAAGTTATTTCGCTATCCAGACGGATCGCCCGTACTGATTCATCGGCTGCTGCGCGATTATGGCAGGCGCTACTGGAAACAATACGCCAAGGCCGTAGTTTGGATGGTTGTCGGCGCGGCTTGTGTGTCGGCATGCGCCTATCTGCTGGGCTCCGCCATCAATCAGGCCTATGTGGCCCGCAATTTCCCGGACGTTATCGTCATCTCCGCCGCCACCATGGTGCTGTTCGCGCTGAAAGGGTTTGCCAGCTACAACCAAGCGGTGACGATGGCACATATCGGCAACGAAATTACCGCCGAAAATCAGTGCCGGCTGTTCGATAAGCTGCTGCGCCAGGACGTTGCGTTCTTCGGCGATCGTCATTCCTCGGAGTTCAGCGCACGCATCAGCTATGGCGCGAGTTCGGTTTCAACTGTGCTCGCGATACTGATCACCGCTATCGGCCGCGACGCGTTGACCTTGGGTGGTCTTCTTGTGGTGATGGTTGCGCGAAGCCCGGGGCTGTCACTGATCGGCGTGTTCGTGATGGTGCCGGCGGTGCTGACCGTGCGTCACCTGATCAGGCGGGTGCGCCAGCTTGCGCAAAAGGGTTATGGCGGCGGCGCCTTGGTTCTGGAGACGCTGCAGGAAAGCGTACAGGGCATACGCGTGGTCAAAGCGCTCGGCCTCGAGGGCGAGATGCGCGACAGCCTGCGGGCGAGCGTGGTCGCCGTGCAACAGGCTGCCAACAAGCTCGCCAGGGTGGTGAATCGCTCGACGCCGTTGATGGAAGCGCTGGCGGGCGCAGCAGTCGGCCTCGTATTGATGTACGGGGGCTATCGCGTCATTTTTCAAAACGGAACGCCGGGCGAATTCGTTTCCTTCATCGCTGCCTTTTTGTTGGCCTACGAGCCAGGAAAGCGGCTCGCGCGCCTCAATGTCGATTTAAGCAGCGCACTGGTGGGCGTGAGTGTTTTGCTTGACATTCTCGATCTGCCGGATCGAGTCGATGAGAGCGGAAAGCCCGCGCTCAAGGTCGACCGCGGACGGATCGCGCTCCGCAAGCTGGCCTTCGCTTACCGTCCGAACGAGCCCGCGCTGCGCGATCTATCGCTGACTGCCGAGCCGGGCCAAGTGACCGCGCTGGTCGGGCCGTCCGGCGGCGGCAAAACAACAATTTTCAACCTGCTGCTCCGCTTTTACAGCGCCCACAGCGGGGAGATCACGATTGACGGCCAGAATATCTTACAGATATCGGATAAATCGTTGCGCGAGCAGATCGCATATGTGGGCCAAGATATTTTTCTATTCCGCGGCTCGGTCCGCAAGAACATCGCTTTCGGCCGGGTTGATGCGAGTGAGGAGGAGATCGTCGCTGCTGCTCGTGCCGCCCATGCGCACGAATTTATCAGCCAGTTTCCTTCCGGTTACGATACTCCGGTCGGCGAGCACGGCCTGCAACTTTCAGGCGGGCAGCGACAGCGCATCGCGGTCGCGCGCGCCCTCATTCGCCGGGCGCCGATCATCCTGCTCGACGAACCGACGGCATCGCTGGACAGCGAATCGGAACGCTACGTGCAAGAAGCGATCAGACGCCTGTATGAAGGCCGCACGACCCTGGTGATTGCCCATCGTCTTTATACCGTCATGCACGCTGACATGATCTACGTGATTGAAAATGGGACCGTAACCGAGTCCGGGCGGCACGAGGCGTTGTTGCGGCGAGGCAACCGTTACGCCGATTTCTTCCAGTCGCAATTTGGCAAAAGCGGACTCACCGAAAATTCGCCTGTGGCGGCGGAATAGCATGCTGCTTGGGTATTCTCATTTGCGGTTTCCCGCGTGCACTTTCCGGCTCGTGGGCCGTGCCGGCGGTTGGGATGTTGCTGAGGCCGGTTCATGAATGTCCGTCCGGCATTAGACCCTGCCAGTCCGTCGGCGGATACAATGAAATATGCATGCCGGCCGCGCCTCTTCGGACCCATATACGAGTTTGAGCTCACCGGGGATGGATTTGCACGCCGTGGGCCACTTGGCGTGGCGAAGGTCCATTTTGCCGATATCGCGCAGATTGAAGTCTTCAAAGAGCGCCGTCTCGGTTCGGCGCGCTCGTATTGGGCGTGCACGGTTCGCACCAGCCGAGAGGTTTTCAGGCTGAGCGCAGGGCATCGTCTGTCTTTGACGCGTACAGAAGATCGAACGCCGAGCTACATCCCACTTATACAGGAATTTGAGCGGCGCGCGGTCGCCGCCAAACCGGCGGTTCATTACATTGCCGATGAATATCGAGAGGCGCTGGGCCCGCGAATGTATGGCCGCGTCGCGGTGTTCGCCATCGGCGGTTTAAGCCTGCTGCCGCGCAAGGTGAGTGCCTCGGTTTGCGCGGCGATAATTCGCAACATTGGCTGGATGCTGGGAGGAAATCGTCACGCCAGCCAACAGCTGAGCGCCGCGCTGCCTGCGCTAAGTTCGCGCGAACGCCGCTCGGTCCTCCGCGGAATGTGGGACAATTTCGGCCGGACATTTGGCGAGTATGGGCACATTTCGGACCTCATGCAGTTTTCAGTTGAGACGCCGCTGGCAGGCCAAGTGATCATGGACGAGCCGACGGTAGACATCCTGCGGCAGCTTGCGCGAGAGCGGCGCGGAGCGATCATGATTGGGGCGCACCTCTGCAACTGGGAGGTTCCCGCAATGGCTGCTCGCGCGGCAGGGCTCGAGATAGCTGTGCTTTATAAGCGGCAACCAAGCTCGGCTATTACCACGGAGCTGCGGCGGCAGAGAGCAAAGTGTGCCGCTCGCCTTATCGACGTGGGTCCGACGGCACGGCACGAGATTGTGCAGGCACTCCGCGATGGAATGCTGGTCGGAATTCTGCCCGATCAGCATTACGCGCGTGGTATTGAGGTCAGTTTTTTTGGCCGGATGTGCCGGGTAAATCCGTTGCTGGCCCTGTTGGCCGGAACCGGAAAATGGCCTGTCTACGCCGGATACGCGACGCGCTTGCCGGATCAACGGTATCGGATTCAAATTATCGGGCCACTACAGTTTCCTCGCAAACCGACCGGCGAGACCGACACTCGCGCGACCATGCAGGCGATTTTCAGCATGATCGAAACATGGATTCGAGTGGAGCCAAAACAGTGGATGTGGCTGCATAGGCTAATCCGCTAATCGTGGGATCGCAGATACGGCAAAATTTGGCCTGCTGCATTTGGCACGCGCCGTCGGCATCATCGTATCTCTACCGCCTTGCCGCGCGCATTATCCAAGCCGGAATAAGAGTCGCAATCGGTCGGAGCAACAAAAGAATACACATAGACGTGCCGCGTTGTGGAGAGCGTGTGCCGGTACGGAAGCTCCACAGACTCGCGCGGCGTCTGCTTCTGAAGCATCGAATAAAAGTCGGCGTCGGCCAAGTTGGCAGGCGTCGCGATCACGACAGCGCCGAATCGCCGCAAGCGATCACGATCGACCCATTGGGCATGGAGCCAGTCTCCGATCGAAACACCGGTCACAATGCCCTTGAAATAAAGCGCGACCGCTTGAGCGCTGCGATCGTTACCCACGATATATGCCGGACCACACCGGAATTGCGAATTCCAACTGTGCTGGATAATCGCAGCCGCTGCCGGCGCCGGCTCCCGTAGCGGATTGTTGACGAAGCAGGACGCGTAAACGGCGGTTCCGACAAGGCACACAGCCCACCCGCACAGTGCCATGCGCAGACAATAGCGAACCGCCGTGGGCGTGAGGCGCGCCGTGCACAGCACAGAGAGAATCCCAAAACCGTAGAGGGCGTTCAAAAACCGCGGGGAGAAATCGAGTCCGACAAACAGAACGAGCAGAAGAACGAAAACGAACAGCGCCGATGCGGTCATGACAACGAGCCGGCTTTCATCGTCCAGTCGCACGCCGAAACTTGCGGTTTTCCGCCTGACAGATAGCCCCAGTCCGATCACGAAGGGCGTGGCATAAATCAACGGCGATACAATGCATAGTGCGAGGTGTTCGTCCCAGCGCAGTTCGAATGGTTTGAGGTAAAAACGCCCGTAGCTGTATTGAAGGGCATTGGAATGCTGTAAAATAGAGACGGCTGTTGGGAGGAAAAGCACAGCGCACAGGAAGCCTGCCGCATAGAAACGAGGATTGCGGAAAACCCTGCGATACGCCGAAATCCACAGGAGGTTGGCTGCGAGCACGGCGATCAGAGCCAGCGAAAAATACTTGGCTAGAAGAGAAAGCCCGCAGAGGAGGCCGAGTGCAACCCAGTCGCGCCATAGGTCTTTCCGCAAAGCGCGCACAAGATGGTGCAGAATGCCTGACCAGAGCAGGAATAGAACTTGATCCGCGTTCAAAGCTTCAGTCGGTATGCAGCCAATGAAATAAAGGCCGCTGCAAAGAGCAATCAATGCGGCAACCGCGCTGCTTCTGCCCAAAAGTAGTTGCGCGGTCGCCGCCACATAACAGAACCCCAGCACGTTCAAAAGCTGGGCGACCAGGATGTAGGACCACGCGTCGCGTGCGCCCGACAGCGCAACTACTCCCGCAATCCATGACTGCAGAGGCGGATGTTTCCAGGTGTAAAGCGGAAATTGCAGCCCCCAATTGATCTGCTCGCGCAGATCACCGAAAGGGGTGGGAAACGCCAGCGCGCATAACAGGATTGGATACAAGACGGCAACTGCGAGCAAAGCCACAAATGCGGGCGACGCGATGCCAACGGGATTGCCGTCGAACCGTAAGTTACCCTCAAAATCGACCGGTGGCACATGCGCCTCGGATGCTGAGCGGAATTGTATCCGGCTCGGTTGAGCAGAACAGCCTCTGTCGGGCAAGCAACGATCATAATTCGAGAAATGGCGAGAAATCGGGCTATGCTTCGGTTTCGATGCGAACCGGCCTTCCAATATGAGCAGTACGACGATTCCGCTGATATCCGTGGTGATGCCGGTTCGTAACGGGGCGCGTTGGCTCAGCGAAGCCATCGAGAGCATCATCTACCAGACCTGTCGGGACTTCGAGCTCTTAGTGATTGACGATGGCTCGACCGACGAGACGCCCGAGATCCTGACAAACTGGTTGAGCCGCGATTCGCGTATTCGCGTGCTGCGGCAGAATGAACTAGGTCTCGTCGCTGCGCTCAATTGTGGGCTCGACGAGGCCCGTGGATCGCTCATCGCGCGACTTGACGCGGATGATCGCGCGGCAGCGCATCGGCTCGAACGGCAAATCCGGGTGCTGGGCGACAATCCACGCATCGGCTTGCTCGGCGCGTGGGCGCAACGAATCGATGCGCATGGCCGGGCTCGGGGCTACTCGAGGCCTGAGACGCGGCCGGAAAGAATTACCGACATCCTTGCGCGCACAAATCCATTCATTCATTCCACGGTGATTTTCCGTACGGAAATCGCGCGCCGCCTTGGCGGCTACCGCGCCGCGTTCGAGGCCGCGGAAGACTATGATCTTTGGTTGCGCATGTCCGAGATCACGCAGCTCGCAAATGTGGCTGATGCGCTGGTGCAATACCGCCGCCACGACACGAATGTCTCCGCAAGAAAAGCAATCCGTCAGTCTTTCTCAGTTCGCCTCGCCCAGCGTGCAACGGACATCCGGCGGCAGACAGGACGCGATCCCGCGATCGGCATGACAATCGCACCAGATTGGCGCTCGGCGGACGCTCTGGACACATTTTATGCCAAGGAGGCCGCCACCTACCGATTGCTCGATCTCGCCGATCCGGAATGTTCAGCCGGGGCCAAGGACATCGATTTCTCGCCGCTGTTGGAACGGCTCTCTGAGCTCAACCATGCGGAACGACGCCTGGCCGCACTTGCCATCATCAACTATCTACGCCGGGCCCCAGCGGGCGCGTTCGCGCGGACCGGTCGAACGCTTGCGCAGATGTTGTGGCGCCGGCCAGGCATGGCACTGCTCGCAGCGCGTGCGCTGTCTAAACGGTTTCGGCATGCCCCTCATATGACTGACGGGAACGCCGGTGAAGATTCGCGTAATGTATAGGCCAGCCGCAATATCCGATCATGTTGCCGTCATGTCGGCCTGGCGAGGGGCGGAGTACCGACATTATCGGACAGTCCGGGGTCCTGCTGGTCCTGCTTGATGCGTTCCGCGAGGTCAAGCATGACCTCGGCAGCTTGCAGCCTGCCTGTATACAGGTGTTTGTTCTGCCCATACGCAATGCCGGCTTGCGAGTAGGTGGTACGGTTCGCAGGCTCGCTCATGTACCTGATGGCATCCATGAACGGTTGGAAGTCGAAAGGTTCTTCGAGAACGATCCCGCCGCCGGCGGCCCGTACGTGCTCGGCATAGCCGCAGACGGATGTCGTCAGCACCGGTAGACCATTAACGAGGGCCTCCAGGATCACCGTGCCGGTGGTGTCGTATCGCGCCGGATGCATCAGCATGTCGCTGGCGGCAATTATCTGCGCAACGTCTTCCCGGTGGCCCAGCCAGATAACGCGAGACGAAACTCCCAGCCGTTGCGCCAGCTCTGCATCGGCATTCGCCACGCGATCAGTCTCGTTCAATCCGGCAATCAGCAGCCTCGCATCGGGAAAACGATGTAACGCGTGTAAAACGCGATCGAGGCCCTTTGTCCTCGGTTGGACTCCGATGGTCAGCCAGACGCATTCGTTCCCCTGCAACCCCCATTGCGTCCGCACTTGCTCGCGGACGCCGTTAAGGCGGTATTCGGTCTTGCGCCGCTCAAAAGACAGTGTCGGCGCCAATTCGATTACGCGCTCAAGTTCGGTGTGCCACACGCCGCGATATTCCAACGCCTGCTTCTGGCTAAGCAGAATGATCTGCGTCTTTTGCCCCGGCCCAAACGAATTGCCCTCCATCTTGCTGTAGGTGCGATAACGCGGGAGCAGGCGCAAATAGGGCCGTTTGATAAACCGATGTCGAAACGACCGATCGGCACAGTAAAGCACGTCCAGTCCGAGAAGCTTGTCGAAGCCGACGACCAGATCAAACGTTTTTGAGGCCTGACGCTGAAAATCGACGGCAAATTGATACTGCCGGCCATGGTTGGTCATTGCGGAGTTCGGAAGAACAATGATGGGAATGTCGGCGTCGGTCACGGCACCGCTCAGGCGCGCCGTGTAGATGACCACGGTATGCCCGAATTGGTAGACGATCCGCGCGATTTTTATACAATCGCGCTGTAGCCCGCCGCCAGGAAACAAACTGACTATCCCAATCGCAATTCGCATCTTTACACCAGAATAGCGAGGCGATGTGCTGTTCCTGCACCGCCCCTCCGGGTCAGCATCGACTGCTATTTCATCAGTTCGGTATTTTCCGGTCGGGCCGCCTCTGCCTCGCCTCGCCATCCCTCGACCGGATGCCGGTCGGCTACCTGACGTAGGAAAGACCCAGGTGCCGGTCGCAATGTCTTGTCAATGCCGCCTCGGCGATAGATTTCATTCCACAGATGAATAAATGGCGCCGACTTCGTGCGTTCGATGATCGAGTCCGCTTGCGATGGATCGAGAAGATCGAGCGCGTCCTTCCATCCAACCGCATAGCAGCTGTCCTTCGGTCGCGCCTGCGCAATCAAACCACAGTCCCGCAACACCTTTGTGATCAGGCGTGGGCCGAGGTCACCCCAATCCGCGTGGCCGCGAATTGCCTGGACCTCCCCAAAGCATCGGATCATGACAGGATCCGCCGGCCCGAAATACAACACCGCACCATTGACAATGTCGTCGCTCTCAAAAGCGAAAAAATGATTGCACGGAGAAATCTGAGCGGACAAACATATCACGTCTGTGTCGACCCACCAGCCGCCATGAGTTGCCAACAGCTTATATCGAAAGAGATTCGAAAAAGCCGACGGCGAGTCTCTGCCCGGCCCTTTGTATTCGAAATAATCCGCCTTCGGCAACAGTTCCGCGGCATCGCGAAGTACGACCCCGTCGGGTACCTTCAAATCGGGAAAGTAACTGTGGAGGTGGTAGCCATGGCCGTGATCGATGAAGGAGCGCATGCATACAGCCTCATAGGGGGTGATCGAATCGCCCCACCAGAGGGATTGAAAAACATGCCTTCTCGTCTGCGCCAGCGACTTCGAAATGGATACGGCTGAAACGGAGTGGCCTTCCGTCTTCGCTTCCCGCGAGGCTACGGCAGTGTTGCGGCTATCAGCCGGCACGGCTGATTTCATCACATCGAAAAAGCGGGGAGACGGCGTCATCAGACAGTGCGCAAGGTTCGATTGTTGGCGCAACGAACGATGCCGCCGGCGAATGAGATGATAAGTGCCCGGAGCAACGATATGTTCGTAGCCAGCACGAATCGTATCGCAATTCCATTTCCAGTCCTCGTAGCCAAATCCGGCGTTAAGGCGATTACGAGAATACGGATGCGACAAATACGTGGTTTTTCGACTAAAGCTCAGCGACAGCCAATAATTCGAGAAAATAAGGTACCGGGCATCAAATGAAGGATCCCGTGACGAGATATGCTCGTAAATGTGGTCCTCGCCGCCGCCGAAAATTACGTTATATTGCGGGTGAACGATAACGCGCTCGTTGCCGTCGCCGGCAGCGACACGATAAGCCTCCCAAAGCCAACGCTTGGTCCAGAGGTCGTCGCCATCGAGAAATGCGACAAACTCTCCGTCGGCCATTGAGACGGCGTGGTTGCGGCCGACGCCGAGATCGCCGGCATCGATCTCGATAATCTTCAAAAGCGGCTCGTAGGGCTCCAACGCGGCGACCGTCTCCGATGTGGGACGATCCGCTACAACGATCGTTCGGACTTCTAAACCCCGCAGGCCGGCATAAGCCGCAGCCGCCAGCGCGCTCTCAATCGTCGTCCTCGCGATCGATCCCTCATCACTGACGATGATGATGCTGGTGATCGACATGACCAAAATCCCCGCTGCCAAATATCATTCCCAGCGTCAGACAGAATGTCTCAAAAGCGTGGCGTGTGCCGATCAATTCGGACATCGCTGAGATACGGGCGGGCCCGCGTTGTTGTTCGAATTCGAAACAGGCTTCTCTGAGGATTGCACTGAAATCGTCGGCATTGCTGGTCGCCGGCACCGGCCAGCCGGTAGCTTCGCTTACAATTTCGCCGATGCCCCCGGTCACTTGCGCGATAATCGGGAGGCGATGCGCGGCCGCTTCCAGCAACACGTTCGGCAAACCGTCCCAGCGGCTGGTATAGAGAAATGCGTCGAATGCCTCGGTTTCGAGATCGTCGAAGCGTTCGAAAGAGCCATGATAATGCAAGTTTCCGGGCGGGCGCCCATTTGGAAGCTGGCCGACGCCAAAAACGTGGAAGTCGCAATCGGGGCTGCGGCTCGCAATTTGCAGCAGCAACTCCGGATTTTTTTGCCGCGTGAGGCGTCCCGTCCACAAGACCTGACGGCGATAGGACTTGGGTCTGCGTAGTCGATCGAACCGGGCACTGTCGCTCGTCGACTTCGGAGCAGCAACCGGCTGATAGAGACATTTCAGCTTTGAATATTCGCTTGGAATGAGATTAAAACGCGTGGCGAGTTCGGAAATGAAAGCGGTCTGATCTGTGATGACAAACGAGAGATTTGCGAGAGTCTCCCGGAAATACGAGGTGGCGTAGCCAATCGGTCCGTCGTTCGAATCGCGGTCGTTGCAAAAAAGACAGCCGACGAGATTGATTTGCGACGCAAGCTGCCGTCCATATTCCAGAAAACAGTCCCACATTGTCTTGGAGTTCACATTGACAATGAACTGCGGCGCGATGCCCAACAGCAGCCTTGCCAGGGCGGCGAGGCGCTGATCTCGCTCCAATGTAAGGGTTTCGGTCATATCGAAGACCGGGACGTCGGGAGGAAACCACAAATCCGCCGCGGGCTCGTTGCGATATTGTTTCCGGATTTGATCGGCGGTGAAATCCAGCACGAGGACGGCAACGCTGCCGGGTCCATAGAGATGTCGCAGTGCGGCCGCCAGATTGGCAGCCACGCGCTCCGCGCCTCCGACCCTCAGCCACGGAATACAGATCAGTATTCTGTATTCGTCGCTGAATAAGCCATCAAACTTGCGAAAGGCCGCATAAGACTTTCGGTCATAATGGCCCGCTCTGATCAGCTTGGTATTCTTAGACCCGCTGCGGTAGAGAAATTCAATTTGAAAATCGAATTTTGCGAGGTCGGCCAGGTCATCGAAGTTTTCGAGAAAACTCCAATCCTCTCCGCGAATGCTGGTCCGATCGAGCGGCTTGGCGAGGCTGTATTTCGTCCGAGTTAACAGCCGCCTGAATGCTTGCCTCGCGCGCATCGGCCTGACTTGGCTACCGGGTCGCCATGCTGATCGGGCAATAAGGTCCCTGGTCGGGGCAGCCCATATTGACCCCAAACGGAAATAGATGTTTGCCCTGCTTTAGCTGCCCTTGCAAGGCTGGGCTGAACAGCGCGCGAAGAACGGCAGGAGGGGCCGAATCGATCGCAGCCGACCCGGAATCGTGCATCGTAGAATTCGTCGGCTCGAAAAGACGGGTAGGGACCCGCGCCGTTATAGATAGCGCGGGGCAGTTTGCGAAAAAAAGGGCCGAGTGAATTGGGGACATTCCGGCTGCTATTTTTTTGCTAAACTCCCGCTACGTCGGTCGTCCAGAGCCTTGGCGTTATTGGATCTCACCATGATCCGATCGCCCCCAATGCGGACCCATAATCGGACCTATGCTGAATCAACCCCACGATGTCCATGTCGTTGTCAGATCGGCCAATGAGCGCACGACATCGGTCGCCACACAGTTGGCGTGCGCCCAGCTACAATCGGACCATGACATCAGTGTAATCGCCGAGGTGCCATTCGAGGCAGCGCTTCGCGCGACATACGCGACCGGGCTTGCTGTAGGCAAGAAATGGACCATGGCGCTCGATGCCGACATCCTGTTGGCGCCAAATGCAATTGTCGAGCTGATACGGGCTGCGGAACTAATGCCCCCGCACTACGTGCAGGTGCAAGGCCGAATATGGGACAAGATTCTGGGGATGTATCGCCAAGCGGGACCTCGAATTTATCGTACGGAGTTGTTGCGGCGCGCTCTCGAATACGTTCCCGAGGCCGGCTCCGAAATCCGTCCGGAATTTTACGTGCTTCAGCAAATGGGCAAGCTGGGGCACCCATCGCGTCGCATCAGTCCCGTCGTGGGCCTGCACGATTTCGAGCAGCACTATCGGGATCTGTATCGAAAATCGTTTGTGCACGCCAAGAAGCACCTGGACCTGGTGCCCCACATTGTCCAGCGATGCTCCTGCAATCTGGATGGTGACTCGGATTTTCTCGTAATACTGAAGGGACTGTGGGATGGTCTGTTGTATCGCGGGTCGGTTTCGATCGACAGCACGCGATATCTTGATTCCTTCCATCGGGCGCAGGCGGACCTTAGGCTTGAGGAAAAGAGCGAGCTTCTCGATGGGAAGCAATTTGAGATCGGCTTCCCCGGCTATCTGCGGCTTGCAACTCACGAGCCGCCCCCGGCATTTGAACTTGAAGACCTTCCATCAGCCGCCCAGTCTAACGTGGAGGGGCTTTCTCGCGATCTCGAGGAGCGTGTGATTGCCGTTGATCTGCCGCACGAAGCACCGCTAAAGCGGCGGCAAAAATTTCATCGTGGTTGGCGACTTATCCGCGAGGGTCTTGGGCTTCGGCGCGAGCGGTAATTACCGCCGGCACAGGCTTTGCTCAGGATCCTCAGCGGTGGTTGCCGGAAAGCCCCGTAATGCTCGTCGCGCCAAGAGCGGACCGCGCAGATGCTGCCTTGCGGACGGGCCAGAAATAGCCGTATCGTCGATGGTCGAAACGAGACCGGGAAGTACCTCGAGAATCCAGGCTGGTAAATCCAGGATTGTCGATGCCTCTCACGAGGAGACCGACCGATGCACCAAGCGACTCGCGGTTCAGCGCAAGTTGGGCACTCAGCGTGAGATATCGCTGGGGAAGCATTATTTTCATCGGTCTCATAACCGTGTCGGCGGTGATTTTTTGTCCGATTTATCTCTGGCAGCGCGGCTTGACGCGCCCGGACGTTGCCTTCTTCGCATTTTATACGCTGGCCAGCGCCTTCTCTATCACTCTCGGCTATCATCGCCTTTTTTCCCACGCGGCCTTCAAGGCAGCATGGCCGATTCGCCTGTTTGTGCTGTTTTTTGGCGGAGCGGCGTTTGAGCAGTCAGCGATGCGCTGGTCATCGCTGCATCGTCTGCATCACCGTTACACCGATACCGACCGTGATCCGTACAATATCAAGCGCGGCTTTTTTTACGCGCATGTCGGATGGGTTCTCATCAAAAAACCCCCTTACGATTATTCGAACGTCCGCGACCTCGCCAGGGATTCGATGGTCGTCCATCAGGACCAGCACTACAAACTGTGGTCGCAGCTGTCCGGCTTGGTCATCCCGCTTCTGATCGGGGCATGGATCGGAGGATGGATGTACGCGCTGTTAGTTCCGGTCGCCGCCCGGATTTTTATCGTCTTGAATGCCGCATTTTTCATCAATTCGGTTGCGCATACGTTCGGCCACCGCGCGTTTGATCCGGGTTCGTCCGCACGCGACCATTGGCTTGCGGTGATTCTCACCAATGGCGAGGGGTTCCACAATTTTCATCATCGATTTCCACGCGACTATCGCAACGGCGTTCGTTGGTATCACTGGGATCCGACGAAGTGGCTGATCTGGCTTTTTTCGTGGGTCGGGTTGACTTCGCAGCTTAATAGGGCGCCCGCCGAAGCGATACTCCGGGCCGGAGGTGGTAACTAACGCCGAGGGTTTAGACCACCTTGCTGCAAGCCTTCGCTGGAGGGGCCGCGCGCGCCCGTGGATGCGGTGAAGCGGCTTCGCGAAAGCACCCTGCCGCCGGCGTTTGACACAAACGCCCGCCTCAGCTGCACCCGACCGTTCTCGGATTGTGACGGCGGCTTAGAAAAAGCAATGACTTAGGTTTGGTGGAGCCAGGCGGAGTCGAACCGCCGACCTCTTGAATGCCATTCAAGCGCTCTCCCAACTGAGCTATGGCCCCTTTAAGGATCAGTTATCAGACAGGGATCAGTAATCGGTGGTCACGCACAAGGCAACGGCCAAGCTGGCGGTCTCGCCTGATACCTGATGCCTGTCCCTGATGCCTGAACTATCGTTCCTCCTCGTTCTCCCGATCGCCACCGATGATATCGGTCACGTCGGTGTCTTCTTCCTCCTGCTCCTCGATAAACGCGGCGTCGTCCATGCCCTCGTCGTCGATCGCGACTTCTTCCTCCTCGATTTCGGCGTCGCCCGACTCGGCCGGCTTCTTCGCCGAGCCGGACGCCTCGGCGTCGGCCTCTTCGAGCGAGACGAATTCTGCATCGGCGGGCTCCGGCGTGGCGATCTCCTCGACCGGAGCAGCGGCGGCCCGGGCAGCGGCGGCCGCCGCGGGTTCCGGACGCGCGCGCGGTAGCGGCTCGACCGGGACGACCTTGCCGGTATAGGGCGAGATTACCGGATCCTTGCTGAGGTCGTAAAACTTGCGGCCTGTTTCGGGGCAGATGCGCTTGGTGCCAAGTTCGGGCTTCGCCATGAGGTCAGTAACCCTGAATAGTGATCTGGATGCGTTCGCTTCCTGCCGCCGCAGCCATGCGGTGCGGCGCGATACGCTTTGGGGGGTTCACTTGGCGAGCCCGGCCGCGCCTGTCAATAGCGTTCGCGGGCTTTCTCGATGCGGGGTCTCGGGCGTGGCGCGGCGCCACAGCGCGTCGAGACACGGTAAAGCGCTTATGGCACTGCGCCGCCCCCGAGAAACGTTCGGAAGGGCGACGTAGTGGGGCTATCGTGCTAGAAGCCGCGCCGGATCGAGCCAGCGCCTGGATTTACGTCATGTCTGAACATCGAACCTCCCTGACGGCCCGGCGGAACGGCCCGCTGAAAGGCCGCGCCCGGGTGCCGGGCGATAAATCGATCTCAATCCGAGCGCTGATTCTTGGGTCCCTCACCGTCGGCGAAACGCGGATCGGCGGCCTGCTCGAAGGCGAGGACGTGCTCAATACCGCACGGACGCTGCGAACCCTTGGCGCACAGCTTGAACAGCGGGGCGGCGGCGAGTGGCGCATCCGCGGCGTCGGTGTCGCCGGTTTCGCCGCGCCGACCCAGACGCTGGACTTCGGCAATTCCGGCACCGGCTGCCGGCTCATGCTCGGTGCGGTCGCCGGCTGCCCGATCATGGCGGTGTTCGACGGCGATGCATCGCTGCGCAAGCGCCCAATGCGGCGTATCCTCGACCCGCTGGAGCGGATCGGTGCGCGCACGATCGCCTCCACCGACGGTCGGTTGCCGCTGACTTTGGCGGGTGCCCGCGACCCGATTCCCATCGTCTTCGAGCCACAGGTCGCGTCGGCGCAGCTTAAATCGGCGGCGCTGCTCGCCGGGCTCTCGGCGCCGGGGGAGACGGTGGTGATCGAGCGCGAGGCGACGCGTGATCATACCGAAAAGATGTTGAATCATTTCGGCGCACAGGTTCGCGTCGAGCCGGCGGGCGAGGGCGCGGCCGGCCGCCGCATTACGCTCACCGGCCAGCCCGAGCTTGTGCCGGCGCCGATCGTGGTGCCGGCCGATCCGTCCTCGGCAGCGTTCCCGTTGGTCGCCGCGCTGATTGCGGCAGGGTCCGATGTGGTGCTCGAGGGCGTGATGATGAATCCATTACGCATCGGCCTGTTGACCACGCTGGCCGAGATGGGCGCATCGGTCGAGCGGGTCGGCGTGCGCAACGAAGGCGGCGAGGAGGTTGCCGATCTGCGTGTGCGAAGCGGCGCGCTGCGCGGCGTCACAGTGCCGCCTGAACGCGCGCCGTCGATGATCGATGAATATCCGGTGCTCGCGGTCGCTGCGGCGTTTGCCGAGGGCGAGACGGTCATGCGGGGCTTAAAGGAATTGCGGGTGAAGGAATCCGACCGGCTCGCCGCCACCGCCGCGCTCTTGCGCAACAATGGGGTTGAGGTCGACGTCGACGGTGACGATCTGATCGTGCAGGGCAGGGGCCGCGCGCCGGGCGGCGGCCTTGTCACCACCCACATGGATCATCGCATCGCCATGTCGGCTCTGGTCATGGGGCTCGCCAGTGAAAAGCCGGTCAAGATCGACGACGGAGCATTCATCGCCACGAGCTTCCCCGGCTTCGTCGCACTGATGCAAGGAATAGGGGCAGATTTGGCCTAGATTTCACACTTAATCCTACTATGTTGTGCTTACCTGAAAGAGGAACCGCGATGGCGAAGGCCGGTGCTAGCGCCTCAGAAAAAAAGGCCTCAGTCGCTCCCAAGCGAATGAAACGGAGGCTTGTCAGCAAAAAGCGTTTTAAGGCCGCCACGGGAAGATACGCTCAAGTGGCCGTACTTGATGCGAATACGGCCTCGTTTGGGGCGGACCTATTGCAAGTATTCAGGGATAATGTCGCGAAGGCTCGCCGGGAGAATATGCGATTATTCGGTTCAGCCGATCGTGTCCCCGGCGGCAAATGACGGTCCTCGCCTCTGGATCGTTGCTGGGCCAAACGGGTCCGGCAAGACTAGCATTTACGGCGACGCTGACATCGAAGATTTCGGCCGGTCGGTTTGGATTATTAATCCAGATGCACTAGCGAAGCGCATTGCCGACGTCGAAAGGCTCGAGCCCCTTCCCGCAAACCTCGAAGCGGTTCGCCGCATCGAGCAGTGGCTCTACGCATCAATTCAAGCTCATCAGACGGTCGGCGTCGAAACTGTTTTGTCAACGCCAAAATACAGGGATCTGATAATTGCCGCAAAACGGCGAAGGTTTACGATCCGGCTAATCTATGTTGTGCTGAATTCGCCCGAGCTAAATATTGAAAGAGTCCGTCTGAGAGTAGCTAAGGGCGGTCACGATGTGCCGACAGACAAAATAATCGAGCGCCGTGGGCGATCGTTGGCACAACTCCCATGGTTTCTCGCTCAGGCTGATGATGGGTGGCTTTTCGATAACTCGGGCGAAAGACCGCAATTGATTGGTACCAAGAGCAAGGGCGGGATTGAGCTAGAGGCGAACGCATTGCCCGAAATCGTGGAAGCCGCGAGGCTTGCCCGGTTGGAATCCGGTCTCGGCGAGGCAGCTTTACCATGATCATCGCCATCGACGGACCGGCCGCGTCGGGCAAGGGAACCATCGCCCGGCAGATCGCGCAGATTTATGGGCTGCATCACCTCGACACCGGGCTTCTCTATCGCGCCGTCGCCAAGGCGGTGCTCGACGCGGGGTATGCCCCTGACGATGCCGAGCGGGCGATTGGGGCGGCGGCGGCGCTCGATCCAAAAAAATTCGACGAAGGCGCGCTGAAAACCCAAAGAATTACCGAAGCGTCCTCGGTCGTGGCGGCGATCCCGCAGGTGCGCGAAGCGCTGATGAATTATCAGCGCGCCTTCGCGGTGCAGCCGCCAGGCGCGGTGCTCGACGGCCGTGATATCGGCACTGTCATCGCGCCCGGCGCGGACGTGAAGCTGTTCGTGGTCGCGTCGCCGGAAGTGCGCGCCAGGCGCCGCGTGGCGGAGCTGCGGGGCCGGGGCGAGACGGCCGACGAGGCAGAGGTGCTGGCCGATCTGCGCCGGCGCGACGAGCGCGATTCGCGGAGGACCGTTGCCCCGCTCGTTCAGGCGCCCGACGCGCACTTGCTCGACACCACGAATTTAAGCATCGATGCGGCGTTCCGCGCTGCTATCCAGATCATTGAGGATGTACGAACCCGCCGCAAGCGCGGGTGAACGCACGCAGCAGACCGATCGGTCAGGGAGCGGTTTACCAAGCTTGGCATGCTGGTGCCGACAGCTTCGGGCACGCAATTCGCGGCAAGCCTCAACGCCGAGGCCGTATTCTGGCGTGAGGTGGTGCGCCGGGGCAAAATCCCGATCGAGTAGCGGCTCTGCCGGACAGACTTGCCCGAAGCCGCCGCACCGGCTATATCGGCCCAGTTCCGGGCCGCCGTCGATATCATCGAAGCCGTCCGAACGGGCCGAAAGTGCAGCTAACCGCGCTTTCGTCACTGGAGGTTAAGCCCGTTCGCTTCGCATGTAAGGCGCCCGACCGCAGTTTTGTCCCGATCGTCTGGCACTGGCCCCAACCGCTGGCATAACCGGCGGCTGTCGCACATTCGGGATCATTTTCATTTTCACGGGGCTCGGAGTGTTCATGGCTCAAGTCGCTATCGCCGCGCCGACGCGCGAAGATTTCGCCAGTATGATCGAGGAGTCATTTGGCGATGGTCACCTGCAGGAAGGTTCGGTCGTCAAGGGGACGGTCGTCGGCATCGAAAAGGATGTCGCCGTCATCGACGTCGGGTTGAAAACCGAGGGCCGGGTGGCTTTGCGCGAATTCTCCGGGCCGGGCCGGGATGGCGAAATCAAGTTGGGCGACACCGTCGAGGTCTATCTGGAGCGGGTCGAGAACGCACTCGGCGAAGCCGTGCTGTCGCGCGACAAGGCGCGGCGCGAGGAGAGCTGGGGCAAGCTCGAAAAGGCGTTCCAGAATAACGAGAAGGTCCAGGGCGTCATCTTCAACCAGGTCAAGGGTGGCTTCACCGTCGATCTCGACGGCGCGGTCGCGTTCCTGCCGCGCTCGCAGGTCGACATCAGGCCGATCCGCGACGTCTCCCCGTTGATGAACAATCAGCAGCCGTTCCAGATCCTGAAAATGGATCGCCGCCGCGGCAATATCGTGGTGTCGCGCCGCACCGTGCTGGAAGAAACCCGCGCCGAGCAGCGCCAGGAGCTGGTGCAGAACCTCGAAGAGGGTCAGGTCATCGACGGCGTCGTCAAGAACATCACCGATTACGGCGCGTTTGTCGATCTCGGCGGCATCGACGGGCTCTTGCACGTCACCGACATCGCGTGGCGGCGCGTCAATCACCCCACCGAGGTGCTCAATATCGGCCAGCAGGTGAAGGTCAAGATCATCAAGATCAATCACGAGACCCACCGCATCTCGCTCGGCATGAAGCAACTGCTCGACGATCCGTGGCAAGGCATCGAGGCCAAATATCCGGTCAGCGACAAGTTCAAGGGCCGCGTCACCAACATCACGGACTACGGCGCGTTCGTGGAACTCGAACCCGGCATCGAGGGTCTGATCCACGTCTCCGAAATGTCGTGGACCAAAAAGAACGTGCATCCCGGCAAGATCGTCTCCACCTCGCAAGAGGTCGAGGTGCAGGTGCTCGAGGTCGATCCGGTCAAGCGGCGCATCTCGCTTGGCTTGAAGCAGACCATGCGCAATCCCTGGGAGGTGTTCGTCGAGAAATATCCGCCCGGCACTGAGGTCGAGGGCGAGGTCAAGAACAAGACCGAGTTCGGCCTGTTCCTGGGGCTCGACGGCGACGTCGACGGCATGGTGCATCTGTCCGATCTCGACTGGAAACGGCCGGGCGAACAGGTCATCGAGGAATACAAGAAGGGCGACAAGGTCAGGGCACAAGTGCTCGACGTCGACGTTGAGAAGGAGCGCATCTCGCTCGGCATCAAGCAACTGGTGGACGGCGGCGCGGTGTCTCCGGAAGTGGCGGGCGAGCTGAAAAAAGGCGCGGTCATCACTTGCGAGGTGGTCGACGTCAAGGAAGGCGGCATCGACGTTAAGGTCGTCGGTACCGAATTCACGACCTTCATCCGCCGCGCCGAACTGGCGCGGGATCGCTCCGAACAGCGGCCCGATCGCTTCGCCGTCGGTCAGAAGGTCGATGCCCGCGTGGTCCAGTTCGATCGCCGCACCCAGAAAGCCACCGTCTCGATCAAGGCGCTGGAAGTCGCCGAGGAGAAGGAGGCGATTGCCCAGTATGGCTCGTCGGATTCCGGCGCAACGCTCGGCGATATCTTGGGCACCGCGCTGCGCCGCAAGGGCGAGGAGGCGGATAAGGAAGAAGAAAGCAGCGAGTGAGTCTGCTTCCGCTCGTCCTCGCGAAAGCGGGGACCAGTTCTTTCCGCCGGATTGCCGCCTTCGCGGGAATGAGCGGAGCAACTAAGGACTGACACCCATGTCGCTTGATGCCGACCTGATCGTCGACCGCCGCCGCATGCGGCGCAAGCTCACCTTCTGGCGCGTGGTCGCCATCGTCGTGATCGTACTGGCGATCGGCGCCGCGATGGCGTCGGTCAGCAGGCGCGGCTTCGTCAGCAGTCCCTATATCGCACGCGTCACCATTACGGGACTTATCCGTGACGACGCGGAACGTGTGCGCCAGCTCGACAGGCTCGCCGATTCTTCAGCGGCGAAGGCGGTGATCCTGCACGTCGATTCGCCCGGCGGCACCACCGCTGGATCCGAGCAATTGTACGATGCGCTGGGCCGCGTCCGCGCCAAGAAGCCGATCGCCGTGGTGGTCGACAGCATGGCGGCGTCCGGCGCCTACATTACGGCGATCTCCGGCGATTACATCTTCGCCAAGCAAACCTCGCTGGTCGGCTCAATCGGCGTGCTGTTCGAGTACCCGAACTTCACCGACCTGCTTGGCAAGATTGGCGTCAAGGTCGAGTCGATCAAATCGACCCCCCTCAAGGCGGCGCCGAACGGCTTCGAACCCACCAGTCCGGAAGCACGCGCGGCGATCCAGGCGATCATTCTGGACTCCTACGCCTGGTTCAAAGGCTTGGTGCAGGATCGCCGGCACATGACCGACGCACAGCTTGCCGCGATCGACGACGGCCGCATCTTTACCGGTCATCAGAGCGTCGGCCTCAAGCTGATCGACGCGCTCGGCGACGAGCGGACGGCCAAAGCCTGGCTGGTGAAAGACAAGAAGATCGCCGCCAGCCTGCCGGTGCGTGACTATAGCCTGCACAGCCGTCTCGACGATCTGCCGTTCCTGCACGCCGCCGCGGTGGCGGCGCTCAACGCGTTCGGCCTCGATGGGCTGGCCCGCCAGTTTGCCGGGCTGGACGGCACGGGCACGCTCAGCCGCTTCAACCTTGACGGTCTGTTGGCGCTTTGGCAACCTCCCGCCACGGACAACTGAAACGAAGACGTCAGCGTTCGCGGACGGTCGAAGGCGGGCCAACATGATCAAGTCGGAACTCGTCCAGAAAATTTCCGATCAGAATCCGCATCTCTATCAGCGTGATGTCGAGAACATCGTCAACGCGATCCTCGGCGAGGTCATCGCCGCCATGGCGCGCGGCGATCGTGTCGAACTGCGCGGTTTCGGCGCATTTTCGGTGAAAGAGCGTCCGGCGCGCACGGGGCGCAACCCGCGCACCGGCGCCCATGTCTCCGTCGATGAGAAGTGCGTGCCGTTCTTCAAGACCGGCAAGGAAATGCGCGAGCGGCTCAATCGTATCGGCGAGGTCGCCGGTTAATTCCGCTCGTCCCCGCGACGGCGGCGACCCAGCGCTTACATCTGGACTTCCGCAAGCGGAGTGAATTGGAGCAATACTTGCTGCGCAAACTTATCGCGGTGCTGATTCTGGTGCCGCTCGCGATCATCCTCATCGCTTTCGCCGTGGCCAACCGCCAACCCGTGATGCTGTCGCTCGATCCTTTCAGCCCGAGTGCGCCCGCCGCCGCGTTGACGGTGCCGCTGTTCGTGATCGTCCTCGCAGCGCTTATCACAGGCGTGATCGTCGGCGGACTTGCGGTTCGGCTCGGGCACGGCCGCTGGCGCAGAGTGGCGCGCCGCCTCGAGCGCGAGACGGGCGAACTCCGCGCGAGACTCGATGCGCTGGTGGACAAGGCGGCCGAACCAAGCATCGTGCCGCGCCAACAGGACGCGCCGCCACGGCTGCGGCTCAAGCCGCCAACACGTTAGTTTATAGATTTTGTCGCATTTTCCTTGGAGAACCGGCGTCCACTTTTCGGGAAAATGGGGTGTCCTGGACACTACCGGAAAATGTTGTCATTGGCGGCAACCGCTCCACATATGTTATAGGGGTTCTACGAGGTTCGGCCATGAATGTGCCTGACATCAATCGCGCCATTATGCGCATGCATATTGCGGCGATCGAAGGCAAGCATCCGCTCAAGATCGTCGGTTTGTTGCCGCGGGGCAGCGTAGGGCATGTATTCGATGACGATGCTCTGGATTTTTTGGCTGAAAAGCGTCCGGGACTAGATTTGCTTGGATTGGCCGAGGCAGAAGTCGAGCTTTCCGATCTGTTGGGTCGTCGAGTGGGTATCGTTCTGAAGAGCGGTTTGAAGGGTCGTGAGGCCGAGGAGTTTCCGCGCCTCGTCGAGCCCGTATGATCCGCTCCGATCTGGACCGTCTGCGCGACGCACGCGATTTTGCGCGATATGCCCAAGACGACGCCGGTGGTCTCGGCGCGGATGTCTTGGCTCGATGGGGCCAGCCGTTGCGTGCAGCATTGTATGACCTCGCGATCATAGGCGAAACCCTGAACAAGGTTTCGGGTGAGATTAAAAGCGCGGCTCCTGATTTGCCATGGAGGCCATTGGCCGACTTGCGCAATTTCATTGTGCACGCCTATTGGCAGGTCGACCTCGAGATCGTCGCTGAGGTGATCAAAAATCGGCTGGATCCCATAATCGTGGAACTGGACCGATTGATTGGCTTTGTCGCACGTTCGGAAAAATGAGTCTCATCGTCAAAATCTGCGGCCTGTCGACGCCCGAGGCGCTTGATGTCGCGCTTGAGGCCGGCGCCGATATGGTCGGCTTTGTATTCTTTCCGGCGTCGCCGCGGCATATCGGCTTCGAGGCGGCGAAGCTTCTTGGCGCGCGGGCCGCTTCACGCGCGCTCAAGGTGGCGCTCACAGTCGATGCCGCCAATGACATGCTGCGCGACATCGTCGATGCGTTGAAGCCCGACCTGCTGCAGCTTCATGGCCGCGAAACGCCCGAGCGTGTTGGCGCCATCCGTTCGCGCTTCGGCCTGCCGGTGATGAAGGCGATCCCGATCGCCGCGCGCGCCGATCTGTCGCCGGTCCGGCTTTACGCCACTATGGCCGACCGAATGTTGTTCGACGCGCGCGCTCCGCGCGAGGCGACGCGCCCCGGAGGCCTGGGCAAGCCATTCGATTGGCGCCTTCTGCAAAATCTCGATCTCGGCATTCCCTTCATGCTGTCGGGCGGCCTCGACGCCGGCAATGTGGCCGAGGCCTTGCAGATCACGCGCGCCCCGGGCGTCGACGTCTCCTCGGGTGTCGAGCGCGTGCCGGGGCAGAAGGACCCCGAGAAAATTCGTGCCTTCGTGCGCGCCGCGCGCCAGGAGGCGGAGCGGCTTGCAGCCACTCCGCCTCGTCCGGCAGCCGCGAGGTCGCGCCGAGGCCGCGGCTGAAGGGGAATTGCGAGCCCGCCGGGAACGTGAGAGAGAGTGCGCATGAGCGTGCAACAGAAGCTCAATTCGTTTCGCACCGGACCCGACGAGCACGGGCATTTCGGCATCTATGGCGGCCGCTTTGTCGCCGAGACGCTGATGCCGCTGATCCTTGATCTGGAACGGGCCTACGCCGACGCCAAGGCCGATCCGGCCTTCCAAAAAGAGATGGACGGTTATCTGGCGCACTATGTGGGCCGCCCGTCGCCGCTTTATTTCGCCGAGCGGCTGACCGCACATTGCAGACAGACGGCCTCCGGCCTTTCGGGCGGCGGCGCCAAAATCTATCTCAAGCGCGAGGAGCTCAATCACACCGGCGCGCACAAGGTCAACAACGTGCTGGGCCAGATCATGCTGGCGCAGCGCATGGGCAAGAAGCGCATCATCGCCGAGACCGGCGCCGGTATGCACGGCGTTGCCACCGCGACGCTGTGTGCGCGCTTCGATCTCGAATGCATCGTCTACATGGGAGCGGTCGACGTCGAGCGGCAGAAGGCCAACGTGTTCCGCATGAGGATGCTCGGCGCCAAGGTGGTGCCGGTCGAATCCGGGTCGAAGACGCTCAAGGACGCGATGAACGAGGCGCTGCGCGATTGGGTGACCAATGTGGGCTCGACGTTCTATTGCATCGGCACCATCGCCGGGCCGCATCCGTATCCGATGATGGTGCGCGATTTTCAGTCGATCATCGGCCGCGAGACGCGCGAACAAATGCAGAAGGCCGAAGGCCGTCTGCCGGATTCGCTGATCGCCTGCATCGGCGGCGGCTCCAACGCCATGGGGCTGTTTCACCCGTTCCTCGACGACACCGATATTGAGATTTACGGCGTCGAGGCGGCCGGCCACGGCATCGAGTCCGGTCAGCACGCCGCATCCATCGCCGGCGGCAAACCGGGCGTGCTGCACGGCAACCGCACGTATCTGCTGATGAACGAGGACGGCCAGATCAACGAAGCGCATTCGATTTCGGCCGGCCTCGATTATCCGGGCATCGGGCCCGAGCACTCATGGCTGCACGACGTCGGCCGCGTCACATTCCTGTCGGCGACCGATGACGAGGCGCTGCACGCCTTTGCGCTCTTGTCCAAGCTTGAGGGCATCATCCCGGCGCTGGAGCCCGCGCACGCCGTCGCCAAGGTTCTGCAGCTCGCGCCGAACAAGCCGAAGGATCATCTGATGGTGGTCAATCTCTCCGGCCGCGGTGACAAGGATCTGGAGACCGTCGCGCGGCATCTGGACAAACGGTCAGGGCTATGATCGTGACGTGGGCCGCAGCACACCTCCCCCTCTCCCCTTGCGGGAGAGGTCGCGCGCGTGGCGCGCGGGTGAGGGCCTGGGCGCTGAGGTTAAGGTTGTCCGCCGCAGACCCTCACCTGGCCGTTCGCTACGCTCACGGCCTGCCTCTCCCGAGTGGGGAGAGGCGAAAATGACCACCCGCATCGATGCGCGGTTCTCAGCGCTCAAACAACAAGGCCGCCCCGCGCTCGTCACCTTCACCATGGCGGGCGATCCGGATTACGACACGGCGCTTTCGATCCTCAAAGCATTGCCGGCCGCCGGCGCCGACGTGATCGAACTCGGCATGCCGTTCACCGATCCGATGGCCGATGGGCCGGCGATTCAGGCGGCGGGTTTGCGCGCGCTCAAGGCCGGCCAGAACATGAGGCGGACGCTCGCACTGGTGCGGGAATTTCGCCGCGGTGACGATGCGACGCCGATCGTGCTGATGGGTTACTACAATCCGATTTACGTCTATGGCGTCGAACGCTTCCTGGTGGACGCCAAAGCGGCCGGTGTCGACGGGCTGATCGTGGTCGATCTGCCGCCCGAGGAAGATGCGGAATTGTGCCTGCCAGCGCTTGCCGCCGGAGTGAATTTCATCCGGCTTGCGACGCCGACCACGGACGACAGGCGGCTGCCGGCCGTGCTGAAAAACACGTCGGGCTTCGTCTATTACGTATCGATTACCGGCATCACCGGCTCGGCGACGCCAGACGCCGGCAAGGTTACGGATGCAGTGGTGCGCATCAAACGCCACACGACGCTGCCGGTCTGCGTCGGCTTCGGCGTCCGCACGGCCGAACAGGCGGCCGCGATCGTGCGCGGCGCCGATGGCGTCGTGGTCGGCTCGGCGCTGGTCGATGCCGTGCGCAAGACGCTGGCGCCCGACGGCAAGCCGACGCCGTCGACCGTCCCGGCCATCGCCGATCTGGTCCGGACGCTGGCGCAAGGCGTGCGCGGCACACAGCCGGTCTTGGCGGCAGGCGCCCGCTAAGGCGAGACCGATTTAGCCGCGGGCTTTGCCAGACTGTAAGCCAGCGAAGCCGCGATACTCATCTGCCAGATCAGAAACAGCGGCAGCAGGCTGTCGGCGTGGATAAACCATTCGCCTACCGCTCGGCTTGCCAAGCATTCCAGAAAAAGTCCCGCAACGGTCCCGATCAGAATGGTGCGCGTCCACGCAGGCACGGAGCGAATGCTGCTCACCACCGTGGAGACGATGAGAACCAGGACGCCGCTTCCGATCAGCCCGCCAAGCATCCCGCACAGGCCGAGGAGATAGTTCACAATCGGCACGCTGAAATTCGGCACCGGCGCGCCCGACTGGGCGACGATTTGATCTTCAATGCTGCTGTTGACGTGAACTGTGGTTTCGAACGCGGCGAGCCACGCGATGCCGCACGCCACGAGAACGATCACGAGCGTGAACGGACTGCGCGACGACCACAGCGCGACGCCGGCGCACAGCACCAGACCGAACCACAGAGCGGGCAGCATCGGCGTCTTGTGAAAGAACACGATGTCCGGCTCCGGCAGACCCCACGACAGCAGCGCCGAGCCCAGGGCGAGAACCGCGAGAATCAGCGCGCGTTCGCACGCTGTGGCCGATTTCAGTCGCCGGATGATGTCTGACATGTTGCGCCCCTCAGCATGTCTGCGTGGAACGGAATGTGCGGTCAATCCCCATCCGGCGCTTCGGCAGCGGCGAGCGGCATCGCTGTGACCGGGGATTTGGGGGCGAATCCGGGCGGCCTGTGCAATCCAGCGGCGACCCTCGAATGGCGGCGCGGTGAAATTTCGCGGGCCTTGAAAATCGCACCGGCCAGCAGAGCGTAGCTGAGCAAGCCGACGAACACCCAGAAGCTCAGAATGACGATGCCGTTACTGGTGACGACGTCGATCGCGTCCCATCCGGCGTGCAGCGCCGCGGCGCTCAGCCAACCGAGCGGAACAAGAATGTACGCCATGTTGGGGCGCAGCGCCGCCAGTCCGATGAAATAGCCGAACAGGCCGGCCCAGGCGGAGTGTTCGGCAATGTCGGGCAACCCGCGCCCGAGCAGCAGCACCAGTCCGTCAAACGCCTGCGATCCCGGATATTTCACCTGCTTCATCGCGCCGGGCACGTATTGCACCAGCGTTTCGGCGATGAAGAAGCCGCTGCCCGAGGCGACGCCCATGACGATGCCGTCGAGCGGTTCAAGCAGCCCGAAGCGCTTGCCGAAACCTGTAAAAAATCGGCTGAGCCAGCCCCCGGTGTGGCGGCCGAGCCCAATCATTGCGGCGCCGAACAGCGCCAGCACAAGGAGCGGCAACGCCTTGAAACCTTCCTCGCACAGCCCGGTGCCGAACCACCAGCCGGCGATGCGCACGGGAACGATGGTCGATTTCTGCCACTGCGCAGCGGGCAGCACATTGTAAAACAGATTGTACCAGAAGTGCCAAACGGTGCCGCCGAGGCTCAGCAGCGTGACGAGGCCGACCAGCCCCAACAGCCATCCCGAGCGGGGTCGCCCGCACATCTGATTGATGTAATAATTCACCAGGAAAGCGATGTAGAGCGCAATCGTCACATAGACTTGCCACGCTGCGTTGGTCTGCGCGTTGCTGCTGAAATTCAGCCCCGGAATCGGCACCACAATCAGTGTCAGGCCGGCGACGATGGTGGCAAAGATCGGCAGCAGGTGCTCGCGCGACCAGGTCGAACGACCACCGAGCATTGGAAAGATCGTGCCGCGGGTCAACTCGATGCGGCGCACATTGGGCGGCAGCGGCGGCGGAGGAGCAGCCATAGATATACCGTTACGATAAACCGTTACAAATAAGGGTCGCGTTACGTCGTCGATGCTACGCCGGGACACGGGCCTTGAGCCGGGCCTTCTTTTCCGGCGACAGGATGGTATCGAGCTTGAACAGCTTGCGCGCGGTCTCGCCCAAGATGTTCTTCTTCGCCTGCAGACTGAGGAACGGCAGGTCGTAGATCGTCGACGGCAGGTCCATGTCCCAATGCGGATAGTCGGAGGCGTAGACCAGCTGGGTATCGGCGGCGACCATCTTGAACGTCTCTTCCAGCATGGTGCGATTGCCGATCATCTCCATCGGCTGTGAGGTGTAGTACATCTCGCGCATGTAATCGGAAGGCTTGCGCTTGAGCGACGGCGTTTCCGACGAACGCATCATGTATTCGTTGTCGAGCCGCTGCATCAGGAACGGCACCCAGGCGAGTCCGCTCTCGATCCAGATCGACTTCAGGCCTGGGAAGCGTTCCGGGATGCCGTTGACCACCCAGTTGGTCATGTGCACGACGTTGAACCAGGTGAAACCGAGCGCGTGACTGGCGATGAATTTGTTGGTGATCGCCATGCTCTGGTCGCCCCAGTTGGTCGCCGCATGGAACGCCAGCGGCAGCCCGCGCTCCTCCAGCGCCGCATAGAGCCTCATGTAGACGTTGTTGTAGAGCGGCTTGTAGCGGACGGTGGTGACCAGGAAGCCGACCACGCCCTGGCGGCCGGAAAACTCTTCCACCATTTTGAGCGCCGCAACCGGATCGTTCATCGGCAGATAGAGCATCGAGACGATGCGCGGCTCGTGCGCCAGGATGTGTTCGGTGAGCCAGCGATTATAGGCGCGCGCGTACTGCACCTCGACCTCGACGATCGGATTGAGACCGAGCCCGAGCATCGGGGTGGGAAACAGGCAGGCGACGTCGACGCCCATGGCGTCCATCCACTTGAGCGTCAGCGTAATGTCCTTGTGGCGGTCGCCGGTCGCGCCTTGGTCGCTGTTGCGATATTCGTAACGGGCGATGCGGCCGGCCATTTCCTGAAAGCCGCCGGTCGAGCGCAGCATCAGCGTCTGGCCCTTGGTGTACTTGAACTGGTCGCGCATCACCGGGTCTTCGATGTACTGGAGGATGTCCTTGAAAGACCCGGTCTCGTAGTGATGCGAGTCGACGTCGATGATCATGAAATCTTCGTAGCGTCGATCCTCGGCCTGCTGCGCCGCGTGGGCGAGGTGGTCCGTGGTGTCGAATTTCTGCTGGTTGGGATCGTGGACGATCGGCGTCATCACGTTCATGGCTGTTCCCTTCTGCTGGCGGGAGTTTGAGCTAGCGGGATTGCGGTCCGTCAACGCGCTGATGCGGGGCGATGCTGTTGCCGGTCATCGCCTGCCACATCGACAATTCGAACAGCTGCACATTGAGCGCGTGCAGGAGATCGGTGGCGAGGACCATCGTTTCGTCGATGGTGACGCCGCCCTTGTCCGGCGGCAGCGGCGTGCGCATGCCGTTCTCGGCCTTCACGCCGTAGAGCCGCACGACGTTGGCAATGAGCGCGCGCAGATCGGCATCGACGACCTGATCGGGATTGTCCACGGCGGCGCCGAGCGCCGCGGCGGCGCGGGCCAAGATGTCGGCGGGACGCTCCAATACGTCAGAGGACGACATAGACGCCTCCTTCGCGCTTCACGACATCGTAGCGCTTGAGCCGGATTTTCGGGTCGGGCGCGCATTCGCCGGTCTTGAGCTTGTACTCCCAGCCATGCCAGGGGCAGACGATGTGCGGCTCGTCCTTGTCATAGGTCTGGCCGAGGAATGTGCGGTCAGGGGCGAACAGGTCCACGACCTTGTTGCGCACGATGCCTTCGCAGGCCGGTCCGCCCTGGTGCGCACATTGGTTGCGGTAGGCGTAGTACGACCCGTCGTGCCGGTAGACGCCGACTTCGACCTTGTCCTGCCGCACGATACGGACGTCGCCGTCCTTCATCTCAAGCTCGCTGCAGACGAAAACCTGCGCCATCCTCGCACTCACTCCCTTGCTTCGCCCATCGTTAGCTTGCCGTCACTCTAGCGGATGGCCCCCGGAAATCCAGGCTTCAGCCGGGTGAAATTCGCTGGTGTCCCACAACCGGGCTGCATTCTGGCATTGGGGCACAAGGCTTGCTCTTTAAGCCAAAGACTTGATCCCCAAGTTGAGGGCTTAGTCGCTGAGGCGTCGCCCCCAAGTCGCTGTCCGTCCCAAGTCACTGTCCGCCCCCAAGTCATTGCGCCAAGTCACTGCCCAAGTCACCGTACCGTTGAATTTCGGCGGCGGCCTCCACACATAAATCCATCCACACTGGAGGGGAATATTCATGGCCCGCGACGTGCCGCGAGATTTGGCCCGCGATTGGATGTGGTCGGAAGCGTGCGAAGTGCTCGCGCGCGCCGAGCGCATGCACCGCGAGATGTTCCGGCCGCGGGCCTCGCAGGCGCGCCAGCCGGCCTGGGAGCCGCCGGTCGACATCCTCGAGAACGAACATGAGGTGTTGGCGCTGGTCGCGCTGCCCGGTGTCGCCATCGAGGACGCCCAGGTCGTCATCGAAGACGGCGACCTGGTGATTGCCGGCGTACGGGTGCTGCCGCCGGAATTGCGGACGGCGACCATCCATCGGCTCGAACTGCCGCAAGGCCGGTTCCACCGGCGCGTACGGTTGCCGGTTGGGCGTTACAGCGGCGTCACGCGTGCCGCCGTCGCGGGTTGTCTGGTGATTACGTTGAAGAAAGCAGGGACCAATCGTGGCTGAAGTTGAAGTGCAAGCCAAAGAGGCGCCGAGGGAAGGACCCGCGGGGGCATTGCCGCCGCTGCCGGCCGACGCGCTGATCATCGTGCCGGTGCGCTCGACCGTGCTGTTCCCTGGTCTTGTGCTGCCGATCACGCTCGGCCGGCCGAAATCGGTGGCCGCCGCGCAGCAGGCGGTGCGCGACCAGCGCCAGGTCGGGATTCTCATGCAGCGCGATGCCGAAGTTGCCGATCCGTCGGCGATCGACATGCATCGCATGGGCACCGTCGCCAATATCGTGCGCTATCTCACGGCGCCGGATGGCACCAATCATCTGGTCTGTCAGGGCGAACAGCGATTTCAGATCGTCGAGTATCTGACCGGCTGGCCGTTCATGGTTGCGCGCGTGTTGCAGATTCCCGAACCCGCCGTGCGCGGGCCGGAGGTCGAGGCGCGCTTCGTGAACCTCAAGTCGCAAGCCGTGGAGGCGGTGCAGCTCCTGCCGCAGGTGCCGCAGGACCTGCTCGCCGCCATCCAGTCGATCGATGCCGCGCCGGCGCTCGCCGATCTGGCGACCGGCTACATGGACATCAAGCCGGAGGAGAAGCAGGAGATCCTGGAGACGGTCGACATCACCGCCCGCATGGACAAGGTCTCGCGGCTGCTCTCGCACCGCATCGAGATCCTGCGGCTGTCGCAGGAGATCGGCAAGCAGACCAAGGCGGCGTTCGACGAGCGCCAGCGCGAGGCCGTGCTGCGCGAGCAGATGGCGGCGATTCAGAAGCAGCTCGGCGAAGGTGAAGAGGGCAAGGCCGCCGAAATGGCCGAGCTCGACAAGGCCATTGCCGACGCGCAGATGCCGAAGGAGATCGAGGATCAGGCGCGCAAGGAACTGCGCCGGCTGCAGCGCATGCCGGAAGCTGCCGGCGAATACGGCATGGTGCGCACCTATCTCGACTGGCTGATCGAACTGCCTTGGGCTTTGCCCGAGGAGAAGCCGATCGACATTGCCGAAGCGCGCCGCATCCTCGACGAGGACCACTATGATCTGGAAAAGATCAAGCGGCGCATCGTCGAATATCTGGCCGTGCGCAAGCTTGCCCCGCAGGGCAAGGCGCCGATCCTGTGCTTCGTCGGTCCGCCCGGCGTCGGCAAGACCTCGCTCGGCCAGTCGATCGCGCGCGCCATGGGCCGCAAGTTCGTGCGCGTGTCGCTCGGCGGCGTCCACGACGAGGCGGAAATCCGCGGCCACCGGCGCACCTATATCGGTGCGCTGCCGGGCAACATCATCCAGGCGATCCGCAAGGCCGGCACGCGCAACTGCGTGATGATGCTCGACGAGATCGACAAGCTCGGCGCCGGCATCCAGGGCGACCCGGGCGCGGCGTTGCTCGAGGTTTTGGATCCGGAGCAGAACAACACGTTCCGCGACAACTATCTGGGCGTGCCGTACGATCTGTCGCGCGTGGTGTTCATCACCACCGCCAACATGCTCGACACCGTTCCGGGGCCGCTGCGCGACCGCATGGAGATCATCAGCCTCGCCGGCTACACGGCCGAGGAGAAGCTGCAGATCGCGCGCCGCTATCTGGTCAAGCGCCAGATGGAGGCGAACGGCCTCAAGGACGGCCAGGTCGAGATCGGCGACGATGTCATCCGCGACATCATCCAGCTCTATACCCGTGAAGCCGGCGTGCGCGGTCTGGAACGCCAGATCGGCCAGGCGCTGCGCCATGCCGCGGTGCGTATTGCCGAAGGCAGCAGCGGGCCGATCACGATCGCGCGCGACGATCTCGTGGCGATCCTCGGTGCGCCGCGCTTCGAGAGCGAAACCGCGATGCGCACGAGCGTGCCCGGCGTGGCCACCGGCCTCGCCTGGACGCCGGTCGGCGGCGACATCCTGTTCATCGAGGCCACCCGCATTCCGGGGTCCGGCCGGCTCATTCTGACGGGCCAGCTCGGCGACGTGATGAAGGAGAGCGCGCAGGCGGCGCTGTCGATCGTCAAGAACCGCGCCACAGCCCTCGGCATCGACGCCAGCCGCTTCGAGAAGAGCGACATCCACATCCACGTGCCGGCGGGGGCGACCCCGAAGGACGGGCCGAGCGCGGGCGTCGCCATGTTCATGGCGCTCACCTCGCTGATGACCGACCGCACCATCCGCAGCGATACCGCCATGACCGGCGAGATCAGCCTGCGCGGCTTGGTGCTGCCGGTGGGCGGCATCAAGGAGAAAGTCGTCGCCGCGCACTCCGCTGGCATCAAACGCGTGATGCTGCCGGCGCGCAACAAGCGCGACTACGACGACATTCCGGAGGTCGCGCGCAAGGACATGGAATTCGTCTGGCTCGAACGGGTGGAGGAAGCCGTCGCCGCGGCCCTCGAGCCGGCGAAGACCGGAGAGAAGTCGCCGCCGTCCGCGCCGCAATTGGCGGATGCGGTGGCGTAGAGGGCGTGCCCTCGCCCCTTGCGGGAGAGGGCAGCACAGGCGCTTCAGCAAACGCGGTTGGGTGAGGGGTTGCGG
>JBAQJL010000023.1:0-113448 GCA_049300295.1 Xanthobacteraceae bacterium
GCAGCCGGCTACAACTTCCGACGCCTCATCAAGTGGTTGAACGATTTTTTACGCTTCATTCTGGCGGTCCTCTTCGCCCAGTCAAAATCGCTGCCCGTCTGAAAATAGCGTTCTTCACGGAAGACTAGTTAGCGCCGCTGATCGTCGAACGACATGCTGCCGCTCGCCGCCGGGTACTGGAAAATCTTGCGCAGCACGCCGGGCGCCAGGACCGAGAAGAAATTGACGTTGAGCACCGGGTTGCCGGGTTGGCCGACCACCTCATAGGTGAAGCCGACCAGTCCTTCCTTGTCGCCACCAAGGATCGGCCCGACCACGGGAATCCATCCGAACATGTTGTTGGCCCCGTACAGCGGGACCAGCGTGCCGCGCAGATCGACGTTGCGGTGCGTGTAATCGATCAATCCATCGATCGTGCCGCCGAGCATCGGGCCGCGCACGACGCCGTCGCGCAATGCAATTCGGCCAGTCGCGCGGGTGAAATCGACCCGCATGCTGGTGAATTGCAGATCGCTGTTGGACGCCTGCGGTGCGTTCTGCGCTCCGCCGGTCGCTGCGCGCTGCAACTCAGATTCATCATGGACGGTGAAATTACGCACGTTGAGCGTGCCCTGCTGCGTCGGATTGGTGTAAGATGGCGCTTCCATCACCATCGCCATCTGTCCGCCCATCATGCGCTTGTACACATCGGTCGCGCGAAACAGCGCACCGGCGTCGGTCGTGCGCAAAATTACTGTCTGCCGGCCACTGGCCTGCCCCTGCAATTGGCCGGCAAGCGTACCGTCCTGGCCGATTTTCGCGCTGAAACCGAGACTGCGGACCTCGCCGGCGCGGCGCGACATTTTCAGGTCGACGTCACTCAGCGCCTCACCGTTGAATGCGAGCACCGCACCGAGCTTGATATCGAGATCCACATCCGGCGTTTTGTGCTGCGCGCCGGTCGACGCCCCCGCCCCACCGGACGGCTGTCCGCCGGTCATTGTTTTGATGAAGCCGCGGCCATCATAGACGTCGCCGCGCATGGTGACGCGCAGTGCTCCATCCGGCGCGCGGTCGGCCTTCAGCGTCGCCTTGTCGCCATCGGAAAAGCCGTAAGACTGGAAATTCGCGGATTGCAGATCGCCCGAACTATCCAGTTCGATCGAACCTCTGACGCCGTCGCCGGTGCCGGCGCCCGCAATCGCGAGATTGTCGATGCGGACTGACTGCGGTTGCGTCGTCAACGTCATCGACACATGCGCAGGTTTGCCGGCGGGCTTGACCCAGCCGGGCAGGAAACCGTCTATCTTGGCCGGTGTGAGATCGGCGTCGATCGAGAACTGCCCTTCGTGGTCGGAGTCGGTGCCAACGCGACCGACGATGCGCATCGGGATCGAGCCGACGATCGTCTCGCCAGGATCGAGGCCGAAGCTCTTGCGCGCCGCCGCGTCGAGCGTGCCCTTGAGGCGGATGTCGGCTTGCGGATCATTGCGCGTCTGATGGTATTCCAGATAGGCCGAGGCGCCCGCGATCTTGACGTCGCCCTTGAATCCGAAGCCTTGCGGGGTCGCCGTCACATGGAGCACGGCCGCGTCGAGCCGCTGCCCCATGATCAGGTGGTCCGCCGAAAAATTGGTGGCGTCGACCATGATCGAATAATTGGTGGAGCCAGGCGGCAAATCCGGCTTCATTGGCATCGTCAGCGCCACCTGGGCCGTCATCGTGCCGTGGGTGGTAGCGGGGTCGAACGGCGTGCGCGAAACATCGCGCAAACGCTCCATGGACAACAGCTCGGCCGCCGCCGGGACCGGTCCGTCAAGCTTGAAGCGAACCCGCGCTGGCGGCTCATGCGGCTCCGTATCGGGAACTTCGAACAGGCCGGACGACATCGTAAGCTTGCGACCCGACGGCAGGTCGGCGGTGGCCTTTCCCAGCCAAACTTGGGCATCGCGGCCGACGATGCGAATTGTGAGATCCGCGTCTTTGAGCGCAGGCAGGCCACTCACCGGATTGACGACGCAGTGATTGACCAGCGCGTCGATCGACAAGCCGTTTTCGGGAATCGGCGGCCCGCTCGCTTTGAGCGTCTCAAACGGCGCATTCACCGCGATCGTGATGTGGTCGAGTGTTCCGCCGGTCAGATGTTCATCAACCCAGTCGCGCACCTTGGGCGAGACGAAGGCCGGCCATAGCCGCTTGAAATCGTCGAGCGACATGCGCTTGCCGGCGAGCCCGGCATGAAGGCGCAGATCGCCGTCGGCATATTCCGCATCGCCGGACATGAACACGCCGATGTTCAGGTTGCCGATGTCGCCCTCGTCGAGGACAAAACGCCTCTTCGCAGGATCGTACCGGCCGCTGACCGCAATTCGATTGAGGATCAGCGGATCGCCATTGTCCGGCGCGGCAAGCATTGCGGTCCCGCCGCCGATCTTGAAGTACCAGGTGCCGCCGAGTTGCGCCGGAGCTTTCATCTGCCCGAGAAGCGTGAACCGATTGGCGCCGGACACGATCTGGAACGGCACCGATAGCACGCGATTGACGTCGTCCCAGTTGAACTTGAACTCAGCGCGGTCCACATTGATTCGGCCGTCAGAGCTGTCAGCACCGCCGATCGAGCCACCCTCGGCGACAATTCGGCCCACCAGCGCGCGCGGCACGCCGTCGGCGCCGATTTCACCACGCACACTCGCGGAAAACGGCATCGTTGTTTGCAACTTACCGTCGCCGAGATGAAACGCGCGAATGAGGTCGTTGCCCGGGACTTGGCGCGCCTCCACCTCGACGCTGCGAACGCCACCGTGGATCGGCTTGATCGAGGCAACGAGCGCCCAGCGCTGATCCGGATCCTCCGAGCCAAGTGTGACGACCACGCCACCGCCTGCCGGCCGCTCAAGGCTGAGCCTGATATTGTGAAGCGACCAGTTCTTGCCGCTGCGCTCGTCAGCAAAAGTGACGGTGCCTTCCTTCAGGCCGAGCTCGCGCAGATCGTGACCATCGAGTCCGGTCTCGCCGATGCCATCGATCCATGCCAGCAGGGCCGCCAGCACATCGCTCGTGCGGTTGGGCGTCACCGCCAGAGCCTTGGGCGTCACCGCCAGAGCCTTGGGCGGCGCGGCAGCGGGCGACGCAGCAGATGACCCAGTGACAGTAGGCGGTTCCGATGCCAGGACCGGGCCGAGGTCGCTGGCAGCTGACGCATCGGCGACCGGCACAGTGGCGGTCGCAATCGGATGCTTGCCGGCGCCGGCGAAGACCGTCACTTCACCGTCGCGATTGATGCGCACATTGAGTTCGGCGCCAACGAGATTGAGACTGCGTGCCCGCATGTGGCCGCTGAGCAGACTCAGTGCCGAAACGCGAACCTCCGCCTTGGGCGCCTTTGCAACCACGGCGCCGTCGGCGTCCCGAACGACGATGTCGCGAATCCGTACTGCGGTGCCGCCGTTCTCGGTGCGCTCGATCTGAGTGCCACCAACCTCGACATGGTCGTGACTGCCGAAATTCTCTTCAATCGCCGACGCAAGCCAGGGCGTGAACGCGTCGATCTGGATCGGGCCGCTGTCGAGCCGCCACCAAAGCCCGAGAAAGGCAACAATGACGAGCGTCGCGATTGCCGCGCCGCTAACGCAGACGCGCCGTATCAGGCGCTTATGGCGAGCGAGCAGGCGCCGGTAGGCCGCGACGTAGCGGCCGTCACCCCACCGATCGCCACGGCGGGCGGCGACGAGGTTGCCGCGGCGACGCGCGTAAACGGCCGGTTCCCGCTTCGGGAGCGGTGAGCTCTGCCGATCCTGACTAGCCATGCCCCCTCGGGCGTCCCCTCGTCCGTGGTGCCGTCGAAAGCCGCAGCCCCCGTGCTCGACCGCACCGGCCTGCTTGCGTAATCTGGCCTTCCAAGATGCCGCTGGGAAAGCGTCGAAAGGAAGGCATATGACGGACCGTAAGGTGAAGGGTGCCCCGGACGGCCTCGGTCCCGGCGCCAAAGCCCCCGCATTCACTCTGTCCCGGGACGGCGGCGGCAATGTCTCGCTCGCAGACTTTGCCGGGCGCAAGCTCGTGCTCTACTTTTACCCACGCGCCGATACGACGGGCTGCACCAGGGAGGCGATCGACTTTACGCGCCACAAGGCCGCCTTCACCCGCGCCGGTGCCGAGATCCTGGGTGTCTCCGCCGACCCTGTAGCCGCGCTCGACGCCTTCAAGACCAAACACAAGCTGTCGATTGCGCTCGCCTCGGACGAGAAGCGTCCGATGCTCGAGGCTTATGGCGTGTGGCAGGAAAAGTCGATGTACGGGCGCAAGTTTCTCGGCATCGTGCGCACGACCTTCCTGATCGGTCCCGATCTGCGCATTGTGCAAGTATGGCCGCGGGTTTCCGTGGCCGCCCATGCCGATGCGGTCCTTGCCGCGGTTAAGGCAATGTAAATTCCGCGAGTTTGTCTAAACGTTTACCCAGGATAAGAAAATCGTCGCAGCTATTTCCTGAAAATTAACCATACCCGCGTCATATGCGCGATCAATGTGACGGTTGCGAAGCTAGTACGCGTTTGTCGAGGTTCGTGTCTTTTCTCCCAACCGCCAAGACTATCAACCGTCAAGACTATCGCGCGTTTCAGTGACCGCGTGGCGCTAGGTCTGAACTTTGTATCGCAGCCGACAGCGGTGTCGTGGCCTTGTTCAGATCGACCGCACGGGAATGGCCGGATTTGCGTCGGTAGGCCAGCGGGAGTGTCAATGTCGCAGCGGACCGCGTCGCAGCCCCATCACAGCGCCAGCGCGCATTACATTCACCGTGAATCGGCTCGCCGGCCCGATCCCCGGCAACACGGCGTCACCCAGGCTAGCGGCAACGCGGCCTACACGTTTGCGCACGCCGGAAGGCAGGTTCGTTTGGGTCCGGTCGTGTTTTGGATCACGGTCGGCAGCTTCGTGATCATGGCCGGCTGGTCGATCATCACCGCCACTTATTTTGCCTTCCATGACGATGTTCTCAAGGGACTGATCGCGCGCGAGCGGGCGCAGCAGTACGCTTATGAGGACCGCATCGCCGACTTGCGCGCCGAGATTGATCGCACCACGAGCCGCCAGCTGCTCGACCAAGATCAGTTCGAACACAAACTCGATGAATTGACGCGGCGGCAAGCGACGCTCGAATCGCAGGCGAGCGCGCTCGGCGGCGCCGCCGACCCGATGACCACAGGCTCGACCAAGCCGGCGGACCGCGGCAGCCCAGCGCCACAGTCGGACTCGATCGGCGATACCCTATTCACGCCCCATCGACTCGATACCGGCAAGCAGTCGAGCATCGAGACACAACTGCGCGACGTCGAGGCGTCGCTCAACCGTGTCGACCGAGATGAGAACGCGACTCTTGAGCGGATGCAGGCACGCTACGAAACCCGAGCGCAGCGCGTGCACAGCGTCCTCGCCAGCCTTGGCCTCAACCTGCATGCCATCCCGGCAGCGACCGGCGGCCCGTTCGTACCGGTCAAATTGCCGCCCGCCAGCGAGACGTTCGCGCGCACTTTGACCCGCGTCAGCATCGCCCGCGCGCAAGCCAATGATCTCTCCAACACGTTGAATTTTGTGCCGCTGCGCAAGCCGCTTGCCGGCGATCTGGAGATGAGTTCGCCGTTTGGCGTCCGTATCGATCCGTTTGTTCACTCGCCGTCGATGCATACCGGAATGGACTTGCACGCTACCGCCGGTGACCCGATCTACTCCACCGCGGCCGGCAAAGTGGTCAAGGCCGGCTGGGAGGGCGGTTACGGGCAGATGGTCGAAATCGACCACGGCGAAGGGCTCTCGACGCGCTACGGCCACATGTCGTCCATCGGCGTCATGGTCGGTCAGAAAGTGCGCGCCGGGCAGGTTATCGGCCGCGTCGGTTCGACCGGCCGATCGACCGGTCCGCATTTGCACTACGAAACACGCATCAACGGCGAAGCCGTCAACCCTGAGCGGTTCCTTACCGCCGGAGCAAAACTGTTCGGCGAACGGCCGATCGCGCGTGCCGCCGGACGGCAAGAAGAAGACTAAGCGTCTCGCCTCGCCCGTTATCTGCTGGCACTCTCCGGCACCGCACTCGTACGCTCGTTGCTAAATGCCCGCCCTTGCAGAAGGCGCGGCAGTGCGCATGTTCCGAATGCGGTGAAAATCCGCTAAGAGGCGACGGGCGCAGCGTTGCCGGACCCATGGTCGGGCCCGGGGCTGCCCCCCGAAGTAAGGGAGCCACATGCCCGATCCCCGCTTAACGGCCGTCTGGGTTATTGCTGCCGGTTTACTCATTGCCTTGGGCGGCAATACATTCGCCCAGGAGCGCACGACCGCAACTTATGATGACTGGGTTCTGCAATGCGCGGTTCAGGCCGGTCCCCCCGCGCAAAAAACCTGCGACATCGAGCAACTCACCCAGATGCAAAGCCAGGGCCGCAGCGTGCCCCTGTCGCGAATCGCTATCACGCGGCCTGAGAAAGGTCAGCCGACGCGCCTTACAGTCCAGGTGCCGGTGAATGTCTATCTGCGCACGGAAGTCCGGGTGCAGGCCAGCACGTCCGATCCTGGGCTCGCAGCGCCTTTCGACCGCTGCTTGCCAGCCGGTTGTTTCGCCGATTTTGTCTTGAAGGACGATGCGATCAAGAAATTCCGCGCGGCCACCGCCGCCGGCAAAATGACGTTCCAGAGCGCGAACGCGCAGAGCGTCGCCATCCCGCTATCGTTCAAAGGTTTTGGGCCGGCTTACGACGCGCTGCTCAAACAGTGAATATCGCGACGGTTCTCACCACTGATAACGCAGCGTGCCGGAGCCGGCGTAAGTCTGTGCCGACGAGGCGAACTCGCCGTCGAACTTGCCGATCAGCGTCCAACGTGGCGTGAGATGCAGTTCGGCGCCGACCGAGGCGAGCGCCGAGTTTGCCGGCACTGCCGCGCCGTTGACCACAAAACTTGAGCCGGGCAGCGCCTGGAACGCCGCGTCGAGCGCTGCATTGCTCACCCAGTCGTGTGCCCAAGCGAGGCGCGCGCGAAGTTGCATCGGCATCGCACCCCACGCCGTCAGCGCATCGAAGCGCGCACCGAGTTCGCTGCGCGTATCGGTCGCCGTCGTCGCTGCGTAGGTCAGCCCGAAGCCGCCGCCAGTCAAATCGGTTTCGTTGTACGTCGGCGTATGAAAATCCTGCGCCTGGATTGCCGCATAAGGCGTCACGCCCATCGCCGGCGCCACGGCATAGCGATAGCCGCTCTCGACCCGTGCGCCAAAGCTCTGCCCGTTGAATGATGCGGTGAGTTGGTCGCCCGCCGCGGCGATACGGTTGGTGGTGAACCAGTTGTTGATGAAGGCGAGCGCTGCACTCACATAAGCCGGCCCGAAATATCTGGTGCCATACACGCCGGCCTGGAACGCGTCGCTCCGCCCGGTGCCGAGCGACTGCGCCAGGCTCCAGTTGGTACCGGACCCGGCCGCCGCAAAACCCAGAACGGTATTCGCATCGACGTGATAGTCGGCACCGGCGGCAAAGCCGTAGGTCGACGCTGTGACGTTATTTGAGCCGACCGCCGGATCACCGTTGAACGTACCGCTGCCGCCGAAGCTCGCACCCCACACTGTCCAGCGCTGGTCGAAAGATTGCCTAGGCGGAGCCTTGAGCAGGCCCGCATAGGCGAGCGCCACATCGCTCGGGAAGCTCGCTTGCCGATCCGGCGCAAAGCCAAGCGGGCCGCCTCCGCTCGCCGCTCCGCCGCGGCCATAGACGAACGGATCGAGCATCAGGCCCAGGAATTCGTTGGTCAGTTCGAATGCGACATGCTCGGCTCCCGTCGCATTCTCGCCGTCCAACCGCGTCAGCGTTGCTGCGAGGCCATTGCCCGTTTGTCCAAACAGGTTGATGAAGCCTGCCGGCAACGCGCCGCCACCGTTGAAGAAAGCGTTGATGGCGTTTGCGGCACTTTGCTGGTTCTGGTTCAGCGCGGTGCCCAGGCCGAGCGCCGCACTGACCTTCAGGAACACGTCGTCGGCCGAATAACTCAAAGTCCCGGTGAAATTCGGCGGTGCCGTGACGCCCGCAAACGTCGTGCCGTTCAAGCCCGCCGACTGTAGAATTGTATACTGCTTTGCCGCGACGCTGCCGAGCGAGAACATCGCCTGAACCGTGCCGGCCAGTGCCGCCGCGCCGGTGACATTGGCGAATGTCGACGTCGCCTGATTGAGATAAACGAGGTAGAGCGCGCCGGACTGAAAGGCGAGATTGCCGGCGATCGTCATCGAGGTTCCGGGCACGCCGGCTGTGCCGGGCACAAAGTTGCTGCCTGACCCAATCGTCACCGTACTCGGATCGACGGTGCCGACGCCGGTGAGGGTCGAGCCCGCATTGACGTTCACGCTCGACGAACTGGTGATGGCGCCGTCGACTTCGAAGGTACCGCCATCGATGTTGGTGACCCCGGTATAGTCGCTGGTTCCGGTCAACAACAGCGTGCCGCTGCCGGCCTTGTTGAAGCCGCCGCTGCCGGAGATCGCGCCCGAATAGGTCGTGCTGGCATTGTTGCCGCCAGCGGTGAGCGTACCGGAGCCAAGCGTGACATTGCCAGCACCGGCTAGCGAGCCGAGCGTCTGACTGAAGCCGTTGAGGTCGAGCGTTGCGCCCGACGCGATGTTGAACAGACTTTGCGGCGCAAACACGCTCGCGGCCCCAGCCTGCAACGTTCCAGCATTGACGTTAGTGGCTCCAGTGTAACCTGAGGTGCCGGTCAGAACGAGCGTGCCGCCTCCGATCTTGGTGAGACCGCCGATCGAGCCAATGCCGTCGCTGATGCTGCCCGACAGCGTCAGCGTGTTCGCCTGCGTGTCGATCGTGCCGGTGCCCGCGTCAATGACAAACGTATTGGCAAAGGGCAGTCCGGCAGCGCCGGCTTGGAAGATGCCACCGTCGAGCATGACGGGGCCGGTACCGACCGCAGAGCTGTTGCCCACCTGCAAGGTGCCGGCGGCAATCGTCGTGCCGCCGCCATACCCATTGGCCCCGTTCAGGACCGTGGTACCAGACCCCATCTGCACAAACGATCCGCTGCCGGTGATCGTGCCGGCGAACGTGTATGTATCTGCACGATCGATAGCGAAAGTGCCGTTGTCGAGCACGTTGCCGGTGATCGCGCCGCCGTCGGCGACGACACCGTCACCCAGCTGCAGCGTGGCACCGCTGGATATGTTCCAGTTTTGGTTGCCGGTTCCGGTGGCGACCCAGTTGGCGCTAATAACGTTGAACGTGGTGAAGCCGGTATATTGCGTACCGATGTTCGAGAGATTGAAGGCGCCTGTACCGCTGCCGCCGAGTTGGAACGTGTCGGCGCCTGCACCGAGAACATTGCCCTGGATGTTAAAGCCAGGCCCGAGCGTCAGCGTGTTTGTGCCGGAAGCAAATTGTATCGCCGTTCCGCCGCTGCCGATGATCGTTCCGGAATCAAAGATGCTCACGCCGGAGGTGCCCAAAATCACAATACCGCTCGCGCCCGAGACGGTGCCGGTATTGGTGATGCCGCCCGCAAAGGTCGAGATGCTCTGAATTAAAATTCCCGTGCGCGTCGCGTTGATGTTTCCGCTGTTGACGATTTCGCCGGTAAAATTGGTGATGCCACAGGAGCACCCGACCGCGATACCGGTCCCGGCCGTGATCAGCCCGCCGTTGCTGACATTCCCGATGAAGGTGTGGGAATCCGATATGGAAATGCCCGCCCCGCTAGCGGAAATCGTCCCGCTGCTGCTGTTGACGACGTTGCCGGTGAAGGTGCCAATATCGGCCACGGCAATGCCGGAACCACCCCCGATAATCTTGCCGCTGTTGATGATATCGCCATTGAAGGTGCGAACGCCGGTGGCAAGTGAGGTGCCGCCAACGAAGATACCGGCGGAGAGCGTCGCCGATATCATGCCGCTGTTACTGATGTCACCGGTGAACGTTCGCGCGTCGGCGACGACGATACCGGTGCGCCATGCGGAAATGCTGCCGCTGTTGGTCACATTGCCGGTAAAGGTCGAGACTGGGCCGATGAAAATGCCGATTGAACCCGCGGTAATCGTGCCGCGGTTAGCAACATTGCCTGAGAAATTTGAGACGCCAGCGAAGGGAGAGGTAAAGTTGCCGACGACGATGCCAACGCCACCAGGTCCACTTGCCGTGATGGTTCCCGACGTGTCGTTGACGATCGAACCGGCGAAGTTTCGAACCGCTTGAACCTCGATCCCGGCAGCTCCCGCGCCGGTGGCGCTGATCATGCCGGTATTCAGAATTGGGCCGGTGAAGCTCGACACCCCGGCAACGATGATGCCGCGCCCGCTCGTCGCGGCGACGAAAATCTCGCCGCTGTTGGTTATGCCACCTGCGGCTGACGTGCCGAAGGTATGAACATTCGTCACCACAATGCCGCCGATGCCGGCAGTGATAGTGCCGCTATTGGTAACGCCACCGGCTGCGGACGTGCCAAAGACCTCAACGTTTGTTACCAGAATGCCCACTGCGGCCGCGGTGATCGTGCCGTTGTTGGAGATGCTGCCGGCAAAGGTCGAGACTCCGCAGCCACACCCGACCACAATTCCCGACACCGCCGTGATCGCGCCCATGTTGACGATGTTGCCGACGAACTGATTGACATGCTCGTTGACCACAATTCCGGTGTGCCCTGCCGAGATAGTACCGCTCTTGGCATTGGTGATATTGCCGATAAAGGTTTGAATGGTTTGAACCGCAATGCCCGCGGCGCTGGCGCCACCAGCCGAAATAACACCGCTATTGCTGATGCCGCCCGAGAATGTCGAGACCGGGCCACCCGACAGGGTTGGGCCGACGAAAATACCATTGCCCCCCACGTCGATTGTGGCACTGTTGCTGATACCGCCACCGAATGTCGAAACGTTGGTGACGGTGATGCCGGCTCCGGTGTTGCTATTTGTAATCGTTCCGGAATTAAGGATGCCGCCGACAATGGTCGCGCCATTCACCAGTATTCCGTTTTTCGAGGACAGATCGACCACGCCATTATTGGTCAACCCGCCGACAAGCGTTGCGTTGTTGTTGATCAGAATTCCGGTCGCAGCCGCATTGACGGTGCCGGTATTGATGACACTGCCGCCCACGCTGACGTTCGGGGTCGCAACTCTGACGGCCGTAAAGGTGCTGCTCGGGATGATCGCGTTGCCGGGAGTGGTCGTGATGTCAAAGGTCTGAGAAAAGGCGCGCGGCGCACCTCCGGCAACCAGGAGCGCCGCCATCGAACTCGAAGCCAGCAGCAGTCGCAGTCTGCTCCGATCGATATGACGAGGCCCGCCCATTTCCACCGGTCGCTGTCGCGCGAAGCGTATATCCATGACCCCCAGGCCATGATCCGCGATCCAATGTGTATGTTGCGGCATGTGACGCGGTAAATGACGAACGTCCTGAAACGCACGGATTCCACTGGTGATCTGCCAGATTCCCGGCGGGTGTTGCAGAAACACCACCCGTCCCGCCCAAGACAGCACCCCGGTCACCTTGCCTTGGGAAGACCTTCAGCAGAGCCTCACATTGTGGCCGCCCACCAGGTGACCATGCTATCCACCCGGCGATGAACGAAGTTGTGGGCCAGGGCAACGCCACCTTCATGCCGCTCGGCGAGGCGTTGGTCTACGCCGACCGCTGCCGCGGCGAGGGCCGGCTCATGGAAGCCGAGGCGGTCTGCCGCCAAATCCTGCAGGCGCAGCCCAACTCACCCGAGGCCACACATCTCCTCGGCGTCATCGCCCACCAAAATGGCAAACTTGCCGACGCGATCGAGCACGTGCAGCGTGCCGTCACACTCGCACCGCAGGTTGCGCTCTATCACGCCAACCTCGGCGAGATGCTGCGCATCGCGGGCCGGCCCAAGCTTGCGGCCGAACAGGCCCAGCGCGCGCTTGAGATTGAGCCCGACATGCCGATGGCTCTGAGCAATCTCGGCGTCGCGCTGTACGAGCTGAAGGATTACGAGGAGGCCGCCCGCGCGCAGCGCCAAGCCATTGCGGCGAAGCCCGACTTTGCCGAAGCGCACAGCAATCTCGGCAATGCGCTGCACGCACTCAAGCGGTTCGACGAAGCGATCGTCGCCTATCGCCACGCGCTTGAGCTTAAGCCCAACTATGCCGACGCCTGGGCCAATCTCGGCACCACGCTGCATCACAGCGGCGACTTCAACGAAGGCATGATCGCGCTGCGGCGCGCCATCGCGCTCGCGCCTCATCATGCCAACGCCCATTCGGGACTCGGCATTCTGCTTTTGATGCGCGGCGATTTCGGCGAAGGCTGGGACGAGTACGAATGGCGGCTGCGCTCGAGCGAGCGCAAGGGTCCTCGTTTCCCCGAAAAGCCGTGGCAGGGCGAAAGCCTCGCCGGCAAGCATATCTACGTCCAGGCCGAGCAGGGATTCGGCGACACGCTGCAATTCGTCCGCTACATCCCGCCGCTCGCCGCCCGCGCCAGAAAAGTGACGGTGCGGGTCCATCAGCAACTCGTCACGCTCCTTCGCGAAAGTCTGCCGGGCATCACAGTTTTGGGCGACCGCGGCGATCCCGAGCCCTACCCGTGCGACGCGGTGTTGCTGAGCTTGCCGCGTTTGCTCAAGACACGGCTCGAAACGATCCCCGCACATGTACCGTATCTGCACGCGCCTGCGGACTCGGTAGAGCGCTGGCGCCAGCGGCTCGGCAAAATGTCCGGCCTCAAAGTCGGGCTGGTATGGGCGGGCAATCCGGAGCACGTCAACGATCATCGCCGCTCCGTCGACCTGACGGCGCTGGCGCCCGTGCTCGCCACGCCCGGCGTGTCGTTTGCGAGTCTCCAGGTCGGCCCGCGCGCCGCCGATCTGAAAAAGCTGAAAGCGAACGAAGCCAAAATCGAAGACATTGCCTCCGCCTTCAACGATTTCGTCGAGTCAGCCGCCGCTGTCAGCGCGCTCGATCTGGTGATTACTGTCGACACCTCGATGGCACACCTTGCGGGTGCCCTCGGTAAGCCGGTCTGGGTGCTGCTGCCGTCGATCACCGATTGGCGCTGGACGCTGCAGCGTGAGGACAATCCCTGGTATCCGAACATGCGGCTGTTTCGTCCAACCGCGACTCCACCCTCCCCCGAGAGCAAAGGAGGGAACGGAAGGGAAGACTGGAGCGGCGTCATTGCGCGCGTGGCGCAGGAACTGGCCGCGGTCGCAAGCGGCGACCTGGCGCGGCTCACGCCGTTTAAGGCCGAGGGCGAGCGCCGTGCCGCGCAAGCAGCCGCCATCATGGCTGCGGAGGCAACGGTCGCTGCAGTGCCGCCTGTCGAACAGCAACAAGCCGTCAATCCGGGCCAAGCTCTCGTTCTCGCCGAGCAGAAGCGCCGGCACGGCTTTCTGGCCGATGCCGATGAACTGACGCGGCGTGCCGCCGCCAGCGCGCCGGACAACGCCGAGGCCGAGCACATGCTCGGCATTATCGCCCATCAGTCCGGCAAGCTCGGCGAAGCGATCGAACACATCCGCCGCGCGATCGCCATCAAGCCGGACGTTGCATTATATCACGCCAATCTCGGCGAGATGTGCCGGCTTGCCGGACGCGTCGACGAGGCAATTGCGGCCGGACGGCGTGCGCTGGAAATCAATCCGGATTATCCCGGCGCGTTGAGCAATCTCGGCATTGCGCTGTTCGATCAGGGGAAATTTGAAGAAGCGCTGGAGCTTTATGAACGCGCCATCGCGCGCGACGACAATTTCGCCCAGGCCCACAGCAATCGCGGCAACGCGCTGCAACGCCTCAAGCGCTTCGCCGATGCCGAACCGTCCTACCGCCGCGCCCTAGAGCTGATGCCCAGTTTTGCCGATGCCTGGAACAATCTCGGCACCTGTTTGCGCGAGCTGAAGCGGGTGGAGGAGGCCGAGACCATCTATCGCAAGGCGCTGGAGCTTGCTCCCAACAACCCCGACACGCTCGACAACCTGGCGCTCGCGGTGAAGGATCTCGACCGGCTCGACGAGGCCGCCGATCTGATGCGCCGCGCGCTCGTCATCGAGGCGCGCAGCGACAAATTCCACGTCCACTATGCAACGATCTTGCTCGATCAGAAGAAGGTCGACGATGCTTCCGGCGCGGCGGACCGCGCGCTGGCGCTCGACCCGAACAATCACGACGCGGTGAATCTGATGGGCCGCGTCGCCTTCGAGCGCGGCGAGCTTGAGGCTTCGCTCGCACACTATCGGCAGGCGCTGACGCTCAAGCCGGACCTCGCCGACGCCTACAACAACATGGGCAACGTGCTCAAGGAACTTGGCAAGCTTGACGAAGCACGCACGGCTTATCTCGACGCGTTGCGGCTCGAGCCCGCTATTGCCGGCGTTTACGTCAACCTTGCCGATTCAAAGAAATTCGTCCCAGGCGATCCTCATCTCGTCGCCATGGAGCAACTCGCGGCGAGTCCAGACGGACTTTCGAAGACCGATCGCATGCAGCTCGATTTCGGTCTCGGCAAGGCCTACGCCGACCTTAAAGATCACGATCGCTCGATCCAGCACCTGCTCGCCGGCAATGCAGCCAAGCGCTCGACGATCGCCTACGACGAACAAGCGACCTTCGCTCTGTTTGACCGCATCGAAAGCCTGTTCACGCGCGACCTGATCGCGGCCAAATCCGGCGGCGGCGATCCCTCCCCGCTACCAATCTTCGTCATCGGCATGCCACGTTCCGGCACCACGCTGGTCGAGCAGATCATCGCCAGTCACCCCGTGGTCTATGGGGCCGGCGAACTGCAAAGTTTCAACGACGTCGTGCTCACGGTCCGCGGTCCGGACGGCAATGCATTGCCCTATCCCGACTTCGTCGCGGCGCTCGACGCAGCGCCGCTGCAACAGATCGGCGCGCGCTATATCGCGATGGTTCGGGCGCTCGCAGCCAAGCACGAACGCGCGGACGCGGCGCGGATCACCGACAAGATGCCGTCGAACTACTATTTTGCCGGCCTGATCCATCTGGCGCTGCCGAACGCCAAGATCATCCACACCATCCGCGATCCGGTCGACACTTGCATTTCCTGCTTCTCAAAACTGTTCTCGGCCGAGCAGAACCACACCTACAATCTCAGCGAGCTCGGCCGCTATTACAGGCGTTACGAGCGCCTGATGACGCATTGGCGCAACGTGCTGCCGGCGGGCCGCATGCTTGACGTGCGCTATGAGGACGTCGTCGCCGATGTCGAACAGCAGGCGCGCCGCATCATCGCTTATTGCGGCCTGCCCTGGACGGATCGCTGCCTGTCGTTCCATGAGACCGACCGGCCGGTACGCACCGCCAGCGCAACGCAGGTGCGCCAGCCAATCTATTCGAGCGCCGTTGGCCGCTGGCGCGTCTATGAGCGGCACCTCGGGCCGCTGCTCGATGCGCTCAACGTCCCCGCATCGGGCCGGCGCTGACGTCCTCCCTTTGCTGGCCGACGTGCTACACTGCGCCCCTTCGCGGTTCTTTGAGGTTTCCATCATGGCGTTTTCTTCTTGGCGTGGCGTTGTCGGCATGATCAATCCGACCATGCGGCCGGGTGTGACCGAAGAGGTCTGCCGGCTGCTGCCGGAAGGCATCGGTCTTATTCCACTGTTCCTCAATATCCGGCGCGGCACCGAGGACGAGTTTCACACCATGATGCCGCATTACGAAAAGCTGGTTGCGGTGCTGGCGGAAGAAAAATGCGATCTCATCCATCCGCACGGCGCGCCCCCGTTCATGGTTTTGGGCCGCAAAGGCGAGGAGAAAATCGTCAAGGCGTGGGAGAAGAAATACAAAGTGCCGGTGATGAGCGTAGCGCAGAATCACGTCAACGCCCTGCGCGCGCTCAAAGCCAAGAGCTTCGTCGGCGCCACGTATTTTCCCGAAAAGCTCAACGCCGTTTTCGCCAAATATTTTCGCGACGCCGGCTTTATCGTGCGCGGCATGGAGGGCATCGACGTGCCGTTCAACCAGGTGCAGACGCTGTCCGGCGAGCAGGTCTACGCCCACATCAAAAAGAATTTTCTCAAGGCCAAGGGTGCTGACGCGATCTACATGCTCGGCTCGGGCTGGCGCACGCTCAACATCATCGCGATGCTCGAACAGGACCTGCAGGTGCCGGTGGTGCATCCGGTGCCGGCGCGGGTCTGGGAAATCCAAAAGCGCCTGCACGTCCGCCAGCCGGTTAAAGGCTACGGGCATTTACTGGAGGCGTTTCCATAAACATCGTTCGTCGCCTCGGAGGCTGGCCTCGGTCGCATTCCGGGACGCCGCAATAAGAAACATTGGAGGATCAAATGACCGTCATGACACGCCGCACTGCGCTCACGCTATTCGGCGGCCTGACCGCCGGCGCATCCGCCGGCGCCGCCTTCGCACAATCGGCCGAGCAATTCTACAAAGGCCGACAAGTCACGATGGTGGTCGGCACCGCGCCTGGCGGCATCAACGACATTTCGGCGCGTTTCGTTGCGCGCTATCTCGGAAAATATATTCCCGGAAACCCGACGATCGTGGTCGAAAACCAGCCGGGCGCGGGCGGCATCACGTCGGCTAATCGTCTCGCCAATACATTTGCGCAAGACGGTTCGGTGATCGCCAAGCTCGAACGCGCGGTGCCGCTACTTGCCATCCAGGGCGATCCCAACGTCCATTTCGATCCGCTTAAGCTGACGTGGCTCGGCAGTCTTTCGTCTTACGCCAATGACGCCTATCTGATGCTGGTGATGGCGAACGATCCAATCAAATCGGTCGCCGAAATCAAACAAGGCGGGAAATCAATCACTCTTGGCGGCGACAATGCGGCGTCAAGCAACGTTATCTATGCCACCATCGCCAGGGATGTTCTCAAACTCAACGTCAAGGTGGTGAGCGGCTATACCGGCGCAGCCCCGCTGTTTCTCGCCATGCAGCGCGGCGAGATCGACGGCCAGGTGGTGGGCCTCAGCTCGGTCCGTACCGGGCAGCGCGCGCTATGGAATGATCACGCGTTTCGCGCCCTGATGCAGTTCGGCCGAAAAACCCGGCATCCCAATTTCTCCGACGTGCCGACCGCCTATGAGCTTACCAACGACCCCGGCGCACACGCGCTGCTCAATTTCGCCGACCTGCAGTTCTTCATCTCGCTGCCGTTCGCGGCGCCGCCAGGGATTCCCGCGGACCGCGCCGCGGCGCTCCGAACGGCCTTCATGGCGATGTGCAAAGATCCGGCGGTCGTGGCGGCCGCGGAAAAACTCGGCATCGACATGAGCCCGATCGACGGCACCACCGTGCACGATGCAGTTGCCAAGGCCGCCGCCACACCGCGCGAAGTAATCACGCGCTACAATGCGCTGGTGGGAACGGGCCGGCATTGACCGCCGCGCCGCGCGGCGTAACAGTGCGGCTAATTAATTTGCACCGGCCTTTGCGTCGGCCGCCACACCTTCGGGAGTTGACCATGCCCTACACGCTTGCCAGTTTTTGCAGCGATCTGTCGGCGACGCTCAAAGCCAAAGGTCAGAACGGGTTGCCTGATGTGGCGCGCAAGCTGACTGAACTCCTGAACAATCCAGAGTTCGTCGCCGAGACCTTTAAAGACGATACGCCGATCGGACGCCGCGAACTGTGGCACGATCCCGATACCGATGCGTATGTGCTGGCGCACGTACAGGAAGGCGACAAAGTCGGCAAGCCGCACAGCCACGGCGCCTCTTGGGCGATCTACGGGACCGCCCGCGGTGTGACGGAAATGACCGAGTGGAAACGCGTCAACCCGGCGTCCGAAGAGGGAGCGGTGCTGGAGAAGACTCGCCACTACGCGCTCGGCCACGGACAAACGCGCGGCTATGCGTCGGGCGCGATCCACTCCACCGCCCATCCGCAAAAGGCCTGGGTGATCCGGGTTACGGGCACCGACCTCGATGCCATTCCGCGCTATCGCTTCAGCGCCAAGATCGACAAGATCCTCGAAAGCGTTTGAGCGCATTCCGCGCCAAAGCCCACCGCCGGACCTCTCAAGGGTTGCCTACAGCAACCCTACGTGGCGCTTAAGCCTCTGAAATATTGAATATTTTTTGGAAATGGCGGGAGCGACGGGGCTCGAACCCGCGACCTCTAGCGTGACAGGCTAGCGCTCTAACCAACTGAGCTACGCCCCCGCGGACGCGCTCGGCAGTTAAGGCGGAGCCCGCCGTAAGTCAAGGATTTCGGGCCTAAATCGACGCAGAGCTGACGCCTTGAACGCGCCACGAAGCCATACCAGATACTGCGCGCACGCGAAAAACATCGGTGGAATCGGCAAAACAAGCGTGGTCAGCCGTATCCGAATCGTCTAACTGCAATCCGATAAGCGGCGCAATTCCAAGGCTACCGCTTCATCGAGGAGGGTCTTTCATGGCATCCAAACCAGCCACTACCGTGACTTTGAAGCATCTTGCCGCAACGCTGGCGGAAGACAACGAACTGTCGAAAAAGCAGTCCGAGGCCATTCTCGGAGGCTTCGTTGGCAACATCGTCAAACACCTGAAAAAGGGCGAGCGCATCCGCATCGGCGGTCTCGGCATCCTGCAGGTTCGCAAGCGCGCTGCGCGCATGGGCCGCAATCCCGCCACCGGCGAACCGATTCAGATCAAGGCGAGCAAGAAGGTCGCCTTCCGCGCTTCGAAAGAACTCAAAGAAGCCATCTAAAGTCCTTCGCCATCCGCAAGGGACGACACAGGACGGAGGACGGACGACTGGGATGGAAGGATGTCTTCCGTCGTTGGCCATCTGTCCTCCGTCCTGTGATTGATGAGAATCAGTCCTGCGAGCGGCGCCGCCCTCCAGAATCGCTGTTCAGCAAATTGAACAGTCGCGCCCTAACGGCGTGGTAGCCTGTTCCGGGTCTGCGGCCAAAGTGGTGGGCGGTGACGGGCTCGAACCGCCGACATCCTGCGTGTAAAGCAGACGCTCTACCAACTGAGCTAACCGCCCTCGCCGCCAGATGTATCGCCGCGCGGCCTTCCCAACAAGTCTTTAGCGCCTTGCCAACAAGTCTCTGGCGCGTCGCCAAGAAGTCTTTAGCGGCCTCTCCGCCGCCCGAATAGGGCTGGTGACAACTCGCCCGATCCACTCGACTTCGCCGAACATGTGCTACGCTGGCAAACGCAACGGTTTCGCTGTTGGTGGAAAGTCAAACATGCATCGCACACTGGTTCTTGGCGTGGCTTTATTGCTAGCTGGCGTAACGGCCGCTTCAGCCCAATTCCCGGCACAGCCGGCGGCGCCGCAATGTCCGGGGCCAATTCAGGGCAACGATCAGGATCGCGCCGCATGTCATAGCGACGTGACCACCTACTGCACGGCTGAATTGCAGGCTAACCAGTGCGACGTGTTCGCGATCCTCGGGTGCCTGCAGCGCAATCGGCCTAGAATCAGCGCCGCATGCCGCCGCGTGCTGGAAGCGAACGGCAAGTAAGCCGCAATCTCACGCGTCTCATTCACCTGTAGCGTGGCCGACCGCCGCGATTCTAGTCGTGATCGGAAACCGCCGCGGAGATAGCGTCTCCATCGATCGCCACCAGCGAAGGCCCGCGCTCGGAGTGTTCGGCAAGCCGAACCCACGACTGCGCCAAGGTCAGCCAAAGCGCCTTGTCGGTGTCATCGTCTGAGAGCTGCGCCATTACTACGCATTCTTCCGCGCAGCGGCGGTGTTCCCGTGTAGTCCCCATGGCCATCCCCTGACAGACGCAACAGAACCCCGCGATATCAACGCGGGAGTTCGGCGGCGCTACGATTGCGTGGTGGCCGAAAGCGGGCAAATGGGGCACCAATCGAGGCGACGGAACACTAACCGCACCCCCAAGTGCAGCCACACGGCCCAGGGATAGCGAATCGCGGCCTCCGGCTAATTTCTAAAGTTTCATTAAAATATCTCATGCAACTAGCACCTAGCTGCACTGCAGCAATTTATTGTGCAATGCGATAGTCGGTTCCCTATATAGACCCCTAAACACGGCGATCGCCGGGGAAAGGAGCAAAAATGCTTACGTCTTTCATCCGCTACGTTCAAACTTGGAGACAATACGGCACTACCGTTCGTGAATTGTCCAACCTCAACGACCGCGAACTGGCCGATCTCGGAATCACCCGCTCGGACATTCCGCATGTCGCCTGGGATCATGTGCGGCGATAACCGCGCCTATCTAGCTTGATAGCAAGCCCGCGCCCGCCCTCGTGCGGGCGCTGCCTTTTTCTGAGCCCGCTATGAGCCGGCCGGTTCCATGCCCTTCGCCTTAATGATCGACAAGGCATGCGGCCCCGACAGGAATTTCACCAGGGACTTCGCGGCGGCCCCGTCAGCTGCTGCGACACCCGCCGAGTAGACCGTGAAGTTCTGAATGGCCGCGGGCAACGGACCGACCAGCACCGCACCCTTCACGGCCAGGATCTCGCTGATCTGGTGGATGCCAATTTCAGCCTCGCCGTCGACGATGTGAGTCGCCACCTCACCGCCATGCACCAGGACAGCCTTGGCATTGACCTCCTTGGCGATGCCGAGCCGCTCCAGGAGCTTGCCGACATAGATGCCGCTTGAGCCGCCCGCCGCCGGATCGATATAGGCGACCGACTTGGCCGCAAGCAGCGTCTTCTTGAACGCCTCTACAGTGCTGATGTCGGGCAGCGGCGTGCCGGCTTTGACGACGACGCCGACGCCAGTCTTGGCGAGATCGGTGCGGCTGCCCGGGGCGACTTTGCTTTCCTTCGCGAGCGCCTCGATCGCCTCCGGCGTGAGCACGGCGACGTCGAATATCTCCTCGCCGCTGGCGATCAGCTTCATATGCTGCCCGACCGTCCGGTAGGTGACGGCGACGGTGTTGCCGCTCTCCGTTTGATACTGAGCGACGAGCGCGGTCAGTACGGTCTTGAAGGCGCCGCCGCTGATGACCTTGATTTCTGCGGCTTCAGCGGACTGCGGCATAAGACCCAGCATGATGACGGCCGCAAGTACGGCCGTGAGACAGATTCTGATTGGCTGCATGGATACCCTCGGCAGCAACACGCGCCGCACACACCATAGTCGCGCACGAGGACTGGGAAAAGTAGGCGTTGGCGGTGACATTGACGCGTGCTAGGCGGGCGGGATGCCGGTACTGACGCTTCCCGATGCAGCGTTGCTGTTGCCGCCGCGGGGCGCCTTGATCGGCCTCGATCTCGGTACCAAGACCATTGGCGTCGCTGCGAGCGATCCGGACCGGCGCGTGGCGGCGCCGGTTGAAACCATCGTCCGCAAAAAATTCGGTGTTGATGCCGCCCGTATACTTGTCCTCGCCGCGGAGCGGCGCACCGCAGGGTTCGTGCTCGGCTTGCCCATCAACATGGACGGCAGCGAGGGCCCTCGCGCCCAGGCGACACGCGCCTTCGCGCGCAATCTCGCGCAGCAGACCGAGTTGCCGATCGCGCTCTGGGACGAGCGGCTCTCGACCGCCGCAGTCGAGCGCGCGCTGATCGACATCGATGTCAGCCGCGCCAAGCGCAAGAAGGTGATCGACCAGCACGCCGCCGTCTACATCCTTCAAGGCGCGCTCGAACGGCTGGCAAAATCCGATCTGCAACCGCAACAGCGCGACGGTTAGCGCTCCGGCAGGGCGCGCTGTAGCAGCAAATTGGCCACAACCGGATCGATCTGTTGTGTGCCGTAGAGAGTGCCGCGTGCTCCCGCGAGCCGCGAACACACAAACTGATCCGCCACCTGCGGCGGCGCGCCCGCTCGCAGCGCCCCCGCGCTCGCCAACAGCGCCAGCCGTTGGACCGTCATTCGCGCATATGCTTCATTCGGCGGCTCTTCCGCGTTCAGGTCGCGAACCTCGACGCCGGCGTCATGGGCGAGCGTGCGAAACAAGCTTCGCTCTTCCTCGCCCCTGAGCGCGCGCAGCACGTCGAGGCACATGACGTTCCCGGACCCTTCCCAGATCGCATTGACCGGCGCCTCGCGGTAAAGCCGCGGCATGATGCTTTCCTCGACGTAACCGTTACCGCCAAGGCACTCCATCGCCTCGAACACAAACGCAGGTGCGATTTTACAAATCAAAAATTTCGCCGCCGGCGTGATCAGCCGCGCATAGGCGGCCTCGTGCGCATCCTCCGCCGCGCAGTCGAGCGCGCGGCACAGCCGCATGACCAGCGCCACCACGCCTTCCATTTCGAGCGCCAAATCGGCCAGCACCGTGCGCATCATCGGCTGGTGGTAAAGCGGCTTCTGGAACACATTGCGGTACCGGCAGTGATGCACGGCTTGGGCCAACGCCATCCGCATCAGACCGGCCGAGGCGACCGCACAATCGAGCCGGGTCAGTTGCACCATCTGCAGAATGTTGCGGATGCCGGCGCCCTCCTCGCCGATCCGCCAAGCAAAAGCCTCGGTGAACTCCACTTCGCTTGAGGCATTGGAGCGGTTGCCAAGCTTGTCCTTGAGGCGCTGAAAGCGCAGCGCATTGACGCTGCCATCGGGCCGAAAACGCGGAATCAGAAAACAAGTGAGCCCGCCCGGCGCCTGTGCCAGCACCAGAAAGGCATCGCTCATCGGCGCCGACATGAACCATTTGGCCCCGACGATCAAATAGGCATCGCCGGACGGCGCCGCTTTCGTAGTGTTGGCGCGCACGTCGGTGCCGCCCTGATTTTCGGTCATGCCCATGCCGAGCGTCATGCCCGATTTTTCCCAGAACGGCGCAAACGCGGCGTCGTAGTCGCGGGTGAGCACCTTGGGCACGACCTTGGCGGAGACCGAGGGTTCAGCGGCGAGCGCAGCGAGCGCGGCGCGCGTCATGGTGATCGGGCACAGGTGGCCGGTCTCGACTTGGGCCGCCATAAAGAAACGCGCGGCGCGCATGACCTCGGCCGGCGGCGGCGCATGCTTACCGGCGGCCACCCAGGTTGAGGCATGCAAACCGGCCGCCACGCTCTCGCACATCAGCCGATGGTAGGCGGGATGGAACTCGATCCGGTCGCTGCGAAAGCCTTTGGCGTCGAAGGCGTGAAGCTTCGGCGGATTTTCGTTGGCCTGCCGGCCAAGCGCAAACATCTCGGCACTGCCCCAGTGCCGGCCGAATTCAGACAGCGCCGCGCTCTCCTTCCCCCCACCGTTGGCGTTGACAGCGTCCTTCAGCGGCGTGTCGCTTTCGAACAGGTCGATGTTCTCGTAGGGCGGCGGCTGGTTGAACACCTCGTGGGTGTCGAAGGGCGAGCGAGGAGTGTGGGAAATCATGGCAACGAGCCTCTCCAGAGCATCGAATTTAGCACGGTTGCCCCGCCGCCGACGTTTTCGGTGCATCGCGCCCGCCGACGGCCAGAGCGGGCTTGCCGGGGCGCGGGGATTGGGCCTATAGCAGCGCTTTAATGACCAAGGCCCTGCCGCCCACGCGCCATATCGTTTCGATCAACGACCTCAGCAACAAGGAGATCGAGACGATCTTCGAGGTCGCGCAAGGGTTTTTGCAGCAACTCACTGATTCCCACACCCCCTACCGGATCGCGCGCAGCACCGGACTTGCTAGCAAGTCTATTCTGGCGACCCTGTTCTACGAGCCCTCGACCCGCACCCGGTTATCGTTCGAATCCGCGATGCTGCGGCTCGGCGGCGCCAATATTACCAGTGCCGATCCAGCGGTCAGCTCCGCCGCGAAGGGCGAAAGCTTGGCGGACACTATTCGGGTCATTTCCAATTACTGCGACGTCGTCGTCATCCGTCATCCGCGCGATGGCGCCGCGCGGCTTGCGGCCGAGTATTCGCAAGTCCCTGTGATCAACGGCGGCGACGGCAGTCACGAACATCCGACCCAGACCTTGTGCGATCTGTTTACCTTGCGCTCGAAGAAGAAAAGCCTGCGCAACATGAAGATCGCGATTTCCGGCGACCTCAAGGGCAGCCGCACGATCCATTCGTTCGTCTACGCGCTGGCGCGGTTCGGCGCCACAATCGATCCCCTCCCCGCACCCGGCATGGAGCTGCCGGAGCACGTCGCACGGCGGCTGCGCGAGGAATTCCACTGCCAAATGGTCTCCAAGGCGCCGGACCAAGTTGGCGGCGCCATCGACGCGCTCTACGTCACCGCCGATCAGCCGCACCAATTGTCGCTTATCCCGGATCCGGAAGTCGATTACGGGGTGCTTGTGCAGAAGAAGATTGATGCCGTCTATGTGACGCGGTTCCAGAAGGAGCGCTGGACCGAGAAAGAACGGCCTTATCCAAAAATCGACGCCAAATTTCTTGGCGATGCGAAATATTCGGAAGCCAGCGTGATGCATCCGTTGCCGCGCGTCAACGAACTTGACGCCGCTCTCGACAACGACCGGCGCGCAATCTACTTCCAACAGGCTGCATACGGCGTCCCGGTGCGCATGGCGCTGATTTCGCTACTCCTGCATTTGCACAAGAACAAATCGCTGCATCAGTATAGCGGCGGTTTCGCCGAGCCGGAGCATCCAATCTACGCCCAGCCAATCGGCACCGGCGTCATGTGCGCCAATCATAATTGCATCGTCGCCGATCCGGCCGAGCGGCAATACGCCGCCAACAAGTTCTACGTCATCGAAGACGAAGCGCCGCGGCACCGCAAACTGCGGTGCGTGTATTGCGAAACGGACATCGAGGAGGAAGCGGCGGCGCAGTTCGTGGTCGCCGATACCCCGCGCAAAACTTTTTCGCCCGGATTGGGCGCGCTCGCACGGCTACCCACCGAGCGCCTGAAGCATCTGATCATTTACCGCAGCGAGGCCGAGGCCGCCACCGCGGGCTTTCAGCCACGCGAGCCTGGTAAGAAAGTGCGCGCCGGATAGGCTCATGTCCGCGTCTTCGCTCGCGTTTCAATACGTCGCCGCATTCGTGTTCGGCTATCTGTGCGGCTCGGTTCCATTCGGCGTGTTGATAACGCGCGTCGCCGGAGCGCCGGACGTCCGCGGTATCGGTTCGGGCAGTATCGGCGCTACCAATGTGCTGCGCACCGGAAGGAAGGGGCTCGCCGCCGCGACGCTTTTGGGCGATATGCTCAAAGGCACCGTCGCCGTGTTCGTCGCCGGACATTTTCTCGGCCGCGACCAGGCAATTGCAGCGGCGCTCGGCGCCTTTTTGGGGCATCTGTTTCCGGTCTGGCTGAAATTCAAGGGCGGCAAAGGAGTTGCGACTTATATCGGCCTTCTGCTCGGCTTCGGATTGTGGATTCCGCTTTTGACGTTTTGCGTGACCTGGGCCGTTGTCGCCGCCGTCAGTCGCTACTCGTCGCTCGCCGCGCTGATTGCGAGCATAGCCGCGCCGATGGCGATCTCGCTGAAAGGCGACGTTCCGGAATTGCGCTTGTTCATGATCCTGTCGGTCCTGCTGTGGCTCATGCACCACGCCAATATTTCCCGCCTGATGAGCGGCACCGAAAGCAAGATCGGCTCCCATTAGCCAGATCGCCTCACCCGTCTTTTTCGCCTCCTCAACCTCTGCTTTAGAGCTATGCTCGCAGCCATGGCGGCCCAGGCCGCGTTGTGGGGCATCGGGGGCTGCGTGGCCGAACGGGAGCAAGGCGTCCATCTCACGGACGAGCAACGGCTGGATTGGCTGCGGCTCGTTCGCAGTCAGAATGTCGGTCCGCGTACGTTCCGCGCGCTGATCAATCATTTCGGCGGCGCGCGAGCCGCCATCGAGGCGCTGCCAGCGCTGGCCCGCCGCGGCGGCAGCGGCGGCGCGCCGCAGATTTACACCCGCGACCAGGCCGAGCGTGAATTTGAAGCCGCGGAGAAACTGGGCGCGGCTTTCCTTGCTATCGGCGAGCCCGATTATCCGCACCGACTGCAGACGCTCGACGATGCGCCGCCGCTGCTTGCAGTGCGTGGCAATCTTGACGTATTCGCATTGCCTGCGGTGGCGATCGTCGGCTCGCGCAACGCATCCGGCGCAGGACTAAAAATCACGCAACGCCTCGTCCATGCCCTCGGCGAAGCAGGCTTTGCCACTGTCTCCGGCCTTGCCCGCGGCATCGATGCCGCGGCCCATCGGGCGAGCCTTGAAAGCGGCACCGTTGCCGTACTCGCCGGCGGGCTGGACCGGCTCTATCCGCCCGAACATGCCGAACTGGTCGATGCAATTCTGCCGGCCGGCATCGTGGTGAGCGAAATGCCGTTCGGCTGGGAGCCGCGAGCGCGCGATTTTCCACGGCGCAACCGGCTGATTTCCGGGCTGTCGCTCGGCGTCGTTATCGTGGAGGCAGCCAAACGATCCGGCTCCCTGATCACGGCACGGCTTGCGCTCGAACAGGGCCGCGAGGTTTTTGCGGTACCGGGCTCGCCGCTCGATCCGCGCGCCGAAGGCACCAACGGGTTGCTAAAGCAGGGCGCAACGCCGGTCACCGAGGCCGCCGATATAGTTTCCGTGCTGCAGCCGATCATCGGCACAGAGATGCCGGCGCGCGAGCCGGAAGCCGCGGGCGCCGAGCCGGGCGAATATGTGGAACCGGCCGCCGACGAACGCAGCCGCATCGTCTCCCTGCTCAGCCCCGTGCCGATCTCCATTGATGATCTCGTCCGTCTGTCCAAAACCTCGCCGCGCGTGGTCCGTACCGTGCTGCTCGAGCTTGAAATTGCCGGCCGCCTTGAGCGACACGGCGCCGGGCTGATATCGCTCGTCTAGCAATAAATGAATTCGGGTCCTGCAATGCGCACCATCTCATGGCGCAGGTTGTCGGCTGTGGCCGCCGTGATCGTATGCGCGCTGACAAGCGCCGTCCGTGCCGAGAATTTCGATGCCTTTCTAGCCGCGCTGCGCGCCGACGCGGCAAAGCAGGGCATCACCGGTGCGACATTCGACGCGGCGTTCGCCGGCGTTACGCCAGATCCTCGCGTCATTGCCGCAATGCGGCGCGAGCCCGAATATGGCAAACCGATGGGCGCGTATCTGGCCAGCCTGGTTTCACCGGATCGCATCGCAACCGGCCAGCGCAAGTCTGTGCAATGGGCCAACGCCTTGCGCGCGATAGACGAACGCTTCGGCGTCGATCCAAATATCCTTGTCAGCATCTGGGGCATTGAATCCTCATTTGGACAGGCGCGCGACCGTTGGGACGTCTTTCGATCGCTGGCGACACTGGCGCAGGCTCGCTTTCAGCCTCCGCTGTTTCGCAATGAACTTTTGAGCGCACTCAAAATCCTGCAGCGGGGCGGCATCGCGCGTGCGCAATTCGTTGGCTCCTGGGCCGGTGCTATGGGTCAGCCGCAGTTTCTGCCGTCGAGCTATCTGACCTATTCGGTCGATTTCGACGGCCGCGGCCGCCCTGATATCTGGACCAAAGTTCCTGACGTGCTGGCGTCGATCGCGAATTATCTACGCAAGTCCGGTTGGCAACCCGGCGCGCCGTGGGGCTTTGAGGTCACGGTGCCGCACGGTTTCGACTACCGAACAAGCCATGGCACGTTTCGCCAATGGGCCGTGCGAGGATTGCGGAGGAGCGATGGAGCCGCTTTTCCCAGTACCGGCGACGGAATTTTATTTTTTCCAAGTGGCGCGCCGGCGCCCGCGTTTCTTGTCACGGAGAATTTCGTGGTCATCAAATCGTTCAACAATTCGGACGCCTACGCGCTCGCCGTGGCTGAACTCGCCGACCGGCTGCATGGTCTCGGACCGATCCGCGCCGTTTGGCCGGCCGGCGATTTTCAGCCGTCGCGCGGGCAGCGCATTGCGTTGCAGCAACGGCTCGCCGCTCTTGGCTTTAAGGTGAATGATTTCAATGGCCACATCGATTTCGACCTGCGCGACGACATCCGGCAAATGCAAAGCCGCCTCGGCATGACCGCCGACGGCTATCCCAGCCGTACACTGCTGGCGCGGATCGGGGTCGCTGCACACTGAATTATTGTCTTTGGCCCTTGCGGCCGCACGATTACGCAACCTCGCTGACGTCACCGGAATCCTTGCCCAACTGATCGGCTTCCAGACGCGCCATCTCGAGGATGTAGGCGAGCGGCTCTAGCCGATGGCGCCGCGCCAAGCTCGCAAGTTCCCCGGACATTTTTCCTATATAGAGGGCAGCCGCACGCGGCGATTGGGGACGATCGGCGTCACCTTCCGTTGGCATAGACCTGTTCCCAATGCTTTTTTGCCGCCGAATGCGTGAGCCACTGACTTGCTTGTTATGACATATACTATTGGATGATTTTATACAATAACACAACTTAAAGATGCATAACGGTTGAGAGGATCGTTGGCCAGGGCGCGCTACTATTTCGCGCTCGGCGCATGGCTCCTCGGGCGGGCACCGATTTGACAGTCGGGGTCACATTACCCATCTTCCCGGCGGCTCCGGACCACCCCGGCACCATCGAATCGTAAAAAACTAGCGTTGGATCATTGGGTTAGAATGGACCTCGTACTGGTAGAATCGCCCGCCAAGGCGAAAACGATCAATAAATATCTGGGCAAGGGCTACGAAGTCCTGGCCTCGTTTGGTCATGTCCGCGACCTGCCGGCCAAGAGCGGCTCGGTCGATCCGGATCACAATTTTCGGATGCTCTGGGAGATCGATGCCAAGGCGTCCAAACGGCTCAATGATATCGCCCGCGCGGTCAAGGACGCCGACAAGCTGATCCTGGCGACCGACCCGGACCGCGAGGGCGAGGCGATTTCCTGGCACGTTCTCGAAATCCTTAAGGAAAAGAAGGCGCTGAACGGTCAGACCATTCAGCGCGTCGTATTCAACGCCATAACCAAGCAGGCGGTGACCGAGGCAATGCGGCAGCCGCGGGACATCGACCAAGCGCTGGTCGACGCTTATCTCGCCCGCCGTGCCCTCGACTATCTTGTTGGCTTCACGATCTCGCCAGTGCTGTGGCGCAAGCTGCCCGGCGCGCGCTCGGCCGGCCGCGTCCAATCGGTGGCCCTGCGGCTCGTCTGCGATCGCGAGCTCGACATCGAACGGTTTGTCCGCCACGAGTATTGGTCGATCGTGGCCACGCTGGCGACGCCGCGCAACGACTCCTTCGAAGCGCGCCTGGTCGGCGCCGACCGCAAAAGGCTGCAGCGCCTCGACATCGGGTCGGGCGCTGAAGCCGAAGCCTTCAAGCGCGCGCTAGAGACGGCCGCCTTTTCCGTCGCCTCGGTCGAAGCTAAGCCAGTCAAACGGCATCCACAGCCGCCATTCACGACTTCGACGTTGCAACAGGAGGCGAGCCGAAAGCTCGGCTTTGCACCTGCGCACACGATGCGGGTGGCGCAGCGCCTCTACGAAGGCGTCGACATCGGTGGCGAGACCGTTGGCCTTATCACCTATATGCGAACCGACGGTGTGCAGATCGCTGACGAAGCGATCAGGGCAGTGCGGCAGGTGATCGAGACCGATTATGGCGCGCGCTACGTGCCGTCGGCGCCGCGCCGCTATGAGACCAAGGCCAAGAACGCACAGGAAGCGCACGAGGCGATCCGCCCGACAGAGCTTTCGCGCCATCCGAAGGACACTAGGCGCCTTCTCGATGCCGATCAGGCCAGGCTTTACGAGTTGATCTGGTTGCGGGCCATCGCCAGCCAAATGGAATCGGCGGAGCTTGAGCGCACCACTATCGAGGTGACCGCCAAAGTCGCCGGCCGCGTGCTCGACCTGCGCGCCACCGGCACCGTGGTGAAATTCGACGGCTTTCTCACGCTCTATCAGGAAAGCCAGGATGAAGATTCCGACGACGAGGAATCGCGCCGCCTGCCGGAAATGAGCGCAGGCGAACACCTGACCAGACGTTCGATCGCCGCCGACCAGCACTTTACCGAGCCGCCTCCGCGCTACTCGGAAGCGTCTCTGGTCAAACGCCTGGAAGAGCTCGGCATTGGCCGGCCATCGACCTACGCGTCGATTTTACAGGTGCTCAAAGACCGCAAATACGTTCGTCTCGACAAGCGCCGGCTTTACCCGGAGGACCGCGGCCGCATCGTCGTCGCATTCCTGGAAAGCTTTTTTGCCAAATACGTCGAATACGACTTTACCGCGGGTCTCGAAGAGCAGCTCGACCAAATCTCCAACAACGAGATCGCCTGGCGCGAGGTCCTCAAGGATTTCTGGCGCGATTTCATTGGCGCGGTCGATGAAATCAAGGATTTGAAAATTTCGCAGGTCATCGACGCGCTCGATGCGATGCTCGGACCGCATCTGTTCCCGCCGCGCGCCGACGGCAGCGATCCGCGCCAGTGCCCGACCTGTACCGGCGGCCGCCTCACGCTGAAGCTCTCCAAATATGGACCGTTCATCGGCTGCTCGAATTATCCGGAGTGCCGCTACACCCGCCCCTTGTCGACGTCTGGCGATGGCTCGGCGGAGATCGGCACCAAAAAACTCGGTGAAGATCCGGAAACCGGCCTCGAAGTCACGCTACGCGGCGGGCGTTTCGGCCCTTACGTGCAACTTGGCGAAGCGGTCGAGGGCGAGAAGCCGAAACGCGCAAGCCTGCGCAAGGGAATGGCGCCCGACGAGGTTACGCTCGAGGTCGCGCTGAAATTGCTGTCGCTGCCGCGCGAAGTCGGCCGGCATCCGGAAGACGGCGAACCGATCCGCGCCGGAATCGGCCGGTTCGGACCCTACGTCCAGCATGGCAAGACTTACGCCAGCCTGGAAGACGGTGACGATGTCTTTAACGTCGGCCTCAACCGCGCGGTGACGTTGATCGCCGAGAAAATCGCCAAGGGCCCGCGCCGCCGTTTCGGCAGCGATCCAGGCCGCTCGCTCGGCGACCATCCGGCCAAGGGCGGCCCGATCGTTGCCAAGAACGGTCGTTATGGGCCTTACGTGAGTCACGCCGGCGTCAACGCGACGCTGCCGAGCGACAAGACACCCGAAACGGTCACGCTCGAGGAGGCGGTCGCGCTGCTCGATGCCAGAGCGGAGCGCGGAGCGCCAGCGCCCCGGGCGAGGCCGCGCGCGGTCAAGCGCGCCGGCACGCGGCCAAAGAACACCGCGGGAGCGCGGTCCTCTTCCCCGCGGCCTGCCACCAAACCCGCCAAGCGCACGACAGCGTCGAAATCCAAGCGCAAACCGCCGACGGAAGCCGCCGAATAGCTCTCACCCAACGGGCCGCAGCCAAGGCTGCGATCCATAATCGGCCGATGACACGCACCACTCTCCCCTCGCGCGCGGAGCTTCTCGCTTTCATCCGCGAGCGCAGTGGCAAGGTCGGTCCGCGCGAAATTGCGCGCGCATTCGGCGCCAAGAATGCCGACCGCGCGACTCTCAATCGCATGCTGCGCGACCTTGCCGGCGAAGGCCACGTCGATCGCCGGCGCAAACGACTGCACCCCGCCGGAACGCTGCCGCCAGTCGTGCTCGCCGACATCACCGGCCGTGACAGTGACGGCGAATTCTTGGCGCGACCGACCGAGTGGGACGAACAGGCGCACGGCGAGCCGCCGGTCATTCATGTCGTCAGGCCCCGCCGTGCCCGGCCGGGCGAAGCAGCCGGCGTCGGCGATCGTGCGCTGATCCGCATCGAGCGATCCGGCGATCAGGAAACGAGCGGTCGCGTCATCAAGCTTATCGACCGTGCCAAACATCGGGTGCTCGGGATCTTTCGCGGCTTGCCGAACGGCGGCGGCCGGCTGGTGCCGGTCGACAAAAAGCAACTTGGCCGCGAGCTCAGCATTCCCGTCGGCGCTACGGCTTCGGCCGTGGATGGCGATCTCGTCGCGGTCGACGTTACGCAGCACCGTGGCGTCGGGTTACCGACAGGATCCGTGGTGGAGCGGCTCGGCTCAATCAAGAGCGAGCGAGCAGTCAGCTTGATTGCAATTCACGCCCACGGCATCCCGCACACTTTTTCACGCGCGGCGTTAGCGGAAGCCGAGGCGGCGCGGCCAGTAACGCTCGCCGGACGTGAGGACTGGCGCAAAATTCCCTTCGTCACCATCGATCCGCCCGACGCTAAGGACCACGATGACGCGGTCCATGCGGTGCCGGACGCCGATCCGAGTAATCGGGGCGGCCACGTTGTCAGCGTCGCGATCGCCGACGTCGCACACTACGTGCATGCCGGTTCGGCACTTGATCGCACGGCGGCCGAGCGGGGCAACTCGGTCTACTTTCCCGACCGGGTCGTCCCCATGCTGCCGGAGCGCATTTCCAACGAACTGTGCTCGCTGCGGCCGCACGAAGATCGCCCGGCACTCGCGGTCCGCATGGTGATCGGCGTCGATGGCCGCAAGCGCTCGCACAGCTTTCATCGTGTCCTGATCCGCTCCGCGGCGCGGCTGCACTACGAGCAGGCCCAGCTTGCGGTTTCCGGACGTCCCGATGAAGTCACCGAACCGATCGTCGCAACGGTGCTCGCGCCGCTTTACGACGCCTATCGCGCGGTGCGCCATGCGCGCGACGAACGCGATCCGCTCGATCTGGAAATTCCCGAGCGCAAGATCGTGCTCAAATCCGACGGCACCGTCGACCGGATCGTCGTACCGCAGCGGCTGGAAGCGCATCGGCTGATTGAGGAGTTCATGATCCTCGCCAACGTGGCCGCTGCGGAAACCTGCGAGCACGCCCGCGTGCCGTTGATCTATCGCGTGCACGACGAGCCGACGCCTGAAAAGATCAACGCGCTGCGCGAATTCCTGATCACGCTCGACATTTCGCTGCCGAAGGGCGGCACCCTGCGGCCGGACGCCTTCAATCGCATCCTCGCGCGCGTCAAAGGCCGCGATGTCGAACGGCTGGTCAACGAGGTGGTGCTGCGCAGCCAGGCGCAGGCGGCGTATTCGGCAGAGAATTTCGGCCATTTTGGCCTCAATCTACGCCGCTATGCGCATTTCACCTCGCCGATCCGCCGCTACGCCGACCTGATCGTGCACCGCGCCTTGATACGCGCACAGAAGCTCGGTTCAGACGGGCTCGCGGATGACGCTGACGCGCGTGCGCTCGGCGAAATTGCTACCAATATTTCGGTCACCGAGCGCCGCGCCATGAAGGCCGAGCGCGAGACCACCGATCGACTGATCGCGCATTTCCTTGCCGATCGGGTCGGCGCCGTATTCGATGGACATATTTCCGGAGTCACCCGCGCCGGCCTGTTCGTCGAACTCGACGAAACTGGCGCGGATGGCTTTATTCCAGCGCGCTACATCGGCGATGAATATTTCCGCTTTCACGAGGCGGGCCGCGCGTTCATCGGCAATTCTCGAACCCACAGGCTTGGCGATCCGGTGACGGTCGAATTGGTTGAGGCAGCGCCGGTTGCCGGTGCACTGCGTTTCCGGCTTGTGCGGCATGCATCAGCCGCTGCACCGAGGCCTGGACAAAGGCCGCCCAAGCAGAAGAAGTCTGCGGCGCGGGCGCGCTCCCATAGCCACCCCACCGGCCATCCCCCCGGCCGCCGCCGCTGAGTTGGAGCAGAACGAATGAGCGATCCACGGGTCGAGGCTGGTGCCGCGGCAGATCGGGCCGAACGGCTCACGCGCACCATTCGCGACCAGACTTTTCCAAACCTGAAACCGCGGGATTCGGCGACGCTTATTCTGATCGATCGAGCGCATCCCGTGCCGAAGGTGTTGCTCGGGCGCAGACATCTGCGTCACCGATTCATGCCTGGAAAATTCGTTTTCCCGGGCGGCCGCATCGAGCCGACCGACCGGCAGATGCCGACCTTTGCGCCGTTGCAGGCGCAGTACGTCGCGCGGCTGATGCGGCGCGTGCGCCGGCCGAGCGCCGCAAAGGCGGCGGGTTATGCGCTCGCCGCCGTGCGTGAAACCTATGAAGAAACTGGGCTGATGCTCGGCGTGCGTAACGATCGCGCCATAGAAACTCCGCCCGGCGATTGGGAGGCCTTTGCCAAGGCCGGCATCCTGCCGGATCTGAGCGCAGTGCATTTCATCGCGCGCGCCATCACGCCTCCCAAACGTCCGCTGCGCTTCGATAGCCGCTTCTTCGCCGCCGAGGTTTCGGCGATCGCGCATCGTGCCGATGGCTTTGTCGGGCCGGAGAGCGAGCTCGTCGAGCTTGTCTGGCTGCCGATCAATGACGCGCGCAGCCTCGATATGCCCGGGATTACCGCGGTCGTGCTCGAAGAGCTGCAGGACCGTATTGCGGCCGGCATGAATAACGACCAGCCGGTTCCGCTCTACCGGATGCTGCACAAGCGCTTCGTCCGCGAGACGCTCTGATGCGGGTCCCGACGCCCGGATACCGGCTTTCTTGACAATCGCGAAGCCGGGACTAGTTTGCCGGCCAACAAGCTCACTGATTTCCGAGGATTTTTGCCATGGCCAAAGCCGCCAGCATCAAAGTGAAACTGGTTTCCAGCGCGGACACCGGGTTTTATTACGTGACGCGCAAGAATTCGCGCACCATGACGGATAAACTGGTCAAGAAAAAATACGATCCGGTCGCCAAAAAGCACGTCGAGTTCCGGGAAGGCAAAATCAAGTAGCCGGTAAATGTTATAAAAAGGGCGCCCACGGGCGCCCTTTGCATTTGCGGCCAGGGGTGGAGAGGTGGCCGGCCGGAAACGGTGTTATGAGGAGGCCACTCGCACCGCTCCCGCGCCGGCCGAACCCCACGGACCCAGGAGATGCGGCGGACCTGAGCACTCCGTAGGGTTATCGAAGCAAACTCGAAGATTGCCGGCCTGTCGCTTTAGCGCCGCAGAGGCCTCGAGTTGCGGCTCAGCCAGCTGGCCAACAAAAGGCTACCGCAACCTGTGGAGAAATCAACGGCCAAAATTTGGCCTCAATGAGCGATTCAGGGATAACCACAATAATTGTGATTAACGTGCAATGCTAACTATAAGCAGAATAAGATTTTTCGCCTTCAATCAGATTGTTTTGGCCCCGACAACTCTCGGCAGTTACGCCGCCTCAGGCACGACACGGTTGCGGCCGTCGCGCTTGGCCCGATAGAGCGCCTGATCGGCGCGCTTGACCAACGCCGCCGCATTATCGTCCTTGCCCCGCAACGCGGCAATTCCGATTGAAATCGTCACCGGCACGTTGCTCGCGCCCTGCTGAATGGCAAAAGCATCCGCCGCGATGCGCCGGCGTAGCCGTTCCGCCACCATCGCGGCCACCGCCATGTCGGTTTCGGGCATGACCACGACGAATTCCTCGCCACCGCAGCGGCAGGCGAGATCGATACCGCGGATCGAGCGCTTGATGCGCAACGCAAACTCACGCAACACGTCATCGCCGGCATCGTGGCCATGCGTATCGTTGATCGATTTGAAATAGTCGATGTCGATCACTAAAGCGGTCAACGGCTTGCCGCGGGCGATGGCCTGCTCGATCAGGCTACCGAGATGGCTTTCCATGTAGCGCCGGTTGAACAGGCCGGTCAGCGCATCGGTGATCGCCATCTCGATCGACATTTGCACGTTGTCGCGCAATCGCTCGGCGTAGCGGCGCTTGCGCACCTGACTGCGCGCGCGCGCCAGTAGTTCGTTCTTGTCGATCGGCCGCATCAGATAATCATTCACGCCGATTTCAAGGCCGCGCAGCATGCGCGCGCTGTTGTCGGGTTCGGTGACGGCGAGAATCGGTACGTTCCGGGTGCGATCAAGCGAGCGGACTTGGCTGCACAGCCGCAGCGCGTCGAAATTCGTCAAGTCGAGCGAAACGATGAGCAGGTCGTAATTGCCCTCGGCGGCGCGGAATAACGCCTCGCTCGGATCGGTCTCGACCTCGACGGTGTGTTCCTTCGCGAGGACGGCGGCAATGCGCTCGTGCGAAGCTGCCCGATCATCGACGATGAGCACGCGGCCGCCTCGGCCAGTATCCGCAACCGCCTCGCGCTCGGGCGATTCAATGCCGATATCGCGCGAGGTCAGCGCTCGCATGCGCAGCTCATCGGTGACCATTTTCAGCCGCGACAGCGATCGCACGCGCGCGATCAGCGCCATGTCGGGAATCGGCTTGGTCAGAAAGTCGTCGGCACCGGCCTCCAGACCACGCACGCGATCCGACGGCTGGTCGAGCGCCGTCACCATGACGACGGGGATGTGATGCGTGACGGGGTTGGTCTTTAGCCGGCGGCACACCTCGAATCCGTCAAGGTCGGGCATCATGACATCGAGCAGGACGAGGTCGCATTCGGCGCGTTCGCAGATCGCCAGCGCTTCCTTTCCGCTCATCGCCGTGATGACGTCGAAATATTCGGCCGAGAGCCGCGCCTCGAGCAGCTTGACGTTGGCGGGAATGTCGTCAACGACGAGAACGCGGGCGGTCATTGCAAGCCTCTTTTCAGGTCTTCACGGATTTCCAAGAAAATGACGAACGGTCTCGATGAACTTCCCCACCGAGATAGGCTTCGACAGGTAGGCTTCACAGCCACCCTCGCGGATACGTTCTTCGTCGCCCTTCATGGCAAAGGCGGTGACGGCAACCACGGGAATGCGTTTAAGGTCGGCGTCATCCTTCAGCCATTTTGTCACTTCGAGTCCGGACACCTCCGGCAGCTGGATATCCATCAAAATCAGATCCGGCCTGTGCTCGCGTGCAAGATCGAGAGCTTCGATTCCGTTGCGCGTGCCGACCGTCTTGTAGCCGTGCGCCTCCAACAGATCGTGGAAGAGCTTCATATTGAGCTCGTTATCCTCCACAATCAGAACCGTCTTGGACATCCCCCGATCCTTCGCCCGCCTCGGCCAATGCCTGCCGCGGCAAGGGCGCTGTCACCCAGCCGCCGGAAAGCTAGTCCCGATATATTACGGAAAGGCAAATGGAACCCCACAGCGGACGTGCCCGGCCGACGCGAAAAGCCGCGGAAATGCTGGCGATTGAGGCGCTTGCCTTCATTGCCGAGGACCAGCGCATACTTGCCCGCTTTCTCGACATAAGCGGTATTCCTGCCGAGCAGATTCGCACCGCTTCCCGCGAGCCCGGCTTTCTCGCCGGCGTACTGGAGCATATGCTGGGCGATGAGAAGCTGCTGGTCGCCTTCGCCGCCAGCGCCGGGATCGACCCGGCTGCAGTGGCACGGGCGGCAAGTGCGCTTGGCGGTCAATGGGAACGGGATATACCCTAAAGTTGGGCTTGAGCTTGTGCCGTGGGGTTCTGCCGCGACTGTCTAGCCGACGTATTGCCGTCCGCAGCGCGTTGCCCCGGCTGCGGCTCGCCCCGCCTGTTGCGGCACGCTGAACTCAACTCGCTTTCAATCGCCCATGTCGATTGCGACGCGTTCTATGCCACCATCGAGAAGCGCGACGATCCGGCGCTTGCCGCAGAACCGGTTATCATCGGCGGCGGCAAACGCGGGGTCGTCGCCGCCGCCTGCTACGTGGCGCGCACATTTGGCGTGAAATCGGCAATGCCGATGTTCGAAGCGTTGCGCCGCTGTCCGCACGCCAAAGTGATCCGGCCCAATATGGAAAAATACGGACGCGTCGGCCGTGAAGTTCGCGGCATGATGCGCGCCTTGACGCCATTGGTGGAGCCGCTGTCGATCGACGAGGCCTTTCTCGATCTGTCGGGCACCGAGCGCCTGCATGGCATGACGCCCGCGAAAGCGCTCGCCCACTTCTCCGCCGATGTCGAAAAGTCCGTCGGCATCACGGTTTCGATCGGACTTTCCGCCAATAAGTTCCTCGCCAAGATCGCCTCGGACCTCGACAAGCCGCGCGGTTTCGCGGTGCTCGGCGCCGGCGACGCGTTAGCCTTCCTGGCGCCGCGCCCCGTCAGTTTTATCTTCGGCGTTGGCAAGGCCGGCTCCGAGCGGTTTGCACGTGACGGTTTTCACCGCATCGCCGATCTGCAGCGCGTGAGCGAGATCGAGCTGATGCGCCGCTATGGCGAGGAGGGACGCAGGCTGGCCCGGCTCGCCCGCGGCATCGACGAGCGCACGGTAAACGCCGACCGGGAAACCAAGAGCGTATCGTCGGAGACCACCTTCGAGCGCGATATTTCCGACTTTCGCACGCTCGAACGCATCCTCTGGAGCCAAACCGAGGAAGTCTCAACCCGGCTCAAGACCAAGGAACTGGCAGGCGCCACCGTCACGCTGAAGCTCAAGACCGCGGATTTTCGCATTCGTACGCGCGCCCGCTCTCTGCCGTCGCCGACACAGCTTGCCGGCCGCATCTTTGCTGCGGCGCGTGACCTCTTGCAGCGCGAAGCTGACGGCACACACTATCGCCTGCTCGGCGTTGGACTGAGCGCGCTTGTCCCCGCCAATGAGGCGGATCCGGCCGATCTCGTCGACGGCCGCGCCGCCGAGGCCGAGCACGCCGTCGATCGGGTGCGCGCCCGCTTTGGCGACGACGCCTTGATCAGGGGGCTCGCGTTCGAACGCCGGGAAGACGATTGAGCGGGCTCACTTGCAGGGCTTCGGCGTCTTGATATCCAGCGAAACCAATTTCCCGCTAACGATGAAATCGTTGTAGTCGAGCGTCAGCGCGCGCGAGATGCCGTTGTCATAGAGCTCAAAGCCGATCGCGTAATCCGGCGTCTGCTCGCCGCTTTGGCCGACCTTGTCCTTGGCAAAATAGCTGATCGTCACCGGCCAGCGCGGCACATCGGCGAGCTTCGGTTCGTGCGCCGCTGCGTCGTCATGATTGCGCTCGCCGGGCGCGATCTGCTTGCCAATCACCGTCAGCGTATTGAATATCTTCTCGCCGTTTTCCGAGCCGTCGTAGACCGGAAAAGACAGGATCGTTTTGCCCATTCGCGCTGCCTCGATTGCGCGGACCATGTGCTCGGTCGGAAAAACCAGGCTGCCGCCGAGATCAAGTGTCTTATGTTCCGGTCTGTGCAGATCGATATCGGTCATTTTGCCGTCGTGATCGGCGTTGCCGTCGACCGCGTCGACCAGATTCCCGTCGACGAAATTCTGCGACGTGAATTTGAAGCGCTTGGCGTCGGCGCCTTCCCAAGTTGTCGAACGTAGATCGCTGGTCGATTGCTTGCCTTCGCTACTGCTGAGTTCGGACACTTGGCGGAAGGTCAGCGAATAACCATCGCAGGCGCTGCCGCCGAAGTCGTACAATATCCGCCCGCGCACGGCGGCAATCGACGAGTTGCCCCGCTTCTGCTGGAGCGACAGGTCGTAAATCGCCCGATGCGGCACCAGCACGAGCGGCCTGTCCGACTTGGCTTGAGCCGACGCTGCATCGGAGAACATGCCGACAATCAAGGCGCAGGTGAAAATCGCGCCGGCCGCCCGCTTCATCTCATCAAAAGCCACAAGCCACTCTCGCCCAATCGCAAGCCGCCAATCGCCTTGCCAATAAACCCTCCAAGTCTACAAACCCTCCAAGTCCGCCGCTATTGCAAGCTATAGCGCTTTTGGCTGCCTAAATTGCGGCGAAGATAGGGACCCGATCTATCACCGGGGCTCTCTCTGCGCCGCTTGCGCGGCCTTGCATGATCAGCCAAATAGCCCAGAGGAGCGGGCGCTTAGGGACCGCTGGAGGTTGGACATGGCCGGCGTTGTGGAAGCTAAATTGCGTGAACTTGGCGTTACCCTGAAATCCGCTCCGGCGCCGGTCGCCAATTACGTCCCGTTTGTGCGCGCCGGAAACATGCTCGTCGTATCCGGGCAGCTTTGTTTTGACGGCGACGGTAAACTCGCGGTCACCGGAAAACTCGGCGGCGGCGTCTCGATTGAAAGCGGCCAACAGGCGGCGCGCGCCTGCGCGGCCAATCTGTTGGCGCAGGTCAAGGCCGCGCTTGGCGATCTCGACAAGGTCGTGCGCGTGGTGCGACTCGGCGGCTTCATCAATTCCGCGCCAGATTTCCTCGACGGTCCGAAAGTCATGAATGGCGCCTCGGATCTGATGGTGGCTGCGTTCGGCGACAAGGGTCGGCACGCGCGCACCACGATCGGCGTTGCCGCACTGCCGGCCGATGCGGCGGTCGAAGTTGAGGGCACGTTCGAAGTGTCCTGAACGTGCCGACCTCACTTGATTGGCTGATCGGCCGCCCTATCGCCCACCGCGGGCTGCATGACACCGCGCGCGGCCTGATCGAAAATACTGCGGGTGCCGTGCGCGCAGCGATCGAGGCGAATTATGGCATCGAAGTCGACGTCCAGCTGTCAAGCGACGGCGAGGCCATGGTGCACCACGACGATGTCCTCGGCCGCCTGACCGAAGGCAACGGCCCGCTCGACGCATACACCGCCGCGGAACTCAAGCGCATTGCGTTTCGCGGCAGCGCCGAGCGCATGATGACCTTGGGCGACCTCTGCGACCTGGTCAGCGGCCGCGTCACCATGCTGGTCGAAGTGAAAAGCCGCTTCGACGGCGATGGCCGCCTGCCGAGCCGTGTGGCGGCCGTACTCGGCGGCTATTCCGGCCCGGTCGCGCCGATGTCCTTCGACCCGCGCCAACTTGGCTGGCTGCGGCAATTATCCCCGCGCTTGGTTTGCGGCATTGTTGCAGCCAAATACCGGCCGCATCCATATTGGGACCTGATGCCACCTTGGATGCGCCACGGTATGGGATACCTCGTCACGGCCTTGACGGCACGGCCACAATTTGTGGCCTATGGGGTTGACGACCTGCCGGCTTTGGCGCCGCTGGCCGCGCGGCATATTTTTGGCTTGCCGCTGTTGACCTGGGCGGTGCGGACCGAGGCCGAGCGGCAGACCGCTGCGCGCTTTGCCGATCAGATGATCTTCGAAGGTTTCCGGCCATGAGCGAGGCGCCAAACAAAGCGATGCCGAAAACACCCCGGAAAGAGCGGGAGCAGGACGATGAACTGCGCATCACCGCGGTGAGCGCCATCGGCGGCGTCGGACAGGCGGCATGGGATGCCTGCGCCAATCCGCACGGGTTATGTCAAACAGCCGACGCCCCGTCTGAGGACCCACTTCAAGAACACGTCTACAACCCATTTATCTCACATGATTTTTTGTCCGCACTCGAAGACTCAAAATCGGTCGGCGGGCGAAGCGGCTGGCTTGCTCAACACCTTCTGGTGACGAGCCGCGACGGTACGCTCTTGGCCGCGGCGCCCTGCTACATCAAGAGCCATTCTCGCGGTGAGTACGTCTTTGACCGCGGCTGGGCCGAAGCCTACGAACGCGCCGGCGGCAGCTATTATCCGAAGCTGCAAGTCGCCGTTCCCTTCACGCCCGCGGCCGGACGGCGGCTCCTGGTACGGCCCGGACCGCAAGCGCCGGCGCTACGCCAGGCGCTGACCCGCGGCCTGCTCGAACTGTGCCGGCAAGACGATGCGTCCGGCGTGCATGTCACGTTTGCGATCGAACCGGAATTTCGCTCACTTGGCGAACTCGGATTTCTGCAGCGCAACGATCAGCAATTTCATTGGCAGAACGCCGGCTACGCCAGTTTCGACGACTTTCTTGCCGCGCTGTCGTCGCGCAAGCGCAAGACGCTGCGCCGCGAGCGACAGGACGCAACAGCAAACGACATCACCGTCCACTGGCTGACCGGTAGCGATCTCACTGAGGACGTTTGGGATGCGTTCTTTACGTTCTACATGGAGACCGGATCGCGCAAATGGGGCCGCCCCTATCTGACGCGCGAGTTCTATTCGCTGGTCAGCGAGAAAATGGCCGACCGCATCATCCTGGTCATGGCCAAACGCGCCGGCCGCTGGATCGCGGGAGCCATCAATTTCATCGGCTCGCACACCTTGTTCGGCCGCCACTGGGGGGCGATCGAGCATCATCCGTTCCTGCATTTCGAGCTGTGCTACTACCAGGCCATCGAGTACGCGATTGCGCACAAGCTTCCGTTTGTCGAGGCGGGCGCGCAGGGCGAGCACAAGATCTCGCGCGGCTATATGCCGACGACGACCTATTCGGCGCATTACATTGCCGACCCCGGGCTGCGGCGAGCGATCGCCGATTACCTTGTGCGCGAGCGCGCCTATGTGGCGGCTGCCGGCGCCGAACTCGCCGCCACGGCGCCCTATCGCAAGGATTTGGTGATCGGTGCGCAATAACAACGGCTCGCGGGTTGCCGCGGAGGACATGATGTCGAAATACGAACCGAACAATATCTTCGCCAAGATCCTGCGCGGCGAATTGCCGGCGCACAAGGTCTATGAGGACGACAAGACTTTTGCTTTTCTCGACATCATGCCGCGTGCGCCGGGGCATACGCTGGTCATTCCCAAATCCCCTGCCCGGACGTTTCTCGATATTTCACCCGACGATCTCGCCGATCTTATCAAAGTAACGCAGAAAATCGCCAAAGCCGCAGTGACCGTGTTCTCAGCTGACGGCTTGACCATTCAGCAGTTCAACGAGCCGGCCGGCGGTCAGGTGGTTTTCCACCTGCACATTCATGTCATCCCGCGCAGAAACGGCGTGCCGCTCAAACCGCCGGCAAGCGTCAAGGAAGACCCTGCAGTACTATCGGATCAGGCCTTGCGGCTGGCCGCGGCGCTGAAAGCCGCGTGACCAGCATTTGCGCTCGCATTCTGCGCAGGCCGCATTGGCTATTTGAGTAACGAGAGCGGATTACCGCCCGCGCGCAACGCGCTCGATTTCGGCGCGCACCAGGCGCTCAACTATGCCCGGCAGATTTTCGTCAAGCCAAGTCTTGAGCATCGGGCGCAGCATTTCGCGGACCAGATCCTCGAGCGTGCGAGCGTTCTGCACCAATACGGTCTGGGCCAGCGTGTTAAAGGCGGAATCAACCGCCGCGCTGGTCTGGCGCGAAAGCAATTGAGGCAGTGGATCGCGAATCGGGCGCGCCGAAGCCTTTTCGGCAGAGTCGTCGAAACCGATATCGGAACTGCCGTCGATCGTGCGGAATTCCGCTGCCGGCGGCATGTTCACGTCCGCGCCGGGCTCGCTCGGTTCTGCCGCCGTCATCGATTCGGTCAGTTCAAGAATATCCGGGGCCGGCTCGTCACCGCCGCCATTCATCGGCGGGACCGGTACGGGCTCAGGGCCCGCCGCTGGCGGCGGGGCTGGCGAGGCATCGAAGACATTGGGTTCGACCAGGGCCGGACGCGCAGCGGGATTGCGCGGCGGCATCACGGGCGCCACTGACTCGGCGGGCGGCTCCGGCGCCCCTGCCTGCTGCGGCGATTTGGTCGTGTCGTCGTCGGCGATGATGCGACGGATGGAAGCAAGGATTTCCTCCATCGACGGTTCTTGCGCTTTCGCCGGCTGGGTCATACCCGCTCCCCGCTGCCTGATCCCGATGCCCATCGGTCTAGGCCCGCCAGTGCCTCGCGGCGCGACCACCCAGACCGTTCATCCGCTTCGGCCGCATTGGCTCGGCCTTGTTACGCCAGCGCACCAGTTGCCGAATCGGCCAAGATTACTATGCGATATCGATTTTAGGTTGGCGATACCGCGTTCCACTTGTCTTTCAGTATGTCACGGCAAAACGCGGATGCAAGAGAACGGTTGTGGACGGCCGCGTCAGTATTAAACCTAGCGGCCATCGGGAGTGCGCAGGCCGATCCACGCATCGCGCACTTGCTGATAATGCACTTGGGGATCGTAGATCGGCGCATTGAGGCCGAGCGTTCGCACCGACAGCGCGCCGACCGCCGCAAGCAAGGTGTAAGAGGCGACGACGCGGTCGTGCTGTGCCGTCACCAGCGCAACCCGCGCGTTGACCAATTCCTGCTGCGCATTGAGTACATCGAGCGTGGTACGCTGGCCGACGCGCGCCTCTTCACGCACGCCATTGAGCGCGATCTCAGCGGCGTTGACCTGCGCGGTGGTCGCCTCGATCTGTGCCTTTGCGGCGACGAGTTGTCCCCAGTTTTGCACCACAGTGGCGCGCGCCTGATCGCGGTTGACGTCGAGGTTGAGACGCTGCTGACCAAGCGTTTCCTTGGATTGGCGGATGGCGGAATATTCGCCGCCGCCCTGGTAGATCGGGATCGTCAATTGGCCGGCAACGGAGGCGAGCAACTGCCGGGCAGTGGTGTCGGTGGGAAACCAATTCTGCGACACATTCGCGGCAAGCGTCAGATTCGGGTAAAGCGACCCTTCGTTGATCTTCACAGCCAATTCGGCGATATCGACGCCATATGACGCCGCCAACACCGAGGGGCTTTGCACCTCCCCTTGCGAAATCGCGGCATTGAGGGTCCGCGGCGAAAAGCGGTCGACGGGGACGCCAGGTGCCAGCTTGCCCGGCGCCACGCCGATGACGCGGCGGTAATTGCCAGCCGAGGTCATGTAGTTCGACTGCGCGCCGAGCAGCGCCGAGCGCCCGGCGGCGAGCCGCGATTCCGCCTGCGCCACGTCCGTGCGCGTCACCTCGCCGACATTGAAGCGATCGCGGGTCTGCTTGAGCTGTTCAGTGAGCACTTCAACGTTGCGGCGGTTCAGTTCGAGGATCGCTTCGTCGCGCAGCAGATTCATGTAGGCGGTGGCCGCATCGAGCAGCACCTGCTGCTCCGTGACGCGCAAGGTTTCACGCGCACCCATGACCTGGCTCTCTGCCTGGCGTACCCGGTTCGCGGTTTGCATGCCGTTGTACAGCGTCTCGGTGGCTGATGCTCCGACACCTCGGGACGTGTACGGCTTCTGTACGCTGGTTGTGGCGGCGAGGCAGCCCGAAGGGAATGACCCGACGCAAGGGCCGCTGGCCAGTAAACCGCTGGTCCCATTGGTGTAGGTTTCCGTGGCGACGCTGGTGAAATTCTCGCCGCCATTGGCGGTAATGCTGAGCTTCGGTCGATAGCCTGACAACGCCTGCGGCACGTTCTCATCGGTGGCGCGCAACGACGCGCGCTGTGCATTGAGCGAAGGATTGTTCTGATAGGCCTGTACCAATGCCCAGACGAGCGTGTCCGCTGCCGCTTCGCTGCACGGGATTGCAACAACAGCAGCGGTTAAGGCGACGCTGAACACGGCCAGGTTAAAAGCCCGTGCCCCGTTATTGCGCATGACCCACGACACACCCACGCTTCCCCGCACCCCATCCTTCGGCTTTCGCCGGGCCCCATTGCGGCCCTTGCGCGACATCTGCCGGATCGCGGCATCGCCATCGGATTGAGCACAGTAAGCGTCGTCACAGCGCCGTAAAAGTCCTGGCGAGGAAAGCTGCACAGAATTTCCAGCAATGGCACATATGCGCCACAGGTAATCGCCGCGTAACCGCTGCCCGAAGAGCGGCGCGGGCGCGCAGGCGAATTCGCTAGAACACGAACGTTGGCGCGGCGTGGAAGCCCGGCAAAGTGACAGCAGCGGCGTCGAAAATCGGCCGGCCGACGAGATGACCTTCCGCTGGGCGGAACAATGTGGCCTTGGCCGCCGGCGCGTGACCGAAAATACAGGCGAGCCGTCCGCCCGGCTTGAGCTGGCGGCCAAGAGTGTCCGGCACGATCTCGGTCGCGCCATTGAGCAGGATGAAATCGTATGGCGCCGCGGCCGGCCAACCGGCCCCGAGGGGGCCCTGCACAGCGACCACGCCAGCGGCGCCGCTACCGGCCAACGCCGCTTTGGCCTGGCGGGCCAAATCTGCATCCTCCTCCAACGCCACAACCGAACCGGCTAACCGCGCGAGAATGGCCGAGGAATAACCGAGGCCACATCCGACATCGAGTACGTGCTCGCGGCCCGAGAGCTGTGCGGCCTGGACCAGTTTGGCAAACACCATCGGCGCCAGCATGGTACGGCCTCTGCCGAGGTCGAGTTCGCCGTCGACATAAGCCTGCTCCGTCAGCGCCGGCGGCACAAAGCGCTCCCGCGGCACCTCCAGCATAGCAGCGATCAATTCGGGATTGTGGACATCGGCGGTCCGAACCTGTCCGTCCACCATCATACGGCGTGCAAGCGCGCTGTCGAACATCCTTCGCATCTCCCTGTGCGGCGAAATGCTTCGTCGAATCAGGCGGGTTGTGCGGCACGCTCGCTCAAAACGCAAGCGATCCGACCACCGCCGTGCAGCGCGGCCGTGTGTCAGTAAGCCGTTGCCCGTGCCGGGTCATTCCTCTATACAGCAGCGGCTTGCCTTTATGGGGCAGCAACTTGCCGGTGCCGGCACATCCGGCACGTTAGTGGCGCCGGCAACGGCCACGTGGCGGAGTGGTTACGCAACGGTCTGCAAAACCGTGTACCCCGGTTCAATTCCGGGCGTGGCCTCCAGCCTTCGTCTTACGGAGTCAGTCAAGGGTGTGGCGCCGAAGGCGGCCAGGCGAGCCCCCGCCAGCTATGGCTCGGCACGCTAGCAATTCGGCCCGCTTCACGCTTTCAATGCGGCAGCAGCTTTGTTATATGCGGCTTCGTAAGCCTTTGAGCCCTGTTCCCCGGTAGCTCAGTGGTAGAGCAACCGGCTGTTAACCGGTTGGTCGCTGGTTCGAATCCGGCCCGGGGAGCCACCACCATGTACCACTGTTGTTCTTCGTGGCTCATAGTGACCTGATTTCAAAGCCTTAAACCAAATTCACCATTCGCCATTCCCCACCCTGGCCTGTGACAGCGCGGGTGCCTTCCCACGCATGAATTGCAGAGCGTCGCACCGACTGCGGCTTCATAGGAAACGCGTGCGCGAACTCGCCGTCAACAAGCAGGAAGCATCGACCGCTACCCCGAGCTCCGCGACCGAGTGGACAACAGCGCGGCTCGGAGATCGGGCTCGACCCGAGGTATGAGGACTTTCGGTGGCTGTTTCCTAACGAGGCGATGCGCCGTCGGCTCGATGCGGGATTATCAGCAGAACAAGTCTTTGCTGTATGACACTAGTCCTCGCCAAGTGGCGCACGCATGCATTGAGTTATGTATTTACCCTGGTTGCGCACGATGCACTGGCTCATGTTCGCAGACGAGGCCCCGCCGCACACCACCTTCGCATGCGCCAAGCCCTTGTCAGTACACTGCTGATGTTTGCACTGAGTATCACAAGGAATAACTCTCGTCGTAGGCTTGGGCTGAGACTTCGCAAGAGACGCGGCAGGCATGAGGACAACAGCCGCAAAAACTAAGCTGGCTGCGAGACGCTTCATCGGCAACTCCTATAAGAAAGAAACGCGACAAGGAAACGCCGCCGACGCGAGTACAACCCGAATCGGCGGCGCAGCAAACAGTCATGAGCTTACAGTGAGCGTCTGCCGTACCAGCGGCCATGGCCATACCAACCGCCGCCGCCGAGCAGCACGATAAGAAGAACAATTATCAAGATGGTTTCCATGGAAATCTCCATTGCATGACCGAGGTAACGCACGTGTCGGCCTTAGAGTTCCATGGAAGAGGTTGTCGGAATTACAAGTTATAATTAGCGAAAGCCAACTACAGAAAATCTGTATTGTGCGGCGTATTAAAGGTATGAGACATCGAATCGGAATTGCCGAATGGACTGGATTGGGAGGTAACCCCTCGCAGGTTTGCTTAGCAACGAGGGTAACCTGACGGACAAAATCAAGGAAATGCTAAAAGACGCGGTTAGCACTTTTCCTGTCATGAAAAGCATGGAAGGTTGCTGCGACTATGGGTACTCCTTGCGCATCGCGTCGGCGACGCTCTGCGGCGATAACGGGACCAGCTGAGCGAAACGGCGCGTGCGGCCGGCATGACCCAGCACGACAGCCACGGGATCAGGCTGGCAATCGCAGCGTCGTGGTGATGTCCTAATCTGTGAGAGTGTCCTAAATCGCTCGGTGGCGAACCTTCTAAGTGACTCCGCCTTCTGGGAACATTCCCGGAGCAGGGGCGCTTATGAGTTGGGGCGGAAAAAACGATCAACGGGAGGTCCTGATGACGACAATTCGACTATGCGCCGCCGCTGTCTTCCTCGCATTGCCGGTATGGTTCACGGGTTCGGTTTATGCCGCTGAACGGTGCGTGGCGGGAAATCTATCCATGTGCAGCTCCGGTCAGGCCCTGACTTGCGTTCAGCCGGGCAGGGAAAACGGGTGCTGTCTGAAATGGGCGTGCGGGCGTCCACATCGGAACGAGGGACGTTGAAAATATCCCTTCAGACGTATGGCATTCGACAAGGAAGCATCGGCGGGCCGCCTCAGGCGGCGGCCTCTTTCAAGCATTCTGACAAATCCGCTCCAACTTCCCGGCTTGTTGATCAGCAATGAGTCTGCCGAGAGACGGCTCGTCCAATTTGTCCAGAACGTCGCGGAGTTGGTCGTCGTCGCCGCAGCCCGCGGCAAATTGGGCGCCGTAGGTCTTCCTGAGCGTGCCGATCAGCGTGTCACCGATGATCACCTCGCGATTGTCAGGGCTGTAACGTACCTCCATGGCCATGAGCATTTCTCCATTGTTCCATATCTATGATTCGACTCCCCGGTTCGGAGTTCCTATTTAACGAGCATGGTTTTGTTGCGTGAGCGTGTTATGCGCCGTCGCGTCGGCGCGATCGAGCCCTGTCTGCCCTCCCCTGCAAAACGACCACCGACTGGGCCGGACTGGATCCACGACATCAAGCACGACGGCTTTCGTCTGCTCGCTCGCCGCGATAATGGCGTGCGGCTGTTTTCGCGCAATGGCAACGATCTCAGCCGGCGCTTCCCGTTCGTCGCCATGGCAGTCGCCCCGCTGCCGGCACGGTTATGCCTGATCGTCGTCACGCGCGAAGCCGAGGAGGACAGGTCGTGAAGTCGGCCGATCTTGTCGTGATGGTGCGCTGCCTGCACTGCCGGCATAGAAGCACGCTGAGCCCCGGCGCGCTCGCCGCATTCGGGTTGCCGCCGGACGCGCCGATAGCGGCTTTCGTCAAACGACTCCGGTGCAGCAAATGCGGAAGCGGCACCGTCATGGCAAATCGAGTCGCAACCAACGAAGCTGCCGCCCGTCGATTGCGCGCGTGAGGCCACAGCGCCGCCTTTTCCCGCCGCCCTGGATCGTTGAGGAACGGCCGGCGTGCTTCATCGTCAAGGACGCCAACGGCCAAGAGCTGGCCTTCGTCCAAGCCGCCGTGCTCTCGTCCTGCGTCGGGTTCGACGGCCAAACTAAAGTCGGCCGCTAATTTTCATTAGTCGCAAGCAGCGCCTTCGCCAGCGCTAGGACACCAGCGATAAAGCGGCGAGTATTACAATCCCAAGGCCCATCACGGCCATTGCGATCGGATCAAGTGCGCGCAAGTCGAACACGTAGCTTTCCCGATTGCTAAAGCGGATCAGCACGAATGGCGTAGGGTCGAGGTGGCCATAACACGTTCGTCTGCGGCCGCGCCGCAATCCTAAACGATTGGTTAAAATCTCAGCCTTCGAGTCCCCAGGCGAAAAAAGGCCCCGCCGGTATCCACGAACCTCCGGCGGCGCGGATCAGCGCGGCGATGACCGGTCCCATCAGCCCGGTCCGATCACCCCGACTGCGGGATCGCTGTCACCCTTGCAAAGCTCCCTGCCGTCACAGCGCTTTACAGGCCGCCATCAGCTCGGGCCCTGTCATGAGGTCCGCGTATTTCTGGCCCATGTCGAACAGATTGGCCTGGTGCGGCGCAAGCGCACGATCGCCGACACAATCCGTCGGCACGATGGTACGAAGGTTGTGAGCGACGCTGTCGACCACGGTGGCGCGCACGCAACCTGATGTCGTGCAGCCGGCCACGACCAACGTGTCGGCACCGCGGCCCGTCAGCCACGTGGCAAAGCCGGTGCCGAAGAAAGCCGAGGCCTGCTGCTTGCGCACCACAAGTTCGCCCGGCTTCGGCGAAAGCGCGGATACGATCTGGCTGAGCGGGCTGTGCTCGGTCAACTTCAGCAACCCCGGCGCTTTACGGGCGAATACGCCGGCATCCGAGCCGTCGTCGGCATAAACCACGCGCGTGTGCGCGACTGGCCAGCCAACCTCCCGCGCGAAGGCGAGCAGGTGCGTCGTATTATCAATGGCGGCCAGAATATTGCCGCCGCCGAAATGTGCCGGGTCGGTGAAGCTGACGACGAAATCGACGATCACGAGAGCCGGGCTGCGGCCGAGGCCGACTGTTTGGGCGAAGCCCTGACGCTTATAAATGTCGAGTTCGTCCACCACAGCCCCCGCCTTCGGCGCTTTAGAATTCCTCGAGCAGACGCCCGAACCCCATGATGCGGTCGTTGATCCCGTTGGCGCGCAGGGCATGCCAATAGGTCGCGGTGTTGATGGCGATGACTGGTTTGCCGAGCCACAACTCGGCCGCGGCAGCCAAGCGGATCATGCTGAGGTTCGTGCCGACCTGGATAATCGCATCGACATCATCGCCGTCGAGCGCACGCAGGGTGTTTCGACAGGTTTCCGTCGTCACTTCGGCGATGGCGAGCCAGCTCGGACATTGCAGACAGGCGTCGCGCACAACCTCGAAGCCGCATTCACTGAAATAGCGCCGGACCTCGGCATTGGCCGCGGGAAAATAAGGCGAAAAAAATGCGATGCGTTTGATCCCGCCATACGCTCGCAGCGCAGCAGTACATGCATGAGAGCCACAGCTCAGCTTGAGGCCACTCGCATCCTCGACCGAAGCCTGGAAACGGTTTGCGCCTTCGATACCGTCGAAGAAAGTCACCGCCGACATCCCAAGCACGAGATAATCCGGCGACGAGGTCATGACGCTGCGAACGGCGTCGATCGTGTTGGCGCCGATCAGGCGCGCACCGCTCATGAAGGCGTCGTTGCTAATCGCCTGCGCGTTGGGCGTGAAGATGCGGCTGTAGTGATTGGTTACGCCGGCAGGCCGAAGGTCATCGAAATCCGGCTGCACGATGGTGTTCGTGGACGGCCCCATGACACCGAATTTTTTGCGCCACCCCAGCACGTCGGTCATTAGGCCTCCTTGCGATCGAGATGTTGTGGCGTGGTCGAGGGCCCGCCGTTAAGCGTCGCAACCTGCGCCCGCTCGGCCCATTTGCGCTCGAATTCCCATGCATCCGGGAAGCCCATCAGTTCGCACATGCGCCCAAAACCGTAGCTCTCGGAGGCGGGCAACGCGGTGCTGTCGCCCACGCGCGCCAGATGCGAATAGACACGCTCAAGCGCCGCTGTCGCAGCAAGAAAGCCTACGGCCGGATAGATCGCAAGCGAATAGCCCAGCGCCTTGAGCCGTGTTGCCGGCAGAATTGGGGTACGACCGCCTTCGACCATGTTGACCATCAGCGGAGCATCGATCTCCTGGCCGACGCGGGCCATCTCATCCTCTGTCTCGGGGCTTTCGACGAAGACAAGGTCAGCGCCTGCCTTGGCATAGAGTTGGCCGCGTCGGATCGCTTCCGCGAGGCCGAGTGAGGTGCGGGCATCGGTGCGCGCGATGATCAGAAAGTCTCGGCTCTTGCGCTCGGCAACAGCAACTTCGATCTTGAGCGCCATCTCCTCCGCTGGGATCACCCGCCGGCCCGGCGTATGTCCGCATTTCTTGGGCAGCTCCTGGTCTTCGATCTGAATCGCCGAGATGCCCGCCGCCTCATAGCCACGCACGGTGTGGCGCACATTGAGCAGGCCGCCATATCCGGTATCGGCGTCGGCGATCAGCGGCGTCTTAACGGTCTGAGCGATTTGACCGAACCGTTGCACCATCTCCGCATAGGAGGCGATTCCGACATCAGCCAACCCGAGCGACGACGCAACAGCACCGTAGCCGGTGCCGTACAGAGCGGTGAAGCCGAAACCATCAGCAACCCTCGCCGAAATCAGGTCGAATACTCCGGCTGCGACGATGAAGCTCCCCTGTCGCAGTGCCGCCCTCAGCCCGGCGTCAGCCATTTCTTACCTCGTGTTGTGATACGGATCGGTCCGCGAGAATCTGACGCGTGCGCGCCATCAGCCCGCCACAGGCGAGAATGGCCGCAACCTCGCCGTCGAGCGGCTGCGCGGTCCAGGTCGCGGCTCAGGGCGACAACAGCCTGCTCACGCGAAGAGCCTGTGCCGAAGTTCCGTCCGGCAACAAGGATGTCGCCCGCGTGGGCACGCCGGCGAAACTCGGGGTCAATATCTTCAAGGCAATGGGCGCCCAGCGCCGGACCACCAGCACGACGCGATCGGGCGCTGCCGGACAATCCGCGCCCATGGCCTCGAACTGATCGAAGGCGAGCGGACCGGAGACGTCGTTGAGCATCAACACATCCGGCGTCACGGTCGCGATTCCACCGGCGCTGACCGCGCAGTCGACGGCGTGCGCGGCGATGATTTCCTCCGTTAGGGTCTGCGGCATTGCTCGGCATCTCCGTCCGGCGCTACGGCGTCGCTGCAGTGTCGCGCAGCCACTGGCTCATCGAGGAACGCATCAGATACTGTTTGTGACGAACCGGATCGTCGGCGGTAGCTCGCAGATCGTCATAATAAGCGCGGCGTCCGGCCGGATCGCGCTCATTGAGAATTCTCACCGCCGACGAGATACTGCTGCTGAAAAAGCAGCTGCACACGCTGCGCGAGGCGGCAGCGCGCGAACTCCAGTTCTTCTACGCCCATTGACGCGCGACACGTCCTCAACCGTGCCGGCTCCTACGATCATGCCGCGCCGCCCGCCCGATTCCAGTCGCGCGCGCGATTGCCATAAACCTCAGAGCCGCCCGGCGTCACAATGACGGTGTCCTCGAGCTTGATGAAACCGCGGCGCGGATGCTGCAACGTGGTTTCGACCGAAACCACCATGCCGGTTTCGAGCGGCCTGTCGGCGTCGTAGGCGTCGTATGGTACGGGCCCGGAATTGGTGAGCCGCGGAGCCTCGTGGCTGACCAGGCCCATGCCATGGGCGAGGAAGTGAATGTGATTGTGCAACTTGGATTTGTGCAGCACGGCATCGGCCGCGGCATAGATTTCCTTACCGAGCGCGCCGGCGCGGATCGGCTGCATCGAAGCTTGCTCGATCGCCTCAACCTCGGCCAATAGATCGACCAATTCGCTGTCCGGTTCACCGATCACCGCCATGCGCGCAAGGTCGCCGATATAGCCGTGGTAATTGCCGCCCGAATCGAGCGACAGCGGATCGCCCTCCTCCCAGCGCTGGTCCGATGGGGCGCGGTTCAGGCTCGAACCGGCAGCGATCAGGCAATAGTCAAATGTCAGCCCGCGCATCGTCTCTTCGCGCCGCAATGCCTCGCTTAGCTCGGCTTTGGTGGCGCCTGGGCCGTGGCTGTTGATCACCGCCAGCATCGAATCGATTACCAGGTCGGAGGCAATGCGCAGCTTCTCCAATTCCTCGGGCGTCTTGCGCGCGCGCAACCGCTCCAGCACGAACAGCGCATCCTTGATCTCGCTGTCCGGAAAGGCTTTGCGCAGCACCGCAATTGAATCCGCGGGGATGAAGGCGAGTTCCGCCCCGAGCCGCTTCGGTTTCGGCGCAAGCTTGCGCACGTAGTCGACGGCCTTCTCCATCACGTCGACGGAGCCCGAGTTTTTGACGTCGATCTCCGAAACCCAGAACGGCTTCACCTCGTTCTGAAAATTCTCCATGCGATGGCCGAAAAAGCCGGCTTTCTCCGGTGCGCCCTTTGCATAGACAAACACCGGCAGGTAACGGCTCAGGCCCATGGCATCCATGGATTCGAAGAAGAACGCCCGATGCCCGCCAAGCAGGTATTGGACATTGTGCTTCGAGGTGACGACGAGCACATCGATCCCGGCCTCGTCCATCAGTCGATCAAGCCGCCCTGTATCGAACGGCGCTTTTCCTTCGCGCTTAGTCACATCGAGCATGATTGGCCTCCTGGCACTGGCGATCCGCGGCAATCTTAGGAGCCTACCAAATCCATCGATACGAATGAACCGGGCGCCGGCACGAGCCTGTTTCGACATGCCAGCGGACCCCAAGATAACAACCTCAACGTGTGGAGTTCCGCGATCCTGGTTATGCCGTAGATATGCATAAGGCTATGAAATTTATCATATCGCAATGCAGCATCGAGCGCTTTTGTCTTCCAGAAGATTTTTGTCGAAGCTATAGAAGATTGCGCGAATTGTTATGGTATTGAGCAGCGTCCGCGAAGAAAGACGGCACTGCTGAGGGGTTCCCTTGGATACGACTGCCAGCGGCGCGAGCCGGCGCCGCCGCCGCATATTGCTTTTGGCTGCTTGCTGCGTGGTTCTGGCCGCGGCTGGGGTGGCTTACCGGGTGTGGTCGGGAAGTGCCGACACCGCCCAGGCAGCGCGCAAACCCGCACGCCAAGCCGTTCCGGTCAGTGTCAGCGCCGCTGCGCGGCAGGACGTGCCCATCTATCTCACCGGTCTTGGCACCGTCCAGGCGCTCTACACCGTCGCAATACACTCCCAGGTCGACGGCAAGCTCCAGGACGTGTTCTTCAAGGAAGGCGAGCGCGTCAACAAAGGCGACGTCCTCGCCAAAATCGATCCGCGCCTGTATCAGGCTGCGCTCGATCAGGCGAAGGCGCGCAAGGCGATGGATGCCGCGACGCTTATCGCGGCGCAGAAGGATCTGGAGCGGTTCCGGACGCTGGTCCGAAAAAACGCTGAAACGCAACAGAACCTCGACCAGCAACAATCCAAAGTCGATCAATCCAAGGCTTCGATCGATGCCGACCAAGCGGCGATCGAGACCGCGCAGACCAATCTCGACTACACGAATATTGTCGCGCCGACGGCCGGCCGCATGGGCGTGCGCATGGTCGATCCGGGGAACATTGTGCATGCGAGCGATTCCGGCGCGATTGCAATCCTGACGCAGACACAGCCCACGGCCGTACTCTTCACGCTTCCGGCGCAGACGCTCGACGACGTGCGTGACGCGGCGGCGCGCGGCGCGGTCGAGATCGCCGCCTTCGATCGCGACAATGTTCGCTTGCTGAGTACTGGCACGCTGTCGACGATCGACAATCTGATCGATCAGACGACCGCCACATATCGCCTCAAGGCGACCTTCGCCAACGAAGACGAAAAACTATGGCCTGGCGAGTTCGTGAACGCGCGCCTTCTTCTCACAGTGCGAAAGGATGCCGTGGTCATCCCACCGCTCGCCGTGCAGCGCGGCCCCAAAGGGCTGTTCACATGGGTGGTAAAGGCTGACAAGACCGTCGAACCGCGGCCGATCAAGACCAGCACCACGACCGGCGACCGCACCATCGTCGTTTCCGGCCTGCAGGTTGGCGAGCGGGTGGTAACCGACGGCCAGTACAAACTACAAAAGGGCGCTTCCGTCGTCGTCGTTGAACCGCGCACCGCGGCCAAGCAGGGCAACCAGACTTGAACTTATCGGAACCATTCATCAGGCGGCCGATCGCAACGACGCTGCTGATGGCCGCATTCGCCTTTGTCGGCCTCGTCTCGTTCCCATTTCTACCGGTCGCGGCGCTGCCGCAGGTCGATTTTCCCACCATCCAGGTCACCACACTCTGGAGTGGTGCCAGCGCTGAGACCATGGCGACATCGGTTGCCGCCCCCCTTGAAGAGCAATTGGGCCAGATCGCCGGCATTACCCAGATGACGTCGCAAAGCGCGCTCGGCGCCTCGACAATCGTCATCCAGTTCGATCTCGATCGCGACATCGACTCCGCTGCGCAGGACGTGCAGTCCGCGATCACGAGCGCCAGCAAGACCTTGCCTCAATCACTATCCAGGCCGCCGTACTACAAGAAGGTGAATCCGGCGGACGTATCAATTCTTCTGTTCTCGGTCCATTCCGACACGGTACCGCTGATACAGGTGGACGAATACGCCAACATCTTTTTGGCGCAGCAGATTTCCCAAGTATCCGGCGTATCGCAGGTGCTGGTGTTCGGCGACCGCGCGCCTTCCATTCGTATTCAGGTCGATCCGGCCAAGCTCGCCGCCACCGGCATCACGCTCGAAGACATTCGCGGCACGCTCACCAACGCAACGACCAATGCGGCCAAGGGTGTGATCAATAGCGACAAGATCAGCTTTGCGATCGCCGCCAACGACCAGATCACCGACGCGGCCAAATTCAACGACGTGGTGATCGCCTACCGCAACGGCGCACCGATCCGGGTTCGCGACGTCGGCCGGGCGATTTCGGCAGCCGTCGACCGCACCGTCGCCGGCTACCAAAACAACAAGGACGGTGTCATCCTCGCCATTTTCAAACAGCCTGGCGCCAACGTCATCGGCACCGTCGACCGCATCAAGGCCGAACTGCCGCAGCTTACAGCGCGCATCCCACCGGCGGTGAAGACCGACACGATCCTCGACCGCACGGTTACCATCCGCGCCTCGGTGGCCGATGTCGAATTCACGCTGGCGCTCACCATCTGCCTCGTCGTGATGGTGATCCTTTTGTTCCTGCGGAATTTCTGGGCGACGCTCATCCCCAGCGTGACGGTGCCTCTGGCGCTCGCCGGATCATTCGCGGCGATGTATCTGATGCACTTTTCCCTCGACAATTTGTCGCTCATGGCGCTGACCATTGCGGTCGGCTTCGTCGTCGACGACGCCATTGTGGTCGTCGAAAATATCTATCGGCATGTCGAGCACGGCGAGCCGGCGTTCACCGCCGCGCTCAAGGGCTCGCGTGAAATCGGCTTTACCGTGCTGTCGATCTCCTGCTCGCTCATCGCGGTGTTCATTCCGCTCCTGCTCATGAGCGGGATCATCGGCCGGTTGTTCCGCGAATTCGCGCTGACGGTGACGGCATCGATCTGCGTATCGGCGGTGGTGTCGCTGACGCTCGCGCCGATGATGTGCTCGCGCTTTATGAAGCGCGAGACCCAAACGCACGGTCGCGTCTATCGGGTCATCGAAGGCGGCTTCAACGGCATGCTGACGTTCTACCGGCGCACGCTCGATGTCGTCCTGCGCCACCAGGCGATCACGCTTGGCGTGTTCTTCGCCACCATGGCGCTGACGCTGGTTATGGCGATCGAGATTCCGAAGGGATTTTTCCCCATCCAGGACACTGGCATCATCACAGGCTTCGCCGAGGCGGCGCAGGAGACTTCTCCCGAGGAGATGATGCGTCTGATGCACAAACTCGGCGACGTCATCCTGCGCGATCCGGACGTCGAGGGCTTCGGCTCTCAGACCGGTTCGACCGGCAGCGCGCAGACTGCGAATACCGGCCGTTATTTTCTGGCGCTTAGACCGCGCGACGAACGCAAGCTAAACGCCTCGCAGATTATCAACCGTTTGCGCCCGCAGCTCGCCCAAGTCGAGGGCGCCAATCTGTTCCTGCAGCCGGCCCAGGACATCAGCGTCGGCACGCGCATCACCCGCGGCTCCTTCCAATACACCTTGCAGGACACGAATATCGACGAACTGAACGAGTGGTCGCAGAAACTGACCGATAAGCTGCGCACAATTCCGCAGCTTGCCGACGTGACCAGCGACCTGCTCGCGAACGCACCAAAACTCCAGATCACCATCAATCGCGATCAGGCCGCGCGCTTCGGCATTTCGCCGCAGGCGATCGACGACACGCTCAACGACGCCTTCGGTCAGCGCCAGATCACGCAGTATTTTACTCAGCTCAAGACTTATTTCGTGGTCCTCGAAATTCTGCCCGAACTGCAGAAGAATCTGTCCACACTCGACCGTCTCTACGTAAAGTCGCCGCTGACGGGCGGTACGGTGCCGCTTTCCACACTCGTCGATGTCGACAGTAACGGCGTGGGACCGCTGTTAATTTCCCACCAAGGGCAGTTTCCCGCTGCCACGATCACCTTTAATTTGCAGCCGGGCGTCTCGCTCGGGCAGGCCGTGGACGCCGTCAGTCAGGCCTCGGCTGAGATCGGTATGCCCGACTCCATCATCCCCACCTTCCAGGGCAACGCACAAGCCTTTCAGGCTTCGCTGAGAAGCGAACCGGCTTTGATCGCGGCGGCGCTGATCGTGGTCTACATTATTCTCGGCATACTCTACGAAAGCTTCATTCACCCGCTGACCATTCTTTCGACGCTGCCGTCGGCCGGCATCGGTGCGTTGCTCGCGCTCAGACTCGGCCACATGGACCTGTCGGTGATGGGCATCATCGGCATCATTCTGCTGATAGGCATCGTCAAAAAGAACGGCATCATGCTGGTGGATTTCGCCATCGGTGCCGAACGCGAACAGCACATGGAACCCAGAGAAGCGATCCGCCAAGCCTGTCTGTTGCGGTTCCGGCCGATCCTGATGACCACCGCGGCGGCAATGCTGGCCGGCATCCCGCTGGCGCTCGGCAATGGCGCTGGTTCCGAAATGCGCCAGCCGCTCGGTTATGCAATGGTCGGCGGCCTAGCGCTGAGCCAAGTCCTTACGCTTTACACCACGCCCGTGATTTATCTCTATCTCGACCGGTTGCAGACTTGGCTGTTCGGCGACAAACGCGGGGCACCCGTCGAAGAGGCCACACCCGTGCACGCCATCGCTGCCGAATAGCGCCACAGCGAATCCGTCTATTTCCACAGCTCCGCACTGGCGATCGCAGCGCCTTCGACCAGTGACGACAGCTTTGCCCACATGATCGAGGGATGGACCCGGCGGTGAAATGGGCCCTGGGCAAACCCGCAATCGGTCCCGGCGATGACGTTCTCGCGCCCGACCAGCCGCGCCAGCCGCACGATGCGCTCGGCCACCAATTCCGGGTGCTCGACCACGTTGGTGGCGTGGCTAATGACACCGGGGATGAGCACCCTGCCCGCTGGGAATTTGGCGGTCTCCCACACCCGCCACTCGTGCTCGTGGCGCGGATTGGCACCTTCGATGACAAGTGCGCCGACTTTCATGCCGAGGATCAGATCGACAATGTCCTTGAGCGCAACGTCGCTGGTATGCGGCCCCGGCCAACTGCCCCAGCAGACGTGATAGCGGATACGCTCAAGCGGCAAACCGGCAATCGCCTCGTTGAGGACGTCGACCTGCAGCGCCAGCCATTTGCGGTACTCCTCGAATGATTTCGGCGGCACCATGCGATCGTAGGTGACGGCGGCCCGCGCATCGTCGAGCTGCAGCACAAACCCGGCATCGATGATCATGCGATACTCGGTGCGCATGGCCGCGCCGATAGCGCGGATCAGTTCCTCTTCGCTCTTGTAAAACTCATTCTTGCGATCGGGGATGACGCTGGCCGGAGCGGCGACGGGCAAAAACGCTTCCTCGACCTGTGTATCCTTGAGCGCGGCTTTGAAGTTGTCGATGTCGCGCTTCAGCTCGGCCTGTCCCGAGTAGGCGATTGGTCCGACGCACACCGCCTCGATCGACGTCGCCACGCCTTCGCGGGCATCGAGTTCGGCATAGAACTCGGCAAACGCCTCGCGATCGACGCCGCGGGTGAACGGATTTCCGCCGCCTGATTTGATCGGCCGCCGTTCAAAGCCGCTCAATCGCTCCAGGACATATTGCGACCAGGAAATAGATTTGCCGAACTCGCCATCGCTGATCACATCGATGCCGATCTCGGCCTGCTTATGCACGACTTCCGCGACCGAATCCGCCAGGCACATTTGGTAGGCGGCCTGGTCGTACGGTTTGCCGGCTTGCTTGGCGCGCAGAAATTCCTGCAAGGCCGGCGGACGAATAAGACTACCGACATGGGTGGTAAGGATGCGGTCGGTGCTGCGCTTCATTGGGCTTCCTTGTGCGATAACCGGGCCGATGCTCGACTTGAAAGCTCATAACACAGGATTGCACCTGCGCGGCAACAGCCGGAATGGGCGAAATCCCATCTCGCCTCGACCGGATCGGCGCGATAGCCTGATGCTCGCGCGCTCTCAGCCGCGCCTTTGGGAGGGAACCATGTCATCGCTCACGCGACGCCAAGTGGGTTTGTTATCGCTTGCCGCCACCGCCTTCTCGGGCGGCGCTGCCCGCGCAACCGGCCTCGACACCGCCGCCGTGACCTATCTGTTGCCCGATCAAATCAGGTGGTCGCCGCCGAGTCCGACCGGCGCGCAGAACGCGGTGCTGGCAGGCAACCCGTCGAAGGAAGGGCTCTATGTGCAAATGGTCAAATGGCTCGCGGGCAACCATTTCAGCCATCCGCATTTCCATCCGAACGATCGGTTTATCACTGTGCTCAAAGGCACCTGGTGGGTCGGTACCGGCACCAAATTCGATCCCAGCGCCACCGTCCCGATGCACGCCGGGACGTTTGTCACGCACTACGGTAAACATGTCCATTTCGACGGCGCCAAGGACGAAGATGCAGTTCTGCTGATTGTCGGAGAGGGCCCAGCAACGGCAGCGCCGGCGGAGGTCAAATAGTCGGAATGCCGCTCAGGCGGCGGATTTGGCCGCCGCGCCAGCGCCGCGCACGGCCGGACGATCGGCCGTCACACGCTTGATGCGATCGAGCACCGAATCGATCGAAGCGACTTCGATGCGGTTGCGGCCGTTGTCCTTGGCCCGATAGAGCGCGTGGTCCGCCTGCGCCAACAGCGCGGAAAGGTCGAGCACGGCGTCGTGACTGATGACAATGCCGATGCTCACCGTGGCTACGACGGAGCGCCCCTCCACTTCGCGAGTCCCCTCGGCAAAGGCGGCCCGAATCTCTTCAGCAACGGCGAGCGCCCGATCCCGTCCGGTATCGAAAAGCATCGCGGCGAATTCCTCGCCGCCCAAACGGCCAAACAGGTCGTCACGTCGCATGTGACGGTTGCCGACGTCTGCAAACAGCTCAAGCACATGGTCGCCGGTCGCGTGGCCGAAGCGATCGTTGATCGATTTGAAATTGTCGAGATCGAGCAGCATCACGGCAATCGGACGCGGGTTAGCCGACTGCCGCTTCAACTGCGCCTCACCGTCTTGCAGGAACGCGCGACGGTTGGCGATGCCGGTAAGCGGATCGACCAAGGCGGCCGTCTTGTGGCGATGCTCGGTGCGTTCCTTGGCCATTGCAAGCAGGATGAAGGCGATCGAGATCGTGAACAGCAACGCCTCGAAGCTGAGCACGGTGAGCCACACGCTCTCGAAAACCTGGTTTCCAGTCGGCGACCGCGGCAGCATGGCGCCGAACGGCGTGCGTAACAGGTAGAGTGCACCATGGGCAAACAGCATGAAGATCGCCGGCCAGCGCGACACCAGCGGCTCGCTGCGCCCGCGCCAGAATTCGTACGCGGTTGCCCAGGTATACGCAGTGATGATGCCCGACGACAGTAGCACGCGCAGGCCAAAGGACGTCTCAACCACTGGCAGACGACAGACGACCAGCCACAATGCCGCGCCGCCGAACATCAAGATCGGCTGCGGCCGCAAATGATCAAACACGCGCGCGCCCGTCCAGGTGAACGCAAACGCGGTAAATAGGATGACGTTAGAGAGGTCGATGCTGACGAAGTCCGGCGCCGAACCGTACAAGCCGAACAGCACAACCGACGCGGCGCGCAACAAATGCGCAAATCCCCACCATGCCACGGCCGTGATGGCGGTATTCTGCACCCACGCGAACAACAGCAGCAATCCGAGGATCACTTCCACGTAGATCGTTACGAGGAAAAGCGTGTTGACGTCGAGAGTCATCTCGTTCGACCGTGGGTAGAATGAGGGCCGCGATCAGCCGCGGAACCCGCCCCTATTCGCTTAACCCGGCGGCCCCAAACAATAGGTGAATGCTGCTGGTCGAAAGCACGACGTGCCGCCCTATGGTTTCGATAATCTTGCGGCAATCAATCGCAATTGACCTTGCATTGTTTCCGAGGATTACGTCATCTAGGCTCGCTTTACGGTGGAATTCGCGATCATGCAGATTTGCAACGGAATTATCGAAGCTATCGGCAATACGCCGTTAATCCGCCTTAACCGTGTCTCGGAGGCGACCGGTTGCAATATCCTCGGCAAAGCCGAATTCATGAACCCGGGCCAGTCGGTCAAGGATCGCGCCGCTCTCTTCATCATCCAGGACGCCGTCAAGAAGGGCACGTTGCGGCCCAGCGGACTCATTGTCGAAGGCACCGCCGGCAATACCGGAATCGGGCTCGCTCTGGTGGGCAACGCCATGGGCTTTCGCAGCGTCATCGTCATTCCGGAAACGCAGAGCCAAGAGAAGAAAGACACGCTCAGGCTCTGCGGCGCGGAATTGATCGAGGTGCCGGCTGTGCCGTATTCCAATCCCAATAACTATGTAAAGATCTCCGGCCGGCTCGCCGCGCAATTGGCAAAGACCGAAAAGAACGGAGCGATTTGGGCCAATCAATTCGACAACGTCGCCAACCGGCAAGGCCACATCGAAACGACTGGCCAGGAAATCTGGCGGCAGACCGACGGCAAGATCGACGGCTTTTCCTGCGCGGTCGGCACCGGCGGCACGCTTGCCGGCATCGCCATCGCGCTGAAGGCGCATAACAGCGCCGTGCGCATCGCTCTCGCCGACCCGATGGGCGCTGCGCTTTACAGCTATTACACCACCGGCGTCCTGAAATCCGAGGGCTCTTCAATCACCGAGGGCATCGGCCAAGGCCGCATCACCAAAAATCTTGAAGGCGCGCCGATCGATACTGCCTATCAGATTCCCGATGCCGAAGCGGTACCGATCATTTTCGATCTGCTTCAGCACGAAGGCCTCTGTCTGGGCGGCTCCTCCGGCATCAACATCGCGGGCGCTGTGCGGCTCGCCAAGGAGCTTGGACCCGGCCACACCATCGTGACGATCCTCGCGGATTACGGCACACGCTATCAATCGAAGCTCTTCAACCCGACGTACCTGCGCGAGAAAAATCTGCCCGTGCCGGAATGGCTCGTTCGCCAATCGACCGTCACGGTGCCTTATGAGTGAACTTCTGCCAAGGCACATGCGTTGACGCATTGACGTATATTCTTTCTCGGGATCATTGGGCCAAACTCATGTTGAGAACTGAAAGCGATCCACCTGCCTCCCCGGCCAACCGCTGGCTCAAGTCAACCGACTGGCTGGCTGAACATTTACGCGATCGCGACGTGGCTGCCGTCGATGCCTCATACTTTCTGCCGACGCAGAAACGCGACGCGCATGCGGAATACAGCAGCGGTCACATTCCCGGCGCGGTATTCTTCGATATCGAGGCGGTGTCCGATCATTCGACCGATCTGCCGCACATGCTGCCGGGCTCGACCCAATTCGGCGAAGCGGTCGGCGCGCTCGGAATAGGCGACGGCGACACCGTTGTGGTTTACGACAGCCAAGGGCTTTATTCGGCGGCGCGGGTGTGGTGGACGTTTCGCCTGTTCGGCGCCGAGAACGTTTTCGTCCTCGATGGCGGCCTGCCGAAATGGAAAGCCGAAGGCCGACCGGTCGAAACCGGCGAGACCAAGCGGCAGCCCAAACAGTTTCACGCCGAAATGGATATCGAGCCAGTCGCGATGCTCGCCGACGTGCGGATGGCGCTGACTGACCGTAGCCCGCAAATCGTTGATGCTCGCTCGGCCGAGCGCTTTGCCGGCACGGCGCCCGAGCCACGCCCGGGTTTGCGCTCCGGCCATATGCCCGGCTCTTTCAACGTGCCGTTCCAGAATGTGTTGGAAAGCGGCCGCCTGGCGTCGCGCGAGCGCATCGAGGCGGCGTTCACGTCGGCCGGCGTCGACCTCGACAAGCCTATCATCACGTCGTGCGGCTCGGGCGTTACTGCTGCGATCCTCACGCTGGCGCTCGACTCGATCGGCAAAAGCGCACTGCGCCTTTACGACGGTTCATGGTCGGAATGGGGATCGCGGCCGGACGTGCCGATCGACCGCGGCTGACTGTTCAAGCGTCCGGAGCGCGCATCGAACGATTCACCTGCTGGTTGAGGCGCGGCTAGCGCCTGAATGTGCAAATTTCATAATTTATTGTAGGATAACAGGCAGTTTGGGCCTAGATTGTAGCCAGGGTGTAGATCTTGAGGGGTCGGAAGTTGCGGACGTTGATCGCAACTTGCGCGCTGTTGGCGGCGACGACCGTCGCCTGGGCGTCGGATTCGCAGCAGCCGCCGGCCTCCCCGGCGGGCAATGCGGCAGTGCCACCGCCAGCGTCTAATCTGCCTTACAGCTGGGCAGGGTTTTATCTTCGCGGCAGCCCCGAACTGGCCTTGGGAGGCGGTTCGGCGGGCGGCACCAACTCTATCACCGGCTTGTCAGGCACAACGAGTTCAGCACCGTCCAGTCCGGGCGGCATCGATAGCGGCGTGGTCGGCGCCAACTGGCAAAACGGCAGCACGGTATTCGGCTTCGAAGGCGATATGCAGTGGACCGGGCAATCATCCGGTCCGATTACAGCATGCGGGATGGGATGCAGCCTGAATGACCGGACCAAGGTGCCGTGGATGGGAACGCTGCGCGCGCGCGCCGGCAAGACCTTCGACCGCGTCTTTGTCTATGGTACCGGCGGCTTCGCCACGTTCGGCACGGCCAATAATCTCAACGCCCAGACCTATGGCACCACGCCCAATTTCGTCGACCTCTCCGCCGGCAACGTCAACTGGGCTATCGGCGGCGGATTGGAGATGTCGCTTGACCGCAATGTGACGGCCAAAATCGAATATCTCTACGCCGCGCCGACCGGCGCGCAGCTTTCGCTATTCGACGCCGCCCCGAATGAGCCCAGCAAAAACAACATCCTTCGTGGCGGCATCCACTATCAGCTTCCGGTCGGCCAATAGCACGGCGGCGCGCCGCGCCGTAATCCTCCTGCAAACGGAACCGCCATGAAAAAACTTGCGATCGGCGACGTCACCATTACCAGCATTATCGAGCGTGACGGGCCGTGGCGGAAGCCACAAGACATGTTCTCCCCGTACGATCCCGAACTTGGCAAACGCCATCTCGCCGAACTCGATCGCGAAGTGTTCGATCCGGCATCCGGTCTTTTGGTCATCACCTATCAGACCTACGTGGTGCGCACGCCGAAACACACTATCCTGATCGATACCTGCACCGGCGAAGACAAGGGCTATCCGCCACCGATGGACTTTCCCAAAAAGCCCTGGCTCGACCGGTTCGCCGCCGAAGGCCTGCGCTTCGAAGACATCGACTACGTGTTCTGCACGCACCTGCATATCGACCATACCGGGTGGAACACCATGCTGCGCAACGGCCGCTGGGTGCCGACCTTTCCGAACGCCAAATACATTTTTCACAAAGGCGAATACGCCGCCTGGGAGGAGTCCAACAAGCGCGGCGAGAACCGCCCCGGCGGCGGCGGCAATGTCTGGAGCTATAATTGCGAGCCGGTCGTGGCCGCCGGTCAGGCGCTCCTCGTCGACGATGATTTCCAGCTCGACGATACGCTATGGCTGACGCCGACGCCTGGCCACTCACCATGCCATTGCTGCGTCAATATTCGCTCTTGCGGCCAGCAGGCGATCATCATCGGCGATCTGATGCACCACGCCCTGCAGTGCCGCGAGCCAGACTGGTCGACCGTGTTTGACTGGGACCCCAAACAGGCCGCGCGCTCGCGCCGCAAATTCCTCACCGATACCGCCGGTACTGGCCGTTTTGTGCTGCCGATCCATTTTCCCCATCCGACCACCGGACTGATCGAGCCTGACGGCGAGCGCTTCCACTACAAGTTCGTGCGTTAGGCCCGCAGAACAAGGGTGCCGCCGTCCGCGACTCGCGTTGCGGCAAACGCATCAGGGAAACAACCGTCATGAGCCGGCAACGACGAAGCTCGGTATCATTCGTCTTCACCCTCTTGGCCATATTCAGCGTCGCGGCGCCCGCGGCGGCACAGTCCATGGATGAGCTTTATGCGAAGGCCAAAACCGAAGGCGCGCTGGTATTCTATTCGGGAGGGCCGATCGCACCATATGAGAGCTTCCTCAATGATTTCAAGCAACGCTTTCCGGGGCTCGCGGTGTCGATTACCGGGGGCTTCAGCAACGTACTGAATGCCAAGATCAACGACCAGCTGCGCGCCAAGAAGCTTGACGTCGACATGGCGTTCTTTCAGACGGTGCAGGATTTTGTTGCCTGGAAGCGCGAAGGCGTGCTGCTGAATTTCAAGCCAGACGGATACGATCAGATCGCGCCGCCATTTCGCGATCCCGACGGCGCCTACACGACCGTGAAAGTCAGCGCCATCACCTACGCCTACAACACCAAACTCGTAGCGCCGGCGGACGTACCGAAATCCGCACTGGATTTCCTCAAACCCGCATACGCCGGAAAGCTCATCACCTGCTATCCGGCGGACGACGACGCTACGCTCTATTTGTTCTACACCATCGTGCAAAAGTACGGCTGGGATTACATGGCCAAGTACATGGCCAATAAGCCGCACTTCGTGCAGGGCCATCTCAGCGTGGCGCGCAGCGTCGGCGACGGCGCAAATGCGGCGACGTTTGACGGCACTTCGACCGCGGACGCAGTCGCGCGCACTGGCAAGCCAATCAGATCGGTGTTTTCGCAGCAGGATGCGACGCCGCTGTTCACACTCACCTCCGGGATTTTCGAGGGCGCGCCGCACCCGAACGCCGCCAAGCTGTTCCTGAGCTGGTATTTGGCCAAGGAACAGCAGAGCCGGCTCGGCGTGTTCTCGCCGCGCACCGACGTGCCGCCCCCGCCAGGCCTGAAGCCGCTGTCGTCCTACAGGGTCGCTAACGGCTATCGGGAATTCGTCACCGATGCGGACCAACTGGCGAAACTGCGCAAGCGCTTCGAAAGCTACACTGGCCCGGTGGTCAACAAGGGCGGCGTACAGTGACCTGCCGACCGGTCAGGGCGCCGAGTCTCACTTGCGCATGCATAGCCCGGTGGCGGTGGAAGCAGACGGACAAGAGGTGCCATCGGCTGTCCCTGCCGAACAGACAATCGACACCAACACCTCGTCTTGATTGCACGCGACTGACTTGGCGCCGGTGACAACCCGCAGACCCGCCATGGCTGCGGGCCCAGCGGGTCCTGCCGGCCCTATTGCACCTTGCGGACCTGAATCGCCCTTAGGCCCCTGCGGACCGGCTGGGCCCATTGCACCTTGGGGGCCTTGCTGGCCAAGATCGCCCTTCGGCCCCTGCGGACCGGCTGGGCCCATTGAGCCTTGCGGGCCTGTGTCGCCCTTCGCGCCGGCTGGGCCTGCGACCCCCGCACCGCCTTCTTGTCCTTTTTGGCCTGCTTGACCCTGCGGTCCCTGCGGACCCGAACAGCCGACGAGCATGACGCCCAAAAATGCTATGGATACGAGTGCAACCCTCATTGGCCCCTCCCTTAAAAAAACAATCATCAGATTCCAATGCCGGCGCGTCAATGCCTTGGAAGGGGCTTGGCGTCGCAGCGGATGCCGATCAGCCTCGGCTTTGGCGGAGCTGCGCCAAACATCTGCGTGAATCTGGCCACCAGACGAGGACCGCGCAGGTAGAGAGACATCCCGCATCGCGGTACCGACGTATGTTCTTGGAATTAGCCAAGAATTCAGAAGACCCGTGGAACTTGCGGCGCCCAAGCCATTTGTTAGTTTAGAGGAGGTGTGGCAGCGTTTTGGGCTGATCGGCGTAAAATCATTGGGGCTTCAAGAAATCCATGGCGGAAAAGGCGCGTGCGAAGTCGGGCGGTTTGCCCATGGTAGGCAAATCGCCAACCGGCATTCACGGCCTCGATGAGGTTACCCAGGGCGGCCTCCCACAGGGCCGGCCGACCCTGCTGTGCGGCTCGGCCGGCTGCGGCAAGACCCTGTTCGCCATGACCTTCCTTTACAAGGGCATGGTCGAATACAACGAGCCCGGTGTGTTCATTGCTTTCGAAGAATGGCCCGAAGACCTCATCAAGAATGTCGGATCGCTCAGTTACGATATCGAGAGGCTGATCGCCGAGAAAAAGCTCGCCATCGATCACATCGAGATCGAACGCACCAAAATCGAGGAGTCGGGCGAATACGACCTGGAAGGACTGTTCATCCGGCTCGGCTTCGCCATCGACTCTGTCGGCGCCAAGCGCGTCGTGATCGACACTATCGAGACGCTGTTCAGCGGCTTGGAAAACGAGCTGCTGCTGCGCTCCGAATTGCGCCGGCTTTTCGAGTGGCTGAAGGTGAAGGGCGTCACCGCCATCATAACCGCCGAACGCGGCGAAGGCACGCTGACGCGCTATGGTCTGGAGGAATACGTCGCCGACTGCGTGATCCTGCTCGATAACCGCGTCAACGACCAGCTCTCGACGCGCCGCTTGCGCGTTGTGAAATATCGGGGTTCGGCGCACGGCACCAACGAGTACCCGTTCATCATCGACGAACAGGGCATCACCGTGATGCCGATCACGTCGAGCGGTCTAGCGCACGATGCTTCGACCGAACGTGTTTCAAGCGGCATTCCCGATCTCGACACCATGCTGGAAGGCAAAGGTTACTACAAAGGCGCCAGCATCCTGGTGTCTGGGATGGCAGGCAGCGGAAAGTCCACGGTCAGCGCGCATTTCGCCAATTCGGTTTGCGAATCTGGCCAGCGCTGCATCTATTTCGCAATGGAAGAGTCGCCGCACCAGATCATCCGCAACATGCGCTCGGTCGGCCTCGACCTGGAAAAATGGGTCGACAGGAAGCTTTTGAAATTCAGCGCGCGGCGGCCGAACCTTTACGGCCTCGAGACTCACCTCGCGGCGATGCACCGCGAGGTGACCGATTTCGATCCCGCCGCGGTCGTCGTCGATCCGATGTCGGCGCTGATGAGCGCCGGCGTGACCGGGGACGTGCATTCGATGGTGCTTCGGCTGGTCGACTTTCTCAAAGCCCGTGCCGTCACGGCTTTGTTCACCAATCTCGGCACCGGTCTTGCCGAGAGCGCCACCACCGAAATGCAGATTTCGTCGCTGATGGACACGTGGCTGCTGCTCTACAATCGCGAGGCCAATGGCGAACACAACCGCGAGCTCTATCTGCTCAAATCGCGTGGCATGGCGCATTCCAACCAGATCCGAGAGTTCATCCTATCGTCCGAGGGCATCACGCTACGCGACGCCTATGTCGGACCTCAGGGTGTGCTCACCGGCTCCGCGCGGCTGGCGCAGGAAGCCCAAAACAAGGCCGCGGCCGTCGTTCGAGAGCAGGCCATGGAGCGTCGCTCCCGCGACATCGAGCGCAAGCAGCGAGAGGTCGCCGCCCAGATCGAAGTCCTGCAGGCCCAGCTGGCCCGGGAGGTCGAAGAGGATGTCGTACTCGAGCGCGAAGATACGGTTCGCGAGCAACGACTGGCCTCCGACCGCGTTGCCATGCAAGTGAGCCGGCGGACCGAAGCAACGGCGGACAAGGTAGCATCGAAGCCCGTCATGAAGCCGAAGAAGTGATTGGACAAGATGATTGGACAAGAAATGACCGAATCCGACGGGTACAGTCTTCGGCTCTATGTGGCGGGTCAGACACCAAAGTCGATCGCGGCCATCTCCAATCTGAAGAAGATCTGCGAGCAGCACCTGCCCGGCCGCTATGAGATCGAAATCATCGATCTGATGAAGGATCCGGCGCTCGCTGTGCGGCATCAGATCGTCGCCATTCCGACGCTGATCCGCCAGTTGCCGGAGCCGCTCAAGCGCATCATCGGCGATCTTTCCAATGCCGAAAAGGTGCTGGTCGGCCTCGACATTCGGCCGAACTGAGCAGGCGTTCCATGTCCCCAAGCGAACCCAAGCTACCGTTGTTCGAAGACGCCGATGAGACCGTTCAGGCCATCCATCAGGGCGACATCGATGCCGTCGTGGTGATGCGAGCCCTGGAAGGTCCGCAAGTCATTCTGTTGCATGGCGCCGAGGAGCCCTATCGCGTTTTGGTCGAGCGCATGAGCGACGGGGCACTGACCGCGGGTCCGGATGGCGTCGTCCTCTACGTCAATGACCGGCTCTGCGAGCTGACTGGCAACCCGTCTTCCCGCCTTGTCGGCCGTGATCTCGCATCGCTGTTCGAGGGCGAGCCGCCAGCGCTCGTACCTGAGGTCACGATCGAGGCGAGCTTGTTGCGCAATGGCGACAATCCTACGCCGGTCGCAGTGTGGTCGCGGCCGATCTCGATTGCCAACACGACCGCCACGCTGGTCCGATTGACTGACCTGTCGATCCATCGGCGCGCTGAGCAGATTGCCGCTGCCGAACGCTTCGCGCGGTCCGTTCTTGAACAGGCGACCGAGGCCGTTGTCGTGCTCTCGCCCGACGGGCACATTACCCATGCCAGTTGGCGGGCCGAGCAGCTCGCCGAACAGCCACCGGTCGGCCGCACGTTCTCCGAGGCATTCCCCCTCGAAGCACAGAACACTGACGAGGCCGGAACGCTGGCACTGGCGCGCTTTTCAGGCGAAAGCCTCGACACGATGCTGGCGGCCAGGCCATTTCATGGCGTCGAAGTAAAGCTGCGCGGCGAGCGCAACGCCAAATCCGCCTTTCTGCTCAGCGCCGGCCCGCTATTCGACGAAAACAAAGCGAATGTCGGTTCGATTGTGACGCTGACCGACATGACCGAGCGCAAACGGGCTGAAGAGCAGCAAACCACTATGGTCGCCGAGCTCAATCATCGCGTGAAGAACATCCTCGCGATTGTACAGTCGGTCGCCGCGCAAACCATGCGCTCATCGGGAACACTTGAAAACTTCTCCGGGACTTTCACCGGCCGCCTCAAAGCGCTGGCGATTGCGCATGACGTTCTGACCGAAACGCGATGGATCGGAATCGGGTTGAGCGAACTTTTAGCGGCGGTGCTCGCGCCTTTTCGGTCGGCCGATGAGAGGCGGGTCAGCATCTCGGGACCGGCAATTCTATTGCCAGCCCGCGTGGTGGTGCCCTTGTCGATGGTGTTGCACGAGCTGGCAACCAATGCGGCGAAGTACGGCGCGTTGTCGACGCGGCGCGGTTGCGTAGACATCACTTGGCAATTGACCAGCGGCAACGACCGCTCGGTCGCATTTGTGTGGCAGGAGCGCGACGGACCGACGGTCAATGCGTCGGCGGCAACGGGCTTCGGCACGAAGCTGATCGATCGCGTCATCAGCCACGATCTCGACGGCAAGACAGACATCGACTTCGATCCGGCAGGCGTGCGCTGTACGATTGCATTTCCGCTGGGCGACATTGCCAACAGGCGGCCGACGGCGTCAGATCCCGCTACCGCATAGGCGGATTCGCGAACACCTTTTCACAAACCCGCCGAAGCTCTTTCTGGTCGAACGGTTTCGCAACGCGGGGCATCGCTCGAAACGCCGCCGGAAACAGCGTCACGTCGTCGTAGCCGGAGGTCATAACCAGCCGTAATCCAAGCTTTTGCAACGCCGGCAGAATCTCGAATATCTGTCGACCGCGCAGATTGACGTCAAGCAGCGCACCATCGAAATTTCCGCGTTGGGCGTTCTCAAGGACCTCATCGACGCTCGCCAGCGGACCCACGATCTCGCAGCCAAATTCCTCCAGGATCCGCTCCAATTCGAGCGCAATGAGCCCCTCATCCTCCGCGAGAAGGATGCGACAGCCGGCCAATGGTTTTTCTGCGCTCTTATGAGCCGCACCGTTCGTGGAAAGGTTGGTCGTCAATATGCCTACCCCTGCCCTAATAGGTTACCAATGGGTCGTTCCGGACAAGCCGCCGAGAGCATAGCGGCTTGTCGCCAGTGCGTCTCTTGTTCGGCAAAACCGCCCAATACCACAATGAGCCGTGGGGCAGAAAGTTCCGATCATGAAGGATGGGGACGTTAGGAAATAAACCTAGCCGATCGCACTCAACCGGCGTCTTTCCGCGCGCGCCCGACGGTCCAGCGGTTTTCCGGATACGGCAGGGCGAGATTTTCGCGCAACGTCTTGCCTTCGTAGTCCTTGCGAAACAGGCCGCGGCGCTGCAGTTCGGGAATCAGCAGATCGACGATATCCTCCAACCCACGCGGAAAAGTCAGTGGCATAAGGTTGAAGCCGTCAGCCGCACCGCCGCGGAACCAAGTTTCAAGCCCGTCCGCGACTTCGGACGGCGTGCCGACAACCACCCGATGGCCGCGTTGACCGTACACCCGCTTATAAAGCTGCCGGATGGTGAGGTTTTCTCGCCACGCCAGCTCGACCATCATCTTGACGCGCCCCTTCTGCTCGATGGCAGGGCTCGGTTCGGGCACGGGGCCGTCCAGCGGATAGGCCGACAAATCCAAGCCGAAATACGACGACAGGTCCTTGATCGCCAGTTCGGGCGACAGCAGCGCTTGCAGCCGCTCATACTTGTCCGCCGCTTCGGCGCGCGTGGGAGCGATCACTGTCATCACGCCCGGCAGCACCTTGATGGCGTGGGGCGGACGGCCATAAGCCGCCGCACGTCGCTTGACGTCGGCGTAGAAGGCGCGGCCGGCGTCCAGATCCTGCTGCACGGTGAATGTGACTTCCGCGGTTTCCGCGGCGAGATCGCGGCCATCGTCGGATTGACCAGCCTGAACGATCACGGGATGGCCTTGCGGCGAGCGGTGCACGGTGAGTGGACCGCGCACTGAAAAATGCTTGCCGGTGTGGTTGAGGAAATGCAGTTTCTCGCGATCGAGATAAAGGCCGCGCTCCTTGTCGGCGACGACGGCCCCTTCCTCCCAGCTGTCCCATAGTCCGAGGACGACCTTGGCGAATTCGCGCGCCCGTGCGTAACGGTCGCCGTGATGCGGGTGGCTCTGCCGGCCGAAATTATAGGCCTCGGCGATGGCGAGCGACGTCACCAGATTCCACCCGGCGCGCCCGCCGCTGATCTGATCGAGTGAAGCAAAGATGCGCGCGACATGAAACGGCTCAAAATAAGTGGTTGTCGCGGTGGCGACGAGGCCGATGCGCGCGGTGACCGCGGCGATTGCGCCAAGGAGCGTCATCGGCTCGAGCCGGGAGGCCGCCGTCGTCCGCGTCCACGAGTCTACATCGTCAGCGCCAAAGGTGGCGTTGGTGTCGGCCATGAACAACAGATCGAACTTGCCACGCTCGGCCAGCCGCGCAATATCCAGATAATGCGCCAACGACTGCCGGCTGTGTGGATCGACATCGGGATCGCGCCAAGCGGCAACGTGATGCCCGGTGGCTTCGAGGAACATGCCAAGCTTCATCATGGTCGCGTCCCCCGTCCGCCGTTGTTGTCAGTCAGTTCGGAACGGCGTAGGCAGTACGATTGATGAACTCCAAGGCCGTGCCATCCGGATCGCGGAAATAAGCGCGCGGTCCGTCGATCGCACCGCCCCGGCGATCTTCCTCAAAAAACACGTCGACGCCCTTGGCACGCAAACCGTCGACCGTGGCCTGGTATTCGTCCGCTCCAAGCATGAAGGCGTGGTGTACGCCGTCCGACATGTCGAGCTGGCCCTTGATGATGGGCGCATCGCGCTTGATCAGCAGCACGCAAACGCCGCCCGCATCAAGAAAGGTGATGCCCTTGTCCGGCCGTTGCGCCAAGTACTTGCAGCCCACGATCTCGGTATAGAACTTTACGCTACGATCGACATCGCTCACCGGAATGCTGAAATGTGCGACGCCTTTGATGTCTGGCATAGGCTTCCCCTTGGCATTTTCCCCGACGCGCGGGACATGGTGTCATATCTCGCTTGCTACGCGATCCTGATATTGTGCGCTCCAGGAGCCGAAACACAATAGCCGCCGCGCGGCATCGGCAGCCGAACAAATGCCTGAGGGAGGCTGACCGAACGCCATGATCATGTCCCGCCGGAAGCTTTTGCACCTGGCTGCAGCAACAGCCGCGCCGCTCGCGGTAACGCGATCGGCACAAGCGCAGTCATGGCCGGCACGGCCGGTGCGCATCGTCGTCGGCTATCCGGCGGGAATCACGCCCGATATTGTGGCGAGGCTCATTGCGCAACGCCTTTCTTCGCGGCTCGGCCAGCAATTCGTGGTCGAAAACAAGCCTGGGGCCGGAACAAGCATCGCCGCCGAGGAAGTTGTCCGGGCGCAGCCCGACGGCTACATGCTGCTGCTCGCCGCGGCGGCAAACACCATCAACACATCGTTGTACTCAAACCTCAATTTCAACTTCGGCCGCGACATCGCGGCAGTGGCCAATATCGGCGGCGTTATCTTTCTGATGGGCATCAACCCATCGGTGCCGGCCAAGACCGTTCCCGAATTCATCGCCTACGCCAAGGCCAATCCGGGAAAGCTCAACATGGCGTCGCGTGGCATCGGGTCGTTGACCCACGTGTTCGGCGAGTTGTTCAAGATGATGGCCGGCGTCAACCTCGTACACGTCCCCTATCGGGGTGATTACACGGCCGATCTGCTCGGCGGAAGAGTCCAGGTCGCGTTCTTCGCCATCGCCGACTCGATCGGCTATGTCAAAGATGGCCGTATGCGGGCGCTCGCTGTCACCACCGCGAAACGCTTCGCGCAGCTGCCGGAATTGCCTGCCGTCGCCGAATTTTTGCCGGGCTATGAGGCGACAGGCTGGCTCGGTATCGGTGCGCCCAAGCTCATGGCGGCCGGCATCGTCGAAAGGCTCAACAGCGAAATCAATGCCGCCTTAGCCGATCCAGCGATCGCAGCACGGCTCGGCACGATGGGCATTGAACCGACGCCGATGACATCTGCCGATTTTGGCAAATTCATCACGGCGGAAACTGACAAATGGGCGAAAGTGATTGCGTTCGCCCACATCAAGCCGGAGTGACACCGCACGTCTCGTAGCGACATCCCCGCGCCGGCCGGATAATCTGCGCTCGCCGCACAAACTCCGAAAGGTCGGATAGGAGCATCACGATGAGCGAGAAGAAACTCACCGGCCGGATCGCGGCCGACCGTATCCGTATGCAAGCAACGCCAAAGCCGCCAACCGGCGCGGTCGAGCGCTTCCTCGCGCTCGGCGAGTGCAGCAGCCTGATTTCGGACGTGATGGATGAACTCGGCATTTCTGTCGGAACTATCGGAGCGAGCGTGCTGAAGCCGACCTTGCCCGGCAAATTGATCGTTGGTCCGGCGCTCACCGTGCGCAACATCAGACAGCGATCCGATCCGCTCAATGCCGCGACACAAGTCAACCGCATGGCCGAGTTCGAGGCCCATAACCTCGCCGAGGACGGCGATGTATTGGTGATTTCGGGCGTCTCCGGCATGTCGAACATGGGCGGCATTTCGTCGATGACCGGAAAGCGTCAAGGCGAGCGCGGCGCCATCGTCATGGGCGGCGTGCGCGATGTGCGCCATTCGCGCACGATCGGTTATCCGATCTGGGCCAGCGAGATCACACCGGTCACCGGAAAATGGCGGCTCGAGACCGTCGAGATCAACGGCGAGATTCAAATGGGCGGCGTGCGCGTCAACCCCGGCGATCTCGTGGTGGCTGACGATACCGGAGTATGCTTCGTGCCGCGCGCCGACGTTATGCATGTGCTCGAATTGTGCGAGAAAAAGAAGAAAGCCGAAGACACCCGCATCGACGCAATCACCGAGGGCGTCCCGGTGTCGGTTTTCTACGCCAAAGGCTGACCCCGCGGGGCCTCATCGATAGCTGTGTCGCCCTTCGATTGACGTTGGCGCGCGGTGGCACGCGCGAGATGGGTCGTCACGAAATCCGTCGCCGCAAGCCGCACCGGCCGCGTGCGCCCGTCGGGATAGTGACGTTTGAAGTAGAGAGTGCGCTTACCTTCGATGACTGTGCGACCAGTGTCGACCATAAATCGATGGGCGCGCGTTGACTCGGCTGACCAGACGTTGAAGATCACACAATCTCCCGTCCGGCATTCCTCGTCGCGCAGCCCCCAGCGGCCTTCGACCCATTGCTCCGCGAGAAGTTCCTGCGTCAGGGCCCAGCCAAAAAATCCATGAACCCGTTGATGCTGGTCGACGATAAAATAATAATGTCCGCGATTGATCTGACCGACGAGCACTTGCGACCATTCGCCGAACGCCAGTCTGGCGAAGGCCGGCTTCTTTCTCAGATATTCGACCGCGAGGCCCAGCGAGACTGCGGCATGTTGCGGGCGCCAGGCGCTAAATTTTATTTCGTCGACAGAGGTCTGTCGAACGGGCGGCGGCTTTGGCGTTGCCCGCGCGGGGTTGGCAGAGTTCGTCTTTAGCTCACTGCCCGCGCGCATCAGCGCCTGCAAGTTGGCGCTCGCGACGGCGTGACCTGGTGCAACATGAAGCGCCTGTCGCATGGCGGCCTTGGCTCCGTCGACCGCACCCTGCCGGTAACGTGCGACACCGCATTGAATCCACGCCTCCGGCCAACTTGGTGCATGCTGAAGCGCGCCTGCAAATGCCTGTTCGGCTTGCGGCAGCTTGTCGAGCGCCAGCAGGGCTTGGCCATATACATAGAGCGCCCGTGGCGCTTGCGGCGAGCGTCGGCAGGCTTCGTTTGCGGAACCCAGTGCATCTTCCGGTTTGCCGAGAGCCAGCAATGACGCCGTCGCATGCAGGAACGGTGCCGTAGAGTCCGGCCGCTCCTTCTGTAAATCGGTAAAATGCTGCAGTGCCTCGGTATGGCGCCCTGCCCCTTGCAGGGCCAGCCCGAGGTTGAGCCGCGTTTGCGGATCACGCGGATCAAGCATTCTGGCCCGATCGAGAAACGCCACCGCCTCGGCAAATTGTCCCGCTCTCAGCCGATCCACGCCCTGTTCGCGAAACGCCGCGAGCGAGCCGGCATTTCCGTCCGCGTCGGTCTCAACCTTCGGCGGGTTCGGGATGTTATCCGACACGGGCGCTCCGCCGGCCGATTCGCCTTTGGCGAATTCAGCCGCAATGCATCGTGCAGCACTTGGTCGCTGCTAACGCGCGAGACTAGCAGGCGCCAAGAGGTGCGAAAAGCTACGACATCGGATGCATCTGGCCGTTCGTCGACGTGGCCAGAGCTGGCGTCGTGAGTTGCAGGGCGGCAGCTCCGTCATTAGCCGGCGCGATCACCGCCGTCGACGCGGCCGGCGCGAATGCGGCCATCGCTTGGGTCAACTGATTGCCGGCAATCGACCATTCCAGGCCAACTTGACCCATACCGGACGCCACCGTGATCTGATTGTGGCTGATGTCGTAGATTTCGAACGCGCCGGTCTTGCTGTTGCGCATCAGCATATCGGTTTCGTTGGCGTTGCCGGAAAAGTCGCCGAAACCGGCATTCTGCCATTCAAGTCCGACCTGGCCCATGCCGGCGGCGCGCGTGATCTGATTGTTGCTGATGTCGTAGATCTCGAATGAGCCAGTATTGCCGTTGCGCATCAGCATGTCGGTTTCGTTGGCGTCGCTGGAGAAGTCGCCGAAGCCGACAACATTCCATTCCAATCCGACCTGTCCAAAGCCTACGACGTTGGTAATGCTGTTGCCGCTGACGTCGGCCACTTCGAATTGACCGTTCGACGTGTTACGCAAAACGATATCCGACGTGTCGGCGCCATCGAAGCCGCCCATTCCGGCGACTTGCCACTGCGGTGCGAGCTGGCCGAGCGCATAGGCGGCAAGGATCGTGTTACTGCCGATGTCGTAGATTTCGTAACTGCCGGTTTCGCCCTGCTCCATGATCATGTCGGAAGCCGCGTCCGAAGCTGGCGTTGGATTCAGCTCCGGCTGAATCTGAAACGTGGCATAATTGCTCCACTGGCTGCCATCATTAGCGCGCACCATGATCGTGGCCGTGGAGAAATTGGTCTGGAAGCTGAGTTCCGCGAGTTGCGCCGCCGTGACATCCAAGGCCTGATTGGCCGGCTCGACGACCCCGTCCAAGGTCCAGGTGCCGCTATTGGGCGTGGTGTCCACCAGTTCGTAGCTGACGATCGTCCCACCCGCCGGCGCGGAAGTACTGAATAGGCTCGCGGCAGCGAATGTCGTGCCAACCGTGGCCACCAGATTGGCGGCCGTTATAGTGGGAACGCTGCTGCCCGGCGCAAATTGCGCGGCATTAACGGTAAATGTCGTAAAGGCACCGAAGCCGCCTGCATCGGCTGCGCTGACCTCGAGAACATCGGGGACGGCTCCGGAGGGAGGCGAGCCGGCCACGAAGGTCAATTGTGACAATTGCGCCGCCGACACGGTCACAGCCTGGTTCGCCGGCAGCACCACATTGCCAAGCACCCAAAAACCGCTGGACGCTCCGCTGGAGGCGTCGATCACCTGATAGGCCAGGATCGGGGTATTGTCGGTATCGCTGGCGCTAAACAAGGAAGATGCGGCAAAAGTTTCGTTGGGACTGGCATTGATGTTAGGAGCCGTCACCGTCGGGGGAGCTTCCAGCACCGAATTTGCTGTATTGCTCGTTACCGCATGGGTGTCGCCAAACTGATCGGTATAGCCAGCGCTCACCGAAACAGTCGCGCCTTCGTCGTTTTCGTTCGGCGTGAAAGTTGCGGAAGCGCCAGTCTGGGCTTGCTGGCCATTCACATACCAAGTGAACGTTATGGAAGAGGCAGGCTCGTCATCCTGCGGGTCTGCAAAGCTGATCGACGCAGTCAAAGCCCTGCCTTCGACCGGATCGTTGTTGGCATTCAGCCCCGCGGAAATAACGACCGGCGGATTGGCGGCCTGCTCGAGCTGTTGCAATGTGTAAGTGCCGTCGGCAAATTGAAAATTCTGGATTTCGGTAACTTGATCCGTGCCGTCCGGCGAGCCGGAACGCAGATCGACGATTTGCAGCGTCTGGTTCGACGGAGTGGTGATCTGATAATTTGCATAGTCCCCTGTGAACACGAGCGTATTGTTGCCGCCCGGCCCGCCGTCGATGGCGTTGTGTCCTGCCCCACCCTCGATAATGTTGCCGCCGCCGGTCCCGCCAAAGATGTAATCGCCGGCATTGTTGCCGACGATGGTATTATGGCCTGAACCGCCGATCACCGACGTAACAAGCGAGGCGGAATTGTTGTCGTATTCGAGCGCGTTCGCGAGGTTGCCGGGCGCAAGAATCAGGTTGCCCGAAGCATCGGTGCCCAATACCGCAAGCTGCGCGGTCGAGAATGTGCTCCAGCTTCCCGGCTGCAGATTGATATCGAGGTTTGTCGTGTAATTGGATAGATCGTAGGTCGCCGTGGCGCCTTGATCCCAGATCGTCATGAAGATCGTGTTGCCGCCTGGTGCGTCTTGACCAACGCCGTTGATGTATTCCTCTCCAGTCGCGGGGTTCCAAGAATAGACGATTGTCGTCCCGACGGCGCTGTAATTGGCGCCGTACATCTGCTGGATCGCCGCAATGTCGTCGATCATCGGCGACTGCGCGTATCCCCATGTCGCATTGGACAGGCCATCGGTCGTTGAAGCGCCCGCATAAGAGCGGTACGACTCGATCGAATACGCCATCGAATCGTAAGCCGCCGGAAGATCGGTGCCCTGAACATCGTCGTTCATCCCGAGCGCGATCCCGATCTCATGCAGGAAAGCGTAAAACCCGTATCCCCCTAGGACGGGGTTCTCGACCAGCAGGCCATAGTCGGTGGTCCCCGGGTCGTACCAGGAGTCCGCGTTCAAGGGGTATTCGTTAAACAGCGGGTTCGGGGCGAATGTCATCGCCGCGCCGGCTTGAGCCGACTGAGCCTCGCGCAGATTCGCGTGCTGGGTCGTGCTCTCGGTAATCTGTGTGAACTGCAGATTGCTTATCGCGGCATAGTCGTTGAGGACAGCAAGCGCCGCCTGCTGCTCTGCAGCGTTCAGCGGCGCGAAGCCGTCCGATGGCGCGCCGGCGCCGGCTATGTAGCCGAAATTGTAGTCCGCATTGTCGGTCGGAAAACTGAACGTCAGGTTTGTGCTGGCCCATTGCGTGCCGGACAACAAACCATCGAAATTCGGATTCCCCGAATAGACAATCGTCGTTACTTCATTGCTCATCGCCGTCCCCGTCGACAGGGTCTGGCGCCCTGTTCTTGGGGAGCAGCATTAGGCGGCGAACGTTAATCGCCCCGCAAATTGCATAGGTAACAAAACGTGGCTGTCTGACGACGTAAATGCGCGCTTATTTGAATTGGTTTAGACAATCTTTTTTCTTGTAGCTTTCAGTTCTCGCTTACAGTCCCTTATGGTTTCTTACTCCCCGACGTTTCACGCTTTCGCGCGTCTTAGTGCACACAACATCAAGTGTTACGCGTGCAATCCCGACAAGTTTAATAAATTGCGCAACGCGGCGATAATGATCTCCGCCAAGCACCAAGCGCAATTCCATCGAAACGCCTTTTCCAGTTGCAATTGCCTTAGCGATCCATGAACGAGGCAGACAATGTTCGTTCACTATATCAAGAGCTCCCTTTAATCGAGGCCTCTTGGAGGTCGCAACAGAAAACCGGCGGCAACTTCGCCGCCGGCTCATCACATGGTCTCTGCCAACCCCTACTTATACGGGCGGATTATTTTGCGTCGTTGTCGCAAGAACGTCAGCGGCCGGCATGGGCGACTGCCCGAGCGGCAAGGTCGCGGTTGACGCACCAGCCGGGGGTGCGATCGAGGCCATTGCCTGGGTAAGCTGGCTGATTGAAGCGCCGCTCGCCGGATCGTTAGTCAAGCCGCTGAGCACCGTGCTGGCGGCTGCGCTGGGGGGCGGATCGGCGGCCACGCCTGTGACCTGCCATTCCGTTCCAACCGATCCTATCGCGCTCGCCGACGTGATCGCGTTCTTGCTGATGTCGTAAAGCTCGAATGCTCCGCTTGCGCTATTGCGCATCAGCAGGTCGGTTTCGTTGGCATTGCCGCTAAAATCCGCGAAGCCCGCCACCGTCCACTGCAACCCGACCTGCCCCATCGAGCCGGCACTGACGATCTGATTGTTTCTGATATCGTAGACCTCGAATGCCCCGCTATTCGTGTTCTGCATCAGCATGTCGGTTTCGTTGGCGTTGCCGGAGAAATCGCCGAAGCCGAGGACCTGCCATTCCTGCCCGACCTGGCCCATCCCCGCAGCGCCAACGATCTGGTTGTGGCTGATGTCATAGATCTCGAAGGCGCCCGTATTGGTGTTGCGCATCAGCATGTCGGTTTCGCCGGAATTTCCGGAGAAATCGCCAAAGCCCGCGACTTGCCACTCTAATCCGACCTGCCCCATCGAAGCCGCGCCGATGATGGCGTTATTGCGAATGTCGAAGATCTCGAACTGGCCGGTGTTGCTGTCGCGCATCAGCATGTCGGTTTCGCCGGAATTTCCGGAGAAATCGCCAAATCCCGCAACCTGCCATTCCAACCCCACCTGGCCCATGGAAGCGCTGCCGGTGACGTTGTTGTTGCTGACGTCGAACAGCGTGAACGCGCCGGTCGCGGTGTTGCGGGTCAGCAGATCGGCGGTATCCGAGCCGTTGAACCCGCCGATGCCGACGACACTGAGCGAGGTGCCGATCTGATCCAGCGGTCCAGCCTGCAGGATGCCGTTCTTGCCAATGTCGTAGTACTCGTAGACACCGGTCGAAGTCTTCTCCAGATCAAGCACCGTCGTCGTACCTGCGGGAGGCGCCGAATTGGACTTCGGCGAGATGGTAAATGTCGCGTAGCTGCCCCACTGCGTGCCATCGTTGGCGCGAACCATCAGCGTGTCGGTACCGAACCCGGCCTGGAAGCTCAGTTCGGAGAGCTGGGCAGTAGTCACGTCAATGACCTGATTGGCGGGTTCAGTGACGCCGTTGAAGATCCAGCTGCCGCTGTTCGAGGTCGCATCCTCAACTTCATAGCCGACGATTGAGCTGTTGCCAAAAGCCGTGCCGCTGAACAGGCTCGAAGCGGCAAGGTTGGACTCCGGCAGCACGGTCTCGTTAGATGCCGTCACGGTAGGCGGCGTCGTCGGAGCGTGCGCGGCGGCCGTGACGGTGAACGACGCAAATGCCCCAAAACCGGCGGCATCGGAAGCAGCCACTTCGAGGGTGTCCGCAACCGGGCCGCTGGTATTCGATCCGGCGGTGAAGCTCAGCCCCGACAGCTGGGCCGCCGTCACGGTGAAGACCGAACCATTCGGTTCGACCACCCCGTTCAGCGTCCAGAAACCTTGCGACGCGCCGGTGCTGACGTCCTCCACCGCATACGAAAGGATCGGCGAGCTATCGGGATCGCTGGCGCTGAACAACTGCGACGCAGTGAAGGACTCATTTGATGCTGCGCTCGGAGTAGTCGCAGGCACCACCGTGGGGAACGCCGCGATCACCGTGCCGGTTGGCGTGCTGGCGAGCGTATTCGACCCGTTCGGATTGGTCGCCGTGGCCTTGACTTCGATGGTGTGGCCCTCGTCGCTCTGCTTGAGCTGATAGGTCGAGCCGCTCCCAACTGCGGTGGTAAAGTTGTCTACGGAACTGTACCAGGCGAACGACAGCGTATCGTCGCCTTGACCCGCATTCGACGCGGCCGTGAGCGTCTGCCCCTCCTGCGCCGTGCCGGCAATACTTGGCGTGTTCAAGGTCGGCAGCACCGTGTCGAGTGTGATCGTGGTGCCGGCGACTGCCGTGAACGTGTTGCCGGCCGGATCGGGATTGAGCTGCAGCGATGACGTGATTTCACCGTCGGCAAGGCCACTGATGTCGGCCGTGTAATTCGTTGTACCGCCGCTGACGTTGACCGAAGTGCTCGTCTTACCGTTGGTGAAGGTCACCGTACCGGTATCGTCCGGGTCCAGCCCTGCGATCGTGAATGGAACCGCAGTCTCGCCGGCCGTACCGACATCGGTGCTGGTCACCGTCAGTTTCAGCGCGGTCTGCTCACCAATATCCTGGTCGAGCGTTAGGGTATCACTGCCGGACACGGTTTGGCTGTTTCCGGCCGAGTCGCTAATCGTCAGAGATGCTATGATTGTCCCGTCGGCGAGTGACGAGAGATTGATGCTGAACGTCCCATTGCTCGCGACCGAAGCTTGCACTTTCTTGCCGTTGACGTCGGTGAAAGTCGCAGTGCCGCTCGCATCGTCATCGAGATTGCCAATCGTGTAGGAGACCGACCCCGAGTCCGCCGCGCCGGCGAACGCCTCGTTGAAGGATAGAGTCGGCACTCCATCCTGCGCCAAAGTATCGATTATAATGTCGCCGGATGAATACTGAGCCGAACTAAACGCCTGATCGGGTGTCGCGTAGGTGCTGCCCGCGCCAACAAGGAGGAAACCGGGGCCGCTGCCGTCGCTGACGACTTCGATGCCTTGGAGATAATCGGTCCCCTCGCTGGCAGTAGTCACCACCCAGGCGCCGATCGTGTTGTTGTAACTGAAATCCGACGACGTCAGCGTTTCGGTGAACTTTACGGTGTTGAGCCCGCCAAGACCGTCAATAAAGTTATTGCCAGCGGACAGGCCACTGATCGTGTCGTCTTCCGGCGTCCCTAAAAAGAAAGTTCCCAGCGGCACACCAATCGCCGAATTGACGATATCGTTAGTGACACTGACGTTCGCAAGATTCACGCTCTCCGCCGCGGCGCCCGTCGTCAGGAACTGCCCATTGCCGGTGATTGCCGTAACCGGCGTCTCGTCCGCCGTGATGTCGAGGTAAAGGCCTTGGCCCCAACCGTCATGGCCATCGATGACGGTGCCACCATTGCCTGTGTTCTGAAAGCTCAGTCCGTTCAGATCGGTGTAGCCTTGAATGCCGATCCCAGCTTTGCCGTAGCTGCCGTTCACCTGCACGTTGTTGAAGACGATAGTGCCGATCGATTTCGTGACGTCGTGCGTGGCAGGATCGAAACCGGAGATCTGGATGCCATAATCGGCCGTACCCAGCGATGTTGAGGTGGGCGCCGGGTTGGTGCTGCCGGTGATGGTTAAATTTTCCAGCGTCGCGTTGCCGAGGAAGTCGAACAGGCTGATATCACCGTCGCCATTTTCGGTACCGTTGCCGTCCTGCGCAAACGTCGAGTTAGTGATGCTGATGTTGGCAAGGCTAGGCGCTCCGCTACCCATGCCGACGCCGCTGATGACATTCTGATTAAAGGCGTCGCTGTCTATATCCAGCGCCGCGAGCTTGGTGTCGGAATGAACGTCGATACCGTCCTGGTTGTCTGTGAAGCCGATGCCCGAGATCGACACCGTCGCATTACCCCCGACGGTCGAATTAATATCGCCGGTAATGTCGAAACCATCGCCAGCCGCGCTGGTGTTGATAATGGTCGAGCCGGCGCCAGAGCCAATAATGGTCAGCGCCTTGTCAATGGTCGCTCCTGCATACGTACCGGCTGCGATTAGAATTGTGTCGCCGGCGTTGGCTGCGTCGACCGCAGCTTGGATCGTCGCATAGCCGCCGTTGCCGACCAGAAGGAAGCGTCCTGTCGAAGTTACCGAACTCGCGCCCTGGACGGCCTCGACGTCATTGAGGAGATCCGTGCCCTCCGGCGCCCCGGTAGCAACCTGCCAGCCAGGTTGATTGCCCGGTGTAAACGGATCGGCATCGGCCACAGACGTAATGTCACTGGCTGTCAGTGTCGACGTATAGTCCGCGGTGGTTACACCGGTCGCAGTCCCATAGAGCACGTCGTTACCGCCGCCGCCCGTCAATGTGTTGGTGGCGGTGCCACCGATCAGGATGTCATTCCCGCTCGTCCCGGTCAGGTTGTCGTTTCCTGTACCGCCCAAAACGTAGACGTACGTATTTGGGGTGGATGCGGCGGTATTCGACAGAACGTTGTCGGTCGCCCCGGCATTGAACGTAATCGGGGTTGCCACGTTGCTGAAATTGAACGTGGTATCGACGCCCACGCCGAACGTATTGTTCGTGATCGAGGTCACATTGGTGGCAGTAGAGCCGACGCCGACAGATACGCCAGTTCCGTCGTGATCGAATTCATTGCCGGTAACCTGCACGCTCGAAGAAAAATTATCTGCATTTACCGCTGTGCGGTCGTTGTCGAAGGTGTTGTCTTCGATGATGGTCGTGCCGGCGCCCCCGTTCGAATAGATCGCACTTCGCCAGTCGTTGCCGGCGTAGGAGTATTGATCGGTTCCCGTGAACAGGTTGTTCTCGATCGTGATTTGTGTACCTGCGCCAACACTCGCGATATCGATACCGCGATGCGTGGGTTGCGAATTTGACCCGACGAAACCAGTCGCAGAAAAACCAACTGGGTTACTCGTCGGAGCACGATCAAAGACCGAATCTTCAACAATATCACCCGCCGTCGAGTTTTCGCCGACGGTCAGCGCGGTGAAATTGTCGCCGCTACTCAGCGTGTAGGGCTGATTATCAAGGAACTCCACGCCATTAATAACGACCTGACTGGTCGTGTTGATTTGCGATTGGCCGGTAATAATGGTTTCGGCGCCGCGTGTGCCGGTGCCCAAAATTCCGGCGTTGGCGCCAAGAATTGTGACGCCCTTGTCGATATTGAGACTCTCATTGTAAGTGCCCGCAGCGACCAGAATCGTGTCGCCGTCATTGGCCGCATTGATCGCGTCTTGGATGGTGGCAAATCCCCCATCGCCGACCAGAAGGAACCGTCCGGTGGACGACGCCGAGCTCGCGCCCTGAACAACCTGCATGCTGTTGAGAAGGTCCGTGCCTTCAGCCGCCCCGGCATTAACCTGCCAGCCCGGCTGATTGCCGACCGTGAACGGATCGGCATCAGACACCACAGTGATATTGCTTGCTGTCAAGGTCGATAAATAGTCGGCGGTATTTACTCCGGTATTATTGCCGTAAATCACGTCGTTTCCGCCGCCGCCCGTCAGCGTGTTGTTACCGGCGTCGCCAAGGATGATGTCGTTACCGCTCGTTCCGGTCAGATTGTCTCCGGCCGAGCCACCCTCGATGTAGAAATATTGAGTCGAATCGGATGCAGCAGCGGTCGACAACGCGTTACCAGTTGCGCCCGCGTTGAACGTCACCGAGGTCGTCAGGTTGCTGAAGTTGAATTCGTTGTCGACATTAATTCCGAAGGTGTTGTCGGTGATCGAGGTGACGTTCGTGACGTTGGAACCGACTCCAATCGAGACACCAGAGCCGTCATGGTCGAGCACATTTCCCGTGATCTGCACTGTCGAAGAGAAATTATCGGCGTTTACCGCGGAGCGAACGTTCTCAAATGTATTGTCTTCAATGGTGGTCGCACCCTGACCACCGTTCGAGTAGACCGCGCTCCGCCAATCATCGCCAGCATAGGAGTACGGGTCGGTCCCCGTGAATAGATTTTCTTCGATCGTGACCTGCGTACCGCTACCGACATTCGCTATCTCGATGCCACGGTGCGTCGGCTGCGAACTTGAACCTTGAAACGTATTGGCGCCGAAATTCGCGGGGTTGTTACTTGGCGCCCGGTCAAAAACCGAATCCTCAACCACGTCGCCCGCCACGGACGTGTCGAGAATCGTCAGGGCAACGAAATCATCGTTGCTGCTGAGCGTATAGGGCTGTTGGTCGAGGAACTCGACGCCGTTGATGATGACCTGGCTGCTCGTCGTGATTTGCGATTGGCCGGTAATGATGGACTCGGCACCGCGTGTACCTGTGCCCGAAACGCCCGCGTTGGCGCCCAGGATCGTAACGCCCTTATCGATATTGAGGCTCTCGTTGTAGGTGCCCGCAGCGACAAGGATCGTGTCGCCATTGGACGCCGCATCGATCGCATCCTGGATTGTCGCAAAGCCGCGGGCGCCGACAAGAAGGAAGGTGTGCGCCCCGTCGGTGACCTTTTCGACGTTGTTCAGCGTATCCGTGCCGTGCGTGCCGTCGCTGACCTGCCATTGGCCGTTGACGACCGTGATATCGCTCGCCGTCAGCGAGGCGTCGTATTTCACGATGTCTGTGCCGGCGCCGCCATTTATCGAGTCGTTTCCGGAACCCACGTTGAAGGTGTCGTTGCCGGCCCCGCCGATCAGGGTGTCGTTGAAATGTGCCGTGCCCGTGATCGTATCGCCGCCGTCATTCCCGGTGATGGTCAGACCGTTCGACGCACTGGTCGCGTTAACGCTCTCAGCCGTCGTGTCGGTCGAAAGAAACGTGTTCGGATCGACGACATTAACGTTTTGAATATTGGTAACGTTGTTGCCGATGGTTAGCGTGTCGTTCGCGGTCGAAGGAGCGAAATCAATGGTATTGCCGGTGCCGACGCCGCCATTGATGGTGTCGCTGGCGACTAGATCGCTACCCTCGAGCACCACGAATGTGTTGTTGCCGGCATCGCCGCCGGTCAGAGTATCCTTACCTGGCGTCAAGTAGAACGCATCGGAGGTGTTGGAGCCGCTATCGTTGACGGTGAAGGAAGAGTTCGAGTTTGTCGGATCTGAATCGAAGAAAATGCCATTTCCGCCGTTCGCGACGCTGACGACATCGGTCGCGGTGTTGCCCGTTACTGTCCAGGTGCCAGTGCTGTCCGCACCAAAAGCATCGGAAAGAAAGGCAACGCCATTATCGACATTGGTCGACGTATTATTCGTGATCTCGCCGTTTGCTGAATCGAGCACGTAGACGCCGACGGGCGAGAGGGGATCGCTGCCCGATGCGCCGGTAAAATTGTTGCCAGTGATATTCAGTCCCTGATCAAAAAAAGCCAGTACGCCAGTCGCTGCGACCGCGCCGATGTAGCCAACGTCCGTGATCACGTTGTTGGAGACTGATCCAGTAGACTCGCCAATTTCAATAGCGTTTTGAGCGTTATCGATCGGGCCCAGACCGGTCAGTGTGTTGCCGCTGATCGTGGCGTTGGCGTATTCGACTGTAATTCCGTTTTTCTGGAAGCTCTCGATCGCCGAACCGGTGATCGAGATCGTATTGAGGGCTGCAGCCTCGGAGGTAGTCGGTATGTCGCCCGCCAAGGTTGTATTATTGACAACAAAGATGCCGAAATTGCGCTGGTCGCCGATTCCACCATCGCTTTCGTCCGTGTTTTCAACTGTGACGCCGTTGATCGATCCCAGGGTTGTGTTGATGTAGGCGATACCGACCAACGATGCTTCGCCGGGCTGACTCGGCGCGAAGTACGTATCGTAACCTTCTCCTAAACCGTTGACCGTGAGGCCCGAGATCGTCACGCTGTTCGCGCCATTGACCGTGAAGATTCCATCGATAGCGTTGCCGCTCGTCGGCGACACCGCAGTTTCCTGCAAGCTCCCCGGCGCCGTGGGCGCATCTACGTTGACGCCACTGCCGACGCCTTCGATCGTGAGGCCATTCAGGCCGGTGCCGCTGACCGTGACTTGCTCGTTATAGGTGCCGGGCGCAACTAGGATCGTTTCGCCGGCGGTTGCCGCATTGACCGCGTCCTGAATTGTTTGATAGGCGCCGTCACCGACCAGGAGAAACGTGTTGCCGCTGCCGTCGGTGACTTTGTCGATATTATTCAGCGTATCGACCACCGTGCCGCTCGTAATGGTCCAGAGACCGTTGACGACACTGAAATCAGCGGTCTTGACGCCGGTGTCGGTCAGCGTATCGACGCCGCCGCCGCCAAAAATGTCGGTGTTGCCGGTCGCCGGCGCGGTGATGCTGTCGTTCCCAGAGGTGCCCAGGATGAGCTGCGAATCGCTGATGCTCGCGGGCAGCACGGCGTTGGCGCCGAAGAACGTCGGGTTGAGATAGATCGGCGCATTGGTGACGTTGGTGAACGTGTTACCCTGGATATTGATGCCGTTGAGCTGAGCGATCGTCGCGGGACCGTTCGCTGAATTCTCGTTAAACCGCTGGAACGCAATCGCGCCGTCGGCGACCGAGATATTCTGAAAGGTGTTACCGGTGACCGAAATGTTGGAATCGCCGGTAGCGCCGAACGCGTTCTCGATCACTAAGCCGCGGTTCTGGGTGCCATTTGCCGTATAGGTGCCATCGATATTCTCGAACGTGTTGCCGGTGACGCTGCCGTTAGTGACTCCGTTGAGCGCCAGGCCTTGGCCATTGAACACGTTGTCCGTAATCGTCGCCGAATCCATCCCGGAGATATAGAAGTTGCCGCCGCCGCTTGTGCTTGAGTTTTCGATCGTGACTTCGGCGGTCTCGCCCGAATTCGGGCTCATATTCCATTGCGCGCCGAGACCGCTCGAACTGCCCGATGCGGTGCCGTTGAGGCTTACGCCGTTCAGCACCATCTGGGCATCGCCATTGGTGTGGAACAGCGTGTAAACAAGAGTTTGCGTCGGCGACGAAATCGTATGGTTGTTGCTGTTCATCGTCACGCCGGAGAACGTGAGACCAGCGCCATCGTTGTTCGAATCGTTGATGGCGATCGAACCGCTCACCTGACCATTACCGATTGGCGCGTTGCCGGCCGAATAGTTCGCCGTCAAATTGAACGTGATGTTCTGAAAGACGGAATCGTCCACCTCGGTCGTCTGAGTCATGTCGAGGAGGAGCGTCCCATTGACCGTCATGTTGCTGACGGTCGTGTTGTCGAAATTTGCGGGAGTCGTAATTGTACCGTTGACGACAACGCCGGTGCGCGCCTGGCCCTCTACGTTGACGCCATTAGCGAGGGTGAAACCGCTATAGGTGCCGATGCCGACGAACACCGTATCGCCGGCCACGGCGGCATTAATCGCGGCTTGGATGCTGGTATAGACACCGTCCTGGCGCACGCCGTTCTGGATGACGTAAATTTCATTGTTTTGCGGAAAGTTGTTGTTGTTCTCGATCGCCTGCGGATCATAGGCGCCATTGCCGAAGAAATAGCCTTCCGTCGGCGAATTGTTGAATGTGTTGCCGGTAACCGCTACGCCCGCCTCGCCAAGGCCGACATCGACCGCGCCGGTTCCTGTAAACTTGTTGTTGATGATTTCGCCCGGAGCGTCCATGCCGAGAAGCGGCCCGCCCGGCGCCGATCCAGAGAACGTATTGCCGACAAAGCTGACGAAGCCATCTTGCGCGGACGGGCCGATATCCTCGGCGCCGTTCACGTAGACGAGTTGGCTCGCATTACCCGTGAAGACGCTGTTCTCGAAGAGAACGTTGTTCAGGTTTCCACCAGTGAGGACGGAATTGAGACCGGAAACCCCTGATGTCGGCGCGACTGTCGTAATGCCGTTGATTTTTATATTGTCGTTGTCGCCAACAACGTACAGCGCCGTCGTCTGGCCGCCGCTCGTGGCGCCTTCAACCACGAAATTGCCCGGCACACCGTCGCTGCTCATGATCGTGACGCCGAAAACGCCGGAGGCGATCGTCAGCGCTCCTCCGTATGCGCCGCCCTGCCCGAGGATCGTCACCTGCGCGCCAGGTACGTTCTCGATGGTCAGGCCATTGAGGTTGACGTTGACGTTTTCGTTGTAAACGCCGCCACCAATTTTGATCGTGTCAAACGGAGAAGCGGCGTTAACGGCGGCCTGAATAGTCAAGTAGGTTCCGACGAGGGTGCTGCCGTTGTAGAGCGAAACTTGGTTAGCCATAATCTACTCCGTTTGACGTTATTTGTTGTTGGGCGACATCAGAACCGCGCCGTATCGGCCCTGGATTTCAGCCGGGGCCGATACAGCGCGTGACGAAACTGAGGGTGTTGCTGGCGAAGAATCCGCTTGCTGAAGGAGGTGCGGCGCTGGCAGCACGATCGCTGCACCCCGGTGCTGACGGCGCGCACGACACCGAGCGGCGGGAGCCGCGGACGAACCCGCAGCGCCTCGCGAAATCGATACTTACCCTTCCGCACATCCGTGCGACGGCTGGCATACTGCGACGCCTCTCACCCGCGGCGGCGTCGCTCCGCATCTACGCGCGCCACAACGATTAGTTTATTTGGCCAGCGGCCCCTCACAGGCGTCTGGCGAAGACAACGTACAATTGCTGCTTGGATGTAGCATCATTCAAACGAATGATTAATCCTAATAATTCGATAACGGCTAAGGGTAGCGCGATGTATGGTTAAACATTGAAATTGCTGGGGAACTTCCTCAACCGATGAAAGGAAAGTGCGACGATACGCCATATCGCCGAGAAATCCGCATATTGCACCACATTGTCGCCGCTCGCCCCAAGCCGCCCAAACGGGTTCCCACATAGGTTGCAAAGGGTACTTGCCCGGCGGGCGTGAGAAGTGGATGAACCGCTTTCCCGTTCTCGGTCGCGGGCCTGCTACGACGCGGCGCGGCTTACGAGCGGTTGGCTAAGATGGGCCAGGCGGCTCAGCAGCACGACGAGTTCCGCCTGTCTTGCTGTTGCCGTCTTCTCAAAAATGGCGGCCAGCTGGGACCGTGCCGTACAAAGTCTTACGCCCAACGTACGTGCGGCGTCCTCAACGGATGCCGCACGCGCCATGAGTTGCGCAAGGCGCGCTTCCGCCGGTGTCAGCTTGAAATACTCCTCCAGCAGACGGACCGGGGGCACCGGGAAGGCGTACAGGGCTTTCCTGTCTATGCCGGCGAACGCGCGGGCACCCTTTGGCCTGCGAACATCGGCCGAAGGGTCGGACGCGCGCGAACTGCCCAATCCGCGTCTGGCGCGGCGCCCAGTTGTTGATGCCGCGTCGTCATTTGGCACGACGCTGTCGCGCGGTCCAACGTGGCGCTCATCGGACATGATCGCGCTCATCCGTCGGTCGGCCGGGCGCAGAGCTCGACAGCGGCACACCATTATTCCGCGACTCGTCGCAACCCGCTACGCGCAATGCCAGACGCAAACTTGACATCGTACTTTTGCCTACAAAACGTACCATGCACACAAAACGCGCGTGCCTGCCGGACATTCGGCGTTCCTCAGTCCGAAACTATTGGAAAAGGCGTTGCCTCTCAATGACTATTGCTGATTTCGGCTAATGTCCATCGCGGGGGTATTAAAATACCGCTGATATTATCTTCCTAACGGCACGCATAACACTGCCGCAAGGTCGGCTGCAATTCGCCCCGACCAGTGCCAAGCTCCTGCTTTCCCAGCAGGAAGGATGGACGACCAGATACCTGCCCGAAGTCGGAAGATTACTGCCCCGCGATCTGGTTGTCGCGCACCACCTCGCCCCAGAGCTTGATTTCGTTCTTGAGCAGAACCGCGGCGGCTTCGGGGGTTTCCTGGTCGGCGGGATATTCATCCATGCCGCCGTCGGCAAACAGCTTCGTCACCTTCGGATCGGCAAGCGCCGTGCGCAGCGCGGCGTTGATCTTGTCGACGATCGGGCGCGGCGTGCCGGCCGGCGCCAGCAGCATGTGCCAGAAATCGATGTCGAGCTTCTTGTAGCCAAGCTCGGCAAAGGTCGGCAGGTCGGGCAGGCCGGAGAAGCGCTTTTTCGCCATGATGGCATAGCCCTTGAGTTTGCCGGATTTGATCAGCGGTTGTGCCGCTACTGCGGAGATCGGACCGAGATCGACTTGCCCTCCCAACAGATCCACCAATGCCGGACCGGCGCCGCGATAGGGAACCTGGGTCACTTTCACGCCCATTTCCTGGAATGCCAGAACTTCGGCCAGGTGACCGAACGAGCCGACGCCCGGATGACCGATCTTGGCGCTGCGGCCAGGCTGCTTCATCCAGGCCAGCAGTTCCTTGAAATTATTCGGCGGCAGCGTCGGACGTCCTGCGAGCGTATTGGCGACGGTGTTAATCAGACCTATCGTTACGAAGTCCTTTTCAGCGTCGAAGGTGCGGTTTGGATAAAGCGCCATGCCGGCCGCCAGCGCGTCCTGATGCTGCAGAATTGTGTAGCCATCCGGTGTGGCCCGCGCGGCCCTGGCCGCGGCGATCATGCCGCCGGCGCCGCCGACATTCTCGATTATGACCGGCTGACCCAATGCTTTCTGCAGCGGGTCTTGAATCATGCGCGCCGTGGCATCATCGGCGCCACCGGGTGGAAACGCCACGATCATGGTGATGGGTCGGTTCGGGTAGGTCTGCGCCGAGGCAGCGCCAGTTGCGAACAGACATACGGCCGCCGCCGCGGCGAATGCGCGTGCAAAAATCATAGTCCCCTCCCCGGCCGCGATTCATAGTGTTATTCGATGGCGGCCGCTTATACCGGCGGGATTGTCACCTTTCTCATGCATCATGCAAGACAGCGACGGCGCGGCTTGCCGTCGCGACCGCCAGCCAGCGAACGGCCGCGACCAACCGGCCTATTCGCACGGCGATGCAGTTCTGCCGCCGGGTTCCGGGATGGCGTATAATGCCAGCGGAGGCGCGCATGATATTCCGCCAGCTCTACGATTCAGTGTCGGGCACCTACACGTATGTGCTTGCCAGCAGACGCGGCGGCGAGGCGCTGATCATCGACCCGGTGTTGGAAAAGGTCGAGCGTTACCTCCAGCTTTTACAGGAGCTCGACGTGCGGCTCGTCAAGGCCGTCGATACGCATTTGCACGCTGATCATATTACCGGCCTCGGCGCGCTGCGCGACCGCACGCACTGCATCACGGTCATGGGCGAGCAGACGCACGCCGACGTCGTCTCCATGCGGGTCGCCGAGGGCGAGCGCATCGGGATCGAGGGACTCTGCCTCGATGTGCTCTATACGCCCGGCCACACTGACGATTCGTATTCGTTCATGCTTGGTGACCGGGTCTTCACCGGCGATACACTGTTGATCCGCGGCACCGGCCGCACCGATTTTCAGAACGGCGATCCGCGCGCGCAATACGATTCGATCTTTAACAAGCTGCTCAGGCTGCCGGACGAAACGCTTGTTTTCCCCGCCCACGACTACAAGGGCGATACTGTCTCGACCATCGGCGAGGAAAAATTCTTCAACCCGCGTCTCAAGGTCAAGTCGATCGACGAGTACGTCGACCTGATGAATAATCTAAAGCTTTCCAACCCGAAGATGATGGATGTGGCGGTGCCCGCCAACATGCAGGTCGGGCTGCGCCAGGCGGAGATTGCGCGCCGGGGCTGGGCGATATCCGCAACTGACGCGCTGGCGTTTCCCGGCCGCGCCGACGTGGCGCTCATCGACCTGCGCGAGAGGAGCGAACGCGAGAAGCACGGTACTATTCCGAGTTCGTTGCACGCGCCCTATCCGGACCTGCAGGAGAACATTGGCAAGGGCGGCATGCTGCACGAACTCGCGACGACGACCGGCAAGCGGCTTGTATTCTACTGCGCCTTCGGCGAACGCTCGGCCATGGCAGTGCAAGCCGCACAGGATGCGGGGTTGACCGGCGCGTGTCACATCGAGGGCGGCATCGCCGCGTGGAAAAAGGCCGCTGGGCCGCTTGCGCATTAGGCCCGCGCAAGGCCGCACGCCCGCGAGCCGCGGGAAGCCGACACGCCGCGAATCACGAAAGCCGCAGGAAAAAAAACCTGCGGCTTTCGCTTTGGCACCGGCTGCGGGGAGGCAGAAATTCAGCAGGCGCCTCGGGGAAAGAATCTCGTATTCGGCCGGTTAGAGCTGCGAACCACCGTTGCCGTCGCCATCCTGCCTGCCATGCTGGCGTCCGCCGTGGTCCATACCCTCCATGCCACGGCCGCCGCGGCGCCATCCGCCATTGCCCTCGTTGAAGGCGAAGCGGCGAGGATGCGGCCGCAGCACACGCGCCAGCGTTTTGAAACGCTCCTTCTGTGCGTCGGTCAGGCTCTGGTAGAGCGGCGCACCGGTCTCGGCGACTTTCTTAAGCGCCGCGCTGGTCTTGGACATGGCATCGGCGCGACGTGCGAGGCGGTCGAACGGACTTTTTGAAGTTTCGGCCGGTTGCGGCGTGGCACCCTGCTGCGGTGCGGCGCCCTCTTGCGGCGCGGCGCCTGGCTGCGCCCCACCCTGTTGCATGCGCGCCTGCCGCGCCTCGATGCGCTGCATCCGCAGCTGCGCCATGTCGCGCAGCGCCTGCTCGAATGCCGGCCAATTCTTCTGCTGGTCCGGCGTCAACTCGAGGCCGGCCTTGAGCGCGGCAATCCGCGCGTCGGTGAATGCCGCAACATCGGCTGGGTTCACCGGATGACGGTGCTCGAAACGAGCGCCTCGTTGACCGTAACCGTCGCGGTCGCCGAAACGCTGTTGTGCGTACACAAGCGAAGAGCCGGCGATGGCAAGGATAGCCGTCGCGGCGATAACGGGCTTGAGCATTTGATCCTCCTCGGATGTCAAGGTGATGCAAATAAAATCACGATGCCGCGCTGGCTCAAGTTAAACTTTGGCCATCTGAAACAGAAAGCGGATTACAGCTTTGTAATCCTGAACAGGCCTTCATCGCGATTACACAATGTCGCCATCTTTATCGCAGCAGGCGGTGCACGTGGCCTGTTTTAGACTCAAACTTCAGTGCAGAATTTGTTGCAAGAACAACCGCGTCCGCTCGTGTTGCGGCGCATCGAAAAAATTCTTCGGCGTATTGATCTCCACGACCTGACCTTCATCCATGAAAATAATCCGGTCGGCAACCTGGCGCGCAAAGCCCATTTCATGGGTGACCACCAGCATCGTGATGCCATCGGAGGCAAGCCCCACCATCGTGTCGAGCACTTCCTTGACCATTTCCGGATCGAGCGCCGAGGTCGGCTCGTCGAACAGCATGATTTTCGGGTTCATGCACAACGCACGCGCTATCGCGACGCGCTGCTGTTGACCGCCCGACAGGCGCGCCGGATATTTGTCGGCCTGCTCGGGAATCTTGACGCGCTTGAGAAATGTCATCGCCAAGTCTTCGGCTTCGCGACGCGGCATGTGGCGAACCCAGATCGGGGCCAGCGTGCAGTTCTGCAGCACCGTGAGATGCGGAAACAGATTGAATTGCTGGAACACCATCCCGACGTCGCGACGGACGGCGACGATCTGCCTCGTGTCGTCGGTCAATTCGACACCGTCGACCACGATGCGGCCGCGCTGCCAATCCTCCAAGCGATTAATGCAGCGCAGCAGTGTCGACTTGCCGCCGCCGGATGGACCACAGATGACGATACGTTCGCCGCGTGTCACCTCAAGGTTGATATCGCGCAGCACATGGAATTCGCCGTACCATTTGTGCAAGTCAACGATCTCGACCGCCGGTGTGGCGGCAGACGGCGGCTTATTCACATCGGCGGCTTGCTGTGCCATGGCCAAATTCCTTTACCGCCGATCGGCGCGCTGCAGGCGGCCTTCGACGCCGCGGGCGTACCGCGACATGCCGTGGCAGCAGATGAAATAGAACAGCGCGGCGAACGCGTAGCCGGTGGTGGCGGTCGTCGGCGTCGACCATTTTGGGTCGCCGCGTGCGGTCTCGACCGTGCGCAAAAAATCGAAAATGCCGACGATGAACACCAGCGTCGTGTCCTTGAACAGGCCGATGAAAGTGTTGACGATGTTCGGCAGCGTAATGCGCAGCGCCTGCGGCAGGACGACAAGCGCCATCATGCGCCAATAGCCGAGTCCGAGCGCGCGCGCTGCCTCATACTGGCCGCGCGGCACGGCGGTGAGCCCACCGCGGACCACTTCGGCCATATAGGCCGAGGCGAACATGGCAACGCCGATGAGCGCGCGCAGCAGTTTATCCGGTTCAAGCCGCTGCGGCACGAACAACGGCAGCATGACGCTCGCCATGAACAGCACTGTGATCAGCGGCACGCCGCGCACGAATTCGATGAAGCCGACTGATAACCACCGCACGGCCGGCAGTTCGGAGCGTCGCCCCAGCGCCAGCAAGATGCCGATCGGCAGCGACGCCACCATGCCGACAGTGGCGACCACAATGGTCACGAGCACGCCGCCCCAAAGAGTAGTCGGCACGGCAACAAGACCGATGGCCGGGAACCCGTAGAGCAACACCAGTGAGATCACCGGCAAGCCGGCGAAGAAATAAATCGCGCCAAGATCGCGACGCGGCGGACGCTGCCACGCCAGCCACGCAATGCCGAATGCGAGTAAGGCAAAGAATATATCCACGCGCCAACGTTGCGTGATCGGATAGAAGCCGTAGACAAAATAGGAAAACCACACGCGTACGAATGCCCAGCAGGCTCCTGGATCGGGGTTGGCGGCGGATGCGAGACAGGCCGTCCGGTCGTTACCGGACCAGACCGCGTCGATCAGGAGAAAACGCAGGAGCGGCGGCACTACCCAGATAATGACGCTGGCGCAGACGACCGTAAGCACGGCATTCGCCGGGGACGACAGCAGATTGGCACGCAGCCAGCCCAAAATCCCGATATGCGTCAGCGGAGGCGGCAATCGGTCGGCCGGTGTGCGGCGCAGATAGCCGAGCGGAACATCGGACACGGCCATGACCGTCAGCGCTCCACCAGCGCGGTTCTGCGCCCATACAGATTCATCAGCAGCGATGTGGCCAGGCTAATGGTGAGATAGACCGCCATGGTGATGGCGATTACCTCGACCGCCTGCCCGGTGATGTTGAGCACCGATCCGGCAAACACCTGCACCAAATCCGGATAGCCGATAGCGACAGCAAGCGATGAGTTTTTGATCAGGTTGAGATATTGGCTGGTCAGCGGCGGCACGATCACCCGCATCGCTTGCGGTATAACGATCAGGCGCAGCGTCAGGCCCGCTCGCAGTCCAAGCGCCTGAGCGGCTTCGGTCTGGCCCGGCGCGACGGCAAGAATACCGGCGCGCACCACTTCGGCGATGAACGCCGCCGTATATACCGAAAGTGCCAGCAGCAGTGCGGCGAATTCTGGCAATATTTCGAGGCCTCCCGCAACGTTGAAGCGGCCGATTTGCGGCACACTGAACGACAGCGGAAAGCCGGCCAGCGCAAACACGGCAAGCGGCAGCCCACCGATCAGCCCTAGCCTCCACCAGAATATGCGCGGCTGCACGCCGGTCTGCTCCTGCCGGCGGCGAGCCCGCAGGTAGAGCACATACGTAACGGCAACGCCGACAAGGAGGGCCGTCAAGACCTCGCCAAACCCGGGCTTAAACAGCGGCGCGGGGAGAAACAGCCCGCGGTTGTTGAGCAGTCCCCCGCCCGGCAGCACCAAGCTCTGGCGCAGTTCCGGCAGCGCTTTGAGGACGGCGTTGTACCAGAACAGAAGCTGCAGCAAGAGCGGGACGTTGCGAATGAGTTCGACATAGCCACCGGCGAGCCGCGCCACCAGCCAATTGCGCGATAGCCGCGCAATGCCGATGGTAAAGCCGAGCACCGTTGCCAGTACGATGCCCAAGGCAGCGACCAAGAGCGTATTGAGCAAACTGACCCAGAACGCTCGGCCGAAGCTCGACGTGCTCGCCGAGTAAGCAATCAGCGTCTGGCTGATGTCGAAGCCCGCAGTATTGTTCCAAAACCGCAAGCCGGAGGCAATGTTGGCGCGTGCAAGATGGTCCGACGCGTTGATATAGGCGGCGTAGAACAAGGCGCCCACCACGACAACGAGCGTCAACTGGAACGCTATGCGACTGACTGTGCGCGCGGCCCCAGTCGTCCGTCGCGCGGCGGCAATCACGGACGGCCTCGCGGCTGAATTGCCTGCGCCGGGCCGCACGCGCGCAAGGTTGCGCCCTCAGCGAACTGGCAGCCCGTATTGCAGGCCGCCCTTGGTCCACAGCGCATTCAGTCCGCGGGTAATCTTCAGCGGCGAGCCCTGGCCGACGTTGCGGTCGAACACCTCGCCATAATTGCCGACGAGCTTGATGATGCGGTAGGCCCAGTCGTTTGTGAGCCCGATCGATTGGCCGAATTGCCCTTCGACGCCGAGCAGACGGCGAATTTCCGGATTCGTCGACTTGAGCTGCGCATCGACATTGCTCTTGGAGACGCCAAATTCCTCCGCATCCAGCATGGCGTTGTGCGTCCAGCGCACCACGTTCTCCCACATGTCGTCGCCCTGCCGGACCGAAGGACTCAGCGGCTCTTTTGAGATGATCTCCGGCAGCACGATATTCTCATCGGGCTTGCTCAATTGCAGGCGTACACCGTAGAGCCCCGACGAATCCGTCGTGAAGGAATCGCAGCGGCCGGTGTCATACGCTTTGACTGCTTCATCCACGGTGGCGAAGGTCACGGTCTTGACCGTCATATTATGAGAACGGAAATAGTCAGCGAGGTTAAGTTCGGTGGTGGTGCCCTGCTGCACGCACACCGCAGCGCCGTTGAGCTCAAGCGCCGAGCTGACTTTCAGCTCCTTGTGCACCATAAAGCCCTGACCGTCGTAATAATTGACGGCAGCGAAATCGATACCGAGCGTCGTGTTGCGCGACATCGTCCAGGTGGTGTTACGGGCGAGCACGTCGACTTCGCCCGATTGCAACGCCGTGAAGCGATTGGCGGCGGTCAAGGGAACGAACTTGACTTTGGTGGCGTCGTTGAAGATCGCCGCCGCGATGGCGCGGCAGAAATCCACGTCGAACCCGGTCCAGTTGCCCTGTGGATCGGGCATGCCGAAACCGGCGAGCTGGCCGTTAGCGCCGCAAATCAATTCACCGCGCGCCTTCACGGCCTTCAGTGTCGGAGACTCCGCCGCCTGGGCGCTGCAGGCAAGCAAAGTGACAAAAGCGAGTGCCGTCGCTACGCGTTTCATGATCTGCCCCTTGCGCATGAGACGCGCGCCCATTCCCCGCATTATGGCGCGCCAACCCATCTGAGAACGATCGCACAACGAGGTCAAGGGGTTGACGAAGGCGCTCCGCCTCGCGGTAATGAACCGGGATTGGCGGCGCGGCCGGACGGAATGAATCGACGGCATGAACGACAGCAGCGACAGAAGTCCTTCCGAGCGACGCCATGCCGACACCCGCGTCGTCACCGCAGGCCGTCATCCACCGTCCTACCACGGCTTCGTCAATCCGCCGGTCTATCATGCCTCGACGGTGCTTTATCCGAACGCCGAGGATTACGTCGCCCATCGCGCGCGTTATCAGTATGGCCGCGTCGGCACGCCGACCACGGAGGCGCTCGAAAGCGCGCTGGCCGAGCTTGAAGGTCCGCAATGCGCCGGCGTGGCCTTGCTGCCCTCCGGACTTGCTGCGATTTCTACCGCGCTCTTGGCGGTGCTCAAGGCCGGCGACCACCTCTTGGTAACCGACAACGCATACGGACCGACACGCGCCTTCTGCGAGCAGATTCTTCCCCGCTTCGGCATCGCAACGACCTTTTACGATCCCGCAATCGGAACCGGGATTGCCGCGCAGTTTCGCCCGGACACGCGCGCCGTCTATCTGGAGTCGCCTGGCTCGCTCAGTTTCGAGATCCAGGACGTCGGGGCCATCGCGAAGATCGCGCACGACAACGGCGCCCTCGTTCTGATGGACAATACCTGGGCGACACCGCTCTATTTCCGCCCGCTTGATCACGGCGCCGATCTTGTCATCCAGGCCGGCACCAAATACATCGGCGGGCATTCCGACTTGATGCTAGGCACCGTGTCGGCCAATACCGCGCATATCGCAGCACTCAAACAGACCACTTTTCTTTACGGGTTGTGCGAGGGACCGGACGACGTCTACCTCGGGCTGCGCGGCCTGCGCACACTCGCGGTGCGACTTGAACGGCACTTCAAGTCAGGGCTCGAAATCGCACGCTGGCTGGAACAACGGCCCGAAGTTCTGTGCGTGCTGCATCCGGCCCTGCCGAGCCACCCTGGTCATGCGTTGTGGCGGCGCGATTTTACCGGCGCATCAGGCCTCTTCAGCATCGTGCTCAAACCGGTTGCGCAAAAGGCGGTTTATGCATTCCTCGATGCCCTCACGCTATTCGGCATTGGCCCATCTTGGGGCGGCTACGAGAGCCTCGCCATTCCGTTCGACCTCGCGCCGGCACGAACCGCGACCTCCTGGGCGCCGGGCGGCCCGACCGTGCGATTCCATGTTGGGCTTGAGGCGGTGGCCGACCTCATGGCCGATCTGGAACATGGCTTTGCCGCGCTGGCGGCCGCGGCGTAACAATGCCTTGGAGGATTTATAGATGCGACGGATTTACCTCGCGGTTATTTTGACGTATGCGGCCTCCTCAATCGCCGCCGCAGCAAACCAAACCTACCTGACCGACGCGATCAAGAACCCCTCGTACTTGCGGTCGCTAACCAGCCTGCTCAACAATACCGCCAGGCTGCCGAGCTGGACCCGGCAGGTTCTGAAGACCTCCGGCGATTACGTCGGCACCCCGGTCGCCTATTCGAACGCTGCTGGAATACGCTACGAACTGTTTTACGCGTGCAAGGCGCACGATTGTGCGGACAACGCGATGGAGCTGATGTTTGCGCCGAACGGCGACCGGGCCTGGGCCGCCCTGATGGAAGATGGAAAGTCCGTTACCTATCTCGGCTCGCCCAGCGCTGCACAACAGGCGGCATTGAAGAAGGCCTTCCAGAAGTAGCAGTCGCGGTTTTGCGCAGGCAAAACCTTATGCGGCCGGCACCGTGGTTTTGCGGTCGCGCAGCACGAAGTAGAGATTGCGCATATAAACAAAGACGCCGAACGCCTGGCCGGCGATGAACACCGGATCCTTGCGATAGAGCGCATAAGCCAGCAGCAAAACGCCACCTGCGATGGAAAACGTCCAGAACGCCAGCGGGATGACGCTGTGTCCGGCGCGTTCGGAGGCGATCCATTGCACCAAAAATCGCGCGCTGAACATCGCTTGCGCGAGAAAGCCCAGAAGCACCCACCAATCGAGCCGGGTGATGAACACGTCGTGCAGATAAGCGCCGACCGAGCGCGAGAGCTCAACGAGCACGCTTCACCTCCTCAGCTTGCGGCATGCGCTTGCGCCGCCGGACCAGCCACCACACGCCGGTGAGATCCAAAATGCCGACCCACAGCCGATCCCAGAATCCGTAATTCGATAGCCCGTGCCGGCGCGGTCGATCTACCACATCGACATAACCGATCTCGAAGCCCTCACGGCGCACAAGGGCGGGCAGAAAGCGATGCAAACCGTCGAAATATGGCAGCGCCAGGAACAGGTCGCGGCGGAACGCCTTAAGCCCGCATCCGGTATCGCGCGTGCCGTCTTTCAGGACGGCTGCACGCACCGTATTGGCGATACGCGATTGCATGCGCTTGAACCCGCTCGCCTTGCGACCGACGCGCTGACCGGCGACGAGGCCGAGCCGCGGGCCGCCCGCTTCGAGCGCTTTGACGAGGATCGGGATAAAGGCCGGGTCGTTCTGGCCGTCACCGTCAAGCATCGCAACCATGGCGGCGCGCGCGCTCCGTACGCCCGTACGAATGGCGGCCGACTGGCCGCAGGATGTGAGGTGGCGAATTTGCCGCAAATGCGGCCGTTCGGCCATCAGCGACAGCAGTTCCGCTTCCGTCGCATCGGTTGAGCCATCATTGATATAGACGATCTCGAAGTTTTGCGCCGCCAAGGCGGTTTCGATCTCCGCGACGAGCGGCCCAATATTGCCGGCTTCATTGCGCACCGGCACCACCACGGACACGGCAGGATCGGGATCGCGCCCGTTGTTCAACGACATGGCGGCAGCTTTTAGAGCGCATCCAGGCCGGGTTCAATCGGCCCCTGTCAGGGGCTTGCGGCGCGCCCCGCCCCAGAGTGCATCGCGGAGTGCGCCGGCGATGCGGCGCAGCGACGGCCCCGGATAGACCGCAAGATCATGTGGCGAAAACGCCAGGCGCCGGGCGGCGAACAGACGGCGCAGCCATGCGGCGCCGACCGCACCGACCGCCGCGCCGGCAATGACGTCGCTCGGATGATGAGCCATAACCACGACACGGCTGAACATAATGATGAGCGCGTAGAGCCACATAACCGGCCGACTGCGCGGCCAGATCGCCCCGATAGCAAACGCTGCCGCGCCGGCAGTCGCGGCGTGACCCGACGGCAGGCTCGCGTATTCGGATCGCCACGCGAACGGCATGTAGGTGAACGGACTGCCCTCGAAATCGACGTAAGGACGTGCGCGGCCGATGAGGCGCTTGATGATCGTCGTAAACAGGCCCGGTGCACCAATCGCCAGGAACAAAAATCCGAACCGCGCCGCGAGCGCCGCCAGCACGCCCTGCGTCAGCCGCGTCAAATCCGGCGATGCAATCGCCGCAAGACACAGCACCACGATGCCAAATGGAATAAGAAGCCAACCGGATTCGCCGGCATTGGTAATATGCTCGAACGCGGCCTCAAAGCCTCGCGGCAAATGACGTGCCCAATTGGTTGCGGCGCGATCCAGCAACACCATCGAAGCCGCGCTGGCTGCAAACACCACAAAGACGGTGACGATGGCCCGCTCTGACACCGGTGGCATTTGTGCGCGGGGGACTCGAGCGAGGGCGCCAAACCATTGCGCAAGGTTGCCAACCAGATTGAGCCCAAGTGCCGTGGCCCGCCGTGCCGCGTTCACAAACACGCCCGCGCGTTTGACCGCTGACGGCGATTCAGAATTCCGATTCATCGGGCCGGCGACGCGGCCGCCGCGCCGATCGGCTCGAACGCCGTGATCGTGACCTTGTGGCCGTTCGAGAGGTTAAACGCTGTAATGGTGGGCCCAGCGCGATAATGCAGTCCGATCGCTTCGGCACGCAGCGCAAAAGCACGCTGATTATCGGCATCGATCAAGGCCAAGCGGCATCCGCCGCGGCTCAGGAAATCTGCGGCGCTCGAGGCATCGATCAAGCGCGTTGCAGTGCCGGCAAGGAAGACCAGACTCGGTTCCTGGTAGCCAACGCTGGCCGCGATGGGACGCGGGCAAGTTGCGCCGCGCACGATGTTGGCCAGCGCCACGCTTGGAAAGGCCGGCGTGAGCGACGGCAGCACGATGCCATAAATGCCGATGGCGCCGAAGATCGCCGCCGCAACTGCGCGCAACAAGGAGCGTTCGCCGCCGTCGACGCCGTACAGTCGCCATGCGAACAGTCCGCAGAGGATAGCCGCGGCGAGAAACGGCCAGGCAAGCGGCTCAAGATTGCGTGACAGCGCAATCGCGACGCCGATGGCGGCGGCGCTCAAGGCAACCGGAATTATGAACCACACTATCGCGGCGCGGCGCAGCAAAGGCCTCGTTGACAGCTGATTGCTGTCGATGACGAGCGCGAGCAGGATCGCGATTGCTGGATAGAGCGGCAGCACGTAATGCGGCAGTTTGGTCGCGACCAGTTCAAACACGATCCACGACGGCAACAGCCACGCAAGCAGAAAGCGCACCGCGGGCTCGCGCCGCGTCGACCAGATGGCCGGCACAGCCGGCAGCGCCAGCGCCGAGCCCGGAAAGAAAGTCAGAAAGAACAGAACAATGTAATACCCCGGCGGCGCGCCATGCGTCTCCTGCCCGCCCCCAATCTTCGCCAGCATGTCATGGCCGACGGCATCGACCAGAAACGAATTGCCCACACGCCAATAGATCGCGGCGAACCAGGGCAGAACCAGCAAAATCATCCAAGCCGTGCCGGCAAGCGGGTGCAGCGATTTCAGCCACCGCCCGGAACGATCGATAATCGAAAGCGTCAGCGCGGCGAGCCCGACGGGCATCAGAATAACCGGGCCCTTGTCGAGAATGCTCACAGCGAGCGCCGTCCAGAATAGCGCCGCTACTCTCCAGTCGAGCCGCGATGCTTCACCACCACTGCTTGGCCGCGGCAGCATGTAGGCGCGCGCCAGCGCACCCATCGCGACCACAACAGTGAACAGCAACACCGCGTCGGTTTTGGCAAGGCGCGCTTCGACGCCGAGCAGAATCGAGCCGGACATCATCAGCGAGGCCAACAGCGCGGCGCGGCGGCTGGCAAAGGCGAGCGCACACCAGTATGTCGCCAGGACCGCACCGAGTGCGCCGAGCAATGAGGGTATGCGATAGAGCCAGATCTTCTCTTGCGCCGCCGAGACACCAAGCGCTTGCGCCGCCCTTACCACGGCGGCCTGCAGCCAATAGATGCCGATCGGCTTGCGGTAGCGAACGTCGCCCTGATAGCGGATGTCGAGATAGTTGCCGGTCTCGACCATCTGCTTGCTGGCCTGGGCGAAATAGGCCTCGTCGCGATCAACCGGGGGAATCTGAAAAAAGCCGGGCAGAAAAGCCAATAGCGAAACGAGAATAAGCAACGCCACAGCGCGCCGGTGCGAAGCGACGGCGAGATCGACGAGCGCGGCAAGGCCGTTCGTCGGCCAAAAGGTTCGCGCTGCCGTGCTGCTGGTCATGCTCATGGAAGATCGGGCTTGCCGTTTCGCGGCCGGACAATAGGGAAAACGCCGCGACCGGGAAAGCGCGCTCAGAGGATGGCGCCATGCAGCAGCTGGCGCGGCTACTGCGCCATTCCAGCCTGGTTTTTCACGGATTTGCCGGAAATGATGGTTCCGGCACTCGGCAGCGAAAGCTCAGCCGAGGCGCTGTCAGTAAGCCGCACGACCACGCTTGCGGTTGCGCCCGTGGAATCAATCACTGTCACCCGCGCAAAACCGGGGCCACCGGGCGTAAAGAACAAAGTTCCACGCTGTTGCGGCGGCAGTGGGCCACCATTGACGAACACGGTGAGCGGCTCGACCGCGCCGGTCAATTTGAGCGGGATCGGATCGGGCTTGCCGTCCGTTGTGGCGAGATCGAGGCGCGCGCCGTCGGGCGGGAATAGAATGTGCAGCGACGCTTGCGCATTGCCGCCGGCCAGCGGCGCGGATTGAAAGCGCCGCAACGGCGGCGGCAATTGGCCGTTGGAGGCTGTAAGGACGCCTGCGGGCGCGCGCGGCAATGCAGCGGGAGTGCCCAATCGGGAAAAAGCGTCGAACAGTATCGGCGCAGCGCCCTCTCTGCCGATCAGACCGGGCACCGGCGCGCCGTCCGGCCGGCCAACCCAGACACCGATGGTATGCTTGCCGTCAAAGCCGACCGACCACGCATCGCGATAGCCGTAGCTCGTCCCGGTCTTGAACGCGATCCGTCCGGCAACGCCGTTCTCCGGCGGGGGCGACCCGCGCAGGACGTCACTCACGTACCAAGCCGCAACCGGACTGAGCAGACGCTGCGGCTCCCCAACCGGCGCGTCCAAGCGCTCGCGCAACGGCGGCACCGTGCCGAGGTCGGCAATGCCAGCATAGAGCATCACCAGATCGGAGAGCTTGGCGCCAAGGCCGCCGAGGCCAATGGCGAGGCCCGGCGATTGACCCGGCGGCAGCACGAGAACGGCGCCCGCCTGTTCAAAGCGCGCCATCAGCCGGGGCGCACCGACGCGGTCAAGAATGGCGATCGCCGGCATATTGAGCGACTGCTGCAGCGCCTGCCGCACCGACACCGTGCCGGCGAAACTGAAATTGAAGTTGCGCGGGGCGTAGCCGCCGTAACGTTGCGGCCGGTCGTCGATCAGCGTCTGCGGATGGATGAACCCGTCCTCGAAGCCGATGCCGTAGATGAACGGCTTGAGGGTCGAGCCGGGCGACCGCAGCGCCTGCGTCATGTCGACTTCGCCGGCGCGCCGCCGGTCGAAATAGCTCGGCGAACCAACATGCGCCAGCACTTCGCCGGTGGCGTTATCGACCACCAGGATTGCCAGCGTGACATCGGGGCCGAGCGTCTGCGCCAGGGTGCGGGCACGCTCGCGCGCCAGCTGCTGCAGGCTCTTCTGCAAATTGACGTCGATCGTCAGTCGGATGACATTTTTGCCCGGCTCGACGGCATGGGCGTGGTCAGCTGCGTGCGGCGCCAGCAACGGCATCGCCCGGCGCGCGGCAGGCACCGCTTCGGCTTTGGCGAAAGCGATTTCGTCGGCCGGCACCTTGTCTGCCGCGGCGTACCGATCGAGTACGCGGTTTCTCGCGGTGCCCGCGATGCGCGGGAAGCGGTCGGGCCGGCGCAGCTCCGGCGCCTGCGGCAGCGCGACCAGCAGCGCCGCCTGGCCGAGTGTCAACAAGTGCGGCTCCTTGCCGAAATAGGCCAACGAAGCCGCGCGGATACCCTCGATATTGCCGCCATATGGCGCCAGCTCGAGATAGAGCGACAGTATTTGGTCTTTGCTCAGCGCGCGTTCGATTTCGATGGCGCGCACGCTCTGACGGAGCTTTGCCAGAAAGCTGCGATGGGCACGCGGCTCCAGGAGGCGCGCCACCTGCATGGTCAGGGTAGAGCCGCCGGAGCGGATCCGCCCGCTGGTGACAAGCTGGAACGCAGCCCGCATCAGCGCCAGCGGATCGACACCGTGATGCTGGCGAAAGCGCTTGTCCTCGTAGGCGAACAGGATATCAAAGAAACGCGAATCGACGTCGGCGACCTTGGCGGGCAACCGCCAGCGCCCCTCCCCCGTGGCGTACGCGCGCAGAAGCTTGCCGTGGCGGTCAACCACCTGGGTTGAAAAAGCGAGGTCCCGGCCGAGCGGCGGCGGTCCGAGCGCGATGATCCACCACACACTCACGGCGATCGCGCCAATACAAACGAGCGTCGCGGCGGCCAACACCACCGGCAGAGCGGAACGCTTGCCTTTACGCGCGTGTCCCCGCGCAAGTGGGGACGCAGGGGCCGTGGCCCCGTCAGAATTCTCGGCTGCGCGAGACTGCACCGATCCGGCAGTCCCGTTGACCACCTCGCTCATTTGGCCGCCGTGACTTCGACGCTCTCTGTTGCGGTGCGGCCGAAACGGTCGGGACGATACATGTCCTCGACGCTCGCCTGCGGGCGCACGTATTTGCCGGGCGAAACGGCGCGGACCACATAGGCCACCGTGAAGATCTCCGGATCGCCGCGCTTGCGATTGAATGCCGCGGTAAAGCGGTCGTCGCGGAATTCGGTATCGACCGGCTGCCCGGCGTCGGTGATCCACGGCAGCGTGCCGGTATCGCCGGAAGACACAAGGCGCGGATTGTCGATCTCAAATCCCGCCGGCAGATAATCGGCAACCATGATGCGGCCGAACTGCGGCTGGGCCTCGGTGACTTTCAGCACTACGACAAGCCGGGTGTTCTGCTTGACGTGAGCCGCATCGACCGGATCGCCATCCATCGTGTAGGTCTGCCGCTCGATCTTGAACCCCTGCTCAGCGGCGGGCTCGGGCGTGACCGGCGCTCCGCCGACGGTTACGACGGCTTTGACGTCGCCATTGCCGGTATTGGTGACCTGCAGCGGCGCTTTCAGATCGGCGGCGCTGATGGTCCGATATAGCGGACGATCGATCGCCTGGCCGCCAACATTGAGCGAGACATTGCCGTTGTCTTTGGCAACCGCGCTCGCCGCCAGCAGCAGCCATGCGTCCTCCTGCGTTGAGAAGGTCGGACGCAGCAACGCGCGCGCCGAATCGACGCGCTGCTCCGCCTCACGCACGGTTGCCGCGCTGGCGTTGCCCTCGGCGGCGAGCGTGAGCACGGCCGCCGCGTCGCGCAAGGTCGAGCCGTAATCCGTCCGATCGATCAGGCTCGGCCGCGGCTGCGGACCGAATGCCGCAAGCGCCGCCGCATAGACGCGCTCGGCACGCGCCCGATCGCCCGCCAGCGCCAGGGCCGCCGCGATCTGCGCTTTGGCGATCGGCGTGGTCAGGGCGTCGAGCTTGGCGTCGGCCAGGTAGCGCAGGTCGCCGATCGGCGCCAAACCGTTACGCGCCAGCACATAGAGCGCATAGGCAATATCGGTGCCGCCGTTCTTGCCCGGATCGGACAGATCGGCAACGGCGTTGCGCAGCCGATCCAGCGCCAGCTTGAACGCCGTATCGGGCACTGCGAATTTGTGTTCGCGGGCCCGCGTCAAAAAGTCAGTGACATAGGAGTCGAGCCACAGATCGCCGTCACCGGGGCTCCACAGGCCGAACGAGCCCGAAGAATCCTGCCGCGTCAGCAGCATCACAATGGAACTGCGAATCTGCTCCTGCGTGGTGGCGTCAAGCGCGACATGCGCCTGGCTCGCCAAGTCGCTGACATAGAGCAGCGGCAGCGCGCGACTCGTGATCTGCTCGGAGCAACGGTACGGATAGCGATCGAGCGCCGCCAGCAACGCCGCAGCGTCGAGCGCCGTCGAGGAGCCGACCGAGATCGACACGCTGCCGGTGCCGGGCACGAGATCGGCAAACATGCTGCTCGAAAGCGTCACGCTCTGGCCCTTGGCCAACGGCTGCACATTGCGTCGCGCCAGGATTTGCGCCGGCGCCCGGACCGTAACCGTGTAACTGCGCTGCAGTGCGAAGCCGGACGGACCGCTGACGCTGACCTTGACGGTGCCGGAGCCGGCCGCGTTGGCGGTGACCGGGACGGTGAGATCGCCGCGTTGCTTGGCGGCCAATGTCAGCTTCTGGCTCGCACCGGCGCCAACCAGCACGGCATCGCTGGCCGTCACCGCCACATTATAATCGCCCGGTGCGCCCTCGACATTGTCGACATCGAGATAGACCGTCGAGCGATCGCCTGGCAGCAGGAAGCGCGGTAGCGTCGCGCTCAACACCACCGGATCGCGCACCGTGACGTCAGCCGTGGCCTGGCCGACGCGGTCCTTGCTCCACGCCACCGCCATGACCCGCACCGTGCCTTCGAAATCCGGCACGTTGAACGAGACCTGCGCAGTTCCGTCTGCTCCGACCGTAACGATGCCGGAATACAGCGCCACCGGCGGTCCGCTTGGCGGACTGCCTTGCAGCTTCGCGCCCTCGTCGCCGCCAGTGTGGATCTGGCCGCGCGTGCCCTGCATGCCATCGATCAACTGACCATAGAGGTCGCGGATATCGGCCGACAGCGCACGCTGACCGAGATAGTAGTCGCGCGGCGACGGCGGTTTGTAATTCGTCAGATTGAGAATGCCGACATCGACCGCGGCAACCACGATGCGCGCTTCGTCACCCGCCGCGAGCCCGCTGACTTTGATCGGCAGTTTCAATGTCGTGTTGGGCCGCAACAGTGCAGGCGCGTTGAGATCGACCGCGAGCGTCCTGGCGGCACGATCGACGGAAAACCATTGTATGCCGATGGCGCGGCCCGGCATGCGCTGGGCTGGCGCGTCGAGCGGCCGCCGCAGTGTCGCGACCAGATAGGCGCCAGTCCCCCAATCGCGACCAACCTGGACGTTGATCTTATTGACGCCCGTCTTCACGTCGGTGCTCTGGCTCGCCAGCACCTTGTCGCCGATGACATTGATCGTGAGACGTCCGGCGGTGCGCGCGGTGACCGCCACCGTCATGGTATCGCCCGGCTTGTATTCCGGCTTGTCGAGCGCGACTTCGAGCATGTCCGGCGTATCGGCACTGCTGTCGACATACCAGCCGGCGTCGAAGTCGATCGAACTGACCGGACCGTTCGGATCGGCGGAGGCGACCTGCAAGCGATAGCGGCCGTAATGCACCGGCAGCGCCAGTTGCGCCGGCTTGTCTGCGGCGGTGGCAACGGTGCCGTCGGCGACGCGCGTCGTCGTTTTCACCGGCTCGAAATTCCATTGCCCGTCGCGCTTATAGAACTGGTAGTGCTCATCAATGCGCAGCAACTGATAGTGAAGTCCGCTTTGCGCGACACTCGTGCCGTCGGGGGCGGCGACCACGACGCTGAACGTGGCGTTGGCGCCGTCCGCGAGCGACCGGCCCGAGAACAGCGGCTTGATGCCGATCATGTTGCCCACCGCCGTCACCGGCAACGTCAGCGAATGCTCGACAGCGCGGCCGCCAGGCTCCGCCATGCGCACGGTGATCTGCGCCTGCAGCGGATGTGTGCTGGTCGGCAGCTTGTCGAGATTGACGGGGAATTTGGCCTTGCCCGCCGCATCGGTCGCCGGCAGATCGTCGAGCGTCTGCTGCACGGGTTCGACTTTTTCATCGGCCAAGCCGAACTCATAGCCGGCGAAACCGGTGCGTTCCGCCGCCGCGGCGATCGTCATCTCGCCGTCGAGCGACAACGCCGACGCCGCCGCGCCGTAGAGGAAGCGGCCGGCAACACTGATTTCGGCGGGACTGTTTTGCGAGATGTTCTTCGCCACCGAGGTCAGATCGAATTCGATCCGGTCCGGCACATAGTCTTCAACCAGGAAAGTCGTCTCGCCGACTTCCGGCCGCTTCGGATCGGTGAACGCCTGGACGTGCCACGTTCCTGTCGGTGCCGACGCCGGCAGCACGAGGTCGAGCGTGTGGCCGCCGACCCCCTGATCGGCCAGCACAGTGCGGCGGAATTCGACGCCGTCCGGGCGTTGCACCACCAGCGTCAGCGGCACACCGAGCGCCGCGGCGCCCTGGGCATCGCGCAACAGCGCCGTGACGTGGGCGGTTTCGCCGGAGCGATAGACGCCGCGTTCGGCATAAACGAAAGCATCGAGCCCCTTGGGCGCAGGACGGCCGCCGACGCCGCGGTCGGTGAGATCGAACGCCGGCGCCTTCAAGTTGAGGAACGCGTAGTCGCCCGCCGCATCCGCCGCCGCAACCAGCGCCGGCGCCGAGCCGCCCTCCCCGCTGGTCAAGCCTGCTTCGAATTGCGCCTGTCCGCTGGCGTCGGTTTTGCGTGTCGCCAGCACCTCATTGCTGCGCGAGATCAGCCGGACCTCGATGCCGCTCTTCGGCTCCGTCGTCGCCAGCGAGTTGACGAAGACATGAACACCATCATTGCCGGAGAACGCCGTCACGCCCAGGTCGGAGACAATGAACCATTGCGTGGCAAGCGAATCGTAACTGTTGCCGACGTCTTTCAGCTCTTTCGGCTGCGCCGCCATCACGTAGACGCCGGGTTGAAGCTTGCCGAGCGCCTGATCGACGGGGAAATCTGTGGTGACCTCCCGGTTGAGCGGTGAGGCACCGACCGCCATCTCGCCGGTCCAAACCCGCATGCCGCGAGAATTTTTGAGCTGCTCGAGATCGGAGCGCGACAGCCCGGTCTGGAAATCGCCGCGGCCATACCCGACACCGGAGATTTCATCGATCAGATTGCGGTCACTGATGCGGTAGATATCAACGGCGACGGTGCGCGTGTTGACGCTGATAATGGGCACGCCGTTCTGCCCGGTGCGCGGCAGCACATAAGCGTTGGTTGAGAACCGTACCGCGGGCTGGCGGTCGCGCACATAGATGTGGAAATCCGACGACTTCGACAGCGTCTCGTGCACGGTCGACGGCAGCCCGGCGCGTAGCGTTACCGTGTAACTCTGGCCGTGCTGCAGGCCTTCGACACAAAGCTGCTTGTCGGCGACCGACAGCGCCGGCTTGTCATTGCCGGCAAGCGCCACGAACGGCGAGAAATCGGTGCGCGCCGGCAGTCCTTCGGAGAACTGGAAGCAGGCCCGCGGCGAGGCGGTATCCGCATCGATCGTGTAATCGAGCACGCGGAAACCGTGCTGCACGCGGATGCGTTCGTACTGCGCGCGCACATCGGCAACTTCGCGCAATTGCAGCGACAGCCGCAGTGCGTCGAGCGCCGGACGCCACATTTGACGCTGGGTCAAAATATTGCCGAGCTCGGCCAGGCTGTCGGCTTCGACGCCGTGGTCGCTCGTGCGCGCGTAGGCGATGTACGCGGCGGAGGCGGCGCGCTCCAGCAACTGCGCGCGCTCGTTGTCGTTTGCCGGCTGGATTTCCATGATGGTGCGCGCGAGCCGCAGCCAGGAGCTGGCGTCGTTCGGCGTCGCGGCGAGGATTTGGCCGAGCACCTCCATGCCCGCGCGGAAATCGTTTTTGGCGAATGCCGCGTCGGCTTCGCCACGCAGTTGTGCAACCGGAACGGCCGGGGTGCCGGCGTCGGCCTTGATCTGCGCCTCAAGCGCCAGCGCGCTTTGGGTTAAATCGCTGTTCTGAAAGGGCTTGTCCGCGGCATTTGCGGAAAACGAGGCGGCCGTCAAGCAGACAGCCGCCAACGCCGCCACGCAGACGGCGCGCAATTTCGAAATCATGGGTGATTTCCCTCCCAAGGCCCTCAATCTCGACCCTGTACAAGGAATTTGACTCAACAATCGTGTCGAGGTCGTGGCCGAATGCGTCGGCGCCGCAGGCGGACATTTGGCGACACTGCGGCGGCCGAGAGAGGGGCAAACGGTAAAGGAGAAACGCCTTCCAGTGGACGGCGACCGGGACGCCCAGCGCCGGACCAATCAGCCGCGGCCGACGCCGATAAATGCGCGATTTATCGCGCGTTGTGGGCTCAACTTCTATATACATGTCGCAATGGGGCCCCGTAGCTCAGGGGATAGAGCAACAGCCTTCTAAGCTGAAGGTCGCAGGTTCGAATCCTGCCGGGGTCGCCAATCAACAAAATCAATAACTTAGTTGATATTTTGGTGAACAGTGGTGACAGCACTTGGTGACAGTTACGAACCGCTAAGCCGCGTAGTGTAATACGGTCTCGATCCCACCGATGCACGATAGGACGAATGCACGATAGGAATGAAAATGGCCGCTCAGATCACCATCAATTTGTCGGCTAGAGGCATCGTGAAACTCGGGTGAACGGTCACGCCATGCCTAAGGCCCGCCCGCCGCTGCCGCCCGTTCCTCCCGCCCACATTAAGCCCTTAGAGGCGCGCTTTATTCTCGCGACCGTGAAGCGTTTCTACGGCGCGAATGCTGTGGTCCGAAACTTCGGCCCCGATCCAGCGCGACTGTGGCTTCATGTTGAGACAGACATGAAGCCCGGCTTAGAGCGCGATGACTGCCTTGGAGTGTTGATGTGCAGGATCAAACGCGACGAAATCCATCTTGTCGCTACCCGGAGAGGCCACCGGATCGTTGGCGAGGCAAAAATAGCTTACAGACAGGGTGAGATTCTCTAACACACCGTGTGCCCCGTGAAAGTGTTCAAGTATCTCTGCGCCATTGCGGCATTGGCCTATCTTGCTAATGCATTTTTTCCAATGCCTCCTGGTGCACCACAAGTGGTACCAGCATGGGTGGGCCGAGCGGCTTTAGCCGTGAACTGTCTGCTTCTCGGCACTATCTCTTTCGGCATTCAAATTCGGAAGCCCATTTATTGGAAATTCATCCCAGTACTTATGGCGATCTATCTCCTGTGGAACTTTATCGTACCGCTTTTTGACCTCATTTCACTTTCGCTGCCTTGGCTCCCGTTTGTGTCTATCATCGTCTTCGCCGTGATCGGCTTCTTAGTTTTCATGGCGTGGTGGCGAAACCAAAAGTACTATTTTGCGGGCTGGATCGCACAGTTGACCTGAGCGAACACCGCTTGCCTTCTAGGCGTTGCATAGCCTTTGCCGGCATTTTGGTTTGCGATTTCCGAATCCAGCCGGGGTTGCCAATCGCCTTCGTCGCGCCCGCCATTGCAATCAGCAACAGGGCAGAACCCGTCACATCCAACGCCGGCAAATCACAGCCGGGTTGGCCGTACCGGGTGCGTATGGACAGCGAGCTATCGCCGAATCTTGGTGACGGACGGGGTCAGGCGGCAGCGGTTTGAGCGTGCAATCTGACGATCTCGATTCCGTCCTTGAACTTTACACCCATGATGATCTTGGACAACTGGTTGTATCC
>JBAQJL010000024.1:0-35596 GCA_049300295.1 Xanthobacteraceae bacterium
GCCGTCGGATCCGGAAAGGCCTCGCGGATCACTTCGCCGATGCCGACCACCTGCCTCTCGCCGCCGGTGTGATAGAAGAAGAACTTGTCACCCTTCTTCATCTGCTTGAGGTTGTTCCGCGCCGTGAAATTGCGCACGCCGCTCCACGCTTCGCCCTTGGCGCCGCGCGTGACCTGTTCATCCCAGGAAAATTCTTCCGGTTCGGTTTTCAGCAGCCAATAGGCCATGTGCGAATGCCCTCCCATGTCACAGTCAGCAGTGGTGTGCGAATACTACACCAGAGGCGGGGCATCGCGTGAGGGCTCGTCTACCGCTTTCGCGGCTTCCAGCCGCCGCGCATGCCGGGACGGCCAAGCGTCGAGCGCTGTTCAGCTTGCAAGCGCCCGGGAGACGGCTTCCGGTTCCTTGTCGACGATCTTGAGCAGGATGCGAGCGCTCCGCTCCGGCGTACGGCGGCCTTGCTCCCAGTCCCGCACGGCGGAGAGCGCAAAACCGTACTTCAGCGCGAACGCCTCCTGCGAAAGACCGTGCCGGCGGCGAATTTCTCGTACATCGATCTTCTCGGGAACGTGGACACGATATTTTCGCTTGTCCGCCGTACCATCGAGATAGGCTTTGGCGCTCTCCAATCCAGCCTTGATCTTCTCGAATGCTGCCTTGCTCATGGCCAACTCCGGTAGCTCCGGATCAACTCGCCAGTCAATCTCGCCAGACCATTGCGTTCCGCTTTAGACAGATATGATTTCTCGTTCTTTGCAAATGCGGCGAGGAGAAAGAGAGGGACGTCCTCGCCGCCGAATAGGTAGATGACACGAGCGCCTCCGCGCTTGCCTCGGCCACTCGCCGCGACTCTCAGCTTGCGAACGCCGCCGGTGCCAGGAATGACAGCGCCGCATTTTGGATCAGCGGCAACCGTATCGACAATGGCTGACCGCTCCTCGAAATCAAACAGTCGCTCCACCTGAGCCAAATAGGGCTCCGTTTCGACGATCGTATGCATCGACCCCTTACTACGGCATTGCCGTAGTAGATGCAACGTCTTATCGCTTCCGCGGCTTCCAGCCGCCGCGCATGCCGGGACGGCCAAGCGTCGAGCGCGGGCTTGAACCGCTGCTTTTCCCCGGAATTGATTCCACGCCGGGGCCCATCTCGTCGAGTGACGGCTTGCGCGGTCCATTTCGCTCCTCCGATGCAGGCCGGTGCGGTGCGATTTCGTGATGGAGTGCGATGCCCATCTCATCGAGTGCGGGTTTATGGATTTTGCTTCCGCCCTGACGGGACGCGCTTCGGTGCGACGAGCGCCGCGCGTTAGGAGCGGGCAAGAATTTCGCCGTCGGGTCGTCGGTCACTGCGAGCTCTGTGGATCGCAAGCGCTTGATTTCATCGCGCATGCGCGCGGCCTCTTCGAAATCGAGATCGGCGGCGGCGGTGCGCATGCGCGTCTCAAGGTCCGCGATCACAGCCTCGAAATTGTGGCCGATGGTGGCGGCGTCCTCGAATTCGCCGGCCTCGCCGGTGCCGGTTGCGATCAGCACGTGGTCGCGCTCGTACACACTGCTGAGAATGTCGCCGATGCCCTTGCGGATGCTCTCAGGCGTAATCCCGTTCGCGGTGTTGTAGGCCTCCTGTTTCTCGCGCCGGCGCGAGGTCTCCGCCATGGCGCGCTCCATCGAGCCGGTGACGCTGTCGGCGTAGAGAATGACGCGGCCGTCGATGTTACGGGCGGCACGCCCGATGGTCTGCACCAGAGAGGTTTCGCTGCGCAAAAAGCCTTCCTTGTCGGCGTCGAGGATGGCAACCAGCGCGCATTCGGGGATGTCGAGGCCCTCGCGTAGCAGATTGATACCGACCAGCGCATCGAACGCGCCGAGCCGCAGATCGCGAATGATTTCGATGCGCTCGATGGTATCGATGTCGGAGTGCATGTAGCGCACGCGGATACCCTGCTCGTGCAGGTACTCGGTGAGGTCCTCGGCCATGCGCTTGGTCAACACGGTGACCAGCGCGCGATAACCCTTCTGCGCCACCGCGCGCACTTCGCCGACCAGATCGTCGACCTGGGTGCGCGCCGGCCGAATGTCGACCGGCGGATCGATCAGGCCGGTGGGGCGAATGACCTGCTCGACGAATACGCCGCCGGAATCGTTGATCTCCCAGGGGCCGGGCGTCGCCGACACGCACGTGGTCTGCGGCCGCATCGCGTCCCATTCTTCGAAACGCAGCGGCCTGTTGTCCATGCATGAGGGCAGGCGGAAGCCGTATTCGGCGAGCGTCGCCTTCCTGCGGAAGTCGCCGCGATACATGCCGCCAAGCTGCGGCACGGTGACGTGGCTCTCGTCGACGAACACCAGCGCGTTGTCGGGCACGTATTCGAACAAGGTCGGCGGCGGCTCACCCGGCTTTCGCCCGGTGAGATAGCGCGAATAATTCTCGATGCCCGCGCAGGCGCCGGTCGCCTCCATCATTTCCAGATCGTACAGCGTGCGCTGCTCGAGCCGCTGCGCTTCGAGCAGGCGGCCCGCGCCATTGAGCTGGTCGAGGCGCCCCTTCAGTTCGGTTTTGATGCCTGAAATCGCCTGCAGCAGAGTTGGCCGCGGCGTGACGTAGTGCGAGTTGGCGTAGATTTTGACGAATTCCAGTTCGTCGGTCTTTTGTCCGGTGAGCGGATCGAATTCGTGGATCGACTCCACTTCGTCGCCGAACAGCGACACGCGCCAGGCGCGGTCTTCATAGTGCGCCGGAAATATTTCGATCACGTCGCCGCGCACGCGAAATGAGCCGCGATAAAAGTCGCCGGCGCTGCGCTTGTATTGCAACGCGACCAGATCGGCCAGAAGCTGGCGCTGGTTGAGACGCTCGCCGCGCTTGATGGTGAATGTCATCGCCGAATAGGTCTCGACCGAGCCGATACCGTAGATGCACGACACCGAGGCGACGATGATGACATCGTCGCGCTCCAACAGCGAGCGCGTCGCCGCGTGGCGCATGCGGTCGATCTGTTCGTTGATCGAGGAATCTTTCTCGATGTAGGTGTCGGTGCGCGGGATGTAGGCTTCGGGCTGGTAGTAGTCGTAATACGAAACGAAATATTCGACGGCGTTGTCGGGAAAGAAGTTCTTGAACTCGCCGTAGAGCTGAGCCGCCAGTGTCTTGTTGGGCGCGAGAATCAGTGCCGGCCGCTGTGTCTGTTCGATCACTTTGGCCATAGTGAAGGTCTTGCCCGAGCCGGTGACGCCGAGCAGCACTTGGGTGCGGTCGTTCCTCCGCACGCCGTCGACCAGCTCGGTAATTGCCTGCGGCTGGTCGCCCTTGGGATCGAAATCCGACTTGATGACGAGCGTGCGGCCGCCTTCCGATTTGTCCGGCCGGGGCGGTCGATGCGGCGTCCACGGTTGCTCGTCAAATTCGGGCCGGCCCTCGCGCAGCAGGCGCTCGAGCGCGTCCATCGACGCGCTGACGCCGAGCGTGACCGGCTGCAGTGCCGGCCGGTGGCGCTTTTCGCGCCGCGGCTCGGAAATGTCGGAAATTTCGTCGCGATCCTCGACCGCGGACTCGTCTTGGGTTGTGCCGATCAGCGGCTTCGAGGGATCGGCGCCGCCATAGCCGAGCGCGGCGGCCAGTTCCGGATCGATGTCGGTAGCGCCTTTCGCGGCGTAGCCGCTTTGCGGCCGCTCGGCAAACGCCTGCTGGGTCGACTTGCGTGCCCGGTGCGCGTCGGCGAAGTCGGCGCGGCGGTCCCACGAATTGTCGGACGGCGGCGCGAGCTTGGATGTTTGCTGTTCCCCTCCCCCTTGTGGGGAGGGGTGAGGGGTGGGGGTCGGGACGCGACGTGAGGGCGTCGCCGATTGCGACAGCGCCTCGCGACCCTCCTCTCTACTCTGCCCGGGGGAGGGATTATTCTTGATACCGGTCTGCGAGCCGATGCCGGCGCGCCCCTTGCCGATGCCGGGGTTGAGCAGGTCGGCCAGCGAATCGTCGAGCGCCGGCATATCGGGCCGCGACGCCTTGGAGCGGGTCGGCCTGGCCGGATCCTTTTTCGAATGCTTGGCCGGATCTCGGTTCGGGCGTTTCGCCATGCCGACAATATGGGTGGAGTCGGCGGCCGAGGAAAGTGACGCGCTACTCGAACTTGATGCCGGCGCGCTTGATGACGTCGCCCCATTTTTTCGAATCAGACGCGATGGCCGCGGCAAATTCCTCCGGCGTGCCACCGGCGGGTTCGTCGCCGATCGCCGCAAAGCGTGCCTTGAAGGACGGCGAAGCGATGGCGCGGTTGATGGCGGCGTTGAGCTTGTCGACGACCGGTCGCGGCACGCCGGCCGGCGCGATCACGCCTGCCCAGGTCGAAGCCGAGTAGCCGGGCACGCCCGCCTCGGCGACGGTCGGCAGATCGGGAAAGGCCGGCGAGCGATGATCGCCGGTCACCGCCAGCGACCGGACCTGGCCGGAATGCGCGAACGGCGCAATCGAGTTGAGGCTCTCGAACATCACCTGTACCCGGCCCGCGATCAGATCGTTGATCGCCGGCGCGCCGCCCTTGTAGGGCACATGCACGATGTCGGTGCCGGTCATGAACTTGAACAGTTCGCCGCCGACATGGCCGGGCGAGCCGTTGCTCGACGAGGCGTTCAACAGCTTGCCGGGATTGGCCTTGGCGTAGGCAATCAGTTCCTTCACCGATTTGAACGGCGTCTTCGGCGACACCGCAAGAAGAAGCTGGCCGCGGATCACCAGCGCGATCGGCTGGAAATCGCGCTCGATGTTGTACGGCAGGCTGTGCACGAGGTGGCGCGTGATCGCCAGCGCGCCGATCGGTCCCATGCACAGCGTGTAGCCGTCTGGCGGCGCCTTTGCGGTGAGATCGAGCCCGACGGTGAGCGCGCCGCCCGGCCGGTCGTCGATGATGATCTGCTGGCCGATCTGTTCGCCCAGCGACGCGCCGAGAATGCGCGCCACCGTATCGGTGGCGCTGCCGGCGGCCTGCGGCACGATCATGTGAATGGGCCGGTCGGGAAATTGCGCGCGTGCGGCGCTCGCAAGCACGCAGGCGGCCAGGAGGACGATCACATACAGACGACGCATGAAGTGGCTCCCGGTCATTACCGTCATGCCCGGCTTCATGCTGCTTCATGCCGGGCGTCCCACGGTCGTTACGTTTGCGGGTAGCTTAAAGACGTAGATGGGCGGGACAAGCCCGGCCACGACGCGGTACTGTCGCAGCCAGGGAGAAAGCGTCATGAGTTCATTCGACTTCGCGCCGCTGCTCGCACCGGGGGTGCCGCTTGCGGCCGCCAAATGGAACGGCTTCGCCAAGTACAGCTTCGTCGGCGGCAATAACGATCCGGATCACGTGCCGGTCGATAAGCTGATTGCGGCCATGACCGCCGTCTTGCAGCGCGAAGGCGCGACGCTTGCGACCTATGGCCTGGAAAGCGGTCCGCAGGGCTACCGGCCGCTTCGCGAGTTTCTTGCCGCCAAGCTGAAACGTACCGCGGGTATTGTCTGCACGGCCGACGAGATTCTTATCGTGTCGGGATCGCTGCAGGCGCTCGATCTCGTCAATGGCGTTCTGCTGTCGCGCGGCGACACGATCATCACCGAAGCCGAAACCTATCAGGGTTCGCTCAATCGCTGGACGCGGCTTGGCATCAATGCCATCGGCGTTCCGCTCGACCGCGACGGCATGCGCATGGACGTGCTCGCGGCCGCGCTCGACGATCTCAAACGGCGCGGCGTGCGCGCCAAATACATCTATACGGTCCCGACCGTGCAGAATCCGACCGGCACGATCCTGACCGAGGCGCGGCGTGTGGAAATGCTGCGGCTCGCAGAGCAGCACGGCGTGCCGATCTTCGAGGACGATTGCTATTCCGATTTGATCTGGGACGGCCGCCGGCCGCCGGCGCTTTACAGTATGAGTAAGCACGGCGGCGTCATTCATATTGGCTCGTTCTCAAAATCGATCGCGCCGGCCTTGCGCGTCGGCTACATCGTTGCGCCGTGGCCGATCTTGTCGCGCATGTTGCCGCTGAAGACCGATGCCGGCTCCGGCGCGCTGGAACAGATGGTGCTGGGCGAATACTGCCCGGCGCATTTCGACGCCCATGTGCCCGAACTCAATCGCGGCCTGCGCAAGAAGCTCGAAACGCTGATGGATGCGCTCAACGAGCAGTTCGGCACCGCGGCCGAATTCGACGATCCGAAGGGCGGCATCTTTCTCTGGGTCAAGCTGCCCGACGTGGTCGATACGACGAAGCTCTATCAACCCGCGCTCGCGGCAGGGGTTGCCATCAATCCGGGTCCGGAATGGACCACCGATAAAGGTTACGGCAAGAGCCGCATGCGGCTGTGCTTCGCCAATCCGTCGCACGAAGCCATTCGCGCCGGCGTCGCCACGCTGGCCGAAGTCTGCCGCCGCGAGTTCGGCGTGCCGGACCGCATCGCCAACGTGGCGCAGCGCGCCCGCGTCTGATACCGCGGCGGGTCATTTTTCGTTCAAGGAGAATCTCTTGCGGATTGCCATCATGGGGTCGGGCGGCGTCGGCGGTTATTTCGGCGCCCGCCTTGTCAAAGGCGGCGCCGATGTGACGTTCATCGCGCGCGGCGCGCATCTTGCAGCCATGCGCGCCAATGGGCTTACGATCGAAAGCGCGCACGAACCGATCCGCTTGCCCAAGGTCAAAGCGACCGACGATCCGCGCACCATCGGCCAGGTCGACATGGTGCTGTTCAGCGTCAAGCTGTGGGACACCGAAAGCGCCGCGCGGTCGCTCATCCCGATTATGGGACCGCAGACCGGAATCATCTCGTTTCAGAACGGTGTGCAGAAGGACGACGCGCTGCGCCAGGTGTTCGGCATCGACACGGTCATGGGCGGCACCGCCTACATCGCCACGACGATCGGACGCCCGGGCGTGATCGTGCATACCGGAACGATGCAGCGCATCGTTTTCGGCGAATACGACGGCCGGCGGTCGGAGCGCGCGCAGGCGCTGCTTGCCGCCGCGCAGGCCGGCGGCATTAACGCGGAGATCAGCAGCGACATCCGCCGTGAAATCTGGGAAAAATATTGCTTCCTGGTTGCCCTGTCCGGCGCAACGACCAGCATCCGCCTGCCGGCCGGCCCGATCCGCAGCAATCCGCGCACGCGGCAGTTTCTGCTCGATCTGATGCGCGAGACCGTTGCGGTCGGCCGCGCACAGGGCGTCAACCTGCCGGAAGACTATGCGGAGCGGCGGCTCGCGTTTGCCGACGGGCTTCCAGCCGACATGACATCGTCGATGTATCACGACTTGCAGCGCGGCCGGCCGCTCGAACTGCGCTGGCTCAGCGGCGGCGTGGTCGAGATGGGCGCCGCGGTGGGGGTGCCGATCCCCGTCAATCGCGGGGTCTATGACGCGCTTATCCTGCATGCCGACGGACACGACGCGGCCGAACAGCCGAAAAGCCAATGACTGCGCCGGGGCCGGCTCTCACCATCCGCTCGCTGCGGGCCGTCGCGGTTGCGGTGCCGATGACCTATGCGCTCGGTACCAGCCGCCAGCGCATCACCACGGCGCCGCTCCTCCTGATCGACCTTTTGACCGAGCAAGGCGTGACCGGTCGCGGTTATCTGTTCTGCTACCTTCCGGCAGTGGCGCCGGCCATCGTCAAGATCGTCGAACACGTGGAAAGCGCCGTAAAAGGCGATGCCGTCGCTCCGCTTGAACTGTGGCGCAAGCTTGCGCAGCGTTTCGCGCTGATCGGCGTGCAGGGTATCGTCCGCATGGCGATGGCCGGGCTCGATGTCGCCGCCTGGGATGCGCTGGCGATCGGGTCCGGGCTGCCGCTGGCGCGGCTGCTCGGCGCTGAACTCAAGCCGATCCCGGCCTACAACAGTTGCGGTCTTGGCCTGATGGACGAGCCGGAAGCGGTGGCCAGCGAGGCGGAGAAGCTGCTCGCGCCCGGCTTTCGCGCCGTCAAGCTACGGCTGGGCTATCCGACCGCGCGCCAAGACCTGGCGGCGCTGCGCGCGGTACGCAAACGCGTGGGCGACACCGTCGCCATCATGGTCGATTACAATCAGCTGCTCAGCGCAGCCGAAGCGCTGCGCCGCGGCCGCATGCTCGACGGCGAGAACGTCTTTTGGCTCGAGGAGCCGATCGGCCACGACGATTACGCCGGTAACGCCAGACTGACGCGCGAACTCGCAACGCCGATCCAGATCGGCGAGAATTTTTCCGAGCCGGCCGCCATGGCGACGGCGCTCACCGCCAATGCCAGCGACTTCGTGATGCCCGATCTGGAACGGATCGGCGGCGTCACCGGCTGGCAGCGCGCCGCGGCGCTGGCGGCGGCGCGCGGCATCGAGATGTCGTCGCACCTCTTTCCAGAGGTCAGCGCGCATCTCTTGGCGGCGACGCCGACCTGTCATTTCCTCGAATATGTCGATTGGGCCGACAAGATCGTTCAGGAGCCGCTGCGTATCGCCGACGGCTGCGCCATAGTGCCTGACCGGCCCGGCAACGGACTCACCTGGGACGACGCGGCGGTGGCGCGCTATCGCCTCGATTGACGCCGACCCGGCGCGCCATCCAAGTTTGACCGCCGAATTTGATCACCTTGCTTCTCATTAGGCGACCCCAACTACCTGCCGGTGTGCGAGTATGGCCGCAATTGATATTCTGTTAGGCGAGGACTATTTAGCTAATAATTTTTCGACCGATCTTGCCATGCCAAACCTGCTGAACGCCAGATATGTCGTGGGGTGTCATGGAGGGGCACGTTCGAGTGTTTGGCGGGTTATCGTCCGAGGGGACGACGTCTATGTGAATTGCGCAACCATTGGCGGAATTGAAAAACTGAGCTTCCATCAATCAAGGAACTGCCGGAAAGCCTTTACTGCGGAATATGGAGTGCCCTCGAGCCTTGATGACCGAGCTACGACGAAATGGAAAAGGTCTGAAACGCCGCCAGTTGGGAGCAAGATTGGGCACGCTGTCCTTGAAATACGAATACCAACCGACACACTGTCCACAGCACTCGCGCCACTTACAAAAAAGGTGACATGGATTAGTCCCTCTGCGCCAGGGACCCTCACCGTTCTTTTGATGCTGTATACGCGCGAGTCAAAGGACTTGGTGTTGGAGACATTTCCCGAAGGGAGGATGCAAGCTTATGTGGCGATGCCAAGCGGTGAGGCGTTTGTCATCCTTTCGCACCCGACATTGTGGGTATGTCCTGACGTGAGGGTCCCCGCTAGCCACCATGCCGCTCAAGATTACTTGTTTTCGGCTGATGATCCAGATCGCACTGGTCGCCCGGTTCGGCTTGTGATGTTCAGTGAGCCGAAAGATGGGGACAAAATGATAGCTTGGGAGTATGGAGGATATCAGCGAACCCCGCTCGCAATTTACAACGTGGGAAACATGGGCACTCTGACCCGCAACTCAGTTATTGTGAGAAGTTGATCAAGCGCGTGCCGTAGGGTGCAATCCGAGAACGACGGCCAATAGCCGTTGCCAGCCGCAAAAAGGCGGGCGAGCCCGAAGAGCGAATAGTGCGATTTTCTGCTATCGCAAATCTCTCCAATTGTCGATTTTAGCCGAGCTTGATGCCGGCGAATCTGATCACCTTGTCCCATTTCGCGGTCTCCTCGGCGATCGATTTTTTGTATTCGGCAGGCGTCATCGGAATTGGAATGGTGCCGAGCGCGACGAGGCGCGCCTTGAGCGCGGGGTCGGCCAGCCCGGCGTTGATGGCGCCGTTGAGCTTGCCGATGACGTCATCAGGTGTGCCGTGGGGCGCGCCGACGCCGAGCCCTCCGGTGACGCTGTAGCCGATCACGGTTTCGCCTACGGTCGGCACATCGGGCAAAGCTGCGATGCGCTGCGGAGTCGTCACGGCGAGCACGCGCAGCTTGCCGGCCTTGATGGCGCCAATCGAGGAAATGATCGGGTCGAACATCACCTGGGCGCGGCCGGATTGCAGATCGGCTTGCGCCTCCATCTCGCCGCGATACGGCACATGAAACAGGTCGACGTCCGCCATCATCTTAAAAAGTTCGCCGGAGATGTGCGTCAGGTTGCCGGTGCCGTTCGACGCCATGTTGACCTTGCCGGGATTGGCCTTGGCGTAGGCGATCAGCTCGGCGATGGTTTTGGCGGGGAACGACGGCGTCACCACGACCACGAACGGCGTGGCGCAGAGATAGCCGACCGGCGCGATGTCGCGGATGAAGTTGAATGGCAGGCTTGGCTTGACCAGGCCGGCGATCATGTTCGGCGTCGCGACCACGAGCAGCGTGTAGCCGTCAGGCGTAGCGCGGAGGACGGCCTCGGTGGAGAGTTCGGTGCCGGCGCCGGGCTTGTTCTCGGTGATGAATTGCTTGCCGAAATGCTCGGACAAAAATTGCCCGAGCAGGCGCCCAGCAATATCGGGTGGACTGCCGGCCGTGTAGCCGACGATCATGCGCACCGGACGGCTCGGATAATCGAGCGCCGATGCGATCCGCGGCGCAAACGGGACTGCGGCGGCTCCGGCAACCAGACGCAAGGCGTGACGACGATGCAGCGCCATGACGATCCCCCCAAAAAGCTCTCGGCGTTTCTTCGGGGTTGAAAGTTACACGGACTCGCGCGTTTGTTCTAACGAAATTTGTTACGGCGCATTGACAGATCAGCGCAGCTTTAGAAGCCGTGCACCGTCTCGGTGACGTGCTCGACCTCGGGTGGCGAGGCAAAACAATGGCCGACAAGCTTGCGCCATTCGGCAAAGTCGGGCGAGCCGCGAAAGTCGACGGTATGGTTCTCGACCGTGCCCCATTTGACGAACAGCCGATAGCGCTGTGGCTTCTCGATCGAGCGCGACAAGTCCATGCCGTGGCAGCCCTTGGCGCGCTGGAAGATCGGCGCGGCCTTTTTCACACCGGCTTCAAATTCCGCTTCCATGCCGGGCTTGACGTCGATCTGGGCGATTTCGGTGACCATGGCGGCTCCGTGGATTACGTGATGTTATGCCGGAAGCGTGTTCCAGTTGCTTGCTCGCGGCCGGCTCTCGGCCGATGCCGAGATGATCGCGCAGCGTCGGACCGGAATAGTCCTTGCGATAAAGTCCACGCCGCTGCAACTCCGGCACGACCAGATTGACGAAATCGTCGAACGCGCCGGGGAAATAGGCCGGCATGACGATAAAGCCGTCCGCCAATCCGTTCACGAACCATTCTTCCAGCGTATCGGCGATGCGCTGCGGCGTGCCGTAGATGACCCAATGGCCGCGCGCCGCGGCAGTGATGTTGTAGAGATCGCGCAGCGTCATCTTCTCGCGCCGCGCCAATTCCAGAAGCGTGGCTGAAAACGATTGGCCGGTGTTGGGGGTCGTCGGAAATTCCGGCACCGGCGCGTCGAGCGGGTATCCCGAAATGTCATGACCAATGCGGTTCGACACCAGCGCAATCGCATTACTGGGCGTCAGCCAGCTTTGCAGCTTGTCGAGCTGAGCCTTGGCCTGTTCATTGGTTTCGCCAATGATCGGCATGATGCCGGGCAGAATCGGTACCGCTTCGGGGGCGCGACCGTGGTTGACGACGCGGGCCTTCAGACTGTCATAGGCCGCCTTCGCCGAAGCCTTGTCGCCGTTGACCACCGAGAACACGAGATTGGCGGTGCGCGCGGAGAGCTCCTGGCCGGGCGCCGAGCCGCCGGCCTGAATGATGAGCGGGTCGCCGTGCGGGCTGCGCTGGATGTTGAGCGGCCCTTTGACCGAAAAGAAGCGCCCCTTGTGATCAAGCGCCCGCACTTTGGCATCGTCGAGGAATTTCCCAGTCGCCTTGTCGGCCACCACGGCGTCCTCGTCCCAGGTGTTCCACAATCCCTTCACCACGTCGACAAACTCGTTGGCGATCTCGTAGCGCAGATCGTGATCCGCGAGGCCATCCTTGCCGAAATTCAACGCCGCGACATTGTGGGTACTGGTGACGATGTTCCACGCGGCGCGCCCGCCGCTGATGTGCTGCAGCGTGGCGAATGTCCGCGCCACGTTGAAGGGCTCGGAAAAACTGGTCGACGTCGTAGCGCCGAGCCCGACATAGCGTGTCACCGCGCTCAGCGCCGCGATCAGCGTGGTCGGTTCGAAGCGCGACATGAATGACGGATGGTCGCCACGGTTCATCGCCACGGAATCGGAGATGAAGAACAGATCGAACTTGCCGCGCTCGGCGATCTGCGCGCCTTCAAGGACGACCGGCCAACTGCAGTTGCTCGCTGCCGCGCCGTCGTGGCGCCAGCCCGCCGAATGGTTGCCGGTTCCGAGCCAGAAGACGCCGAGGTGCATCTGGCGGGGTGGAGCGGTCATGTCAGCCTCTTTTCTCTGTCATTGTGAGCGCAAGCGAAGCAATCCAGCAGGCTTGCCAGAACGCTCCGGCAGAACTGGATTGCTTCGTCGCGGAGCTTGTCATCGGGCCGGCCACTTCGGGCCGGACCCGTTGGCTCCTCGCAATGACGATAAATCGTTGCAGGCGAAGGTCACGGCTCGACATGGATGTTCTTCTCCTTCACCAGCGCGGTCCATTTTTTGATCTCGCTGTTGACGCGCTGCGCCAGCGCGTCGGAACTGCCGCCGCCGGGCTCGAAACCAAGCTTGGCAAAGGCCCGCTTGACATCGGGCATGGCGAGGATGCCGTTCATCTGGTTGTTGAGCTTCTGCACGATCAGCGCCGGCGTGCCCGCGGGCGCGAACAGCCCGAACCAGACCGGATTGTCGAAGCCCGGCAGGCCGGATTCGGCGATCGTCGGCGCATTCGGCAGAACCGGCGTGCGCTCCGCGCTGGCGATGCCAAGGAGCCGCAGCGTGCCCGCGTTGACATAACCCGCCGAGGTCGAGACGCCGTCGAACGCATAGTCGATCTGGCCGCCGATCAGGTCTTGAAGCATCGGAGCAGAGCCGCGATACGGTACATGGCGAGTCTGGATGCCGGCCATGGAATTGAACAGCTCCGCCACCAGGTGATTGATACTGCCGACGCCGTACGATCCGAACGTGATCTTGCCGGGCTCGCGTTTCGCCAGGGCAATGAATTCGGTGATGTTCTTTGCGGGCAGCGTCGGACGGGCTTCCATCACCAGCGGCGACTTCGACAACAACACGATGGGCGCGAAATCGCGCACCGGATCGTAAGACAGCTTGGTGTAGACGGCGGAATTTGTTCCCTGCGTACTCACGGTGCCGACCAGCAACGTGTAACCGTCCGCTGCAGCCTGGGCGACCGTCGTCGCGCCGAGTACGCCACCGGCGCCGCCCTTATTTTCGATGATGACCGGCTGCCCAAACGCCGCGCTCAGCTTCGGTGCGACGATGCGGGCGGCCACATCGACCGCGCCGCCTGCAGTGAACGGCACAACAATTTTGATGACCTGACCCGGATAGCTCTGCGCACCGGCCGGCAGTGCATTGAAAATCGTCAACAGCACGGCGCCGACGGCGCCGGTGATGACTCGGAGTCCGATTGGCCGAAGACACAACTTTGCGAAGATCATGCAGCACCCCCTCCGGCAACACCAAGCTATCACGATCAGGCCGGCCGCGATGCCTCGTTACCGCATGGCATGCCGCCGCACTGCGCGGGGCGGCCAACCAACGTTGCGCCGAAGAGTGTGCAACAGAATTGTGCAACAACGAGAGAGCCGGGCAGAATAATCATCGGCCCGGCGCGGTGCAGCCGGGGCCGAGTTCTTGCACAGCGACGAAGGTCTGGGCGAACTCCACACCGCGCTCCGCCGCACGAATTGAAATTGGCCCGCTGGTGGCCAAGCCGTTAGCGTAACGTCTAAAATTGGGTTGATGCGGAAGCGAGGAGAGTCCCGGCGGGCGGCATAAAACTGCACGGATGCCCCGCTTTCATCGGATTTTTACCGCTTGCGGGCATTGTCGGCGCATGTCTGTATTCTCCGCGCAGATCGAGAATGCGGCGCCATCCGTTCCGTCCGGCAAGACACCTTTCGACGACCTGTACGCAAAATTGACGGTCGGCGCGGCCGTATTCTTTGTCACGCTCGAATTGGCCGTTCTGCTGCACGCCGGTTGGCCGCCGGCAGGCAAGCCATGGCTCGACGCCGAGCATTACGTATTCGGACGCGACTTCATCAACACCTGGATGGGCGGGCGCTCGGTCTTCTTCGGTGGACCCGCGCCTTGGTTCGACTTCCGCGTCTACAACGAGGCGATCCGCCGCGTGATGGGCCCGGAGTACCCGGTCGTTTTCTGGTCCTATCCGCCGCATGCCGTTCTCTTTGCCTGGCCGTTCGGCCTGCTGCCATATTTGCCCGCATACTTGGCGTGGTGCGTGATCGGCATCACGGTCTATCTGTGGGTCGCCAAGCACGCCGTTCCGCGCGAGCGGACTTTGTTTCTCGCCGCCGCGCCGGCGGTCGCGGTATGCGTGTTCTTTGGACAGAACGGCTTCTACACGGCCGCGTTGCTGATCGGCGGTTTGCTCAGTCTGGATCGCCGGCCAATACTCGCCGGCGTGCTGTTCGGGTTGCTCACCGTCAAGCCGCAGATGGGCCTGTTGCTGCCGGCGATCCTTCTGCTGGAGCGGAGATGGGTAACGATCGCTTCCGCCATAGCGACGGTCGCCGTGCTGGTCACGGCGACGGCGATGCTGTTCGGCTGGAACGTGTGGATCGAGTTCCTGCAAAAGGTCGTGCCGCAGCAACGATGGCTGACGGAGCATGGCGGCGATCTTTTATTCGCGCTGGTGGGCTCCGTCTTTTTCGGCGCGCGCCTCGTTCACTTGCCGCAAGGTGTCGATTGGGCGCTGCAGTGGATCGCGTGTGCATTTGCGCTCGCCGGCGTCGTATGGACCTACTGGCGGCGGCGCGATCCCGCGCTGTCATTTGCCTTGTTCGCCACGGCGACCTTTCTGTTCACGCCCTATATCCTCAGCTACGACATGGTGATCCTCGGCTTCGTGGTCGCACTGCTGCGCGGGCGTAACGACAATACCGCGGCGGACCATTGGCTCTTGATCGCGGTCTGGACGCTGCCGATCACGATGATGATCGCGGTGCTCGTCAAGATTCCGCTGGCGCCGATCGTGTTGATCGCGTTCGCGTGCCGGCTCTTGTGGAAGCTTGGCCACGGCGGCTGCGTGGCTGCGCCGCCACGCGAAGAGGCCACGGCCGCTGTCGCGTAGCGCGGTCGCGCGATCCTGTTTGATCGTGAGCTAGCCCAGTGGCGCGCCGAGCAGGCGAAAAACAATCGGCCCGGCAATCAGGAACGCGAGCAGCCCAGCGTGCCATCGCGGCGATTGGATCGCCACGGCCAGTGACAAGCCGGCGAGCGGCACGATCGCGGCGAGCGGCAGGTAATAGCGCGGATAGGCCTCCATCAGCCAGCCGGTCGCGAGGTGATCGGCGTAGCTGTGGCGGACATGCAGCGCGAATGTCAGAGCGAGCGCCAATGTGCCCGCGACCACGACGACGTCCAGCGCCGTCTCCCGCCGCTCCCACAGGCGCCGCAGCGACAGCGCAATGCCCGCCGCTGCGCAGATCAGCGCTGCCACTGGAATCACCAGCATGGCGTAATTGAGAACGCCGCGTGGACCGAGCGCCGGCATCCATCCGGCGATGAAAGCGACGACAAAATAGCCGAGATAGCCGGGAAAGGATTTGCGCGACAGGGCGGCCAGGCCAAGCTCGCGCGCATCGTGCTTGAGCATCGCGATCTGCGCCGGCGTGTCTGGCGCCGGGCTGCCGTAGTGCATCGCAAAGGCGATGTACGGTGCCGCAGCCACCAGGAACGCAACCGCAACCGCGATCGTCCACGGCCAACGCCATCGGCGGCGCCAGATCAGATAAACGATGGCGGCACTTACCATTGCGCCTGTGAGCACCAGACCGGTCGCCTTTGCCCAGGCAGCGGCCACGACGCCGGCCAGCGCCAGTGCGAGCCATCCGCCGCGCTCGCTCGCGGCAAGCTGCCAGATGCCGAGCGTGGCGAGCGCCCCTCCAAAGAACGCGAGATTGTCGTTGTTCACCGAACCGGCGAGCGGCGCCAGCACCGGAATGCAGGCCAGCGGCACCGCATAGGCGTAAAATTCATTGCGCGTGAAGCCGGCGCCAAGACCGAGTCCGAGCAGCGCGCCCAAGCCGATTGCGGCGATCGCGATGTCGATCAGGCGATCCGCCAGCACGGCCTGGGGACGGCCTTCGAGCTTCGGACCCAGCCACGCCAGCAGGTCATGGAATTCCGGCGGGTGGTTCAGATAATTGGGCTGATCGGTGAACTGGAATGTTCTCGGATCAAGAAGGCGCGTGCTGTTGAGATCGGGCGAAGTCTTGCCGGTATGCTGGATCTCGGCAACGTATGAGGCATGCGCCACCTCATCGAAGCCTTGCGTGATGTCCTTGCGTTCGGCACTGAGGAACGCGGCTCCCACGAACAGCGCAAAAATGACGGCGGCGATGAAAAAGTTTCCCGCGGCGCGGGTGGCCAGCACGGGCGCCGCATAGGTGGGAGTGCTCGTCATGGGTGACGAAAATGCCTGCGCGGGGTTAAATATTCGCTAGACGAGGGCCGGATCAACCGTCCTGGGGCCTCGTGCTAAGCCGCCCTGGCACCAAGCGTAGGAATTTTGCTCACGTCCTCGTCGCGTTCGGCGTGCCACGTATCGTACGCAGCCTGCATACGCACCCAGATGCCAGCGCCATCGCCAAACAGCTTGCCCAGGCGCACCGCAACGGCCGGTGACACCGGCTTGCGCTCGCGCAGAATGTCATAAAGGTGCTGGCGGGAAATGCCGAGAAGCCGCGCAATCTCAGCTTTGGTCCTGCCGGTCGCCGGAATAACGTCCTCCCGCAACAACGCTCCAGGATGGGTCGGGCAGCGATCCGGATTGCGCTTGGCGGCATGAGCCATTGTCGTCTCCTCAATGATATTGCTCGAAGTCGACCAGGCACGCTTCGCCGTCTTCGAATTCGAATGTGACGCACCAAGGCCCGTTGACGTGCACCGAATACCGGATGGGCTTGAACCCCCGCAACGAATGGAAGTCAAAGCCGGGAATATTCATTTCCTCGGGCCGCGCCGCGGCGTCCAGACGATCCAGGCGGCGCAATATGCGTTCTTGCATCTTGGCGTCGATCTTCGCCGTCCGACCTTTCTCCCAAAGCTCGGCGAGGCCTTTGCTTTTGAAGCTTCTGATCACGTCAACAGCGTAAGCTACTCGTTGACGTATGTCAACCAATCGCTTACGCTCGTCCATTTCAAAGACGGGGTAGAGACCTGCGTACGGAAGCTTTAGATAATAACCCCATGCCCGGGTTGAGCGATGCGAGGTCCGGAAAGAGTCTGTTATTCACGCGCGGCTCCCGGATTTCGCTTCACTCAACCCGGGCCACAAAGAAGGGTTTGTCATGATTGACGTGCACTACTGGACCACGCCGAACGGTCACAAGATTACGATTTTCCTTGAGGAAGCCGGGCTGGAGTACAAGGTTTTCCCGGTCAATATTGGCAAGGGCGAGCAGTTCAAGGCCGATTTTCTGACGATCTCGCCGAACAACCGCATTCCGGCCATTGTCGATCACGCGCCGCCCGACGGCGGCAAGCCGCTTTCGGTCTTCGAGTCGGGCGCCATCCTGTTTTATCTCGCCAACAAGACCGGAAAATTCATCGCCAAGGACATGCGCGAGCGCATGCAAACACTCGAATGGCTGTTCTGGCAGATGGGCAACCTCGGCCCGATGTCGGGACAAAACAATCATTTCAGCAACTACGCCCAAGACAAGATTCCGTACGCGATGGATCGCTATCGCAACGAAGTGAACCGGCTGTACGGCGTGATGGACAGGCGACTCGCCGATCATCAGTATCTGGCCGGCGACTATTCGATCGCCGACATGGCGTCCTATCCGTGGGTGACGCTCTGGGAGCGGCAGCACCAGAACATCGAGGACTTTCCGCACGTCAAACGCTGGCTCGACGCCATCAAGGCGCGGCCCGCGGTGATCAAGGCCTACGAATGGACGCCGAAGATCAATCCGGGGCAGGGCGGTATCCGCACCGCCGAGGAGCGCGCGATTCTGTTCGGGCAGAGCGCGCAATCGGTAACTGCCGCGGCGCAGCGCGCGCGCTGATCCGCCAGACAAGTTGCCGCTCCGCCTCAAAAGCGCGGAGCAGCCGTTGAAAACGCCGGCGCGACCGGCAGCACATCAGGGGAGAGAGGCGATGAAACGCCGGACAGCATTGACTGCGATCGTCGCGCTCATGCTCGCGGCCGCTGCAACTGCCGCTGTACGCGCCGAGGATTATCCGACGCGACCGATAACGCTGGTGGTGCCCTACACGCCGGGCGGCAGCACGGAAATTCTTGCGCGTATCGTCGGCGACAAGTTGAGCAAGCGCCTCGGCAAGCCGGTGGTAGTCGAGATGCGACCGGGCGCCGGCACCGTCATCGGCGCCGCCGCGGTCGCGCAGGCGCCGCCCGACGGCTACACGCTGCTGATGGCGACGCCGACGCCGATGGCGATCAACGTCGCGGTGCACAAGAAGCTGCCCTACGATCCGGCGACCGATTTCGTGCCGCTCGGCATGGTCGCGTCGGCGCCCTTCCTGCTGCTCGTCAATCCGTCGCTGCCGGTGAATTCGGTGAAAGAATTGATTGCCTACGCCAAAGCCAACCCTGGAAAATTGTCATATGGCTCGGGTGGCGTCGGCTCGCCGCATCATTTGTACATGGAGCTGTTCAAGAGCATGACCGGCACGCAGATGACGCACGTGCCGTACAAAGGCAGCCTGCCTGCGCTCACCGACGTGGTCGGCGGCCATATTCAGTTGATGTTCTGCGATATTCCGCCGGCCGCCGGCATGATCACGGCCGGCAAAGTCCGCGTGCTCGCGGTCTCGACCGCAAAGCGTGTGCCGCCCTATCCGGACGTGCCGACGGTGGCGGAAGCCGGCGTTCCCGGCTTCGCGGTGGCCGGATGGTTCATGATCGTCGCGCCGGCGAAGACGCCGCGCAACATCGTCGACACGCTGCACGAGAATCTGATCGCCGTGGCGGCGGAGCCGGAGGTCAAGGCGCGCATCGCCCAGCTCAGCCTGGTGGGACTGCCGACGCCGCCGATCGCCGACATGCAGGACTTCGTCGACAGCGAAATCGCGCGCTGGGGCAAGATCGTGCGGCAGGCCGGCATTGCGGGGACGGAGGAGTAATATCCATTCCATGTCATCATCCGCGAATGCGGATGATCCAGTAATCACCAACAGTGACGTGTTTACTGGATGCTCCCCCTGCGCGGAGCATGACAGTTAACCTGATCTTTTGTCGTACCGGCGCGGACCAAACCAACGCTACGGGCTGACGCCGCCGATATAGCCCCTGATTTTCCAAGCGCCGTCCGGCTTGCTGTAGCAGATCTTGTCGGTGGCGAGCGGCATCAGCGCGTCGATCGGGATGAAGCCGGTTTTGCCGTCAGGCAGGGCCAGATGCAGGAACTGCGTCTCGCCGGGGTTCGCCCGCGGGCTGTCCGGCAGCACGCGCACGAAATACAAACCGAGCTTCTCGGCCACGGCCGCGTTGGGTTGCGCCGCGGCGCGCGCTTCGACACCGTCGCGAGCCGGATAACCCCAGTCTTCCGGATCGGTATCGGTCTGCTGCACCAACGTCTCGAACGCCTTGGCGTCGAAAGCCGGCGGTGCCGGCGCGCAGAAGATGCCCTTGTTGTCCGGCAGTTCCGCCAGGGTCTGCTCGCCGGCGTCCATCGCCAACACGCGCCAGCCGCCGCCATCCGGATTGTCGAGATCGATCGCCTTGGCGAGGTTGTCGACGCCGGACTTGCTGGCGTCGGCCAGATTCTTGTCCTGTATCCAGAAGAAATCCTGCGTCACCACCATCTTGGCGAGCGCGGCGCGGTCCTTTTTCTCGGCCGCGGCGCCGAGGCTCTTGCGAAACTCGGCGAAGCTCGGATCGCTATACGGACCGGCAAGCTTCACTGTCACCGAACTGAACGGTTTGATCGGGGGCGGCGGTGGTGGCGGCGGCTCCTTGAAGCCGACCGGCGGCTCCGGCAGCCCCTGCGCCAAAGCGCCGGCCACGGGAAGCGCGCCGAGTGCAACGGCGGTCAGGATCGAGGCGGCAACGACAAAACAACGGCGCATCAAACGATCTCCAATTCCCAGCAGCAAGTTCCACTCTCCGCTTCGCTTCGGTCCTAACGGAGTGCCAGACCATTCTATAGCAGGGCGGCGGCGATGGCGAACACCAGCGCTGGCGGCATCACGATCGCGCCCCATTTCAAGAAACTGCCTGCGCCAATATTCACACGTTCCCGGCGTAGCGCGCCGAGCCAGAGAATCGTGGCAAGCGAGCCGGTGACGGAGAGATTTGGGCCGAGATCGACGCCGATCAAAATTGCGCGCGTGATTTTGTCGGCGATGTGATCGTTCTGGAGGACACTGCCGCCGATCAATCCAACAGGCAGATTGTTGGCGAGGTTGCTGCCAAAGGCGACGGCGATGCCGGCGGCCCAAGCCGCGCCCGCCACCGAATGCGCCGCGGTCTCGCGCAGCAGCGCGCTTATCGATGCAACCAAGCCGGTCTCGTTCAATGCTTCGACCAGCACGAACAGGCCGGCAACCAAAGGCAGCACGCTCCAGGAGATGTCTTTCACCACGCTCCACGTTTTCGCCGGCTGAAACAGCAGCACGATGGCGGCCGTGGCCACGCCGGCGATGCAGGTCGGCAATCCAAGCTGCATATCCATGGCAGACGCGGTCAACAGGACGATCGCAGTCGCCGCAATGCCGGCCGCGACGATCTTGCCACCGGTGGCCAGTTTCGGCAGCGGTACTCCTGCGGCAATGCTTTGACGCAGTGCGCTTCGTTGTGTCCATCGCAGCAGCGCATAGGTTGCGACAATCGAGACGGCGGACGGCAGCACGTAGCGCGGTAGCCATTGCAGCAGCGGCGGCATGTGACTGCCGTAGATGACGAGGTTGGCCGGATTGGAGATCGGCAGCACGAACGAGGCCGCATTGGCGACAAAGGCGCAGATCAGAAGATACGGCAGCGGCTGTTCGGCCTTCGCGGTCCGCACCGCGGCGGCCACGGCAGGCGTCAGCACGACGGCGGTCGCATCATTCGACAAAAACACCGTGACTGCGGTACCCACGATGTAGATAAGCAGGAATAGCCGCCGCGGCGAGCCGTTCGCATGCTGCGTCGCCAGCGCGGCGAGCCAGTCGAACAGACCCTCGCAGCGCGCAACCTCGGCCAGCAGCATCATGCCGGTCAGGAACAGATAGACATCCGTTCCTTTGGCAATTCCGGCCAGCGCGGTAGACGGCGTAATCAGGCGCAGTACAACAAGCAGCGCGGCGCCGCCGACCGCCCAGACGGCCTCGATCGTGGCGAAGGGACGGATGAGGACACCGGCGACTGCCAATGCGGCGATGACCCAGATGGCGAGGTGCGATGACATCAATGATCTAACAGCATTGCAACAATTTCATCCGGCGATACCGCGCGCTTCACGCGTCACCTGCTCGACGCTTGGCGGTTCTCCGGCTTGGTTCTCCGGCGCCGTCGCGGCAGCGCTGACGATGCGGCGAAATCCGATCCACAGCGCAACAGAGACAAGTGCGAAACAGCCCAGCACGACGAAGGTTGTGCTGTAACCAAACCGCTGCGACATCCATCCGCCGATCGCCGGACTGAGCGATGCGCCAATACCCTGCGCCGTCATCACCGCTCCTTGCCCGACATTAATATGTCCGGTGCCGTTGAGAATCCGCGCCACCAAGGCAGGCACGGCCACGCTTTGCAGGCCGGCGCCGACGCCGTCAAGAAATTGCACCGGATAGACGCCCCAGCGCCCGATCAGGAACGCCGCAATCAGTCCCCTGATCGGCAGCGCCGCAAAGGAGATCAGGAGCACGATCCACAACCCGCGTTTTTCTCCCAGCTGCATGGCGAGCAACGCGGTCAGAATCATTACGCCCTGCGCCACCACGATGGTGATGGCGACAAAGCCCGGCCCGTTGGCGTGATCGCCGGTGACAACTGCCATACCGTAGAGCGGCAGCATGGCCGCATTGCCCAGGTGAAACATGCATAAGGCGGCGGCCAAAACGAGAAGCGGCTTGCACTCGAGCAGAACCCGGTAGCCACTGATCGTGTTGTCATCGCCCTGTTCGTGCCGCAGCCCGCGCGCGATCCGATCGTCGATCGCCTTTGGCGGAATGAGCGCGACGGCGACGATCGACAGGACGCCGAACAGCGCCGCCAGCCAGAACACGGCACTCATGCCGAATAGCCAGCCTAAGACGCCGGACAAGCCGGCGCCCACCATGTTGCCGGCGTGATTGAACGCCTGATTGACGCCCATCTGCTTGTTGAAGCCGGATTGATGGACAATGCCGAGCGTGATGCCGCTAACGGCGGGGCCGATGGCCGCGCCGGCGATGGCCGAGGCGATCTGCGAGGCCGACACCAGCACGAACGATTGCGAGAGCAGGATGACGGCGGACGCGAGCACCGTGCAGATGCCCGGCACAATCACGTACAGCCGCTTGCGCGACGAGCCATCGATCAGTGCGCCGGCGGGCGCCGTCACCGCCATACCGGCAATTCCGCCGATGCTCATCACGCTGCCGATGAGGCCGTTGTGCCAGCCGTGCGCAATGAGATAGACGCCCAGGAACGGTCCGATCCCGGCCTGCATGTCCGCCATGAAGAAGTTCAGCGCTTGCAGCGGGAGAATGGCCCGCCGCCTCGATCCGTTCGAAAAAAAGCCAGTCATGCGGCAAACCGGACGGGCAGGAACCTCGGGCTAACGCGCGTGTTCCAATACGGTTCGGTCCGCCAAGCTATCGGCCGCCCTGCTACTCCGCGGCCTGCATGTCGGCGGCGTCCAGAAAACCGCCGGCCTGGCGGCGCCATAGCGCGGCGTAGTGGCCGTCCTGCGCGATCAATTCGCGGTGGCTGCCCTGCTCGACGACGCGGCCGTGTTCAAGCACGATCAGCCGGTCCATCTGCGCGATGGTGGAGAGCCGGTGCGCAATGGCGATCACCGTCTTGCCGGCCATCAGCGTGCCGAGGCTCGCCTGGATCGCGGCCTCGACTTCGCTGTCGAGCGCCGAGGTCGCCTCGTCGAACACCAGGATCGGCGCGTCTTTGAGAATGACGCGCGCGATGGCGATACGCTGGCGCTGGCCGCCGGAGAGTTTCACGCCGCGCTCCCCCACATGAGCGTCGTAGCCGCGCCGGTCCTGCCAGTCTTCCAGCTCGGTGATGAAGTCGTGCGCGTGCGCGAGCTCGGCGGCGCGCAGGATCTCCTCTTCGCTCGCCTGCGGGCGGCCGTAGCGGATGTTTTCCCGGATCGAGCGGTGCAGCAGCGACGTGTCCTGTGTCACCACGGAGATCTGCGAGCGCAGCGATTCCTCGGTCAAGCCGGAAATGTCCTCGCCGTCGATCAGGATGGCGCCGCCTTCGAGATGAAAGAAGCGCAGCAGCAAATTGACCACCGTCGATTTGCCGGCGCCGGAGCGGCCGACCAGGCCGATCTTCTCGCCCGGATGAATCGTCAGGTTGAAGTTTTGCAGCACGCCGGCCTCGCGGCCGTAGCCGAAATTGACGTTCTTGAAGTCGATGCGGCCGGCGCGCACCGTCAGCGGCCGCGCATTGTGCGGATCGGGAAGTTGCAGTGGCTGCGCGATGGTGATCATGCCCTCCTGCACCACGCCGACATCCTCGAAGATTTCGGTGATGCGCATGGCGATCTGGCGTGACATGTTGGTGAGCTGCAAGGTCAGCGGCAGCACCATGGCGATGGCGCCGACCTCGATGGCGCCATAGCGCCACAGCGTGACCGCCAGTGCGCCGGCGCCGGCGATGAGCAGCACGTTGAGCACGTCGAGCAGCGACACGAACGCGGTGAGCAGGCGCTGCGCCGATTTGAACAGGTCGACATGGCTCTCGACCGCGTCACGCACATATTCGTCCTCTTCGTGCGCGCGGGCGAACAGCTTGACGGTGAGGATGTTGGTGTAGCTGTCGACGATGCGCCCCATCAGCGTCGAGCGCGCGATCGAAGAAACCTTCGAACGCTCGCGCATGCGCGGCACGAAAAAGACGAGCAGCGCCGCGTAACCGCAAAACCACAGCACCAGCGGCAAGGCGAGCCAGCGGTCCGCCGCCGCCGCGATGGCGGAAGCGCCATATACCGAAATGTACCAGACCGTGGTGATGGTCGCGGTCAGCGTCGAGCGTACCGACGGGCCGGTCTGCATGACGCGATTGGAAATGCGGCCGGCGAAATCGTTCTGGAAGAACGCCCAGCTCTGGCGCACCAGACGACAGTCGTGCGAACCCACAGCGGCGAAACGTTGGAACGACCTGATGCGCAATCACGAATCGGATGAACGCGGCTCCTTCGGCTTTGGCTGGGTAACGCTGACAGGGTCGGAGCCGGCCATCGTCTCCTCAAGACCTTGCTCAAGCTTGCGCTCGGCTTCGTCTTTCGGACGTTCATGCGCGGGTTTGTTCGGTACCTGCGGATCGGCACCGCGCTTTTTCGCTGCCGGATGAATCATGCTCGTTCTCCAACGTCATGTTACCGGAATGGGTCTGCGGCTCGGCACCTCAGACGCGGACGCCATGATGCCCAAACAAGAGAACCACGATGACGATGATAACGATGATCCAAATAAGACTGTGACCGCCGCCGCCATAATAGCCGCGGCGATAACCCCAATAGCCTCCGCCGCCGCCCCCAAAAAGGAGGATGAGTATGACTACCAAAAGAATCAGGCTCACCGCACACCTCTCGCTTGGGCAGAACTTGCTTGGGCAGAACTTGCTTGGGCAGAACTTGCTTGGACAGAACTTGCTTGGACACGTCTCGTTTGAGGTAATGCGCGTTCTTCACGGTGGTTCCATGTCTGGACTGCTCCGCTGGTCTAGCCTCGTCTTGGCCATCTCGAGCGTTAACCCAGCGGCCCGTGGACCTGAGTCCCGGGGTGACTGAGTACGGTAAAGCGTGTATAGGCGCGGCCCGTCTCCCGTAGTATTCATGCCGTATTAGGAGCAGGACAGGGTCCTGTATTCGCCGTTCATGACAGATGACGCGACCGCTTCGGTCGGAAGCGACGTCCCTCTCGATACGAAGCCCGATGCGCGTTCCGAGCCTGGCCTGTTGGCGTTGGCGCTCGGTAGCCTCGGCGTCGTTTATGGGGATATCGGCACCAGTCCGCTCTACGCGTTTCGCGAAGCCATTCTGGCGGCGGCCGGCGAGCATAAGCAGGCGCTGCGAGCTGGCGAGGCCGAACTCGCCCGCGGCAACGTGCTCGGCGTGCTGTCGCTGATCCTGTGGGCGCTGATCGTCGTGGTCACTCTGAAATACGTCGTGATCCTGCTGCGGGCCGATAACAATGGCGAGGGCGGCACGCTCACCCTGATGGCGCTTGCCTCGCGCGCGGTCGGCCGTGTCGGCAAAGCCGCCGGGCTGGTCGCGCTGCTCGGCATCGTGAGCGCCGCTTTGTTCTACGGCGATGCCGTGATCACGCCGGCATTGTCGGTGCTATCAGCGATTGAAGGTCTCGACGTCGCCACGCCTGCGTTCCACCCTTACGTTCTGCCGATCACGGTCGTGATCCTGCTTGCATTGTTTGCCATTCAGGCGCGGGGCACCGCGAGCGTGGCGTCGCTGTTCGGTCCGATCACTGCATTATGGTTCCTGGCCATCGCTATACCGGGACTGTTATGGATCCTCCACGATCCGGTGGTGTTGTGGGCGCTCAGTCCGCATATGGGCATCCATTTTCTGCTCCACCACGGCATGATCAGCCTGTACACGCTGGGCGCGGTGTTCCTTGCGGTCACCGGCGCCGAAGCACTGTATGCCGACCTCGGCCATTTCGGCCGGCGGCCAATCCGACTCGCCTGGCTGGTTGTGGTGCTGCCCTCGCTGGCGCTGAATTATTTGGGGCAGGGCGCGCTGGTGCTGGAACACCCGGCAGCGACGGAAAACCCGTTCTTTCTGCTCTATCCGGAAGGGCTGCGCATTCCAATGGTGGTGCTCGCGGCGGCCGCTACCGTGATTGCCAGCCAAGCCGTTATCACTGGAGCGTATTCGCTGACCAGCCAAGCCATCCAACTCGGGCTGTTACCGCGGCTGGAGGTTCGACACACGTCCGCGCAGCAGGCGGGGCAGATTTACATGCCGCGCGTCACGATCCTGCTGCTGGTCGGCGTGCTTCTTCTGGTGGCTCTGTTCCGCTCGTCAAGCGCGCTCGCCTCCGCGTATGGCATTGCGGTCACCGGCACGATGGTGGTGACCGGCATTATGGCCTTCATCGTGTTCTGGCGATTGTGGCACTGGTCGCTGCTTGCCGCCGCTGCGCTGATATTTCCCTTCATTTTCATCGATCTGACGTTCCTGTCCGCCAACATGCTCAAGGTGGTAGAAGGCGGCTGGGTGCCGCTGGCGCTCGGCGCAGCGCTGATGCTGGTCATGTACACGTGGCGGCGCGGCACCAGGATCCTGTACGACAAGACGCGCCGGCTGGAGACGCCGCTCGAAGATCTCGTGCGCATACTGGAGCGCAAGCCGCCGCAACGGGTTCCCGGCACGGCCGTCTTTCTCACCAGCGATCCAACGAGCGCGCCGACCGCGCTGATGCACAGCCTCAAGCACTACAAGGTACTGCACGAAAACAACGTCATTCTCAGCGTCGAAACCACCCACACGCCGCGCGTCGACGCCAGCAAACGGGTCCGCATCGAGCCGGTGGGCTCGAGCTTTCTGCGCGTGCTGCTGCGCTTCGGCTATATGGAATCGCCAAACGTGCCCCGCGCGCTCGCGATCGCGCGCAAACTCGGTTGGCAATTCGACATCATGTCCACATCGTTCTTCTTGTCGCGGCGGGCGCTGCGGCCGGCGCCGCACTCCGGCATGCCGCGCTGGCAAGACCGACTGTTCATCAGGCTGGCCCGCTCCGCCAACGACGCCACCGATTACTTCAACATCCCGACGGACCGCGTCGTCGAGGTTGGCACTCAAGTCACGGTGTGACGCGCGATCCTTCGCCGCCTCACGCTTTCGCCGCCCTCACGCTTTCGCCGCCTTCGTCCTCCGCGCTTCTGCGATCGCCTCGCAGACGCGGCGCGGCGTCAGCGGTGTTTCGTTGAAGCTCGCGCCGATGTCGGCGAATGCATCGGCCACCGCGTTGGCGATCGCGGCCGGGGGCGCGATCGCGCCGCCTTCGCCGAGACCCTTGACGCCGTATTCGGTGGTCAGCGCGGGCGTGATGAGATGCTCGATGCGGATGAACGGCATCTCTCCGGCTGTCGGCACCAGATAATCGGCGAGGCTCGCGGCGAGCGGCTGGCCTTGGGCATTGTAGGGAATTTCCTCGTAGAGCGCGGTGCCGATGCCTTGCGCGATGCCGCCAACCACCTGGCCGTCGACGATCATCGGATTGATCATCGTGCCGCAATCTTCCGATACCACGTAGTCGAGGATTTCGACCGCGCCGCTGTCGGGCTCGACGGCGACGAGCACCGCATGCGTGCCGTAAGCAAAGACTCCGCCCGAGTCCGAGGGCTCGTAGGTTGCCGTGATTTCAAGGAGCGGTTCCATGCCGGCGGGCAATTGATCCGGCCGCGCGTTGGCCGCGAACGCGATCTCGGCGACGCCGACTTTGTTGGACGGGCCAAGCACCATGCCGCCTTCAATGCGAACCGCGGCGGCATCGGCTTGCAAGAGATGCGCACCGATGCGCCGAATTTTTTCCGCAAGCGCGCGAGCGGCCCGGCCGACGGCGCCGCCCGCGAATACGATCGAGCGCGACGCAAACGTGCCGAAGCCGTAAGGGCCGACCGCGGTGTCGCCGTAACGGACGGAAATTTGTGCCGGATCGATACCAAGCTCGTGCGCAGCGATCTGTGCCAGCGTTGTTTCGTGGCCCTGGCCGTGGTTCTGCACGCCCACATAGATCAGCACGCCGCCGTCAGGCAGCATCCGGATATTGGCGGACTCGTAGCCGGGAATGACGCGGAATTTGCGCTTGGCGAATTCGACGATGCCGTGGCCGCTCTGCTCGGTATAGAAGGCAAAGCCGACGCCGATCCTGCGGCCATCGGCTTCGCCCTGCGCTTGGCGCTTGCGGATCGCCGGTAGATCGATTTTGTCGCGCGCGATGTCGAGCGCCGCGACGTAATCGCCGGTGTCGAGCTTCATGCCGGCGGCCGTGCGGTAAGGAAGCTCGGCCGATGTGACGATGTTTTGCCGCCGCAGGTCGAATGGCTCGCGCTTGAGTTCGCGCGCCATCTCGTCGACCAGCCGTTCCACTGCAAACGTGGCGCCGGGCCTTGCCACGCCGCGATACGGGCCCATCGGGGCTTTGTTGGTGGCGACCGTATGGGCGTTGAGTTTCAGATGCCGCATGCGATAGGGCCCGGTGAGGTTGCGGGACGCCATGCTGGCTTCCTGAAACGCACCCGTGGGCCACAGCGCATAGGCGCCGGCATCGATATAGATATCGCCTTCGAGACCGAGCAGCGTGCCGTCGCGCTCGGCGCAGATGGTAAGATCGTAGGTGTGGTCCCGCGCGTGCGGCGACGCCAACAGATGTTCGCGCCGGTCCTCGATCCAGCGCACCGGGTGACGGAGCTTGAGCGCCAGTGCCGCGACCGCGACGTCCTCCGGCATGATGCGGTTCTTGCCGCCGAAACCGCCGCCGACATCGGGCGCGATGACGCGCACCTTGTTCTCGGGCACGCCAAGCATCCGCGACAGCGCCATGCGCTTCACCTGGCCGCCCTGCGTCGACAGATAGACCACAAGCTCGTCGAGCCGGTGGTCCCAATAGGCAAGCGCGCCACGGCCCTCCATCGACACGGTGACCTGCCGGTTGAGCCGCAGGCGGCGGTGCAAGCGGATAGGCGCCGCCGCGAGGATCGAAGGATCGCCTTCGACCACGCTGGTGCTGATGTAGGCGTTACTCGGCCACTCATCGAAGACGCGCGCGCTGTCACCGCGCATTGCGCCGACTACGTCGACAACGGCCGGCAATTCTTCCAATTCAAGCTGCACGGCTTCGGCCAAATCCTCGGCCTGCGCACGCGTCGGCATCACGCAGGCGGCGATGGTCTGCCCAACATAACGGACGCGGCCATCGGCGAGCGGCGGATAAGGGCTGTGGCGGTGCGCTGAGAGTTCAGGCCCAGCCTCCAGCACATTGATCGGGCCGATGTCGGCGAGCGTGAATACGTGCGCCGCATTTTCGGCAGGCTTGACTACGCGGCGCACGCGCGCGTTCGCCATCGGGCTGCGCACGAAGGCGATATCCTGCACGCCGGGTACCTGGACATCGGCGATGAACATGCCGTGTCCGTAGAGGTGACGCGCATCCTCCTTGCGCAGCAGGCTCGCGCCGATCCAGCCTGCCGCGGTTTTTGCTTCTGACACGCTACGCCATTTCTCGACTTGTTCAGCCTTGCGGCGGCACGTAGTCGGCCCCGGACGGCACGAATTCGTTGGTGTAGAGCTGCGCCGTCGTCAATGGCGAGGAGACGCCGACATATTGCTTGAGGACCGCGATGGTTCCGGCCCAGTCGGTATCGGAACCCCAGCCGAGCGGCTTGCCCTTGGTATTGGGCGTCAGCCATGTCTCCCAGGATAGCTCGCATTCGCGCCTGGTGACGCCGTCATCCGCGGTGGCTTGATATTTCTTTACCGTCGCGATCGTTTCATCAACATGCTGCCGCCCATACAGGAAGCCTTTGATTGAAGGCGCGACGAAGGCGCGAACGAGTTCGGGATCGCTCTTGAGCAGGTCCTGATGCACGATGATGCCATTGGAAACGATCGTCACGCCAGAATCCGCAAACCAGAATGTGCGCAGCTTCTTTTTGGCGCGCACCTCGATGCTCGGCGCGTAGCTGAACACATAGCCGCCGATGGCGTCCACCTTGCCGCTGACCAGCGCGGCGCCAACGCCGGACGGATCGATGTTGATGATTTTGATCTTGTTCGGGTCGATGCCGGCGCCTTTGACATAGGCCGGCCATTGCTGGAATTGCGCGCTGCCGGCGGTCATCGCCACCGATTTGCCTTCCAGATCCTTGGGCGATTTGATCGGCGATTCATCGAGCACCATGATGGCGGCCGGATCGCGCCGGTAGATGGTGCCGACGGTCTTGATCGCCATGCCCTTGGCGACGCTGTTGGCGACGACAAAACCGTCCGAGAAGCCGATCGGTGTCGCCTTGCTGGCAACGAGCTGTGCGGTGGTGCCGGAGCCCTTGCCGGCGAGAATGGTCACGTCGAGGCCGGCGTCGCGATAAAAGCCCTTCTCTTGTGCGACCAGAAATCCGGCGCTAGCGCCCTGATAGAGCCAGTCGAGCGTGAATGTCACCGGCTTGAGCGCGGTCGCGGCGCGCGCAGCGAATGGCGCGGCCGGCACGGCGAGCGCGCCGGCGGCCAATACGGATTGCTTGAGAAAGCGGCGTCGGGATACCGGCGCGGGCTGAGAACGCGAAGAGCGCATGGCTTCACCTCCAGGGATCAGTGTGCCGGCAGGAAGGGCGACGGCAAGCGTGCTCGCCCGACAGCTTGATAGCCGGTCGCATGGCCGCTGAAAAGCAAGCGGTATGCCAGCGGTGGACGGCTATGCATCACGTTTGACGGCCGCAGCAGCTGGGCCGTTCAGGCAGTCTGCGGCGGCACGTATTCGGCGCCCGTCGGAACGAATTCGTTGGTGTAGAGCGCGCTGAGCGCGGGCGGTGTGCTTACGCCGCCGTATTGCTTGAGCACCTGAACGGTCGAGGTCCAGTCGGACTCGGCCTCCCAGCCGAGTGGCTTGTCCTTGGTGGTCGGCGTGACCCAGGTTTTCCAGGACAATTCAAGTTCGCGCCGCGCGATGGCCGGATCGACCGTCGGCAGATAGCGTTTGACCGACGCGACCGCCTCGTCTGGATGCTGTCGGCCGTACAGGAATCCCTTAATGCTCGGCGCGACGAAAGTGCGCACAAGGTCCGGATCGCTCTTGAGCAGGTCGTTATGCACGATGATGCCGTTCGACACGACGTGAACGCCGTAGTCGGCAAACCAGAAAATGCGGACCTCTTTCTTGGCGCGGATTTCGATCGCCGGCACATAGCCCTGGGCGTAACCGCCGATGGCATCGGCCTTTTTGCTGACGAGCGCCGGGCCGACGCCGGCCGGATCGATGTTGACCATGCGGATTTTTGTGACGTCGATGCCGGCGCCTGTGGCAAAGGCCGGCCATTGCTGAAACTGCCCGCTGCCCGCCGTCATGGCGACGGTCTTGCCTTCAAGATCTTTCGGCGTCGTAATGCCGGAATCCGCGAGCACGATGAGGGCCGCCGGATTTTTGCGAAATACGCTGCCGATGGTCTTGATCGGCATGCCTTTTGAGATGGCGGTGGCAACCCCATAGCCATCGGAAAAACCGAACTGGCTCGCCTTGCTGGCGATGAGCTGCGCGGTAGTGCCCGAGCCTTTGCCGGATGTCACGGTGACGTCGAGCCCAGCGTCGCGATAGAAACCTTTGTCTCGGGCCATGATGAAGCCGACATTGGGACCCTGATAGATCCAGTCGAGTGTCATGGAAACCGGCCGCAGCGCGGTCGCGGCGCGCGCCACGAATGGCGCTGCGGGTAACGTGAAGGCGCCGGCGGCGAGCGCCGCATTTTTCAGGAGAAGGCGGCGCGACAGCGGTGATCGCGCGGCGGGGTGGCGGCTCATGGCATGACCTCACATCGTCCCGGAGGACCCAGCAAGCCAGAGCATACAGGTAACCCGCAGCGGCTGTCATCGTCCTGCTTGCCGCAACCCATTGTTGGCAGGAGATCAGAAATCGCGCGGCGTGTATCGCCGCAAACGTGCGTATCGGATCGGAGACAATCCGATTTCAGATGGCGTTCGCCTTAGATGGCGTTCGCTTTGGCTTTGGCCTCGGCTTCGGCCATGGCATCCGTCCATGTGTCGACGGCTTGGCGCGCTTGACGGACCGCCTCGGCGAAAGACTCCTCCTTATAGAGGTGCCGCCATTGGCCGCTCTCATATAACTGCACGAGATGACTCAACGCCCGGCGTGCGGTGAAAAGCTGCCGCTCGGCATGTTTCTGCTGGACTTCGGCAGTCAAGACTTTGGTCATTGGCTCAGTGTGACCGGAACTCGTAAAAAAAAGTCAAAAGCGCGTCTGTTTATTTGTCTCTATGACGGAGACAATGTGGCCAACTACCAGACGACGCGACTGCGGCGGCCGTTAATAAGCGTTTTCGGTGAAAATCGGATCGACTGAGCCGTGCCACGGCCCGTTGAATTTCGCCAGCAGATCCTGGGCAGGCGTGCTGCCGCGCAAGAGCCGCTCCTGCAGAACGCCCAGATATCGCGTCTCGTCCTCGCCTGCAGGATTGAGCCGCTTGCGGCGCGTCAGTCCGGCGCGGGAGAGTTTGAGAACCTCGGTGGCGATTTCAAACACGGTGCGGCCGCCCACCTTGGCGGCGAGCGCGAATTTGGGCACGTCGTCGCGCAGCTTTTGCCGCTCCTCGGCGGTCCAGTTCTTGACCAGGTCCCAGGCGGCATCGAGCGAATCGTCATCGTAAAGAATGCCGACCCACAATGCCGGCAGTGCCAGCAAATTCGGCAGCGGCCCGGAATCGGCGCCGCGCATTTCCAGATAACGCTTGAGCCGCACTTCGGGAAAGGTCGTGCTCAGGTGATTGGCCCAGTCGGAAATGGTGGCGCGCACGCCCGGCATGATGCGCAGTTTACCGGCCAAAAGATCGCGAAACGACAACCCGGCCACGTCAACATACTCGTCGCCGTGCTTGACGAAATACATCGGCACGTCGAGCGCGTAGTCGACCCAGCGCTCGAAACCCATGCCCGGCTCGAACGCCCATGGCAGCATGCCGGCGCGATCGTTGTCGGTGTCGCGCCAGATTTCAGAGCGGAACGACAGAAAGCCGTTGGGCTTGCCGTTGGTGAATGGCGAGTTGGCGAACAGCGCCGTCGCGATCGGCTGCAGCGCCAGCGACACACGTAGTTTTTTGACCATGTCGGCTTCGGAGGAGAAGTCGAGATTGGTCTGCACCGTGCAGGTGCGATACATCATGTCGAGGCCGAGGCTGCCGACCTTCGGCATGTAGCCGGTCATGATCTTGTAGCGGCCCTTGGGCATACGCGGCACGTCGGCGCGGCTCCAGCTCGGCGCCATGCCGAGGCCGAGAAAGCCGATGTGCAGCGGCTGCGCCACTTCGCGCACCTGCGCCAGATGCGCCATCAGTTCGCGAGATGTCTGGTGCACGGTCTCGACCTGCGCGCCGGACAATTCGAACTGGCCACCCGGCTCGAGCGAAATGGCGCCGCCGCCGGTCACGTCGTACAGGCCGATCACATTCGGCCCTTCCATGATGGGCTCCCAGCCCAAAAGATGCTGCATGCCTTCCAGCAGGGCGCGGATGCCGTGCGGTCCCTCGTAGGGGACCGGGCAATGGCCGTCGAGCGTGAAGGCGAATTTCTCGTGCTCGGTGCCGATCCGGAATTGCGACTTCGGCCGGACGCCTTGCGCCAGCCAAGCGACGAGTTCGTCCCGCCGCTCGATCGGCGTCAGGTCGACTTGATCACGCGCCATGCAGTGTCCCGGGAAAAACCGGCCGCGACCTTACACGCGGCCCGCCGCAGAGGGCAATGTCGGTTCCATGACAGTCAGGCGACCGCCTTGCGCTCGCTCGGCGGGAAACGCCCATAAAATGTCTCAACCTTTTTGGCCATATCGATCAAAAGCTTGCACGGTTTGAAACGGTCCCCATGGCGCTTCGCCAAACGGCTGCAAAGTGTGACGAAAGCCGCAGCCCCCATGCCGTCAATGTAGGAAATGGTGCCGCCGGTGAAAGGTGCAAAGCCGAAGCCGAGGATTGAGCCGACATCGGCCTCACGCATGTCGGTGACCACGCCCTCCTCGATGCAGCAGGCAGTTTCGAGCGCCTGGATGGCTAGCAATCGCTCCTTGAGTTCAGCGACATCGAGCGTATCGGGATCGAGTTTGGTCGGCTGCAAATCGGCAAGCCCCGGCCACAACCGCTTCGGCCCGTTCTGCGGATAATCGTAAAAACCCTTGCCGTTCTTGCGGCCGAGCCGGCCACGCTTTTCCACCATCTCGCTGAGCAGCGCCTTCTGCCGCGCGTCGATTTTGTCGGCGCCGAGATCGGCTTCGGTTGCCTGCAGGATCTTCCAGGCGAGATCGACCGCGACTTCATCGTTGAGCGCCAGCGGGCCGACCGGCATGCCCGCCATGCGGCCGACATTCTCGATCATGGCGGCCGGCACGCCGTCGCTGAGCATCAGATGGCCTTCGCGCAGATAAGTGCCGACCACCCGCGACGTGTAAAAGCCGCGCGAGTCGTTGACCACAATCGGGGTCTTGCGAATGGTGCGGACATAGTCGAGCGCACCGGCGAGCGCAGCCTCACTGGTGTCCTTGCCGAGGATGATCTCGACCAGGTTCATGCGCTCGACCGGCGAGAAGAAATGGATGCCGATGAAGCGTGTGCGGTCCTTGAAGGCGGCGGCGAGTGAATTGATCGGCAGGGTCGAGGTGTTGGAGCCGAAGATCGTGTCTTTGCCGATGATATTCTGCGTTCGACCGATCACCTCTTCCTTGATCTTGCGATCCTCGAACACCGCCTCGATGATCAGATCGCAGTTCTTCAGCGCCACATAATCCGCGGTCGGTTCGATGCGCGCCAGCAGCGCGTCGCGTTCGCCGGCGTTGGCGCGGCCGCGCTTGACCTGTTCGTCCACCAACGCCTGCGAATGTGCTTTGCCCTTCGCGGCGGTTTCCGGGTCGCGATCGACCAGCACGACGTCGAGCCCGGCGAGCGCGCTCACATAGGCGATGCCGCCGCCCATGAAGCCCGCGCCGAGCACGCCGATCTTCTTGAATGTCTTGCGCGGCACCGCCGGCGGACGGCGAGCGCCTTTGTTGATCTCTTGTAATGAGACGAACAGCGAGCGGATCATCGCCGCCGCCTGCGGCGAGCGCAGAATGTGGGCGAAGTATCGCGACTCGACTCGCAGTGCCTGGTCCATCGGCAGCTGCAAACCCTCATAGACCACCTGCATGATGGCGCGCGCCGCCGGATAATTGTCATAGGTCTCGCGGCGATAGAGTGCGTTGGCCGGTGTGAATACCAGCATGCCCGCCTTGGACTGCACCGGGCCGCCCGGCAGCCTGAACCCTTCGGCATCCCACGGCGCCGTGGCCGAACCGCCCGACGTGATCCATTCCTTGGCGGTCTCGATCAGATCGCCGGCGGGCACGATCGCATCGACAAGCTTCATCGCTTTGGCACGCGCGACATCGATCTGATCGCCTTTGAGCAGGAATTGCAGCGCGTCCGCTGGCTGCAACATGCGCGCGATCCGCTGCGTGCCGCCGGCGCCGGGAAACAGGCCGACCTTGACCTCCGGCAGTCCGAGTCGTGTTTTTGCGTTGTCGGCCGCGATGCGACGATGGCAGGCGAGCGCCAGCTCGAAGCCGCCGCCGACCGCGGTGCCGTTGATCGCCGCGACCCACGGCTTGCCG
>JBAQJL010000025.1:0-39452 GCA_049300295.1 Xanthobacteraceae bacterium
AGTTCCCATGCCATCGGCTGAAAAGATAAGCCCGGTCCTTGCCCGCATTGCAACCGGCATGCGCGGCACCTCGGAACTCGTCGTCGGCCCCGAACACACCGCGCCCTTTGTCGGCTCGGGCCGAATCGCCGTGCTGGCGACACCGGTAATGATCAACGTCATTGAAGCCGCCGCGCTGGCGGCGATCGAACATCTGCTGCCCGAGGGCAATCAAAGCCTCGGTATCCACCTTGATGTCAGCCACGTAGCGGCAACGCCGATCGGACTGCGCGTCACAGCAACTGCCGAAGTTTTACGGGTCGAGGGCCGTACCGTGACCTTTGATGTCGAAGCCCGTGACGACTACGAGCGGATCGGCGGCGGGACGCACCAGCGGATCGTGGTCAGCGTCGCGCGCTTCGACGAGCGGGTGCAGCGCAAGATGCGCAGCGAGCGCTGAGGCCGAGGCGCCTCGGACAGCTACGCGGCGCGCCGTCCGGCAAACCAGCCCAGCAGAAACAACACGAACGCCGCCGCAGCCGCGGCGAGCGCATGCGTGTGATGGACGTGCGTCGAGCCGGCCATGTAGCCCGGCATGAACGTCGGCAATTGGCTGGCCTGCATTGTGTAATACATCACCGCGACAATAACGAAGACGATAGCAAGCACATAAGCGAGCATTCGCATTGGATACGTCCCTGTTCTCGACAATCGGCGCAGTGGCGCTATTAGCATGACAGCGGCCATATTGGCGAGCCACGGACACGGCTCAACACGAACTTTTCTCCACTCCGCTTGCTTGTCTTCGCGCACGGCAGCGGCGATGATTGGCTCAATGATGGGGAGGACGCAGATGGTGAACCGGCTCGCCACGGCTTTGGCAACACTCGGACTGACGATTTCGCTGACGCTCGCCGCGCAGGCGCAGTCGGCCGGCGAGCTTTATGACAAAGCGAAAGCCGAAGGCGCATTTGCCTTCTATGTCGGCGGGCCGACCGCACCATGGGAGGCGCGGACGAAGGCGTTTGAGGAAAAGTATCCGGGGATCAAGGTTTCCGTCGGCGGCGGCTTTTCCAATGTGCTCGATCAGAAGATCGATCAGCAGATTGCGGCAAAGAAACTCGAGGTCGATGCCGCCATCCTGCAAACCGCAGCCGATTACGTGCGCTGGAAGCGCGAAGGCCGGCTGCTATCATTCAAGCCGCCTGGTTTCGACAAGATGGATCCCGCGTTCAAGGACGCTGACGGCACATTCTGGGCCACGATGATCAACGTCGTACCCTACATGTACAACACGCAAAAAGTCACCGCGGCCGACATCCCGAATTCCGCGTTGGATTTCTTGAAGCCGCAGTTTGCCGGCAAGGCCGTCACCGCCTATCCGGCTGACGATGATGTGACGCTGTGGGTGTTCTATCACATCGTGCAGAAATACGGCTGGGGCTACATGGACAAATACATGGCGGCCAAGCCGAGTTTCATTCAGGGCCATCTCGGTGAGCAGCGCAGCATCGGGTCCGGGCAAAACCTCGTTACCTTCGATTCCATTCTCGACATCACCGCTGGTTTGAAGCGGCAAGGCTTGCCGGTGGATTCGCATATTCCGACCGTGGACGCGCTGCCGATCTGGCCGCTCACGGGCGCCATCTTCAAGGACGCGCCGCATCCAAACGCGGCCAAGCTGTTCCTGTCTTGGCTCTTGGAGCCGGAACAGCAATCGAAGCTGCCCACTTGGTCGCCGCGCAGCGACGTGCCACCGCCGGCCGGCTTTAAGCCGATCCTGTCTTATAACGTCGCCAACGATTACGTCGCCTTCCTCGCTGATCAGACGCAGGTTGTCGCGTTACGCAAGCGCTTCGAAGGCTACAGCGGCCCTATCGTCAATGCCGGCGGCGTGCGCTGATCGGCGGCGCCCCGACCGCGCGTTACGCGCCTATCGCGTGCCGCCGATGGCGTCGAATTTGTAGGCGACGCCGAGCGAAAGCATTTGCGTCTGCACGGCCATGCGGAAGCGGTAAGTATTGTCGCCCGCGACCGGCGAAAAGCCGAATGGAAACACCTCGCTGATCGTGCCGAAATCGGCATAGCGATATTCGACGCGAGCGAGCCAGTGCGGCGCGAACATCCATTCGGCGCCCAGCCCCGCAGTCCAGCCGACCAGCGTGTTGGTGTTGGTGACAGCGCTCGGCACCAGCGGCTTGATGCCATTGCAATAATCCGACGCGATCAATGGGCCGCACGTTCCGCTTATTTGGATGCGCTGCCACGCGACACCACCGGTCCCAAATACCATCAGGTTCGGCCGAACCAGATATCCAAGCCGGGGACGCAGGCTACCATCGCCCTGCATCCGAAACGAAGTGCTATCGACCGGAGCGTTAAAGCCGCTGCCCGGAAATGTGCACGGGCCAAGCGAACAGCCGGGAAACCCGGCAAAATTTGCGCTGCCGTTGGCATAGGCGAGATCGCCCTCGATGCCGACAACCCATTTCGGGTCGAACTGCCAATTGTAACCGACGTAGCCGCCAAAGCGGAGCGAACCTGGCCTGTAGTCGGTGGGTGAAGAGGCATCGATCGGCAGGACCACGCCGACCGCTGGCGGAATCCCCGGAGGATCGCGCAGCGAGGTCGCGGTCCAGGTGCCGTCAGCCCATTTGCCGCCGAGTTCACCGCCGACATAAAAACCTGTCCAGCTCGGATAGACCGGTGGCGGGGCCTTATAGAGCGGTACCAAATCCGCCGCCTGTGCGGGGGCGCTCGAAGGCATCACCGGCGCAGCAGCGCAAGCGCCGAGCAGCACCATTCTCAGAAGCATCTTCTTTAGAAGCGATTGCGACATGGCCCTAGTCCCGGAGCGGAGTCCTGCAACGGACGTGGCCGCATTATAGCGGGTTTGGAGGCCATGGCTGTGGCGGCCAAGATACGCTCAACAGGAAATTTGCGTGCCGACGCGCCCTCACAGCACCAAGCGATCGAGCCAAGCCTGATAGATCGCCCGCACCGTTTCCGGTCTGGGTTTATCAAATCGATGCCGCGGATTTCCGCGCCGATGTGTATGGTCAGCGAAACGGCGCGCGGCGGCGTACGAGGCGCGCCGCCGCTGCAACTAGTTTTCTTCGTGCGCTGGGCAAGCCAACCAGCAACGTCCGGCTCGCCGTTTGGCGCCTCACTCGGCCGCGGCTGGAAACGGCACAGGGATATGCGCCGCCTCCCCGCTTGCCAATGCGGCCAGGATACGTTCGACCAGGGCGCGCGCGGACTCCGCACTCAGTTCAACGGCAACGCGGTCACGGCCACCCTCGCCTTCATTGGTGAAGTCGATGGCAAGCACGTGGTCGAGCGTCGAATAGAACGGGTGATCGAAATACACGTTCGCGGTGTCGATCTTCATCCAGCCCTTCCGGCCTTTGGCGCTGCCGACGAGGGTCGCTTTTTCGACGATGTAGGAGCACATGGCGGTCTCGTTTACTCGGCGGCGATGTTTGAAGCCGACGTCGCCAGATTGCGGTTGAAGAAATCGAATACCTTGCGCCAGCCATCCATCGCCTGGTCGGGCCGGTATGCGTCGCGCTGCCAGTTGAAGAAGGCGTGGCCGGCGCCGTTGTAGCGATGGAATTCGCAGGTCTTGCCGAATTTCTTCAAAACAGCTTCGGTGCGATTGACCTGATCGGCGGTCGGATTGGCGTCGTCGTTGCCGAAAATCCCGAGCAACGGGCACGACATTTTTTCCGTCAGATCAAGCGGTGCGACCGGACGCTTGTCGTTGAGGTCTTTCGGGTTGTCGACGACGACATTGCCGCCCCAACAATCGACCGCGGCGGCGATGCCCTTGAGCGTGCAGGCGGCGAGATAGGTGTGGCGGCCGCCGGAGCAGAAGCCGATCACGCCGATCTTGCCTGACGCATTGGGCTGGGCGCGCAAATAGGCCATAGCACCCGCGACGTCCCCCATCACCTGGGCATCGGCGACGCCGCCGGCCGCGCGAATGCGCGCGCCAAGATCGTCCGGACTTTCGTTCGACCCGCCTTCACGGAAATACAGGTGCGGCGAAATCGCCGCATAACCGTGATGCGCCAGCTTGCGCACGACCTCGGTGGTCCACTCGCACCAGCCCGGAATGTGGTGAATAACGACGATGCCGGGGAATTTTCCCGCGCGAGTCGGTCGCGCATAGTACGCTTCGCCCTGGTCGTCATTGTGCCCGCGGAACGAAACTACGTCCGCCTGCAGGCCCTGGTAGTAACTCATCATGCGCTCCCTCGTTGTTCACGCTCACCTTTGGCGCGGCCATTGATAGCACAACGAGGGCGCAGCAACAGCCGCGCGTTGGCACAACGGCGCAGCGAAGACAGCCCGCGCAGTTCGCCTCGAATTTGGGCCGTCGGCTGCGCTCAGTTGGGGCAGCGGTGCAAGATGCCGTGGTAGGTATTGTCGCGATCGACAAATTTGATCGTCTTATCGGGCAATGGCGTAAAGGTCAGATCACCTACCATCGGGCCTGCGGGAAACTTGCACTCGACGTGAAGCTTGAACTTATCGCCGTCCTTCTTGTTGTCGAGGATCTTGCAGACCCCGCTGTTTGAGTCGATTTCCTTCGCTGAAATCACCACCTTGAGCACCGCGTTATCGGTGCCGTCGCCCTTGCACGCGACATTCTGCATGTAAGTCCCGGCGATCGGAAAGTCGCCAGACGCGGCCGCTGCATAAGCCGCCCCGGCCACCAGCATGACTGACGCCAGCGTGATGCTTGCACGAAGGAGATTAAGCACGAAGTCCTCGATCGGTTGGATGAGCTGCATTACCGCCGAAACGGCGGTTCCGCAGCGACCTAATGGAGCGCCAAGTCGTCGGCACCCACGCGCGAAATGGGAGGCTATATTGTCCCATATTGTGGCAGCTTAACGCCCGCCGCGGCCGAAAACGCCAGCGGCGCCCCGCAGGGCGCCGCTAGAATTCTGGTTCAAAAATATGCGGCTCAGTGCGCGGTGAGGCCGGAGGCATCCTCCTCGACGACCGGCTCGGGAACGTCGGCCGGCTTAGCGATCGGCTCCTCCCACACGATCGGTTCGGGCTTGCGCGTAAGCGCGCGTGCCAGAACCTCGTCCATGCGGGAGACCGGTATGATATCGAGTCCGCTCTTGATGCTGTCGTTGATCTCGACCAGATCTTTGGCGTTCTCTTCCGGGATCAGCACGGTCTTGATGCCGCCGCGCAGAGCGGCAAGAAGCTTCTCCTTCAGACCGCCAATCGGCAGCACCCGGCCGCGGAGCGTGATTTCGCCGGTCATCGCCACGTCGCGATGCACGGGGATTCCGGTCATCACCGATACGATGGCCGTGACCATGGCGACGCCCGCGGATGGCCCATCCTTTGGCGTGGCGCCTTCCGGCACGTGCACGTGGATGTCGCGCTTGTCGAACATCGGCGGCTCGATGCCGAAAGCAGCCGAACGCATGCGGACATAGGACGCCGCCGCCGAGATCGACTCCTTCATAACATCGCGCAGATTGCCGGTGACGGTCATCTTGCCCTTACCGGGCATTATGGCCGCCTCGATGGTGAGCAGCTCGCCGCCAACGTCGGTCCAGGCGAGACCCGTCACCACGCCGATCTGATCCTCGTCCTCAACCTCGCCGTAACGGAACTTTGGCACGCCGAGATAATCGGACAGGTTCTTGGCAGTGACCTGCACCGACTGGGTCTTCTTGATCGTGAGCTCCTTCACCGCCTTGCGGATCAGCGTCGACAGCTCGCGTTCGAGGTTGCGGACGCCCGCTTCCCGCGTGTAGCGGCGGATCATCAGAAGCAGCGCTTCGTCATCGATCGACCACTCGTCGGGACGCAGGCCGTGCTTGACGACCGCGTGCGGAATCAAATGCTTGCGCGCGATCTCGACCTTTTCGTCCTCGGTGTAGCCGGCAATACGAATGATCTCCATGCGGTCCATCAGGGGCGGCGGAATATTCAGCGTATTCGCCGTGGTGATGAACATCACGTTGGACAGATCGTAATCGACCTCGAGATAATGGTCGTTGAACGCGTGGTTCTGCTCGGGATCCAGCACTTCAAGCAGCGCCGACGACGGATCGCCGCGGAAATCGGCGCCCATCTTGTCGACCTCATCGAGCAGGAACAGCGGGTTCGACGACTTGGCCTTGCGCATGGACTGGATGATCTTGCCGGGCATCGAGCCGATATAAGTCCGCCGATGGCCGCGGATCTCCGCCTCGTCGCGCACGCCGCCGAGCGACACGCGCACGAATTCACGCCCCGTCGCCTTGGCGATCGATTTCCCAAGTGACGTCTTGCCGACGCCGGGCGGACCGACCAGGCACAGGATCGGCCCAGTCAGTTTGTTGGCGCGCTGCTGCACCGCCAGATACTCGACGATGCGCTCCTTGACCTTCTCAAGACCGAAGTGGTCGCCTTCAAGAATCTGTTCGGCCAGCGCCAGATCCTTCTTGACCTTCGACTTCTTGTTCCACGGAATCGACAACAGCCAATCGAGGTAGTTGCGCACGACGGTTGCTTCGGCCGACATTGGCGACATTTGCCGGAGCTTCTTCAGCTCGTGCTGCGCCTTTTCGCGCGCCTCTTTCGACAGCTTGGTCTGCTTGATCTTCTCTTCAAGTTCGGCGACCTCGTCTTTGCCGTCCTCGTCGCCGAGTTCCTTCTGGATCGCCTTCATCTGCTCGTTGAGATAGTACTCGCGCTGCGTCTTCTCCATCTGGCGTTTGACGCGCGTACGGATGCGCTTTTCCACCTGCAGAACGGAGATTTCGCTCTCCATCAGGCCCAGCACTTTTTCCAGGCGCTCGGTGACGCTCGGTATCTCCAGGATCAGCTGCTTGTCCGGTATCTTGACGGCAAGATGCGACGCCACGGCATCGGCAAGCTTTGCGTAATCCTCAATCTGCTGGACGACACCGATGACTTCCGGCGACACCTTCTTGTTGAGCTTCACGTACCCTTCGAACTCATTGACGACGGAGCGCGCCAGCGCTTCGGCCTCGACCGGATCGCCACTGGTATCGGCGAGCACGACCGCCTCGGCCTCGTAGTAATCCTGACGGTCGGTATAGTTCTTCACCTGCGCACGCGCCGCACCCTCGACCAGCACCTTCACGGTGCCGTCCGGAAGCTTGAGGAGCTGCAGCACGCTCGCCAGCGTACCGACGCTGTAGATAGATTCCGGCGCCGGATCGTCATCCGACGCGTTCTTCTGTGTCGCCAGTAGAATGAAGCTGTCCGAGCGCATCACCTCTTCGAGCGCCTTGATCGATTTCTCGCGCCCAACGAAGAGCGGGACGATCATGTGCGGAAAGACGACGATATCGCGGAGCGGCAGCACCGGATAGGTGTGGCTCTCGCCGGCTGACGGAACTACTTTGGGCTTGGCGGCACTTGTCATGGCCCCATTCCTTATTGCTGTGCACCTCCATCACGACCCGCAGGATGCGCTGTCGCGACGGACTGCAAATGAGCCGGGAGAGCATTGCAGGCGGTGGCCCGCCCGTACTCTGATGGCCGAGCGCTAGACTCTGCCCGGAAAGGTCTGCACGATTCTTGGTAGGTTCTGTTCATTCCAACGCTATAGGTGGCGTCGCGCCACGAGCGTGTCAAGAAAGCTGGATTTTGGCGACAAATCGCCACGCCACGAACTCGCGCGGCCCGCTCGCGCACCGAATCGGGCCGCAATTGCCGGCCCGATTTCACTCAGGCGCTCGCACCGCCGGCGTCGCTCGCTCGATCCGAGCGGTCGGCATAGATGTAAAGCGGCCGCTTGCTGTCGTCGACGACCTCGCGGAAGATCTCCACGCGCACCACGCCTTCGAGGCTCGGCAGATCGAACATGGTCTCGAGCAGGATGCTCTCCATGATCGAGCGCAGGCCGCGCGCGCCGGTCTTGCGGTCGATGGCCTTGCGCGCAATGGCGGCGAGCGCATCGTCGGTGAACTTTAAGTCCACCGTCTCCATCTCGAACATGCGCTGATACTGCTTCACCAGCGCGTTCTTCGGCTCGGTGAGGATGCGCTTGAGCGAGGCCTCATCGAGGTCTTCCAAGGTGGCAACCACCGGCAGGCGGCCGACGAACTCGGGAATGAGCCCGTATTTGAGCAAATCCTCGGGCTCGACCTCGCGGAATATCTCGCCCTGCTTGCGGTCCTCCGGCGCCATCACCCTGGCGCCGAAACCGATCGACGTGGAGCGGCCGCGTGCCGAGATGATCTTTTCCAGGCCCGAGAAGGCGCCGCCGCACACGAACAGGATGTTGGTGGTGTCGACCTGCAGGAACTCCTGCTGCGGATGCTTGCGACCGCCTTGCGGCGGCACGCTCGCAATCGTGCCTTCCATGATCTTTAGGAGCGCCTGCTGCACGCCCTCGCCCGACACATCGCGGGTGATCGAGGGATTGTCGGATTTGCGCGAGATCTTGTCGATCTCGTCGATGTAGACAATGCCGCGTTGCGCGCGCTCAACATTGTAGTCGGCCGACTGCAGCAACTTGAGAATAATGTTTTCGACGTCCTCGCCGACATAGCCGGCTTCAGTCAGCGTAGTCGCGTCCGCCATCGTGAACGGCACGTCGAGGATGCGCGCCAGCGTCTGCGCCAGCAGCGTCTTGCCCGACCCCGTGGGCCCGATCAGCAGAATATTTGATTTCGCCAACTCGACGTCGTTGTGCTTGCTCTGGTGATTGAGCCGCTTGTAGTGATTGTGGACGGCGACCGAGAGCACCTTCTTGGCGTATTCCTGGCCGATGACATAATCGTCCAGCACTTTGCGGATCTCGCGCGGCGTCGGAATACCGTCGCGCGACTTCACCAGCGAGGATTTGTTCTCCTCGCGGATGATATCCATGCACAGTTCAACGCACTCGTCGCAGATGAAAACGGTCGGCCCGGCGATGAGCTTGCGCACCTCGTGCTGGCTCTTGCCGCAGAACGAGCAGTAGAGCGTATTCTTGGAGTCGCCGCCGCCAACCTTGCTCATTCCAGTCTCCGTACTCGTCCTTCAGTCTCAACACCCGGCACCGCCCGGACCCGTCTCAGCCCAACCCGCCTTGCCGCAATCTACCGCTCCCGAACTCTACGAAACTCTGCGCTAACATTCCGTAGCATTGGCTGCGCCGGGTCCCACACTGGCAACGGCACCTATCCAACACAAGCAGCTATGCTAACGGCGTGCCATTCAAGAATCCATTAACGATAACGCGACTTTGTACCAGTGTGTTTTCCGGATCACACCCAGAAACAACGCTTGACGGCTGGGTACCCAGCCGCTTAGCGCTGCTGAATCGGCCCATTTGATGGCGCTGGCCGGGCTTCGGCCGGCCGGTCCGGACGGCCCCTGATGGGGTCACCCCTTAATCGGCGCCGGTTCCACCGACTTGAGAGACGGCTCCTCCGCGCGCTTTTCGATCACCTTGTCGATTAAGCCGAATTCCCTGGCCATCTCGGAGGTCAGGAACATATCGCGCTCCAGCGCATCCTCGATCTTCTTCAGCGGCTGACCGGTATGCTTGACGTAGATTTCGTTCAATCGCCGCTTCAGGTTCAGAATTTCTTGGGCATGCAGCATGATATCGGTGGCTTGCCCTTGGAAGCCGCCTGACGGCTGGTGGACCATGATGCGTGCGTTTGGCAGCGCAAAGCGCAGATCCTTGGCGCCCGCGGCAAGGAGCAGCGAGCCCATGGAAGCGGCCTGTCCGGTGCACAGCGTCGACACCGGCGGGCGGATGAACTGCATCGTGTCATAGACCGCCAAGCCCGACGTAACGATGCCGCCCGGCGAATTGATGTACATGGAGACTTCCTTTTTGGGGTTGTCCGCCTCCAGGAACAGCAGCTGGGCCACAACGAGCGAAGCCATACCGTCCTCGATCGGGCCGGTGATGAAGATGATCCGCTCCTTGAGCAGCCGGGAATAGATGTCATAGGCCCGCTCGCCGCGGTTGGTCTGTTCGACCACCATGGGAACGAGATAGTTCATGTAGGTCTCGCGTGGGTCGCGCATGGATCACCTGTTGCGGCGTTGGTGGGCCGGCTTCGGCCCGCCCGCTCAGCGTGTCTGAGTCGGGCACAGCCCGTCGAAGCCAGATGTACTACTCAAAAGGCAGTCTGCAGCTACTGCAGATATGCGCAGAACTTGTGGCGACAAGACGGGCAGCCAGCCTAACGCACCGGTAGCCTCACTCCGCGTCTTCCTTGAAGAGCTCTTCGCGGGAGACCGGCTTGTCGGTCACATCGGCAAGCTCGAGCACGAAATCGACTACCTTGTCCTCGAACAGAGGCGCACGGAGTGCGGCGAGCGCGCCCGGGTTATTGCGGTAATAGTCCCAGACCTGCTGTTCGCGCCCCGGCATTTGACGCACCTGCTCCATCACAGCGGCCCGCAATTGCTCCTCGGTGACCGTGATGTTGTTCTTCTCGCCGATCTCCGCAATAACCAGACCGAGCCGAACGCGGCGCTCGGCAATCGCCCGGTAGTCGGCGCGCGCCTTCTCCTCGGTCGTGCCCTCATCGGCGAATGTCCGACCTTGCTGCTTGAGGTCATTTTCGATCGCCGACCAAACGTTATTGAATTCCTGTTCGACGAGACTCGGCGGCGGCTCGAATTTGTGGCGCTCGTCGAGCTGATCGAGCAACGCCCGCTTGACTTTCTGGCGTGACGCGCCCGCGTGCTCGCGCTGGATGCGGTCGCGGATCGCGTCGCGCAACTTGGCGAGGGATTCCAAACCGAGCGTCTTGGCGAAATCGTCGTCGGTAGCAACCGCCCCGGGGGCATCGACTGCCTTGACCGTGACCGCGAACTGCGCGGTCTTGCCGGCAATGGCTGCTGCCGGATATTCGTCGGGAAATTTGATGTCGAACGTACGGCTTTCGGCCGCCTTGGCGCCGATCAGGTTATCCTCGAAGCCCGGAAGAAACCGCCCGGAACCCAGCAGAACCGGAACATCCTCGGCGGAGCCGCCGTCGAACGGCTGGCCATCGATCGTACCTTGGAACGAGATCGTCACTCGATCGCCCTTATCGGCAGCGCCGTCCTTGGCATTGTAAGGACGGTTTTGGTCGGCCAGCGTCTGCACCGCCTGATCGACCTCTTCGTCACTGACCTCGGCAGTCAGCCGTTCAAGCTTGAGGGTCTTGAAATCGGTCAGCGCGATCGGCGGTACGATCTCCATCTCGACCGTGTAGGCGAGATCGGATTTGCCCTCGATGATGCCGTCAACAGCGCCCTCCTCAGTTGGCAGCACGACCTTCGGCTCGGTCGCGAGTTTGAAGCCATGGTCGCTGACTATCTTGTCATTGGCCTCGCGAACGGCGGTCTCGATCACCTCCGCCATGGCGGACTTGCCGTAGATGCGCTTGAGGTGCTCCACCGGGACCTTGCCGGGCCGGAAGCCGCGCAACTGAACGCGGCCCTTGAGATCGTCGAGCCGTGCTTTGACCTTCGCCTCAAGGTCGATGGCCGGCACCACGACCCGATATTCCCGCTTAAGACCCGCGGCGGTAGTTTCAGTGACTTCCATCGAAATTCTCTTTAACGGCGTAGTGCCAAGTTGTAGTGCCAAGTTAACGGCGTAGTGCCAAGAGGACCGCCCGGTTTGGTGCGGGCGGAGGGGCTCGAACCCCCACGACTTGCGTCACGGGAACCTAAATCCCGCGCGTCTACCAATTCCGCCACGCCCGCTGCGCGCAAGGCGGCCCGGAGGCGGGGCTTATATCACGCAGGCGGAATTGGCCACCAGAAAAATAGCGTAGAACAACAGATTGCAAAGCAAAGGACCGGCCCGCCGGCGCAGGGCGCCAAGCCTCAAGGCAGCAGCGCCCGGTACACACGCGGCAATGCCTCCGGCAGATCCTCCGAGATCAGGCCCGGACCGACCGCCGCGGCGGCTTCGCCATGCAGCCAAACGGCGGCCGACGCCGCCTGGAAGGCGGGCATGCCCTGAGCCAGAAGACCGGCCGTGATTCCGGTGAGCACGTCTCCCGCACCAGCGGTAGCGAGGATGGCGGGCGCATTGGCTGCGATGCTGGCACAGGCGTCGGGCGCAGCGACCACCGTATCGCCGCCCTTGAGAAGCACGATCGCACCCACTAGGGCTGCTGCAAGACGCGCTCTGTCGAGTTTCGAGCCCACTTTGGTTCGTTCGTCCAATGCCCAGAAAAATCGCGAGAATTCACCCTCGTGGGGCGTCAAAATGGTCGCTCGGCCGGCGCGCGCGACCAGTGCCTGAGCTAGCCGGCGCGGCTCGTTCGCAAAGCTCGTGATGGCATCGGCATCGAGCACGACCGCGCGATCTCCCGCCAGCGCCGCTAAGACCAGCGAACAGGTCGCTTCACCGACACCCAGGCCCGGGCCGAGCGCAACTGCATTGAGCCGCCGGTCGCTCAAAAACGCCTTCAGTTCTTCGGCGCCGTCGACTGGGCGCACCATCACCGCGAGGTTTGCCGTCGCATTGACAGCCAGCGCCTCGCGCGGGCTGGCAATGGTGACGAGCCCAGCACCGGCACGCAACGCACCACGGGCGGCAAGTCGTGCGGCTCCGGTGGACCAGAAGGGACCCGAAAGCACGACCGCGTGCCCGCGGTCGTATTTGTGCCCGGTGAGCCGCGGCACCGGGAATTGAGCGCGCCACAGCTCTGGGAGGTTTTCGAACACTTTCGGCCCGATGGAGGTCAGCACCGAGGCTGGAATGCCGATCTCGGCGACGGAGGTCGAGCCGCAATAAAGTCGGCCTGGAAGAAGGAGATGGCCCAGCTTTTTGCGAAAGAACGTCACGGTTCGTGTAGCCCGTGCGGCGGCTCCCATCACCGCCCCGGACGTACCGTTAATACCGCTCGGCAGATCGACAGCCACGATCGGTGCCGGCTGGGCGTTCATCGCCTCGATCAGCGACCGCGCCGGGCCGTCGACCGGCCGATCGAGGCCGGCTCCGAACAGCGCATCGATGATAATCTGCGCGCCTTCGAGCCGGCCCGGTTCGGCCGCCCTCACAGGACCCTTCCATTTTGCCGCGACAGCTGCGGCATCGCCTTTCAGCCGGCTCGCGTCCCCGAGCAGCAGCACCTCGACCCGATAATTTCGCTCCGTGAGCACGCGAGCGGCGACAAAGCCGTCCCCCCCATTATTTCCTGGCCCAGCCACGACGGCGACCCGGCTGCCGACGGGGTGCCTCGCAACGACGGCGGCCGCAACAGCCTCACCGGCGCGTTCCATCAGGTCGAAGCCGGCTACGCCGCCTGCAATCGCCAGGCGGTCGGCTTCGGCCATTTCGGGTGTGCTCAGGAGTTCAAGCATGGGCGCCACAACGATAACGAAACGGGCAAAGTGCGCCCACCTTCAACGTAATCACGACACCAATCGACGCTATTGACGAGATAAGAGGCACTATGCCTATTTCGTGGGCGAATGTTTTTTGGCAGACTCCCGACATAGCCCACAAACACACCTTATCGCCCTGATCCAGCTAGCTTATCTGCATCGCCGCAGGCTTGGCACGGGACCTGCTATCATAGCGACGGTTCCGAGGCTCAAGGTGCCTGCCTTGGAGCCGGGAGATGGAAACGCATGAAAAAAATCGAGGCGATCATCAAGCCTTTCAAACTTGATGAGGTCAAAGAGGCGCTTCAGGAAGTGGGCCTGCAAGGCATCACCGTCACCGAAGCCAAGGGCTTCGGACGGCAGAAGGGACATACCGAGCTTTACCGCGGCGCCGAGTATGTAGTCGATTTTCTCCCCAAGGTAAAAATCGAGATTGTTCTCGGTGACGACATGGTCGAAAAGGCGGTCGACGCCATCCGGCGCGCGGCCCAAACCGGCCGGATCGGCGACGGCAAAATTTTCGTTTCGAGCATCGAGGAGGCCATCCGGATCAGGACGGGCGAATCCGGACTCGACGCCATCTGAACTGCCAGCTTGACTGCCTGCTCCAGCGGTGAGAGCGCAGTCCGGTGGGCGCCTATTAGCTCTCCACCAACACCACGAAAGGTACGCATGCCATGACGACGCCGAAGAATGTCATGAAGATGATCAAGGACAACGACGTCAAATACGCTGATTTCCGATTCACCGATCCGCGCGGCAAGTGGCAGCACGTAACTTTCGATATTGGCATGATCGAGGAGGAAACGTTTGCCGAAGGCCAGATGTTCGACGGCTCCTCGATCGCGGGCTGGAAGGCAATCAACGAATCCGACATGTGCCTGATGCCCGACCCGGCGTCCGCGTGCCTCGATCCGTTCTTCGCCGAAACCACGCTTGTTCTAGTCTGCGACGTGCTCGAGCCGACCACCGGCGAGCCCTACAACCGCGACCCGCGCGGCATCGCCAAAAGGGCCGAGGGCATGGTCAAGTCGCTCGGCATCGGCGACACGGTCTATTTCGGACCGGAGGCGGAGTTCTTCATTTTCGACGACGTGAAATACAGCGCTCAGCCCTACAACACCGGCTTCAGGCTCGACTCCGTCGAATTCCCGACCAACTCAGACACCGACTACGAAGGCGGCAACCTCGGTCACCGCGTCTGGACCAAGAAGGGCTATTTCCCTGTACCGCCGCAGGACTCGGTGCAGGACATGCGTTCGGAAATGCTCGCCGCCATGGCGCGCATGGGCGTCAAAGTCGAGAAGCATCACCACGAAGTCGCATCGGCCCAGCATGAGCTCGGGATGAAATTCTCGCCGCTGACGATGATGGCCGACCAGACGCAGATCTATAAATATTGCATCCAGCAGGTTGCGCAGGTCTACGGCAAGACGGCGACCTTCATGCCGAAGCCGATCTACGGCGACAATGGCTCTGGTATGCACTGCCATCAGTCAATCTGGAAAGGCGGCAAGCCGGTGTTTGCCGGCAACAAGTATTCCGACCTGTCTGACACCTGCCTGTCCTACATCGCCGGCATCATCAAACACGCCAAAGCCATCAACGCCTTCACCAACCCGACGACCAACTCATACAAGCGGCTCGTTCCGGGCTTCGAAGCGCCGGTGCTGCTGGCCTATTCGGCGCGCAACCGCTCGGCATCGTGCCGGATTCCCTACACGACCAATCCCAAGGCCAAACGCGTCGAGGTCCGCTTCCCCGATCCGCTGGCGAACCCGTATCTCGCCTTCGCGGCAATGCTGATGGCCGGCCTCGACGGTGTGAAGAATAAGCTCGATCCCGGCGAAGCCATCGACAAGGACCTCTACGATCTGCCGCCCAAAGAGCTGAAAAAGATACCGACCGTCTGCGGCAGCCTGCGCGAAGCGCTCGGCAGCCTCGACAAGGACCGCGAATTCCTGAAGGCCGGCGGCGTATTCGATGACGACTTCATCGACGCCTACATGGACCTGAAGATGCAGGAGATCATCCGCTTCGAGCACACACCGCATCCGGTCGAGTTCGAAATGTATTATTCGGCGTAGCGTCCGCGTATCCTCCCTTGCATTGCGTCACGCAATGCAAACTTACGGGCGCCGCGCTGTCGGCGCCCTTTTTTTGAGGACCAAGTTGTAAGATTACCGCTTCGGCGCGGCAGACTTTAGCCGCCTCGCCGCACGACGATCGGCGCCCGCTGGGGCTGGTCCGGAAGCGATTGCGCCAGGCGATCACGAACCGTCTGCAGGCTTACGACCGGAGCCACGGGCCGCGCCGGAGGCGGCGCCTCATCACCAAACTCGATGCGATTGCGTCCGTTCGCCTTGGCGCGATAGAGCGCCGCGTCAGCGCGCGTGATGAGTTGATCGACAGCGGTATCGGCCGGCCCGGATGCCACGCCGATGCTGACGGTTGCCGGGACGCGATCGCTATTAGAATCGAGAGTGGCGGTCTCGAACGCTGCGCGCACACGCTCAGCCGCGATGCCGGCTTCGGCCTGCGTGCCAGACAGCACCGCGACGAACTCCTCACCGCCAAGGCGGCCAATTACGTCGTTCGCCCGCATGGTCTTGCGCGCGACGCTTGCGAACAATTGCAGCATCGTGTCGCCCATGGGGTGGCCGAAATTATCGTTGATCGACTTGAAATGATCGAGGTCGAAAGCAAGCACGCTCACCGGACGCTTCGAGGTCCTGCTGGCCGCCACGACATCGGCGGCCGACTCGAAGAAACCCCGCCGGTTGAGCAGGCCCGTCAGCGCATCGGTCGCCGCCGCCACCTTGTAGGCGCGCACTGCGCGGTCCTTGGCCAGAACCAGCACGATGAAGGCGGCGCCGACGACGTAAAGCACCACCTCGATAGCGAACACCGCAGCCCAACCGGTTGCCGGGTTGCGGCTACCGCTGAGATCCAACGACAGGCTGGCAAGCGTCATCGGAAACAGAAAGATCGCGCCGTGAAGCATCGGCACAAAAATCGCTGGCCAGCGCCGGATCAAGGGCTTGCGCCGTTCACGCCACAGCTCGGCTGCGATCAGAAACGTGTAGGTGGCGACGATAAGCGAGCTCACGATCACCCTGGAAGCCGGCGAAGCGGCGAAAGCCGGAAAACTGCACGCGGCAGCCCAGGCGCCGGCGCCGCAGAACATGCCTGGCCACGAGATACGGCGGCCATGGAACAGCCGCGCCGCACTCCAGATCATGCCGACGGCGACAAACAAAAGTATATTGGCGGTGCTTTGCGGCACCGGCGGCGAAATCAGATCGCCCAACCGCCAGATGGCGCCGGACGAGCCGCCAATCAGATAGGCCGCGCCCCACCAAGCCAGGGCGGCAATGCGATCCTGCAAATAAGCGAACAGCAGGAACACACCGAGCAACGACGTCACGCACGTAGCGATGACGAACAGCGTCCCGATGTCGAGCGAACTCGACGCCTCGGCGAGACGGAACAACATAGGGCGGCAGCTCCTCACCAGTACTAAGGGGAACTACCTATCACCGATCCGGGAGTCGCGGTGGGCGTTTGCAATTCAGCCTTTGCCAAGCATTCGATAGATAGAGCGGGTTTTTGTGAAAATCCTCTAAAATTGCAATTGTCCGAAACCTAAAACGCGGTCCGCCAGCGGCGCACGACGGCAGTGCCAAGCCCTACGCGCTCAGGCCCGATAATAGGGATGATCGAGGGGGCACTTGCCACGGCACCTTCGACCTGCGCTTCAACCTCGATCCGATTGCGGCCACGCTCCTTGGCGCGATAGAGCGCCCGATCGACAATCGTGAGCAGTTCCACGACCTGGGCTTCCGGATCGCACCCGAGCGTGACGCCGCCGCTCACGCTCGGAGACAGATCGGCGTTGCCGAAGCGCGCGGCCGCAACGGCGAAGTTGCGCCGCACGCGATCGGCGACCGCAAACGCCTCATCGAGGTCGCCAACCCGCATGCAGGCGGCAAACTCCTCGCCGCCGATGCGCGCGAACAGAGTGTCAGAGCCAAGCGTGCTCGTTGCCGCGCGGGCGAATGTCTGCAGCACCGTATCGCCGACGGCGTGGCCGAGAAGGTCGTTAATCTGCTTGAAATGATCAAGATCAAACAGCATGACCGCCAGCGGCTCGGTTTCGGCGTGCTGACGCTGCAACAATTCCGCTGCGCCATCGAGAAAGGCGCGGCGGTTGGCGACGCCGCTCAGCGGATCGACCAGTGAATTGATCTTGTGCTTCAGCTCGGTGCGCTCTTTGGTCATGTTGAGCTGAAGAAAGGCCATGACCACCGTGAACAAGAGCGTGCCGAACGCAAGCAGCGCGAACGACACATTGCTCATGAACGCATCCTCGGCGAACAGCGGCGACAGCAAGATTGCCGGTACCCGCGCCAGCAAGACCGCCGCATAGGCAAGCAGCACGAAAATCGACGGCCAGCGCGACATCAGCGGCTCGTCGCGGCCGCGCCAGAACTCATCGGCCGTCATCAGAGCGAACACCGCGAGTGTGGTGGAGACAACGATGACGCGCAAATTCAGTGCGGCATTAAAGCCTGGAGTGGCGCAAAGCAGCATCCAGACCGCCGGCGTCAGCAGCACCACCCAAGGCCGGATCGAACGGCCATCGAACACCCGGGCGCCGGTCCAGGTGAGACCGCAGCCCAGGAGGATGAGCGCGTTGGCAAGGTCGATGGTCAGGAAGGTGGGCGCGGCGCTGTGCGAGGTCAAAAAGCCCAAGCCGACCGCATTAATGATGTGCGCCGAGCCCCACCACATCGGGGCGCGGATGCTCCGGTTCTGCAGTCCGGCAAAAACCAAAAGCGCCCCGAGCAGCGCCGTAACGAACACGGTCACCACAGAGAGGGTTTGCACGTCGAGATGCATGGACAGGCCGCGCCTGATTGACCGGCGCACGCTATGGGGGCAAGTGTTCCGTAGGGGTTACTGCGAATTCGTTTTCGCGATCAGCCCTGCCGGCGAGTAAAAGCAGACCCTTGAATTTGAGCGATCGCCTTAAGCGGCCCTTCACTTGACCTCCGCCCACGCTTAAATTGTTGTCATAGACAGTGGAGTCCATCGATGGCCCAGACGGCAGAACTCGACGTCGCTCTCGATACGATCGAAGCGACGCTCAATTACATTGTCGACGACGGCAAGCCAGTCTTCACGATCGTCGCCGCTCCCGGCGGCAGCGACACACGCTCGGGCGCTACGCCCGATCCGCGCCGGGTGACAATTCACAACGGTCGCCACACGGCCAAGGATTTCGAGCTGGAGAACAACGGCTTCCGTTTCGTGCGCCACGACACCAAGGTCGCCGATTTCTACGATGAGGACGAGATCACGCGTGTCTACTATCCGGAAATGGTCGAATTAATCAAAGCAGAAAGCGGCGCCAAGCGCGTCGTGGTGTTCGATCATACGCTGCGCACCGCCGATGATGAACTGCGCGAGTCAAAGCAAATCCGCGAGGTCGTGCGCCGCGTTCATAACGACTACACCGAGTGGTCGGCGCCGCAGCGCGTGCGCGATATCCTGCCGGACGAAGCCGACGATCTCTTGCAGCGCCGCTTCGCCATCATCCAGGTGTGGCGTCCGATCCGGTATCCGGTCGAAACCTATCCGCTCGCCATGGCGGATGCGCGGACGCTATCACCCGGCGACATGATCGTCTCCGAGCGGCGCGCACCGGGACGCATCGGCCAGACCTACGCGATCAAATACAATCCGGCGCACAAATGGTACTGGTTCCCGCGCATGCGGCGCGAGGAAGCTTACGTCTTCAAGGTGTTCGACTCGATGAAGGATGGCCGCGCCCGTTGGACCGCGCACACCGCGTTCGAGGACCCGACGACTCCGCCGCACGCGCGCCCGCGCGAAAGCATTGAAATCCGCACGCTCGCGTTTTTCTGATTCGTTATTCCGGATTGCCGCGAAAGCAGCAAGTCCGGAACCATAACCGCCGCCGCCAAAATATTGGCGCCGGCGTGCAGAAAAACTTGATGCTCAGGGGATATGGACTCCAGGCGCGCGCCTCGGGCGCGCCCCGGAATGACGGCAAAACTACCGCTTTGAGAACTGGAAGCTGCGCCGTGCTTTGGCCTTGCCGTATTTCTTGCGCTCCACCACGCGCGGATCGCGGGTCAGGAAGCCACCGTGCTTGAGCGGGCTGCGCAAGTCCGGCTCGTAGCGCGTCAGCGCCTTGGACAGGCCGTGGCGTACCGCTCCGGCCTGGCCCGACAGACCGCCGCCCGAAACCGTGCAGTTTACGTCGTACTGACCCTGCCGGTTGGCGGTGACCAGCGGCTGCTGGATCAGCATGCGCAGCACCGGGCGTGCGAAATAGGTTTCGACCGGCTTGTTGTTGATCATGATCTTGCCGGCGCCCATCTTGACCCAGACCCGCGCCACCGCGTCCTTGCGCTTGCCGGTCGCATAGGCGCGGCCCTGCTTGTCGAGCTTTTGTACGTATTTGGGCGCCGCTGGCGCCGCCGCCGGCTTGAGCGCCGACAGCTCTTCGAGCGTTTGAATCGTCTCCGCCATCACGCGGTCCTCTTGTTCTTGCGGTTCATCGCGGCGATATCGACCTTTTCCGGCTGTTGTGCTGCATGTGGATGCTCGGCGTGCGGGTAAACCCGCAAATTCGCGAGCTGGCGGCGGCCGAGCGGGCCGTGCGGCAGCATACGCTCCACCGCCTTTTCGACGATGCGCTCGGGAAAGCGGCCGGCCAGGATCGACTTCGCCGTGCGCTCCTTGATGCCGCCGATATAGCCGGTGTGCTTGTAATAGATCTTCTGTTCGACTTTGCGCCCGGTTAGCACCGCCTTGGCGGCGTTGACGACGATGACGTTGTCGCCGCAGTCGACGTGCGGGGTAAAGGTCGGTTTATGCTTGCCACGCAACCGCAACGCCACGATCGACGCCAGGCGACCGACGACGAGCCCGTCGGCGTCGATCATGACCCACTTCTTGTCAACCTCGGCGGGCTTGGCCGAAAACGTTTTCATCGTCAGCATCCGTTGGAAGCAATATCCGCTTGGGGAAGGCGGCCGCTGTAAGCGGCGCCGCGGCAGCTATTTAGCCAAGCGTCCCTGCAGCGTCAATGCGAAAGAATCCCGATTTACACAATAATTCAATGATTTGAGTTAGAGGTATTATTATACCGGAATGGAGTAAGTCGAGGTAGCGTGGGCGACCATTTCCTCGTCGTCATCGGAGAAGATTGCGATTTCTCCGACCGCCAGCCGCTTGCCGAGCTTGAACAGCCGCGCCTCCGCCAAGACATCGCGCGGCGCGGGTCTCCTCAGGAAATTGATGGAAAAATTCGTCGTCACCGCGAGCGGCACCCAACCAATCGCCGAAAGCACCGCGAGATACATGGTGAAATCGGCCAGCGCCATCATGATCGGGCCAGACACGGTGCCACCCGGTCGCAGTGTCCTTGGGTGGAAGTGCCGGCGCACCCGGCAGCCACCAAACCATAACGTTTCGAGTGCATATCCACTCTCGGCGCTGAACATTTCGGGAAATTCGGCGCGGAGCCGGTCCTCCAGCTCCTTGTGCGTCAGCTTCGGCGGCGCCACTTCGCGAAACAGCCCCTGCCCTGCCATGGGCCATTCTCCTTTGGCTTGCTCCTCTGGCTTGACGGATCGGATACAATGGCCCGAAGTAATCGCCAAACTCTCCGCTGGTGAGCCCGCTCGATGAATCCCGCCAAAGCCGCCACCGCCGTGCTTGCTCCGAGCGCTTCCGAGCTCATCCTCCTGCGCGAGGATATTGCAGGCATCGCACTGCTGACGCTGAATCGGCCGGCGGCCCGCAACAGCCTCTCGGAAGCGATGCTGGTGGCGCTCGGCGACGCGCTCACCGGGATCGCGAATGACAACAACGTGCGGGCGGTCATCATCGCGGCCAACGGTCCGGCGTTTTCCGCCGGCCACGATCTTAAGGAATTGAACGCGCGCCGCGCCGACGAAGACCGCGGACGCGCGTATTTCAAGCACATCATGGGACTGTGCAGCACCGTGATGCAGCAGATCGTCATGCTGCCGCAGCCGGTTATCGCTGCCGTCCAAGGCACCGCTACGGCCGCTGGTTGCCAGCTCGTCGCCAGCTGTGATCTTGCAGTCGCCTCACACGCCGCGAAATTCGCCACGCCCGGCGTCAATATCGGCTTGTTCTGCTCAACGCCGATGGTTGCGCTGTCGCGCAACGTGCCGCGCAAACAGGCGATGGAAATGTTGATGACCGGCGAGCCGATCCCGGCCGAGGATGCCGCACGCATCGGTCTCGTCAATCACGTCGTCGCACCCGGCGGCGAGCGCGAGGCGGCACTCGGCTTGGCAAAAAAGATCACGGCAAAATCCGCGCTCACGCTCAAGATCGGCAAGGAGGCATTTTACCGGCAGATCGAAATGCCGCTGGCGGACGCCTATCAGTACGCCTCCGAAGTCATGGTCGAGAACATGATGGCGCGCGACGCGGAGGAAGGAATTTCGGCCTTCATCGACAAGCGTACGCCGAAATGGGAGAACCGCTGAGTCTTTCAGCGCCCGCCCATGAATCACGACTCCTATCCCGACACTTACATCCGCGGCATTCTCAATACGGTGAAGACCATCGCCATGGTCGGAGCCTCGGAGAAGGAGAACCGCCCGAGCTATTTCGCTTTCAAATATTTGCTCGAGCGCGGCTACAAAATGATCCCGGTCAATCCTGGCCACGCCGGCGAACTGATGCTGGGCCAGCGCATCTACGCGCGGCTCGCCGACATCCCCGAGCCGGTCGACATGGTGGATATTTTCCGCGCAGCGCAATACGCGCCGGCGGTCGTGCAAGAGGCATTGACGCTCAATCCAAGGCCGCAGGTAATTTGGATGCAACTTGGCATCCGCAATTACGAGGCGGCGGCGCTGGCCGAGGCCAACGGCCTGAAAATCGTGATGAACCGGTGCCCGAAGATCGAATATGGCCGCCTGTCGTCGGAAATCGCCTGGATGGGCGTCAACACCCGCACCATCAGTTCAAGAAAGGCGACGATCGGCGGCGTGCAGCGTATGACGCTTAATCGCACCACAGCCCAGGGAGGCACCACCGAGGCAGCCGACAAGGCCCAGCAGCGGGAGACCGAGCGCTAGGTGCTGCCTTCTCAAAGCCTGCCGCAAATCGGCCATCACGCCTCGATACGGCGAGCGAGGGCTGTTCATTGTTCAATGCATAAAGGGGGCTTGGTCGTGGGCGCACAAATCCGTGCTTTGGTCTTTCTCGGTCTTATGGGGCTCATGTTTGCGCCTGTTTCGGCCCGCGCCGACGAGCAATCGGATCGCGACGCTTGCATGACGGACGCACAGACCCATTGCTCGCAATTCTTTCCGAACCGCGACAACGTCGCACATTGTCTGCAGCGTAATCGCCGGGTCCTTTCGAAGGCCTGCCGCGTCGCCCTGTCCCATTTCAAAGAGAAGCGGTAGCAGGATTTTCTGCAGTGCGGCGTTCACCAGGCGCAGCCTTTCTGAATTAACACCGGCCCTCTCCCCGCCTTGACGGCCTCGGCCCGTCCTATACACCGGACGCGCGCCCGTGGCCGCCAGCGCCGCCGCGCGCATCGGGGCAAAGGAACGGCGATATGACCGAACGTATACCGGGATTTTCGACGCTTGCCGTCCACGCCGGCGCGCAGCCGGATCCGACGACCGGCGCCCGCGCGACGCCGATCTATCAGACCACATCCTATGTGTTCGAAAGCGTCGACCACGCCGCATCGTTGTTCGGACTGCAAGCGTTCGGCAACATCTACACACGGATCGGCAATCCGACTTGCGCGGTGCTGGAAGAGCGCGTCGCCGCGCTCGAAGGCGGCACCGCAGGGCTTGCCACCGCGTCGGGTCACGCCGCGCAGGTTTTGGTGTTTCACTGCCTGTTGCAGCCCGGCGACGAATTCGTCGCGTCGAAAAAGCTCTACGGCGGCTCGATCAACCAGTTCAATCACGCGTTCAAAAATTTCGGCTGGAACGTGGTGTGGGCCGACCCTGACGATATGTCCTCGTTCGAGCGCGCCATCTCGCCCAAGACCAAGGCGATCTTCACCGAGTCTATCGCCAATCCCGGCGGCGTCATCACCGACATGGCGGCGGTCGCTGAGATTGCACGACGCGCCGGCGTGCCCTACATCGTCGACAACACGCTCGCCACACCCTACCTGTGCAAACCCTTCAAGTTCGGCGCCGACATCGTCGTCCATTCGCTGACCAAATTTCTCGGCGGCCACGGCAATTCGATCGGCGGCATGATCGTTGACGGTGGTACCTTCAACTGGTCACGCGAGCGGCGCTATCCAATGCTGTCCGAACCGCGACCCGAATATTCCGGCATTGTGCTGCACGAAACGTTCGGCAATTTCGCCTTCGCCATCGCTTGCCGGGTGCTCGGACTGCGCGACATCGGCCCGGCGTTGTCGCCGTTCAACGCATTTCTTATTCTTACCGGCATCGAGACGCTGCCGCTGCGCATGCAGAAACACTGCGAGAACACCTTTGCGGTCGCCGAATGGATTTCCAATCATCCGAAGGTGGCCTGGGTCAGCTACCCGGGACTGGCCGGCGACCGTTATTACAATCTCGCCAAGAAATATTGCCCGAGTGGCGCTGGCGCAGTCTTCACCTTCGGGCTCAAGGGCGGCTACGACGCCGGCGTCAAGCTTGTCTCCAACGTCAAGCTGTTTTCCCACCTCGCCAATATCGGCGATACGCGCTCGCTGATCATCCATCCCGCCTCGACCACGCACCGGCAGCTGTCCGATGCACAGAAGACCGCAGCCGGCGCCGGCCCTGACGTGGTGCGGCTATCGATCGGTATCGAGGACAAGGAAGATATCATCGCCGATCTGGAAGAGGCACTGGCCGAAGCGTAGCGCCCTATCCTCTCGAGCGAACCCGGCTACGCCCGCGAAGAGGTCGGTAACGGCAATGCCGCGTGGAACGTGGATCGCACAGGGCGCCACGTCATCTGCCCAGCATGAACTACCGCGACCGTAAGCACCACAATGGCCGTCGCCTGATGAGACAGCGCCAGCGGGAGAGGCACGACCCAAAGCAGCGTGGCAATGCCGAGCACAGCTTGAAGCGTGACGGCAACGAACAGCGTCAGTGCGCCCCACCATGCGGCTCCGCGACGCGTTGTCCGCAACGTATCGATCGCATGCCACGCCGCGCCGAGCCAGATCGCATAAGCAAGCATGCGATGATCGAATTGCACCGTGAGCGCATTCTCAAAGAAATTGCGCCACAAAGGCTTCGCGAGGAACAGCTGCGACGTATCCGGAATAAGGCCGCCATCGATCAGCGGCCAGGTGTTGTAGACGTAGCCGGCACGCAGACCGGCTACCAGTGCGCCGAGATAAATTTGCCCCGGTACCAGAATCAGCAGCCCGACCGCGACGACGCGGATTCGCGCAGGCAGCATTTCGCGCGGCTCCTCGCCTAAGCGCAACGCCGTCCACAAAATCGCGATGTAGATGACGCAGGCGAGCACGAGATGCGTCGCCAGCCGATATTGCGACACCTCGACGCGACGCACGAGGCCGGACGCGACCATCCACCAGCCGACAGCGCCCTGCAGCGCGCCAAGGCCAAAGATCAGCCACAGCCGCGCCCGCAATCCAGGCTCGATCCAGCCGCGCCACAGAAACCATAGCAATGGGACGAGAAACACCACGCCGATCAACCGGCCGAGCAGCCGATGCGTCCATTCCCACCAGAATATCGTCTTAAAGGCATCGAGACTCATGCCGGAATTGAGTTCGTGGTACTGGGGGATCTGCTGATATCGGTGAAACTCAGTAAGCCATTGCGCTTCGCTCAGCGGTGGCAACGCGCCCATCACCGGCTGCCATTCGGTAATCGACAGGCCGGATTCGGTCAGCCGCGTGGCGCCGCCGACCAGCACCATGGCGGCAACCATGGCGGCCACGGCAAAAAGCCACAGCCGCACAGCGCGCGTGTGGACACCCTCGCGGGTGTCGGCTGAAACGATTTCCGTCATGCCGCTCGCTTGTGTGGGACGCGCGGACCATATAGTGCTGCCCCCTGCCCCGCAATCACGTCATTGCGAGCGGCAGCACACCACTGCAGTTGCTCATTTACGCCCCAGTCGCCATGCCGATTCGCTTGCGCAAATTTCTCGGCACCATCGCCCTGTTCGTTCTGGTGATCGTGTGGGCGCTCGTCGCTATGGCGCTGGCGCAGTCGCCAGCCATCCACGATAACACGCCTATGTCTATCGCCTATTACGTGATTGCCGGCATCGGCTGGGTGTTGCCCGCCATGCCGATCGTGGCCTGGATGAGCCCGCGCAAAAAATCCGATCAGAATTCTGAAACCGAAAAATCCGACGTCTGAATCAGAGGTTCCGGCTTATGCCGCTTCCAAGCCGCGGAAGCCGTTCCATACCGCGGTCGCCGAACCCGACAGCAGCACACGGACATAGCGCAGGCGCTGGTATTCGCCGTTGAGCGAAATGCGCGGCAGCGCCGTGAGACGGTCGCGATGTGCGGGAAACAGCACGCCCGGGTGCGTCGTTACAGCGGTCTTGAAACCAAGTTCCGCCGCGATAGCGAACTCGCGCGGTCCGGCCGAGGTCCGGTCGCCGACAGGAAACGCCAGATGCTCGGGACGTTTGTCGAGCGCTGCTTCGATCACTGAGCGGCTCAAGTCGATCTCGGAGCGCACGCTGTTTTCCGGCAGCTTCGCCAGCATCGGATGGCTAACCGTATGCGCCCCGATGGTCACCAGTGGATCGGCAGCGAGCTTTGCAAGTTCCTGCCAGCTCATGCACAAGGTCTTGCAGAACGCCGCGATGTCGACGTGGTAGCAGGCCGCAAGATTGCGGATCACGTCGCGAAGTTCGATTTCGGTCGGTCGAGCGCGGAGCCACCAGTATAGCTCATCGTAGAGCGCACGCTTCTCGGCGACGGTTTCGCAATCGAAGGTACGATTGCGGCCGTCGATCGATAACCCGATGCGGTCATTGTTAGCGATCACCGCTTCGAGCACCAGCCACCACAATTCGCCAAGCCGGTCCGGAAAGCTCGTAGCAACATAGACCGCGAGCGGAATCCCCTCCGCTTTGAGCAACGGATAGGCGATCTGCAGCGTATCTCGGTAGCCGTCGTCGAAAGTCAGGCAAACGAAGCGCCGCGAGAAGTCTCGCTCGACCAGTCGCCGATGCACCTCGTCAAGACTGACAAGATCGACATCGGCACTGCGCAGATATTTGATGACCCGGTTGAAAAAACCCGGCGTCACTTCAAGCAGGCGATTGGGTTGGAATCGCCCCGGCCGCGCCGGTCGCACGTGGTGCAGCGTCAGAATGGCGCCGACCCCGCCGACCAACGGCGTCAGCCAGCGATGCGCGCCAGTGAAATACAGCGACTCCAGCCCGCCGCGGATCAGGCTTGGTTTAAGTGCGCCCAAGAAACACTACTCCAAACGCAACGCCCCACCGATACGACTATTGCCCATCGCGGGTTGATAATTCTTTGCCGCGCCGGCGAGTCAACGCCCGGCCAAAGGAGCCGCGGCGAAATACCGGAACGCGTTACGCGGCGGCTGCCTGGGGCACGGACTGGCCGGCGCGAGACAGTTCGGTCACGTCCTCGAACTCCGCAGCCAAGAGGCGCTGGCGCGCGGCCTCGACCGCATCATCCGTAGCCGCGTCGATGAGCAGCACGGCCTGGGGCGCGATTTCGCCTATGGCTTCCAGGTCGGCACCCTCGGCGATGCCGGCATCGACGACAATGTAGTCGTATGTCCGCGCCAACGCGTCGAAGCTCGGGGCAAGCCGCGGCGATGACAAGAGCGTAATCCGCTCAACCGGCGTACGCCCCGGGGAAATCACATGGACGCTTGACTGCACATCCTTGTCGATAATGTCACGGAACGAGGCGTCGCCCGCAGCGAGTTCGGCGAGACCTTTGGCAGCCGGATCGCTCGATACAGCCGCGATGGGCGAGTTTTTCGGCTCGATGCCGGCGAGCAGGACATGTCCGTCGCCGGCGAGCGAGCGGGCGAGCTTGATCGCGATTTCGCCGGTCCTGGCGCCGGGCTCCACGCCGACGACGGCGATGCGCGCGGCGCCGGCCCGGTGCAAGCTCTCCGCAACCTCGGCTACCGCACCGCTCCCCTTTTTGATTAGCGGTGGCGCCTTGATGACCTGCGCGACGTCAGGGCCAGGCTCTGGTCCCGCAACGCGCGGCTCCACTCGCGGTGCAGCGGTTGCCACGGTCCGGCTCGGAACGCTCAAGAGTTCCCTGGTCAAAACAAAGCCGCAGCTCAGCATCAGCGTCGCCACAGTCGCGATCAACACGCTCGGCAGCTTTTTCGGGAACGCCGGAATATTGGAAGCCGAGGCGCGCGAAATCACCCGTGCATTGGCCGGCGCCGAATTGAGGGTCGCGCGCGACGTGGCTTCGCGATATTTGGCGAGATAGGATTCCAACAGATCGCGCTGCGCCTTGGCGTCACGCTCGAGCGCCCGCAATTCCACATTGCGCTCGTTGGTGTTTGCCGCTTGATTCTTGAGCTGGTCGAAATTCGTCGTCAGCGCGTCGAGCCGGGCGGTTGCGATCTTGGCGTCGTTCTCAAACGCGCGCGCCGTTCTTGCTGCCTCGAGTCTGATTTGCTGATCCAGATCGGCGATCTGGGCCCTTAGTTCCTTGATGCGCGGATGCCGGTCGCCAAGCGACGTGGATTGTTCCGCGAGTTGGGCGAGAAGCGTCACGCGCTGTTCCGACAGCCTGCGGATCAGTTCGGAATTGAGAACATCCGAAGATTCAATCGGTTGTCCGGACTTGAGCATTTCCCGGATGATCTTGGACTTGGCCTCGGCGTCGGCCTTTTGCGCGCGTGCAGCGGCGATCTGCGCATTGAAATCGCCGAGCTGCTGCGCCGACAGGGTGGTATCGTTCGGTCCGACCAAAAGATTGGTATCGCCGCGGAACGCCGCGGCCTTGGCCTCGGCGGCGGCGACCCTCTTCTGCATGGACTGAATTTCGCCGGACAGCCAATCTACCGCCGTGCGCGCCTGATCCTGCTTGGCGGCGCGCTGACGCACCAGATATTCGTCCGCGATGGCGTTGGCGACATTGGCGGCAAGCTGAGGGTCCTGCGACAGAAAATCGATGACGATGACGTTCGACTTGTCGACGGCGAAAGCGGTCAGTCGATCATAATAGGCGTCCAACACCCGTTCTTCCGGCGTCATGCTCGCCGGATCCTTGGTTAGCCCGAGCCGGCCAAGAATCCTCTTGATCGAGGAGATTCCGTTCAGGGCCGGATCGAACTCGGCATTCTTGTCGAGCTTAAGTTTTGCAATCACGCTGCGCGCGAGATCGCGCGACAAGACGAGTTGAACCTGGCTGGTTACCGTCTGTTCGTCGATTGCATTGCGATCGAACTGGTCCTTATCGGCGTCCGGACGCAAAAACACGTTGTCGCGGCCCTCGATGAGGACCCGGGACTCTGATTGGTATTTCGCCGGAATGATCTGAACGACGATAAGGGTCAGGATCGCAACGAGCAGCGTCGGGCCCAGGATTTTCCACTTGCTGCGCCAGAGCGCCGCACCGAGCGCGGGAAAGTCGAATTCCGCGTCGCCCAACGGACCCCCGCCCGAACGCCGCGCCGATTCCGACACCACGCTCATCACCCTACTCCCGCAAACGGACCAAAACTCACGGCATTACGAACTATTAAGGTTGCCATCCGGTTAAAGCAGCCGCTACTCGCCCGCGCGATGACGCGGACGCGCATTCACATTCCAGTGCCGGCGAGTGTGCCGCGAGTAACGTGAGGGTTTCTTAACTCGATCAAGTCTTAATCGCGCTTAACTGTTTGCCACGACTTTTAGGGACCCTTCATGGGCAAATTCTCGTTGCCCGCCGCGTCTATGCTCGCCGCCGCGACGGGAGCCGCCGGTCAGGTTGGCCGCGATGCCGCTCCTGCGCGAGTGCAAGCCTTCGGCTCGCCGGCCAGTTTGAAGATTCTCCACATCCTGCGTGCTCCGCTTGGCGGGCTGTTTCGTCACGTGCTCGATGTCGCCCAAGGCCAAGCCGCGCGCGGCCACCGCGTCGGCCTCGTCGTTGACAGCACGACCGGCGGCGCACGGGCAGATGAGATGTTGGCGCGGCTCGCCCCAAAGATGGCCCTGAATATCGCCCGCGTTCCGATTGCACGACAGCTCGGCTTTGGCGATATCGGCGCATTGCAGTTCGTCGCGCAGCGGATTGCATCGATCGAACCGGACGTGGTGCACGGCCACGGCGCCAAGGGGGCGGCGCTGGCCCGTCTTGCACCGCGCGGCGAGACCACGATCCGGGTCTACACGCCGCACGGTGGATCGCTCGTCTACGCTCCCGGGACCGCGGCGGGCGGTTTCTATCGCGTGGTAGAGCGGCTTCTCAACGCGCGCACCGATCTTTTTTTGTTTGAAAGCGAATATATCGCGCAGGTATTCCGCGACAAGGTCGGCCCTCCGCACGGCTTTGTTCGTGTCGTGCGTAATGGCGTTGGCGACGCAGACTTGGCGCCCATCGTCGCGCGTGCGGACGCGACCGACATCGTCTGCGTGGGCGAACTGCGCAGCGTCAAGGCTATCGATGTGCTGATCGAAGCTCTCGCGATGCTCAAGCATTGCGGCCGGCGCTTTACGGCTACCATCGCCGGCGATGGGCCGCAGCGTGACGAACTCGCTGCGCTGACGCAGCGTTTCGGCGTCGACGACCAAATCCGATTTGTCGGCTTCCGGCCAGCTCGCGAGGCATTCGCGATGGGAAAGCTGCTTGTCGTGTGCTCACGCGCGGAGTCCCTGCCCTATGTCGTGCTCGAGGCAGCAGCCGCCGCCATGCCGATCGTCTCGACCCGGGTCGGCGGCATAGGCGAGATTTTTGGCCCGGAAGCGGGCCGCCTTATTCCCGCCGACGACGTCGCGGCGCTGGCGCAGGCCATTCCCGGCGCGTTGGACGACCCAGCGCAACTTCATGTTCTGGCGCGGACGCTCCATGCGCGCGTCTGCAGCGAATTCACTGTAGACACAATGGTAGAAGGCGGGCTTGCCGCCTATCGCGAGGCGCTGGCACGGAGACAAGTCGCGCGCCTTGACTAACCAATTTTTGAACTTTGTTCACTATTCTGCAGCGGTCTGCCGGCCGGTGCGGGCAACCTGAGTGCCGGCGGAAGAGTTGCGTGCGTAAACAATGTCCAGCCCCGACCACAGTATGGTGTTCGAGTCGGCAGTTCCGTCGGCATCCGCTGCACGGCGTGGCACTTCCTCACCCAAGCCGGCTAAGCTCTCGCCGGCCGCGCTGAAGGTAGCGGCGGAACCATCAAAAAGCGCCTATTCGCCGATCGTGCTTGCCGGCACGGTCCGCCTGATCGAGGCCGCGCTCGTGGCACTCGTCGGCTTCGCCGTATATGTCGCGCACGTCGTACCGCACGACGGCTTTGCTTGGCACTACGTCGCCGCGATTGCCGGCATTGCGCTCCTCGCGATGCTCGCGTTCCAGGCTGCCGACATCTATCAGGTCGGCGCCTTCCGCGGCCACGAGAAACAGTACATGCGGCTCGCGTCAGCCTGGTCGGTGGTTTTCCTATTGGCCATCGGCGCGTCATTTTTTGCCAAAACAGGCGATCAATTCTCACGCGTCTGGCTTGCAGGTTTCTACGTCTTCGGCCTCTGCACGCTGATCGCGTTTCGCCGTGCGTTGTTTCTGCTGGTTCGGCGCTGGACGCGCGAGGGCCGCCTCGACCGCCGCACGGTGGTGGTCGGCGCCGACGGTAATGGCGAGACGCTGATCGGCTCGCTCGCCGCGCAACGCGACTCCGACGTGCGCGTCATCGGCGTATTCGACGATCGCGGCGACCAGCGCAGTGCGGCAAGCTGCCAGGGGGTGCAAAAACTTGGCACCGTCGACGAATTGGTGGAGTTCGCCCGCCATACTCGCGTCGATCTGGTGATCTTCTCGTTGCCGATCACCGCCGAGAGCCGCATCCTGCAGATGCTGAAAAAGCTCTGGGTGCTGCCCGTCGACATCCGCCTCTCCGCACACAGCAACAAGCTGCGGTTTCGGCCGCGCTCCTATTCCTACATCGGCAACGTCCCGGTGATCGACATTTTCGACAAGCCGATCGCCGATTGGGACGTGGTGATGAAATGGCTGTTTGACAAAGTCGTCGGCACACTCGCGCTGATCTGTGCTTCACCCGTTATGCTGCTCGTCGCGCTCGCCATCAAGCTCGACAGCAAAGGGCCCGTGCTGTTCAAGCAGCGCCGCTACGGGTTCAACAACGAGTTGATCGAGGTTTACAAATTCCGCTCGATGTATGTCGAGCAGGCCGACGCAACGGCGCAGAAGCTCGTCACCAAAGACGACCCACGCGTCACCCGGGTCGGTCGCTTCATACGTAAGACCAGCCTCGACGAACTGCCGCAACTGCTCAACGTCGTATTCGCCGGCAATCTGTCGCTGGTCGGGCCGCGGCCACATGCGGTGCATGCCAAGGCGGCGGACCGCATCTATGACGAGGCGGTGGACGGCTATTTCGCCCGTCACCGGGTGAAGCCAGGTATCACCGGCTGGGCGCAGATCAACGGCTGGCGCGGCGAAACCGACAGCCAGGAAAAGATCCAGCGCCGCGTCGAGCACGACCTCTATTACATCGAAAACTGGTCGATCCCGTTCGACATCTACATTCTGGCGCGCACGCCGTTCGCACTTTTGCGCACGGAGAGCGCGTATTGAGCGCGGCGTTATATACGGCGCAGGCGCCGTTCGGCGGCGGCAGAATTGTCCGCTCGCCCGCACTGGCGCAACGCCTGCTGAACGTCACGCTGTTTGTCGCCATGGCGTTGAGCTCGATCGCCTTCATCGAGCCATCGCCGCACGATGCCCTGATGTTCGTTCTTCTGACCATGTGCGTTGCCGCGCGGGTGCCATTCGACCGCAGGCTGGTGCCCCTGCTGATCTTGACCGTCGTCTGGCTGCTCGGCGGGTTGCTGGCGCTGGTTCAGGTCGGCGACCAGGAAAACACTATCCAATACGCCGGCACCTCGATCTATCTTGGTGCTGCCAGCATCATGTTCGCCTGCTTGTTCAGCGAAGGCGACCTGACTCGCCTTGGTATTTTGCGCCGGGCCTATCTACTCGCCGCGCTGCTCGCGACGCTGGCCGGTTATCTGGGCTTTTTTCACCTGGTGCCCGGTTCTCAGATCTTTCTCGACAACGAACGCGTCAGTGCGACCTTCAAAGACCCCAACGTCTACGGGCCATTTCTGATCTTTCCGCTGCTGCTGCTGATCGTCGGTTTTATGACCCGCGGCATCCGCATCGGGGGCTTGATCATCGTCGCGGCGCTGTTGGGTGGGCTGTTTTTAAGTTTCTCGCGCGGCGCCTGGCTGCACTTCGCGTTGTCGCTCGCCGTCGCGGTGGCGCTGCTGTTTGCGGTGAGCCCTAGTCAGCGCATGCGCAACCGAATCGTGCTGCTCACTGCCGGCGCCGGCATCGTCATTGCGCTCCTGGTCATCGCGCTCAGCTCGATCGAATCTGTGCGTGATATGCTGCTCGTGCGCGCTCAGGCGATTCAGCCCTACGACGTCGGGCCGGGCGGCCGCTTCTGGTTTCAACAGCTGGCGCTGACCCAAATTCTCGAACATCCCAACGGCCTCGGGCCGTTCGAGTTCTCCCGCATCTTTGGCGGCCAGCAGCACGACGTCTACATGCAGGGCTTTCTGGTCTACGGCTGGCTCGGCGGCGCGGCCTATATGACGCTGGTCCTGGTGACGCTCGTCATCGGCATTCGCGCGGTGCTGATATCGACCCCGTGGCAATATTATCTGCTCGCCGCCTATGCGGCATTCGTCGGCGAAGTGGTCGAGGGCTTCGTAGTCGACACCGACCACTGGCGTCATTTCTTTCTTCTGCTCGGCCTCATCTGGGGCCTCACCGTGGCCACGATCAATTCCTGTCGCCGGCGAGACTATTCCATCGGCGCCGATGCCGGCGGGACTTTTCTGCCCGTTGCGCCGTGACCGCGTGGTGGCGGCAAATGACCGCGTGAGCCAAATGCATGCATATTCTGATCAATGACTTCATCGGCGGCGCGCTCGATCGCGGCATCCCGCTCTATGTGCGCAATCTGATCGACGGCCTGCGCGGCGAGGGACTGCGCGTCAGTGTCGTGCGCGCGCCAGTGTTCTGCCGGAAGCTGCCGCGCGGCGTGCTCTATTTGCTCGCGGTGGCGGTCGAACAGACTTTGCTGCCGGTGATCGGCTTATTGCTGCGGGCGGATCTTACGATCTATCCGTACAATTCAGTCGCTATCATTGATCTCTTGACCCGGCGCGGCCGCATCGTTGTGCACGATCTCGAACAGCTCAACCGGCCGCTATCATTCTCCAAGCTTTACTATCTCGCCTGCTATCGTGCGGTGAAGTGGCTCAGCGCGCCGCTGTTCACCATCTCGGACATCACGGCGCAACGGCTTACGCAATGCGGCCTGTTCGGCGGCGGACCCGCCACGCTCCTGCCCAACACGTTCTACGCGTTCGAGCGCCTCGCCGCCGCCGAGACGCCAGAACGCAGCCCGTCGATCCTGCTGTGCACCGGCTCAACCGCCAACAAGGACCTGGAAACGGTCGTGGCCGAATACCTGCCGGCGGTCTTGGCGCGGGGTTATCGCGTTTCCATTCTTGGCCTGCATAAAGCCAACGACATGGCGAAACTACAGCCGGTTGCCGCATTCATGGCCTCGGGCCAGTTGCAGGTGTGCGGCCGTCTGTCGGACGCGGAAGTCGCGCGCGCCTATCGCTCGCATGCTGTCGTGTGGGTGCATTCTTTGCGCGAGGGCTTCGGACGCTGCGTAGTCGAGGGTCGCCTCTCCGGCGCTCGCGTACTGGCGACCGACATCGCGGAGTTCGCCGAATTGCGCGACGGCGACGTCTATCTTTACAAAAATCCAGCCGCCTTCTTCACCGGCGTCGATCGCCTCACAGAGATGACCAGAGCCGCCACGCCTTACACCGGCTATCCGTATCGCGACCTGTTGCAGCGTGCGATCGAAAGCGCGATGCGCGCTAAAGGAGCCCCAGGCGCAAAGCAATCGCCGCAAGCCATATAAGTCCAGCGAAGCATAGCGCGCAGAAGACCGCCGCCGAGCCGAAATCCTTGACCTGGCGAATTTCGGCGTGCCATTCGCGCGTCACATGATCGGCTAATTTTTCGACCGATGTATTCAAAAGTTCGACCGCAAGCACCGCGAGCAGCGAGCCGACCATGGCCACATACCAGCCCACGCCCGGTGCGAGGAAAACGCCGAGCGGAACCGCAATCACCAGCAACACCGCTTCCTCGCGCACAGCCGCTTCGTGCGCCAGGCACCATCCGAAGCCACGCACCGTATTGAGGAAAGCGCTGTAAAGCCGCTTCACGTTGGATTCCGTTCGGGAGAGCCGAAAGAGACGAACCACCTTACGGTGTCGGGCGCGCACCGGCGAGCGCCTTCGCGCGGCATGATTATCGGTATTGTGAATTAGCCCCATTGTGACGATCGACGATAAACCGAGACCCGCACTCAACCTGGCGCGCGGCCGGTTTCGTCGTTCGCTCGCCGCATGGCGGCCGGTCGACAGCCCCGAAACGGTGCCGGGTATGAGCGCTTTGCCCGGGCTTTGTTCGCCCGCCCGAATTTGGCCCTAAGGATTTGTCTGGACGTGCCGCACGGGGCACATTAGCTATCGATGCTGTTACCGGTTTCGGAGCGTAGCGCAGCCCGGTTAGCGCACCAGTCTGGGGGACTGGGGGTCCCGAGTTCAAATCTCGGCGCTCCGACCAATAAACTCAAAGACTTAGGCATAATCTGCAAGTCTAAATCTTCCCAGAAATAGCGACTGGGAAGACCATGGGAAGATCGGGCCAGCTATCCAAATCCTGCAAAGCGGCATGTGACAGTCAATGCGTGGACCAGTTTCTATCGCCCGCAGTCGTGTTTGCAGACTCGTAGTGCGCATTACACCCGCCCTGGCAAGCAAGATTAGAACGCGGCAAAGCCTTATGCTCCCTGCGATCACAATTGTTGGGATCATGGCTGTTGGATTCATTTTATTTGGTTTGTATAGCAGGCAACTCGATGCCGAAGACAAAGGGATGGCAGCCTCGCTCACCTCTGGAGGCGCAGCTCTGATCGCAGCAGTTGTCGCGTGGCACCTTGTCGGCCAACAGCTCCGCATTTCTCGTCAGCAGGCGAACATTGCGCTCTCCGAGGTTCTTGCTCGGCAGATTTCCCAAATTGAAGACGTTCGTCGTCAGCTCGATAAGCTAAACAACGACACTGTCTCCGGGCAATTCGGCTGGCTAGACCCAATTCCATTGAATTTGACGGAGCCTGGCCCAATGCCGGGCCCGCAGCCAGATCTGAAAAGGTACGAAGATATAAAAGCAAAGATCAATGTGATATGGCCAGAAGCAGACGTGCTCGCGACTACACTGACCGGGCTTCGGAACGGTGAGTCGAAAAGCGAGGTGGTCGCTTACCTAACCGCAATCAGCAGTCTGAAGACCCTGACGCATTTTTCTACAAGGATCATCGACGCCATGATTAAAAATGGACCAAAGGGAGGCTTTGCTGGTGAGGCTTATGATCCCAAGAGGTTTCGTGCGTTACGCAGCAACTCGGTGAAGTTGCAGGCCGAGATCGCAACCGATAAATACAGCGCGGCAGTGACAGCGCTTTCTAAGACGTCAGAGTCTCTATCCAAACGCTTGCGAATTATCGACCAAAGTTTGGACGAATAGAGCCTTCGAGTCCATTTCTTCGACCAAGCCCATACAGCGAATCGCGGTCTCTGTCCGCCGCCTCGACGGCGGCCCGTACCAATGCCCAGCGTGCGGCGCGAGAAGGCCTGTCCGGGCCCGGAATCTCCTTGTGCATATCGTGCGGCTCACGCGAGCCGGCGGCCTGCGGGGAGCGTCCCGGAGCGGTGCCCATGCGCCGGCCGATCTGGAACGCAGCGCTGGCTCGATTTTGCGAGCCAGCGCCAGTGCCTTCGAAGGCGCGAGCCGATATCCGTCATCGGTCACCGAGAATGTCTCTCTCACCCGAACTGACCCTCCTCCCGATATCCGCCGCCGGAGCTTCGCCAAGAACGCCCGGGCCGGGATTATTCTCCTCCCTCAGCTGCGCTTCCAGCTGCTTGAAATGATCGCGCACCAAATCGCGCGCGATCGCCTCGACAATGCGTTGAAGTGGCTCGGGAATAGGTTTGCGGGTCATTTATTCAGCCCGGCGTCCTGAGACATTTTTTGCTCCGCTCCCTAAAGGGGCCAGCGTCTGATTAACGCCGGCCCAGCCTCTCGTTCGGGCTTAGCCCGTGATCCTACACCGGTATCTCCCGATGATCTTCAGCTCGCCGAGCGAGACCTCATACACGCCCGGAGATACCTGGTGTTATCAGAGCTGATGCGAACGAGCGGCGGAGAGATGTTCGGCACCAATTCCAATCTGTTCAGCGTCTCGCCGAAACCGTTGTGCCAGGCGGCGATGGCAGGCGAATCGGAGGCGTCGACAAAAACCGGATCTCCGCGCCGCAGACTAGGCTCCATGGAATCCGCCAAGGCTGCGGGCCAGATCAAGAGCGGGCGGCCGGTGGATAATCCTTCCGCGTCGGAAGGATTTCCAATCCAATCGATGGCATGGACACAACCGCGCGGGGTCGCACCCCAAAGCCCGACGGTAGCAGCTCCGTCGACGAGCTCGTGATGCCGCTCATCAGTCATCTCCATCGGTCGGATTACTCTTCTTCGCATTGTTTGCCGGCAGTGAACGGCCGGAGCATTGGGCGCGGGCATACCGCTTTTCATCTAAGAGCGAGTGGCAGGCGCGGTGAATGCTTTCGAGAAGATCTCCGTCATAGTTGCCACGCTCCATCAAGGGCACAGGTTTTTTTGAATATGGAACATTCCTCTCGCCAAGCGCAAAATCCAACAACGCCAAGATGCCTTGTACCGTGGTTGGAACGCATTTCGCGACGGTGCGCAACGCCGCACCTTCTCTGTCGGCGAGCTTGTCGGGCAGATCGCCGCTCTTTCGGTCGCATGCTTCGGCCACGCGGCGCCAACGCTCGATCGCGGCGAAGACCGGATCGCCTGCAAACTCTTTTGCTAAGGGCCGCCGGCGCCGCGCCCGGAAGGCCTCGCGCTCGGTTTCAATGCATCGGCTGATCGCCGCGTAGATGGGATCGTCGGCCGGCGGCGCCAGTCTCTGTTTCGGAACTGCTCTACGTCCGGCCAAGCGCCGCGCGCGGGATTTGGTCGAGGGCTTGCCGGCGACGGCGGCGCGGGTTGGTTTTCGTTTCGACTGTGAGCGCATGACAATGGTCTCCTTATGAGCGGTGTGGAGCACCGGCCATGCGCAATGCCCGTCGATTTTTGGTAAGTTTCGATTCGGTCATGACGCGCCCTAGCCGGCGGGTTGTGGCAAGTCCCGGCGCGCCGTTGGTAGCGGCGCGTCGGGGCGCACGAATCATAACATCGGACCGGGGCGCAGGGGAATCCCTTTCGTTCTCTTTCGGCCACACCGAGAGTTTCGTCATACGAAACTTTCGCCTATTTGTTCACTGCACGTTCCGGCTTGAGGCCGGCAAGTTTCGTCATACGAAACCTTTGGACATTAGATGAACGCAATGCGCGCTACTACGAAGCCATGCTCGGCCGCAAGATTGACGGCATGGCGAAACTCACCGCATAGCCGCATGGGGAGCCCATCTTCATCCTGAATAATAAAGACCGGCGGTCCCCCCAACGGCAGACCCGCTATCTCCGGAAATTCGGTGCCGTAGCAGAGTACCGCGCACGCCCGGCTCATCGCGCAAATCACAGCAACGCGCTCCGGAGCCCAATCCTGCCATCGCGCGATAAGGTCTTTTGCTTCTTCGATCATCCGTCCGTATTCGCCCTAACCATCGGCCGGCCGCGGTCTATCGTGAGCGTGTCGAAGGCATTTCCGATGCGCTCGGCTTTGACGCGGCTTCCGCGGGGCAGTCCGTCAAAGTTCACGTGCAACGAAGCCCCGCCCTCTAGTCTGTGCGGCGCCGGCGCCATCACGCCGGATTGCTTGCCCAGATGCAGCAGATCATCGCGTCCGGAGGCACCCGCACGATGATGCATGAAATGGTGCAGATAGGTATTGGAGCGTGCGCGCAGCGCTGCCTGACCTGCCTGACTCTCGAACTGTTCGCGCCAACGAGCGGCGCCGCGATGACCGCCCGGACCGCCGCCCCAATCATTGAAGACATTGCCGCCGATCCGCACGCGGCCGCCAGGCCATCGTCCGTTCGGATCGCTAGGCATGCCCTGATCGGTGGCGCCGTGGATCATATCGCTGCCGCCGAGAGCGCGATCGATAGCCGCGTTCATCCGCGCCATAAGCCGCGGATTATGTTGCAACCGCCGCTCGAACGCAGGCAGTTGCCCCCTATTGATCGGACCATAGAATCCAGAATGCAGCATCTGCGTCAGGGTGCGATGCGAATAGAGCGAGCGATTCATCGCCGACTCCGCGGTCGGCTGCGGTGAGCCTTCCGAGAGAAGCATCGCGCCAAACTGCAGGCGTTTATTTGGGTCAGACAATTCCGCAGCAAAACGCGATCGCGCGGCGCTAATGTAGGCGTTGCTGGCGCCCGGCGCCGCCACGCCCGCGCTGTAGGGCGACGCGCCAGTTTCGGAGTCGCCGCCTTGTTCTATTGATGCCGACCGGCGGCCGCGACCATGACCACGAGGCATGCCGCCGCCAAACTCACTGGCGCTCCCAGCTCCGCCAAGACCACCGAGGCCGCCGCTAAACGACGCGCCGCGAATAGAAGTATTGCCGGCACCCGTATTGTCGGCCTCGCTCTGGCCCTGCCACTCGCGAAACGCCTCGATCACGCCGGCCTTGGTGCCGCGGGCGATCGCCGCCTCGGCATCGCGCGTCGCCCCGCCGCCGCCGGTGGTGAACGAGGCGTTCATCAGATGAAAGCCCGAGCCGGACTGGAACGGCGTCTGGTAGCTCTCTTTTTGGAAGACACCCTTTTGGCTGTTGAGC
>JBAQJL010000026.1:0-8970 GCA_049300295.1 Xanthobacteraceae bacterium
CCGACATGCTGATGCGCAACAGCAATACCGGCGCATTCGAAGTCTACGACATCGCCAACAACGCCATCACGTTTGCGGGGCCGATGGGCCAGGTCGGTCTGGAGTGGTCGATTGCGGGCTTCGGCGACTTCTCGACCCGCGCCAACGAGACCGACATGCTGATGCGTAACAGCAATACCGGCGCGCTCGAGGTCTTCGACATAAGCAACAACACGATCACGTCGTCGGGGCAGATGGGCCAGGTAGGGCTGGAGTGGCAGATGGCGGGCTTCGGCGATTTCAGCTCGCACGCCGGCGAGACCGACATGCTGATGCGCAACTCGAATACCGGCGCCTTCGAGGTCTACGACATCGTCAACAACGCCATAACGTCGTTCGCCCCGATGGGCCAGGTCGGGCTGGAGTGGTCGATCGCCGGCTTCGGCGATTTCACCGGCCATGCCAATGAGACCGACATGCTGATGCGCAATTCGAATACCGGTGTGCTCGAACTCTACGACATCAGCAACAACACCATCGCGGGGACGGTCCCGATGGGTCAGGTCGGCCTGGAGTGGTCGATCAGCGGCGTATCGGCCAGTCCAGCGAGCGCGCCACCGAGTGCGCAACTCAGCGGTCCGGCCGTCGATCCGGCCACCGCCGCGCCAAGCAGCGCGACCGCGCAGCTCACGCAGGCCATGGCCTCGTTTTTGCCAAGCCTCGGCGCGTCTGACTTTGCCTCGTCACTCGCACTGATGCCGACGCCGCAAACTTCAAACCCGACCAGCCCTTTGGTCGAAACGAATCATCCTCAGGCGATTTCGTAACGAAAACATTCGAGCAACCCTACTCGATCAGCTTTGCTACAGCGCCATAATTGTCGAAGGTGCCACCTCGCGTCGGTTCTCGGTGCCCGCTGTCACGGCAGCGGTCAGCGAGAAGCGGACATCAGCCGATTCAGCCTGCGCCGAGCGCGAGTGGCCAGAAACGGCGCCTGAGGTTGTTGCCTACACATCCACGCTCGCCGACAGCGCGTTGTGCTCGATGAACACGCGCCGCGGTTCGACCTTGTCGCCCATCAGCTCGTCGAAGATGGTGTTGGCCTCGTCGATTTCCTTGATGGGGGTATGCTCGTCAGCATACCCCCATCAAGTAGCATTCAGCCCACCGTGATATTGGCGGCGCGAATTATCTTGCGCCATTTCTCCGTGTCTTCGACGACAAACTTGCCGAACTCTACGGGCGTCATTGCCTTTGCAACACTGCCGAGATTGGCGAATTTGGCCGTGACTCCCGGCTCGACGAGGCTCGCGGTGACCGCGCGGTTGAGCGTGTCGATGACCCCAGCCGGCGTGCCCTTCGGCACCACCATGCCGTTCCAGATGACGGCGTCGAAGCCGGGCACGGTCGCGGCGATGGGCGGAACGCCCGGCAATGCCGGCGACGGCGCGCTGCTGGTCACAGCCAGGGCGCGGAGCTTCCCCGCCCTGATCTGCTCGATCATTGTCGGGATCGGACTGAACACGGCCTGCACGCGCCCCGCCAGCATGTCAGGGATATAGATTTCGCGGTAATGCACGACCGTCATTTTGACGCCGGTCATGGCCATGAACAGTTCGCCGGCCAGATGCAGCGAACTGCCCTTGCCGGCCGTCGCCATGTTGATACTGCCCGGATTGGCCTTGGCGTAGGCAATGAACTCAGCGACGGTTTTGGCCGCAAACGACGGAGCGACCGTCATCACCATTGGCGTGCGGGCGATGCTGGCGACCGGTGCGGTGTCGCGGATGAAGTCGAAATGCAGCCCGGTGTAGAGGCTGGCGTTGATGGCATTTGACGATGTGGCCATCAGCAGCGTGTACCCGTCCGGGGTCGATCGTATGACTTTCTCGGTTGCCACATTGGTGCCGGCGCCGGGCAGATCTTCGACGACGAATTGCTGACCGGCATGCTGCGACAGCGACGCACTCAACACGCGCGCCAGGATATCGGTCAGGCCGCTGGCAGGAAACCCGACGAGCAGATGCACCGGCCGCGCCGGATAGGATTGCGCCAGCGACGGGCGCCAGAATGCCGGAAGCGCGGCGGTGCCGGCGGCCAGTTGCAAGAATCTGCGGCGTGATGATTTCGTCATGTCGCCCCTCTCCTACTGGTCAAATCAACCGCCAGTCGATCACTCCGGCTTGATGTTGGCCGCCCGGATCACCTTGGCCCACTTGTCGGTTTCATTGGCGATGAGCTTGCCGAAATCGGCCGGCGAGCCCGCGATCGGAATGCCGCCCAAATCGGCGAGCCGCGCCTTCATCGCCGGGTCGGAAAGGGCAGCGTTGACTTCCTTGTTGATCCTGTCGATGACGCCGGCGGGCGTGCCCGCTCGCGCGCACAGGCCGTACCACGTGCTCACCTCGTAGCCGGCGACGAACTCGCCCACAGCCGGCACGCCGGGCAGCACCGGCGAACGCGCCGCCGTGGTCACCGCCAGGGCGCGCAGCTTGCCGCTCCTGATAAACCCGATCGATGCAGGCATCGTTGCGAACGAGACCTGCACCTGTCCGCCGATCAGATCCGTGAGCGAGGGCGCCGACCCCTTATAGACAACGTGCACCATATGGACGCCGGTCATTATCTGGAATAGCTCGGCGGACAAATGGACCGATGTGCCGACCCCGGGAGACGCGACGTTGACCTTGCCCGGATTGGCTTTGGCGTAAGCGATAAATTCCGGCACCGTTGTGGCCGGGACGGATGGATTGACCACCATGACGTTGGGTATGCGCATGATGCCGGCGATCGGCGTCATGTCGTGGATGAAGTTGAAATTGAGTTTTTCATAGAGCGTCGCGTTGATCGCAGCCGAGGGGGCGACAAACAGAATCGTGTAACCATCAAGCGCCGCATGCACGACGGTTTCGGTGGCGATATTGGTGCCCGCGCCTGGCCGGTTCTCGACCACAAACGTCTGGCCGAGGTGCTCTGACAGCCATTGCCCTATCAGGCGTGCGGTGATGTCATTGCCGCCGCCCGGAGTGAACCCGACAATCAAGCGCACCGGCCGTGCCGGATAACCTTGTGCGTGTGCGCCTTGCGGTACCGCCTGCAGCGTGGCAACGCCCGCGGCGATATGCAGGAATTTGCGGCGTGATGATTTCATCGTGGCGTCCTCTCATCCCGGTCAAATCAGTCGCAAGTCGATCACTCCGACTTGATGCCCGCGGATTTGATAACCTTGGCCCATTTCTCGGTTTCGTCGGCGACGAGCTTTCCGAAGTCGGCAGGCGACCCCGAAATTGCCGTAGCCCCGAGATCGGCAAGTCGCGCGCGCATTTTCGGGTCGGCGAGGCCGCCGTTGATCTCGCGGTTCAGCCTGTCGATTACCTCTGCGGATGTCTTCCTCGGCGCTCCGGCGCCATACCAGATGCTTGCCTCGTAGCCGTGGACAAACTCACCCATCGTTGGGATGTCCGGTAGCGCATCAGAACGTGTCTCCGTGGTCACGGCTAGGGCGCGCAGCTTGCCGGACCGGATAAACTCCACCGCACCCGGCACGCTGGAGAAAAATGCCTCTACTTGTCCGCCAAGCAGAGCGGCGATCGAGGGCGCGGTGCCGTGGTAGGGCACGTTGATCAAATTGATGCCCGCCGTCAGCTTTAAAAGTTCACCAGCGAGATGCGGCGGGCTGCCGCTGCCGTTGGTCGCTATGTTGAGCCTGCCCGGATTAGCTTGGGCGTAAGCGACAAATTCGGGCAGCGACTTGGCTGGAACGGACGGATTGACGACCAAAACGAGGGCCGTGCGGGCTATGCCGGCGACCGGCGCGATGTCCCTGATGAAATTGAAATGAAGGTGATCGTAGAGCGTGGCATTGATCGCGTTCGGCAGTCCGGCCAGCAGAAGCGTGTATCCATCGGGCGTCGCATTTACGACAGCTTCGGTCGCGACATTCGTCGCCGCACCCGGCCGGTTCTCGATAATGAACGACTGTCCGGTCCGTTCCGAAAGCCACTGACCCATCTGGCGCGCGACGATGTCGTTGCCGCCGCCGGGCGCATAGCCAACCATCCAGTGTACCGGCCGGGTCGGATAATCGAGAGCGGCGGCGAGACGCGGCATCGACGGCAAGGCTGCGGCGGCGCCGGCCAGACGCAGAAAATTTCGACGGGGAAATTTCATCGTCATGCCCCACGCGCTTTGCCCTCTCCACAATTGTGAGAGCAGCGAACCGACAAATTCAGATGGCTGGCTCGCCCGCCGCAGGCACAATGGCTGCCTTTAATTTGCGGAACGTCGGCACATCCCGCTGGCAGCTCTGACGACGAGGACTTAGCGTAAGCAAACTAACAGGTCTGTGACGCGCAGCACAGTCCAAAGGAGTGCTGCCCTGACTGGTGGGTTCGCTGGGCGTACTGACTTATTCCAGGGTGATTTGCCAAGTCGGCGATTGGCACATTGCTTCGACGCGCAGCGTCCGTTGTCACGATCGCCTCAGCGAGAAGCGGACATCAGCCGATTCAGCCGGCGCCAGGGGGCGTGATCAGAAACGGCGCGTGAGGTTGTTGCCTACACATCCACACTCGCCGACAGCGCGTTGTGCTCGATGAACACGCGCCGCGGTTCGACCTTGTCGCCCATCAGCTCGTCGAAGATGGTGTTGGCCTCGTCGATTTCCTTGACGCTGACCTGCAGCATCGTGCGGGCGTTGACGTCGAGCGTGGTCTCCCAGAGCTGGCTCGGGTTCATCTCGCCGAGGCCTTTATAGCGCTGTAGCGCCACGCCCTTCTTGCCGGCGGCGGTGACGGCCTCGAACAGGCCGACGGGGCCGTGGATCGGCGTGTCGTCGTCCTTGCGCCGCAACACCGCTGGCGGCGTCGGCCGCGGAAATACCTTTTGCAGCGAAGGCGCGAATTCGTCGAGCTTGCGGGCATCGGCGGAGCCGAGCAGCGCGTGATCGAGCACCGCAGCTTCCTTGACGCCGCGAACCGTACGCTCGAAAGTGAAACCCGCCCCTTCGACGAACTGGCCTTGCCAGCCGCGCTCGGTTTCCTCCGAGAGTGCATCGAGCCGCTTGGCGATGTAAGGCACGGCGGCGACCGCCTTCTGCGGATCGCCGAAGATCTCGCGGTTGAGTACGCTCAAGATTGCCGCCTGCTCCACCACTTGCCGATTGTACCGGCTATGCAGACCATGGAGCAGATTGCGGATGACGCGCGAATCCTCGACGAGCTTGCGCAGATCGTTGCCGGCCAGGACTTCGCCGGACGACAGCCGCAGCATGGTGTCTTCCAGGCCGGTGTCGATCAGATAATCCTCGAGCGAACGCTCGTCTTTCAGGTATTGCTCGGACCTGCCGTGCGAGACTTTGTAGAGCGGCGGCTGGGCGATGTAGAGATAGCCGCCATCGATGATGTCGCGCATCTGCCGATAGAAGAACGTCAGCAGCAACGTGCGAATGTGGGCGCCGTCGACGTCAGCGTCGGTCATGATGATGACCTTGTGGTAGCGCAGCTTGTCGATGGCGAATTCGTCGGCGCCGATGCCGGTGCCGAGCGCGGTGATCAGCGTGCCGATCTGCTCGGACGACAGCATCTTGTCCATGCGGGCGCGTTCGACGTTGAGGATTTTTCCGCGCAGCGGTAGGACGGCCTGGAATGCCCTGTTGCGGCCCTGCTTGGCGGAGCCGCCGGCGGAGTCGCCCTCGACGATGAACAGTTCGGACTTGGCCGGGTCACGCTCCTGGCAGTCGGCGAGTTTTCCAGGCAGCGAAGTGATGCCGAGCGCACTCTTGCGCGTCATCTCGCGCGCCTTGCGGGCGGCTTCGCGGGCTGCCGCGGCCTGGATGACCTTGCCGACGATGATCTTGGCTTCGCCCGGATGCTCCTCGAACCAGGCCTTGAGCATGTCGTTGATGACGCCCTCGACCACCGGGCGCACCTCCGAGGAGACGAGCTTGTCCTTGGTCTGCGAGGAGAATTTCGGGTCGGCGACCTTGACCGAAAGCACCGCGGTGAGGCCCTCGCGGCAGTCGTCGCCGGTCAGCGCGACCTTCTCCTTGCGCGCGCCGCCGCTGGAATCGGCGTAGGCGACGACCTGACGGGTCAGCGCGCCGCGGAAGCCGGCGAGATGGGTGCCGCCGTCGCGCTGCGGGATGTTGTTGGTGAAGCACAACACGGTCTCGTGGTAGCCATCGTTCCACCACAACGCACACTCGACGCCAGTGCCGTCGCGATCGGCCTGCATCACGATCGGCTTGTCGACGAGCGGCGTCTTGTTGCGGTCCAAATATTTGACGAACGCCTCGACGCCGCCCTCGTAGTGCAACTCCTCGCGCTTCTCGACCGCGTGGCGCATATCGGAGAGCACAATGGTGACGCCGGAATTGAGGAAAGCGAGTTCGCGCAGCCGGTGCTCCAGCGTGGCGAAGTCGAACTCGGTCATCGTGAAAGTTTTCTTCGACGGCAGGAACGTCACCTCGGTGCCGCGCTTGTCGAGCCCGCCGCCGACCACGGCGAGCGGCGCTACTGCGTCGCCGTCCCGGAACTCCATGAAATTCTCGTGGCCGTCGCGCCAGACGGTGAGCTTGAGCCACTCCGAAAGCGCGTTGACCACGGAGACGCCGACGCCATGCAGGCCGCCCGACACCTTGTAGGAGTTCTGGTCGAATTTTCCGCCTGCATGGAGCTGGGTCATGATGACCTCGGCGGCGGACACGCCCTCACCCTTGTGGATGTCGGTCGGGATGCCGCGGCCGTCATCGCGCACGGTGCAGGAGCCGTCAGGATTGAGTGTGACGACGACAGATTTGGCATAGCCGGCGAGCGCTTCGTCGATCGCGTTGTCGACGACCTCGTAGACCATGTGGTGCAGGCCGGAGCCATCGTCGGTGTCGCCGATATACATGCCCGGCCGTTTGCGCACGGCATCGAGCCCCTTGAGCACCTTGATCGATTCCGCGTCGTAGTCGGAAGGATCGGGTGCTGCGGGCTTCCGGGCGAGTTCAGCCATGCAAGGAGCTTTCGAGAGCGGCAAAAAGGGGTTGGAGAATCAATCTTTGTTGTACACCAAAAAGGGCCTGCGTACAGGTCAAATCGATGCCCATTAAGATATTGTTAAATCGTGGTTTTTCAAGGTTTTGGGCGGCGCAGAAAAGAGCCTCGGGGGAGCCCTTTTGGCGGCTGCCCGCGGGACCACTCGGAAGGCCGAATCAAGGGACTGAAATTGGTGCGGTGAGAGGCAGAAAAATGGCCCTCAAAAGCGAGCTGGCGCCCGGGCAAATAAGGCGCCCCGCAATCCGAGAAAAGGCGGATCTTCGAACGCCGGTCCTTCGAACTATGAGCCGCGGCGCGCAATCTCGCGTCGCTCCGGCAACAGATGACGGTCGCTTGGCTGATAATCCGGCACCGGCGTCTGGAAGCAATCGAGCGCGCCGAGCCAGAGTTCCACGCGGTCGAGATCTTGGTGCAACTGTCCGATCGACTCCATGAGTCGAGTGAAAATCACGTCTCTTGCCGGTTCCGGTTCCACTATCGCCATTGGGCCTCGATCCCGCGAATGCGTTTCTTGTCTGTCTGCTGTTAAGGGGCTGGCTCGTACTCTGGTTCCCGGACTGCTGGGCCTGATATCTGCCTTGCAGTCACCACAGTGCGCGAAATTTGCTGAAACTTTTGGGTTGCCGCTCAGTTTCGCGCCGCGCTCGGCCTGAGGCGGCCAGACTGGACCTCGACGAACTCCGCATCCTTCGAAATTTCAGCGAACAGCGCCGGGTCGGCGCCGGTCATCCAGACCTGGGTGCCGAGCGCCGTAAGCTCCGCTTGCAACGCGTCGCGCCGCGACGGATCGAGATGCGCCACGACTTCGTCGAGCAGCAGCACCGGCGCGAAGCCTGTCATCTCGGCAATCAGTCGGGCATGCGCGAGCACCAGGCCGATCAGCAGCGCTTTCTGTTCGCCGGTGGAGGCATCGGCAGCGGCAATAGCTTTGGCGGCGTAGCTCACCGCGAGATCGGTCAGGTGCGCGCCGTCGAGCGTCCGTCCAGCCGCGGCATCACGGGCGCGATTGTCGCGCAGCACAGCGCGGTAGCGCTCCTCGATCTCGCCGGCGGGATGCGCGGGGATCAATTTTTCCATCCAGCCATCGAGCGCAATCTCGGCCGGCGGAAAGGCTGCTTGCTTGCGGCTTTTGAGCACCGCGTCGAGGCGCCGTACCGTTTCGACCCGTAGTCCGGCAACCGCGACCGCAAGTTCGGCGGTTTCATGCTCCACGGCATCGAGCCAGTGCGGATCGGGGCGCGCATCCTCCAGCAGCCGGTTGCGTGAGCGCAGCGCCCGTTCCAGCGCGTTGATGCGGCTGCCGTGTTCGGCGTCGACCGCAAGCGCCATGCGATCGAGAAAGCGCCGGCGCTCCGCCGGTGCGCCGGCAAACAGACCATCCATCGCAGGCACCAGCCAGACCACGCGCAGATGATCGGCGAACGCCGCGGCCGACGTTGCCGGCTCGCGGTCGATGCGGAATTTGCGTGTCGATGCTGCGTCTTCTCCAAGCGGCCGTTCGATGCCGGTGCCGAGCGTCGCCAGCCCGAGCGCGCCTTCGATTTCGGCCGCAGCCGCCCAGGAACCATCGCCCTCGCTGAATGCCACCTCGTCGAGCGTCGCGCGGCGCAGGCCGCGTCCCGGCGCGAGAAACGAGATCGCCTCAATCAGGTTGGTCTTGCCGGCGCCGTTCGGTCCGACCAGCACCACGGTACTGGCGCCAGCCTCGAGCGAGGCAGCGTGGTAGTTGCGGAAATTGGTCAGCGTAAGCCGGCGCACCAAGGCAGCGGTCATGGCGAACTGTCTTTAACGACCAACCGATCCGTCATTGCGAGGAGCGAAGCGACGAAGCAATCCATATGTGGACAGCCCCCTGGTCGCAAGGTCGACGCGCGCGTTGTTTGGATCGGATCGCTTGCACCCATATGTCCGGCCTGTTGAATGCGGTCGCACTTGACCGCTGGCCAAG
>JBAQJL010000027.1:0-8328 GCA_049300295.1 Xanthobacteraceae bacterium
GTCGCAGTGTCGGATCGACCGATCTGCGGTGTCGCTCTGCCCTGAGCTGCTCGGCGTCGTGACGGCACTGAAGGATCAGTGGAAAAGGGCCCCGGTTAACTCAATTGGTGGGCCTCACGCGCGCGCAGTTAGGGAAACAAGGCGATTGTCAGCCAATCGGCCTTTGTGAAGATCTGTCAATGAAGAGTCCAGATCCGAAGAACGGCTACGCGTCGGCAATCGGATTGTGCAAGGACTCGAGAATGATGCAGTCGAGAAAACCATCGAACTGTGACTTTTGCCGGCCTTTGAGCATGTAGTTGATCCAGCCCGCGTTTGCACCAGCGCGGACAAGAATTCGACCGAAACCCAGCTCAACGTTGGACCAGCAGCGACGGATCAGTTTTTCGAGGCCGACAGCGTTCAAGTGCCCAGGCAATTCAATTGCAGCATGTATGTGCCATCGGCCGGACGGGCTACACTTCCCCGAGCGTAGCGAACTGCTACAGACCTCGCCTTTTTCAAGGACTGGCAAGACACGGAGGCGTTTGCCGTGCCGCCGAGACGCTGCCCCGAAAACCGCTCGGTTGAGCAGTTTCATGAAGTGGCGGAAAGCCTGTCTACAAGGATAGTCGTCGATCCTGATCCAAGTGCCTCTATCGGACTGGTGGGCCTGTTTCAAGGTCAACGTAACGTCGCAAAACGAACCCCAGGTTGCCGTATCGAAAAAATATGCTTTGGCGGATTCGAGGGGACTGGATCTGATTTCCATCGCAGGGTATTCGCTGTGCATAGTTCTGAGTGTAGGCATCTGTTAGAGGGATATGAGTCGTCGGTGATATCGTCAAGAATCTCGCCGAGGATCCCCCTGCGGATGAGATATGCTCTATTACCAGTCGCCTTCCGGCGAAGGGTCGATCACCATACAACGGATCAAGCGCCCCTCGCCGGCGGCGCGCCATCGCGGTTTGCCATTCCGTGGCCGGACGGGTCTAGGTTGGCCCGCGGCGGGTGGCCGCCTCGTGGTGCGCGCCGCTGCGGTCATCGAGCCACCCCGACGCTGCGCAACAGCACGTGGCGTCGCGAGCGAAGCTCAAGCCGCGCCATCGGGGTTAATGCGGCGAGAGTTCTCGTTGCACGTGGCCGAACGAAATTCGTTCCTGTTCCAGGCGGATCCTCGGTCCGATCCGGTCAAGCTGAAGATCCTCGAATAGGGTGCGCTCCGCATCTGTCAGTCGGGCGAGCCGTCCAATGTGCGGTACAGCTTCTTGAACCCAAAGAGAGCGGTGCGCTAGCAACGTCTCTCGATCCATCAAAAGCGATCGAACAAGCGGAAACATTGTCCGCAATTTATCGAGCATTACGAAGCCATGGGTATCTATGTCTCCCCAATAATGGAGTTCCAGACTCCTCAACCATTCGGCGCTAACCAACAGATCAAGGCTGTAGCCAAGGCCAAAGATGACGAGGCCACGCGGGACATCTGGAAACGCCAGTCCGTTTATCTCGTTCTCGGTGATGAACACGCGCTGAGCTACCGATGATAGCCTGGCAAACTGCTCAGCTGGAACGGCGATGTCCGATAGTCCATTGATCGCGAGCCGCTCGTCAAGCAAGCGGAACGAACGTCTACGCGTCAGCATTGGATCATGCAACGACTCTATTATTACGCAGTCAAGTAAACCGTCGAACTCCGATTTCTGACGGTCTTTCAGCATGCAGTTGATCCAGCCCGCGTTTGCACCGTCGCGGACAAGAATTCGACGGTGACCCGAGTCGACGTTTGCCCAACAGTCACCGATTAAAGTCCCGAGGGCAAAGGCATCGAAATGCGGCGGCAATTCTATGGCGCAATGGATATGCCATCGACCTGACGTGCCACGCTCCCATCAACGTAATGAGCGAGCGCGGACCTCGCCTTTCTCAAGTACGGGTAACACGCGAAGGCGTTTGCCGTGATGACGAAAATAAAGATCCATACTCTGCTTTGTTGAGGAGGTTCATGAAATGCCGAAAAGGTTGTCGGCATTGATAGTGGTTGATCTCCAACCGCTACCGTCGCCCTGGCGGCCTTGTTTCAAAGTCAGTGTGACGTCGCAAAATTCACCCCAGCTACTCGTGTCGAACAGATTTGATTTTGCGGTTTCAATAGGATTGGCCTCAATCGAGTTGATGTTCGCATGAATTGCAGAGGTGGCGGCGGGTCTAATGGCAGCCTTTGCGCAGTGACGTTCGAAAATTTGCGAGGAAGTCAAGTTTTAGGCTCCAGGCTCTTTCTCGAATGCGACGTCGGCCGGCAGGGTTTGAGACACGTAGCGGTACCGTATTTGGCTTCTCAGCGACGGTACCAAAGCAAGAGTGCCGCCCTATCGCACGGTGAAGCGCGAGCCAGATTCCATGGGTCGTAGATAGCGCCCGAAGCGTGCCCAGAGTCGTGACCACAAACCAGTGTCAACGCGCGTTAATGCCGAGCGATGCCGAAGCTGCGTCATCGGCCGATATCTGACGGTCGACATTACCGGATCTTTCCTCTGTCTATCCATTCCTGCAAATCATTGAGTTCATAAAATACCTTGCGACCTATCTTCGTGCTCGCGGGACCTTTCCCTTTCGTGCGCGAGCGTTGCAGTGTCCGCAGGCTGCAGCCCAGCATTTTAGCAACGCGACGCTCGCCGAGAAGGTGTCGGTCGTGGATAACGATCTCGTCGCCAGCAGCGGCCGTCGCGGGAGTGCTCGCTTGAGGATTGGCAGTCGTCCGCGGCACGATATTCGTGGCCGGCTTGTCAGACTGCCGCTCGTCCTCGGCTTTCGTCGTCACGTATGCAATGATTTGTGCCACGGGCCGTGGCGTCGATGCATCGGAGATCGTCGATGAGTTGTTCTCGATTGTGACCGGGGAATGCCCGTCGGATTTCTGTTCGGCCGCGACATCGCCAATCGCGGCCGAAGACCCGAGTTTGGCGGCTGCCGCTTCGGCCTCGCGCCGCACTCCATATGCAAGCACGTCGGCGGGGTCTCTGATCCCGGCCGATTTTAGTGCCGCCAACAGGTACGTGATGAATTCGGCCAACTCGGGGGGCGCAAGGTTCGCCGGGTGGGTCGCACCAAGGCGTGCGCGGAGAAGCTGTTGCCCATTTACAGGATAGGCTGTCTGGAACAGCGCGATGATGTGGGTCAGGGTGACGCCTTCCGGTATCAACTCGGCCAGCGTTGGGTCGGCGTTGGCGACGGGTGTGTCCATACGCATGATCGAACCTCCTGAGCGCAACAAATGCGGCGCATTGCGACGCAAAAGGCGCAAGGTTGTTGTCAGGAAATCCGCGTCGCCACGGAGGTTCGACCTACTGACGCGCCGATAGGGCCGTGGGATCGGTCGGCAACTCACTGCGAGCATTGAACCCAACAGTCGGAGGACCCATGCCCTCCAGGACAGTTCTGTCCACGAGTTGTGGTGGTCCTATAGCCTCTGCTACGGGCATTTTCAAGGCGGGATCGGTCCGATCCGACCCGGACGGATCACTCCCGCGCCCCGCCAAGGCTTTTCGATCCTGAACCGTTTCGCACCACCGATTACGCGTCCGGCCTAAAGAAGCCGCGGCGGACGCAGATAACGCAGCGACCGAATTCATCAAGTTCGAGAGGAATGGTGCCGGCATGCCTGGCGAGATGTCTTAAATGGTCACCGAACGTCCAAATGCCGGCGCCTTCAGGCACCAGGATCGGTGCGGTGTCATCCGCCGCCCGAGGGGCGGAGGTTTTGCTCCGATCGTTGCACTCGGCATCACTCCGATCGACATCGCTGCCGGGTCTTAGAAATTTCCGCACGAGTTAGCCCGCCCTTTCCTGACGGCCGCTTGCTCGCTCGGCTGGCCTTGCTTGCCCTTCTTGCCCGCGATGGGAAGCAGCATCTCGCTTTGTCCCTCAATCCGCTGACGCCCTTTCTTCGGCGGAGGAGTTGAGGCGGCTGTTCCCTCCGCAATGCTACGGCGGAGCACATCCATGAGGTTCGCCACATTCTGCGGCCGCGGCGTTACACGCTCGCGCGATACCGGCAGGCCAGCCTGCTTCTTCTTGAGCATAGCGACAACGGCTTCCTCATAGTGGTCCACAAACTGCGAGGGGTCGAAATCCGTCGCCTTGCTCTGGAGGATGTGCTGGGCCAGCTTGAGCATGTCCGGCTCGACCTTTACGTCCGGGATGTCGTCGAAATAATCCTTCGCGTCCCTGATCTCGTATGGATAGCGGAGCGTGGTGGCTGTCAGCCCCTTGCCCCAAGGCTCGAGCATGATGACCCGCTCGCGCTTTGCCAGCACGACACGGCCGAGCGCGACCATGTCCTTGCCGCGCATCGCCTCGCGGATCACCGCAAAGGCGTTCTGCCCGACTTGGCCGTCCGGCGTGATGTAGTAGGGGACGTCGAGATAGCGCTGATCGATCTGCTCGCGCGGGACGAACGAATCGATTTCCACGGTGTGTTTGCTCTCGATCGCAAGAGCGTCGAGTTCGTCGTCCTCCATCGGTATGTAAGCGTTCTTGGCGTATTCATAGCCCCGACCCTTATCCTCGCCCTCGACCGGCTCACGCGTGCTTTCGTCGACTAGCTGCTGGCACAGACGGTTTCCGGTCTTCTTATTGATCTGGCGGAACGAGACACGTTCGGTAGCCGATGTGCCGGCGTAGAGGGCGATTGGGCAGGAGACGAGCGAGAGCTTGAGGTAGCCTTTCCAAAATGCACGCGCGGGCGCCATGGGTATCTCCGCTTGGTTGCAGATGCCACCTGGGCCACCTGCCGCGTTTACGGACCTTGCGACAGGACAAAGTCCTGGAAAGGAGGAAGGATGTGACCTGAAACCTTTCACAGTGATCCAGAGGGTTCGACCCCCTCCCGGCAAAGGCGAAGCCCGCCAGCCGGAAGCGAGTCTTGCGTGAGCGGCGGCGACGTCGTTCGTGAAGCGTAGACAGCGGACGCTAAAGCCCTGTGGTAGCCTCGATATAATGTGCACGCGGATGCCTTCGGTCTGGTCCGACCGGGGGCGGTGTCGACAAGACCGCTAGAGGGCGAGGTCCTGTCGGATCGGCCGGGGTCTTGGAGCAGGGCAAAGGCATAGGACGGATCGCCAGGAAACCTGTGATATCCCGCTCACGCCCACGGCGTGTCATGCCGGCATGTGGGACGCCGGCTTAACAAAGACCCAGGCCTGACGAGCGGCCTCCCGCTCATCAGGAGCGCTTCGGCGAACACGAACATTGGAGGAGCGCGTGGGGCCTGCAACCGAAGCAAATAAGGGATCAGGCACGCGCGAGCGGGAAGTCGTAGCGCCTTCATAGTACCGACGAGGACGGGGAACCGGGCTCACCGGGACCCGGCGGAGGGAAGGGAGGCGTCACGAGTAGAGAACCGTTGACCTGAAACACGGGAGGGGACTCTGAACCCCACAAACCTGTCCACGAACCGACAACGGATAGCCGATTTGGCGAGGACGAAACCGGGGACGGCACTGTGCTCGCTCCACCACGTCATCGATCTGGATTGGATGAAGGAGGCCCATCGGCTGACCCGCAAGGACGGTGCCCCTGGCATCGACGGCGTCACGGCGGCGGATTATGAGACGAACCTGGAAGCCAACTTGTTGGACCTTCTGGACCGCATCAAATCCGGCCGCTATCGGGCGCCGCCGGTCCGCCGGGCGTACATTCCCAAAGCGGATGGCTCGCAAAGGGCACTCGGCATCCCAACCTTCGAAGACAAGGTGGCGCAACGCGCAGTGACGATGGTGCTGGAGGCGGTTTACGAGCAAGACTTCCTATCTTGCTCATACGGCTTCCGGCCAGGCCGCTCGGCGCACGACGCCCTGCGCAAGTTGCGGGACGACATTTGGGCCAAGCGTCTTTACTGGGTGATCGAGATCGACATACGCAAGTACTTCGACTCGATTCCCCACTCCCAGCTTCGGACGTTCCTCGACCAAAGAGTCACGGACGGCGTCATCCGAAGGATGATCGATAAATGGTTGAAGGCAGGAGCCGTTGAAAGCGGTCTCCTGCACCGGACGACTGAGGGCTCCCCGCAAGGCGGCGTAATCTCCCCCTGTCTCTCGAACGTCTTCTTGCACCATGTGTTGGATGAATGGTTCGAAAGCCAAGTGAGGCCGCGCCTCAAAGGAGCAAGCACCCTTGTCCGATTCGCTGACGATGCGGTCATGGCGTTCGACAGCAGTGTCGATGCCAAACGCGTCTTGGCAGTATTGGACAAGCGTTTTGCGCGGTATGGGCTGACGCTTCATACCGACAAGACACGCCTCATCGACTTCCGCCCGCAAAAGACAGAAGGCACGCGGCATCCGGGGACGGCTGGAACCGCCTTTGACTTTCTCGGCCTCACCCATGTCTGGGGACGGTCGCGGAATGGCAAGAGTATGGTTCGGCAAGTCACGGCCAAGAGCCGCTTTGCCCGCGCTGTGGCCGCAGTGAACGACTGGTGTCGGCACCGCCGGCACTGGTCTATCTGCGATCAGCATCGCCATCTGTCTATGCTGATGCCGGGCCACTTCGCCTACTATGGCGTCGGCGGCAACAGTCGACGACTGCGTTGGTTCGCTAACAAAGTTGCCCAGATATGGAGGAAATGGCTCTCTCGGCGTGACCGTCAACACGTGTTCAGTTGGACACGTTTCAACGAGATGCTGAAGCGCCACTCCTTGCCTTCACCTAAGATCTTCCATCCGTACGTCGCCGCGAGCGAACCTCTACCGTGAAGAACCGGATGCGGGAAATCTGCACGTCCGGGTCTGTGAGGGATGGGGGCGGCAACGTCCCCATCTACTCGGCACCTTGCTCGGAGAAGCGCAGGTTGGCGCGGGCCAATCCGTAGATGCCCGCCTCTGAACGCTGAAACTAATGTAGGGCGCGATTACTGAGAGGCGAATCCTCTCGCTTGCCATGGTTAATCGGCCATTTCCGTACCCCTCTCGCCCCGCTCCTCATAACGTGCATTAGTGATGACAGGAGCCCCCTGTGCCCGACGTGGTCGATGGCGACTGGGTTAGGTCGGCGGCGCCTCACAGTATTGACAATTTCTTCAGCCGCCTGACTCCGCGGCTGAACCAGTCAATCCAGAAATTGATCATTCCTTCGGCGGCCTTTATCACCACTGGTATTGATTCGTTGCTGGGACAAGCAGGCCGCCACCGAGGTCCGTGTCAGCATTGTGGATATGAACGCTACTCACAGTAGGCGTCGGGCAAACGTGCGCTGGATCGCTGTTCAGAGAAACCCTATCGCTCGTGCGTCGCACGGAGAATTCTACCCGCAACTACCAAGGAGTGAGTCATGCAAAATGGCTCCAAAACCATCATGACTACGCGCCAACACAGACCGGTAGCGTCATTTGCTGTCCGCTCGAGGCGCTGGACATCGAGCGCCGCCCGCCCCGAGCCCGTCAGCTCTCAAAACGCTCAAAGAAACTACGAACGGTATCTGGCGCTTGCCCGCGCCGAAGCGCAAATTGGCAACGCAGTCGGGGCAGAGAACTATTACCAGTACGCCGAACATTATTTCAGATCGATGTCCTTGGATTCAAAAGGAACGTAAGAGCCTTTGCTGCAACGGCCACTTGCGGTCTGGGCGAATCATCGATGACAAGAGCGAGCATCTGGCCTCCTGCGATGTTTGGTCTGGCTGGGACTGACGTTACAGCCAACTCGGTAGCCAGCAAGCTCGGTCGCCGCCGGCGTCGGCAAGCCTGGTCGACACCGCTGCCGCTGGGGGGCTCAACGCCGTGCTCTCGCTCCGACATTCCGGCGGCCGCCGGCGCGGTGCGAGCTACGGGGTCATCGACAACAGCCTGGTCGGCACCGCTGCCGCTGGGGGGACCCCCGGTTAACTCAATTGGTTGGCCTCACGCGCGCGCGAGGGCAGTGACGGATTCGGCGGCGGCCGATTTCTATTTCGCGATTATCAGATCGCGACGGGTCGGACCCACGGCGTGGTGAGGTAGGGGGTCGATGCCAAAGCCACCCCGGCTCGATCGACGGCGGCGTAGAGCCCTGATGGCCCCGCTCGCTTGGACCCGGCGGCGTGAGCGATCGGCCGGCGCGCTCGACCTGCAGACAGCGCCACCGGCTCGAGCCGCCGGTGCGGCGCATTAAGGTCAGGCTGCGGCCGACGTCGATGGTGTACTGGGGATGATGGCTGCTGATGACGGCGCTGCGGAGCGCCGCGGCGATGGCGGCGAATGTCGTGCTGGTCGCAGTGTCGGATCGATCGATCTGCGGTGTTGCTCCGCCCTGAGCCGCTCGGCGCCGTGACGGCACTGAAGGATCAGTGGAAAAGTGCCCCGGTTAACTCAAT
>JBAQJL010000028.1:0-8334 GCA_049300295.1 Xanthobacteraceae bacterium
GTTTTGGATACTGATGCGGATTGACCTCTTCGAACGAAGGCAACACGCGCTTGACCGTATTGCGATAGCGTTCGGCGGTGCGGCGCGAAAGTGGCTTATCGGAATAATTAAACCTGATGTCACGCAGCGAAACTCCGCGCGCGGAATCCGCCATATCGAATATAATTCGCAGCGCGATCTCGATCTTCTGGTAGTTGCGCATGGGATCAGCGAAAAACCCTCGGCATCGCGCTCGATGCCCGCCGTTTCCGGTCATACCGGACGCACTCAATTTTCACCGCATTTCCTTTCCAAATATTCGAATGCATCGGTCCCATCGGCAAGTGTGAAGGTCCCGCGGCCGAACGAAGCCTTCGCAATGACAGTCCGCGGATTGATCATGATTTTCCGATCCGTGCCCCATGCGCCGGGAAACAGTTCGGTGAACCATACGCATGGCGCATTTTCGATGCGCGTCGAATTGTCTTTAGCCGACGCCGAGGACCGATCGTGGCTGCCGATGACGGGCGCCATAAACAGACTGGTCAGAATCGCTACACCGCAGAGAGCGTTGCGCACCGTGTCCTCCTAGGCCGTCAAAGCGCTCGACAGTGTCAACCCTATCAAGGCCCGTAGAGCGGACCTGTGCTGCGCGTCACAGCGGAGTGCCTTCGGTTGGTGCAAAGAACCTCGGTCAACCATAGCGTTTGCCAATCGCGTAGACTTGGCCAACAGAGAAATCGGCTTGGACGACAGGGAAATCGGCTTGTCTTTTTTTGGAAGCCCGTCGGCGTCGGATCGGATTGAATCTCTCAAGCGAGCGCGGTCGCGAGGATTCAGGGATCAGCGAAGGCAAAATTAACCTATAATAGCCCTGTCGAGATGGTCTATGATCTCGACACAGGATAGATCGCAGTCATGGAAAAAGGCGCTGCGGAGTTTGGACGCCAATTATCGACGGATTCTGTGTCGGCACGCGAGCGTCTGCTCGCATTTCAATCGCGCTTTTCGCCGCCGTTTCGGCATGACGCCATCCGAAGCGCGGCATGCCGATCGAGATGCAGGGAGCGCATAATTTCGTTTCCGCTCCTGGCCTGTGTAACAGGCGTGGAGGCTTACTCAACGAGACCTTCGCGGCATTTACCGCTTCGGATACGCCGTAAAAATGTAATCCTGCGCCGTTACCGTCGTATGACATGCGTAGCCGCACGCGGCGCCGGTGGCATTTTGCGGGGGCCGGGGGTCAGCCGTCAGCGTGTCAGTGGCGGGATCGTTGAGAAAAGCGGCGTAGGCCCAGCCATGGGTGTTCGGAAATCGCGTGCTGTCTTTTTCGATGAACGACAGCGTCTTGAGCGTATCCGGCACATTCACGAAATAGGGGGACTGCGAATTCTTCTTAAAGAGCCATTCGATCTTCACGATCTTGGAGCCCTCGGGAAATAGCTGGTGATTGCCCGGCACGCCTTGGCGATAGGCGTTGATCATCACCGGATTCGCCGCAATGACCTTCACGCTCGTCGCGGTCTGACTGACCGCGACATACTGCCAGTCCTCGTAGCCTTTGAACTCCGAAAACGCGAGCCCGTCCGGTACTTTCAGCGTGGACCTGTCTTGGGCCGCAACAGCGACACCGCCGACGACGGCCAACGATACGACAGCGAACGATACTGCGGTGCCGACAATTGCCACGGATGTGGTTCTCTTCATGACTTGCTCCTTTGGGCTATTTTCATCTCAAATTTGGTCCGCTTGTTTGTGTGGCGGGCCCACGTATGGAAACTCGCTGAGCAAATCGCTGTGCGGACCGGGTTGAGTTCCACGCCACTGCGCGCCTCGCTCGCACCGTTCCATGGTGTGTAGCGGATCCGACGGCGACCATTTGGTCGCCGTAGTAATCGCGCAAGTGATTGCCGAATATTGCGCGGCGCGCTAGCCGCCCAGGCTATCTGGTTCCAGCATGGCGCGGGCCTGCCGTGCCCCGGACGTGCGCGGATGCTTGCCGTGCAGCAGGCTCGCCAACTGCGGCCGCATCCGGCGATGCTGTGAGTTCAAGGTCTCGTTGAAGAGACGGCATTGAACGTCGCGCGGCAGATACCCCCAAATCCGCAGGACCGTCTCGCCCAACGCGCGCGACAGGTGGTCCGAGGTCTCTTGGGAAAGCGCTAGCGAGGTGTCTAGGGAGATTTCCTGGTAGATCAGGTCCATAGCGGGCTCCTCACGTGTGATGGCGTTAGAGGCAGCACCCTGTAAGCACAGTAATTCTCTTAAGAAGCAGAAGTGACCGAAATCGTTCCAGAACCGGATGACTTATCGTCGAATCGTCGTTGTTATCTCGGAGTCCTCGATTGATCGCGTGTTGTTACGCAAAACCGCGTGCGCTTTGCCGAGGCGGACGCAGGTTGAGCCTTTTTCTTGGCTTTTTGTTGGCGCGGGAAATGCCTGCGCTCGCGCGTCACCGATTCGCATAAATCCAACGGTCAAATGCGCCCGGGGAACTTGATGATGAAGTTGTTGCGGTTCGGCATCTTCACCTTGGGCAACGTCTGCGCGTTCATTGGCTCGTCTTGCGGAATGATGTTGTTGCCGGCGAGCAGATAGGCGCATAGCGCGTAGACTTCGTCGTCGGAGAGTGTGTGCGGCGTCGGCCACGGCATGGCGCGGCGGATGTAGTCGAACAAGGTCGACGCCTGGCCCCAGAAATTAGCGACCGTCTTGTTGGCGTCGATGCCGCCTTCGACCAGTGACGGATTGCCGATCAGCTCGTTGGATTTGCCGCCTCGCGCGTCCTTGCCGTGACACAGCGAGCAGCCCTTGTCGTCGAATAGCTTGGCGCCTTGCGCCGCGGTGCCGCTGCCGGGCGGCAGGCCGGTGCCGTCGGGCAGGATGGTGATGTCCCAAGCCTTGAAGTCGTTCTCGGTGACCGCCTTGCCGAGATTCGGCGTGTTGGCGGCGAGCGCAGCGGAGGAGGCAAGGGTGAGCGCGAAGAGGAAAGCAGGGGCGAAGGCAGCGATCCTTTCCGCCCCCGCGAAGCGGGGGAGGGGGACCATGCGAAGCATGGTGGAGGGGGCCTCTGAGTTGCGGATGCGATCAGCACAAAAGTAGGCCACCACACCGAATAGTCTGCGGTTCAGGCCGGAAAGTTTTTCGAGCGTCGAGGCCGACGCCCCCTCCACCGCGCTGCGCGCGGTCCCCCTCCCCCGCTTCGCGGGGGCGGATGATGCGGCGCGCGCCTTACGCGTAAACATGTTTGATCTCCCCCTTGGCGTCGATGCCCCATGAGGTGAGGCTGTTGTAGTGCTGGTTGGCGAAGGCGTAGGGGCTCTTGACCGGCTTTTTGGTCTCGCCGCGCACTTTGACGAAATCGGCGCGCAGCGGCTGCACCGCGCCGGAATCGTCCCAGGCGCGGCTGGTGATCGTCACCGGCTGGCCGTCCCAGCGCCACGGCATGCGAAAGCGCGTGAACGCCTTCGGCGTCGCCGGGCCTTCGACCGCAGCCTCGCCCCAGCTCTTGCCGCCGTCGGCAGAGACCAGAACCTTGGTAATGGTACCGGTGCCCGAATAAGCGATGCCGGAGATTTCGTAATAGCCCGGCGCCTTCAGACTCATGCCGAACGACGGTTTGGTGATGAAGGATTTCACCTCGTTGACGAAGTAGAAGCGGTAAGCCTTGCCGTCGGGAAGGAGCGGCGAGTAGTTGCGCGTCTCGTAGAAGGTCATGGCCGGCTGGTCGATGATGTAAAGCCGGCGCAGGAACTTGATGTTCATGTTGCCTTCGAAGCCGGGCAGCAAGAGCCGCATCGGGTAGCCGTTGCCGGGCATCAGCCGCTCGCCGTTCTGATAGAATGCGATCAGCGCATCTTCGTAGCCCTTCTTCAGAGGCACACTGCGAGCGATCAGAAGGTCGTCGGCGCCCTCCGCCATGATCCATACCGCCTTCGGGTCGACGCCGGCTTCGTCGAGGATGACCGATAGCGGCACGCCGGTCCATTCGGCGCAGGACGCGAGCCCGTGCAACTGCTGCACCGTGGCCTGCAGCGGCACATTGGAAAACATGGCGGCGCTGTTGCCGCCGCATTCGACGAAATGCTTGCGGGTGACCATCGGGTAACGCAGCAGATCCTCGACGGTGAATTCAAGCGTGCGTTTCACCATGCCGTGGACGATGAGGCGGTGCTGGGCCGGGTCGATGTCGGGAATGCCTGAATGCAGGATGGTGAAATGCAGCGGGTTTGGCGTGATGGTGCCGTCGAGCATCTGCAGCGGCGCGCGGGCGTGTTGGGTGCGCGCCTCGCCCTTGGGGTTGGACAGAATGCGCACCACGTTCTTTTCGAAACGCGACGGCGTCTGCAGCACCGGCGTGACGATGCCGGGCACGTTGGTCCATGGTGGATTGGTGAGCGGCGGATTGGCGAGCGGCTCGGCCGCGGCGCTCCTGGTGGCGGCGCCGGTTGTCATAGCGCCGGCCAACGCGATGCCGCCGCCTAACAGCGCGCGGCGATGCAAAAGGCCATTGCCCGCGATTTCTTCCAGCGGCACGCTGCCGCTGCCGAAGCGTTTCCTCATTGTCGTCACTCCCGGCTTGGCGGCGTCCATCGACGCCGTCGCCATGTTCTATCCGTTGGAGCGGGTGGGACTTCTCCCGCGCCCATGTTGCGTTATTCGGAGGGGATTGTGAAGGGTGGGGTGTGAGTCGGGCATGTCATCATCCGCGAAAGCGGATGATCCAGTAATCGCCGTCGTTTCCGGATTTACTGGATGCTCCGCCTTCGCGGAGCATGACAGGTCAGCGAATATGGATTCCGGGCTCGCGGGCTAAATCCGCGCCCCGGAATGACGAGCTACGCCCTCAGCCGCGGCAGCAGCGCGAGCGCGTTGGTGCGGTCGATCGCGGCGCGGTCGGCATCCGACAGGCCGTCTTCGCCGAGATGTTTGACGCCTCCGGCGACGCTGACGAACGGGTAGTCGGTGCCGAACAGAATGTGCGAGGTCGGCGCCATCAGCCGCAGCGCCGCCATCGACGGCGCGGTGTCGGCACTGGCGGTGTCGTAATAGAGCTTGCGCAACTCGGCGAGCACGCCGTCCGGCATGAATTTTTTCGCGTTCGGGTGGTGGGCGAGTGTCTCGACCATGCGGCCGGCCATCATCGGTGTGGCGCCGCCGCCGTGCGAAAAGATCCAGCGGATGTCGGGATTGTTGTGCACCGTGCCGTTGACCAGAAGGCTCGCGATCGTGCGCGTGGTCTCGAACGGATATTCAATCGCCTGCGGCGGCAGGCCGGGCTGCACGGCACTGCAACATGCCGATGTGGTCGGATGCGTATACACGATAGCCTTGCGGCGATTGAGCTCGGCGAACACCGGCTCGAAGGTGGGGTCGCCTAAATATTTGCCGTCATAGGACGACAGCAGCCCGATGCCATCGGCATGCAGCGTGTCGAGGGCGTATTCGATTTCCTTCAGGCTGCCGTCGGTGTCGGGCAGGGGGATCACCGCGAACAGCCCGTAGCGGCCCTTAAAGGCGCGGATCTGCTCGGCCGCGTAGTCGTTCCACATCCGCGACAGCCGGCGGCCGGCTGGCACGTCGCCGAACCACGGGCCCGGTGTCGATACCGAGACGATCGCGGTTTCGATGCCGTTGCCGTCCATGGCTTCGAGCGACAGCTCGGGCTTCCACGACAACAGGCGATCCGCCGATACGCCGCCGTGCTTGAAGCTGATGCGCTCGTGCTCTTCCTTCATGTATTGCGGCGGCAGGAAGTGATGATGCACGTCGATGCGCGTACCGGGCTTTTTGATCGCGGGTGCTTGTGACTGTGCGCGTATTGCGGGTGCGGCCAGGCTTGTTGCCGCCGCGGCAAGGCCGCCTAAGAGGAATCCCCGCCGCCCGATGCAGCAAGTGCAGCCTGAGAACAGTGCCATGTTTTCCTCCCCGGCTTTCGTCATTCCGGATCGCCGTGAAACGGCGAGTCCGGAATCCATAACCACAGGCCGTGCAGAATATGCGCCGGCGGTGGCTATGGATTCCGGGTTCGCGGGCTTTCGCCCGCGCCCCGGAATGATGGGCCCTAATTCCCCGCGCGGGTCATCGCCTGGGTCATGACCACGGTGTAGCCCGGCTCGACGCGCACATCGACGACGGCAACCCCGCCGGCATCGACCTCAGCGATCGCCTTTTGCAGCGCCGGGCCGAGATCGGCGGGCGAGGTGATCGGACCGAAGCCGACGGCGCCTTGGGCGCGGCCCATGGCAGCGAGATCGACTTCCGGCTCGGACATGCGCTGGCCGATCCATTTGTTTTCGACCGGACGGTTGCGCGCACGCGCCATCCGCTCCTGATGCAGCTCATCGTTATAGAATGAGCGGTTGTTGGCGAGTATGAACAACAGCGGGATCTTGTAGTGCACCGCGGTCCACACCGCGGTGACGCCCATCAGAAAGTCGCCGTCGCCGCAGATTGCGATCGGCAACCGGCCCGAGCCTTTGAGCGCCAGCGCCGCGCCGACCGAAATTCCCGGGCCGCCGCCGACGCCGCCGCCGCCATCGGAGCCGAGATAATCGAGCGGGTGCTTGAACGCCACCCAGTTCTCATCCCACGACAGCGGCAGATGCGTGTAGGTCACCGGCCGGTCGCCGACGAGCTTTTTCAGTTCGCGCGCGATGACCTCGTTGGTAAAGCCGGTCGGCTCCTTCTGGGCGACCTTGCGAGCGCTCGGAACCGCGTGCGGCTTTGCGCTCTTGCCGATTTCTTTCACCAGCTCGGGCACCACGAGGTCCGGATCGGCCGAAAGCAGAATATCGACGGCAGGCAGCGCCTGGTGGTCCATGCTCCAGCCATTGTGGATGCGGTGGTCGAGCGAAACCTGGATCACCTTCACGGACGGCGATGGACCCCAGTGGCGCAACGCACCGGCGAGATCGACCCAGTCGAGGCTGAGCACGACGTCGACGTCCTTTAGACCCTCGACGGCCTCCGGCGTCGGTGCGCGCGGCGAACCGGCGAACAGCGGATGGTCGGTCGGGAAGGTGGCGCCGATTTTCAGATCGGTCAGGACGCGGGCACCGAGCGCTTCGGCGAGCGCGACGCGGGCGTTCCAGGCGTCTTCGCTGCGCGAGGCGCGGCCGGCGAGGATGAGCACTTGCTTGGCGCCCTTGAGCATCGCGGCCGCCTGCTTGATGAGCTCGGCCGGCGCCGCGGTCGAGACCTGCGGCATGTAGCGCGCCGGATCGATCGTCGGCAGCTGATCGGAGATTTTCATCTCCTGCAGTTCGGCGTCGAAATTGATGTAGACCGGGCCCTGCGGCACGGTGTTGGCGATCCAGGTGCCGCGCATGATCGCTTCGCGGGCGGCGGCGGGCGAGGCCGGCTGGTCGTCCCACTTGGTGTATTCGCGCACCAGCGCGCCCTGATCGCGCGCGGTGTGAATCCAGTCGATCCAGGGGCGCCGTTTCGCTGCGTCAACCGGCCCGGTGGCGCCGAGCACCACCACAGGCATGCGATCGCACCAAGCGTTGAACAGCGCCATCGAGGCGTGCATCAGCCCGACATTGGAATGCACCGCGGTGACCATCGCCTTGCCGGTGACTTTGGCGTAACCCTGGGCGATGGCGACGGCCGCCTCTTCATGCAGGCACAGCAGCATCTGCGGCTTTGAATTACCGAGATAGTTGACGATCGAATCATGCAAGCCGCGATAGCTCGCGCCGGGTGTCAGCGCGATATAGGGCACATCAAGCGAGCGCAGCGCGTCGGCGATCACGTCGGAGCCGAAGCCGGGCGCGTTGGCGCCGGCCGGCGTAGGGCGCTCGATCTTCGAAACCGTCGGATCGGCCGCGCGAGCGGTCGCGGATTGGGGAGGCGTCATACAGGCATTTCCTCTTGTCGGTTGGCGGGTGGTCGTTGCGTTTGGATGGCGTTTGTGGGCCGCATCCAATCGGATCATGAGCCGTTGCGCAACCGGGCGAGAAGTCCCACGCCCGCATAGCCATCGGCCGGGTCCATGCCGATTTTGCGCTGGTAGGCTTGGACGGCCAGCATGGTCTGGGTGCCGACGCGGCCGTCGGCGCCTCCGGTGTCGTAGCCGAGCGCGGTGAGGCGGCGCTGGATTTCCTCGATATCGGCCAAAGTCGGCGCGGGCTCGCCACCGGGGAATTGCTGCACGAATGGTTCGCCGCCCATGCAGCGATCGCCCAGATGACAGAGCGCCAGCGCGTAGCTCGTCGATGGATTGTAGCTCTTCACCGCGAAGAAGTTGGCGCCGAGCAGAAACGCCGGGCCGCCCGGTTGCGGCAGCCACGGCCGGGCCGTGTCATTCGGCCGCGGAAACGGCGCGCGGTCGGCGCGCGTCACGCCGGCCGC
>JBAQJL010000029.1:0-37329 GCA_049300295.1 Xanthobacteraceae bacterium
AGGACTAGCCACCAGATCGGGCGCGAACGGCACGTCGCCCAGCGCTGCAATCTTCTCCGGCCCATATTGCACAATGGCTTTGGCTTTCTTCTCCGCCAGCCAAGTCGGCCGCGTCGACGACAGCGCGCTGTAGAACACACTCGGATAACCGTCGAGCTCGCCGCGCTCCATGGCGAGGAACGCGTCGTTCTGCCCCGGGTAAGCGGGAATGACCTTCATCTTGGTGCCGAGCGTCGCGTTGAGCAGCCGCGCGTAGAATGCCGGCGTCGAGTTGGCGCCGGACGCGCCCATTTCGGTTACGCGCCGGCGCAAATCGTCTACCGAATTTACCGGCACCGAGTGCCAGACCAGCACCATCGCGGTTTCCACGCTTGGGGTACCGAGCCAGTTGAACTTGAGCGGGTCGAACTGCGCCTGTTTGGTGCCAAACAGCGGCTCGAGCGGCGGGTCGCTCTGGATCAGACCCAGCACCGAACCGTCGCGTGGCGCGACCGCGTAAAGGTAATTGGTGGCGATGATGCCGCCAGCGCCCGGCATGTTACGCACGACGATGGTCGGATGGCCGGGAATGTGCTTGCCCAACTGCCGCGCGATGGCGCGCGCCAGCGTGTCGTAGCCGCCGCCGGCGCTGGTACTGACCACCATCGTGACGGTTGAGCCCTTGTAGAAGTCGGTCGAAGGATCGGCCAATGCCGGCACGGCGCACAGGCATGCAAACAGCGCGAGCGTCGCGCGAACTGCTATCATCGCAACCCCGTCGTTGCCTTGTCAGCCAGTCTAATAGGACTACACTTACATCAACCGCGCCAGCGACCGACTAGCGCATTTCAATGAGCGCCGCGCGGGCCCGGTTAGAGGCAAGAAAAAGGAGGGAACGGATGGCGCTGAGGGTTAGGCCGCTTTCACCCGCGCTCGGAGCGGAAATCACAGGCGTCGATCTGCGCGAGCCGCTCGATGCCGCGACCATCAAAGCGGTTAATGACGCCTTCGACCAACATGTCGTCGTGGTGTTTCGCGATCAGCAATTATCGGAAGGCGATCAGGTTCGCGCCGCCGGTTATTTCGGCAAGGTTCATGTCCGCCGCCGCCCGGCTAACGGCCGCACGCCCGGCGGTGAATACGACACGCCGTTCATGATGGTCACCAACATCGTCGAGAACGGCAAATCGATCGGCGCCTTCGGCGACGGCGAGATGTGGTTTCACCACGACACCAGCTATTACCCGCAGCCTCACCGCGCGACGTTCCTTTATTCCATGAAGCTCACCTCATGGGGCGGGCAGACGTGCTTCTCCAACATGTACAAGGCCTACGAGAATATTCCCCGCGCGCTACGCGACCGGCTCGAAGGCAAGAGCGTGCTCCAAATCCACGATTACAAACGGCGCGAACGGATCGATCTCGGCCAGGTCGCATTGGATAAAATCCTGCACCATGAGCAGCCGATCATCATCACGCATCCGGCGACAGGACGGAAAGCACTCTATGTCAGCCGGTTGATGTCGGCGCGTATCGAGGGCTTCTCGCGCGACGAGAGCGAGGCCGCGCTGGAGCAATTGTTCGATATCTCCGAAGACCCGTCGATCGTCTACGAGCATGAGTGGCAGCTCGGCGATCTCGTGCTCTGGGATAATTGGTGCTCGATCCACGCGCGCAAGGACTTTCCGCGCGAGGAGCCGAGGCTGATGCGCCGCTGCACGATCGAAGGCCAAGCGATGCGGCATTAATGACTGCCCCCTCCGAATGGGAGCGGTGGCGAGCGCGGCGAGGGCGGGGGAGAGAATGGTTTTGCTTCGTAATATATTTCTGCTCGCCGCTCTCGCGTTTCTCGCCTCGATCAGCGGCGCCCGCGCCGACGAGCCGTTCTACAAGGGCAAGCGGCTCACGCTCCTGGTCAATTTCGCCATCGGTGGACCTGCCGACGTCGAGGGCCGCTTATTTGCGAAATATATCGGCCGCCATATCGCCGGTAATCCAAGCGTGGTGGTGGAGAATATGGACGGCGCCGGCGGTATCGTGGGCGCCAAATATCTGGGCGCGTTGGCGCCCAAAGACGGCACCATGGTTGGCTATCTGACCGGTACCGGCTTCATGTACACGCTCGATCCTGCGCGCTTTGGTCTTGATTTCGAAAGCTATGGGTTCGTCGCCATCCAGGGCGGCGCAACGGTCACTTACGTTCGCACCGATGTGCCGCCCGGCCTGAAATCCGCAACAGATATCGTCGAGGCCCGGGGGCTCGTCGCCGGCGGGCTGTCAGCCGACAGTTCCAAAGACATCCGCGTACGGCTCGCCATGGACCTGCTCGGGCTGAAATACAAATACGTGACCGGCTATCGCTCGAGCGCGCCGGCGCGACTGGCATTCGAACGCGGCGAGATCAACGTCTTCGCCGAATCGACGCCAAGCTATCGCAGCATCGTCATCCTCGATCTGATCGACCGGGGCCGCGCCATTCCGCTCTGGTACGATGCCGGCGATCTCTCCCAGCCATCGCCGCAAATGGCGGGGCTGTCGATTCTGCCGTTCCCCGAGCTTTACCGGAAGATCAAGGGCGCTCCACCGTCAGGGCCGCTGTGGGACAACTACCGCGCCGTCAATACGATCGACGGGGCCATGCTGCGCATGATCTGTTTCCCGCCGGACGCGCCCAAAGCGGCGCGCGACGCGCTGGCTACCGCCGTGGTGGCGCTCAATGGCGACAAGGATCACGCCGCGGAGGCGATGCGTACCATCGGCTTCGTGCCCGACTGGCAGGCCGGCCCGGACGTGCAGCAGAGCGTGCGGTCAGTCCTGTCGATGCCCGCTGGTGTGCGCAGCTTTCTCAACAGCTACATCAAGGCGGCCAACAAATAACAGAAGACGGAGGGAACGCGATGTCACCGAAGGTGCTGCTAGCCCTGTCCGCTGCGCTCATTCTCGGCATCGCCGCCGCGCGGGCTGATGAGCCGTTTTACAAGGGCAAACAGCTTACGCTGCTCATCAACTTTGCGCCCGGCGGCCCGACCGACATCGAAGGCCGTCTGCTCGCCAAGCACATTGCAAAGCACATTGACGGGCACCCCTCGGTCATTGTCGAGAACAAGGATGGCGCCGCCGGCATGGTGGGGGCCGGCTATCTGGGCGAGCTTGGGCCAAAAGACGGCAGCATGTTCGGTTATTTCACCGGCGTATCGTGGAACTTCATCATCGATCCGGAGAAGTTCCGCGTCGACTTCCGCGATTACGAGTTCGTCGGTTATCAGCCCGGCAACGCCGTTTATTACATCCGCAGCGATATTCCGCCCGGGATGAAAATGCCGACTGATCTCATGAAGGCGCAGGGCCTGATCATGGGCGGCCTCGGCCGCGATTCGTCCAAGGATCTGCTGCAGCGCCTGACCTTCGACATGCTCGGGCTGAAATACCGCTACGTGACCGGCTACCGTTCAAGCAACACGGCGCGGCTCGCCTTGGAGAATGGCGAGATCAACATGCATTCGGAATCGACGCCGGGCTTTCTGGGGGTCGTCGAGCCCAATCTGGTCAAGGCCGGAAAGGTAGTCCCGATCTGGTACGATCCCAATTACGACGGCAAGAGTTTCACGCCGGCGCAAATGATGCTGCCGACCGGGATCATGACCTTTCCGGCGTTCTACAAGATGGTCAAAGGCACAGAGCCCTCCGGTCAGTTGTGGGAGGCGTATAAGACAAATCTTGGAGCGGATGCGCAGATGCTGCGCACAGTCGTCATGCCGCCGGGTTCACCGCCTGCTGCCGTCGCCGCCTTGCGCAAGGCGCTGGCCGCGCTCAATGACGACAAGGCTTATGCCGCCGACGCGATGACGGCGATCCAGTTCGTGCCGCACTACACGATCGATCCGAACCTCGATAAGGAAGTGCGCGAGCGGCTGACGATCCCGGCTCCGATGCACGAGTTCATTCTTTCCTATATGAAGAAGGCCGGAAAATAGTGATCGGCCGCGCCGGCTGAGCCGGCGCGCAGCTCATTCAGGCACATATGAAAATGCCTAAAGGCAAAAAGAAAATGCCGCTGCGGAAGCGGGCGGCCGCAAAGCCATTGGCCGAAAGCACCCGTCTTGCGCCGGAAGAACGCATCGTGATGAGCGATCTCACGCTGCATCAGCTGTTCCAGCAGCAGACCGCGATGATGCTCGATCGCGCCGACCTCTCCGAGGAGCAGAAGCAGAGCATTCTGATCGGGATGAGCTGCTCCTGCTGCGGCGCTGGCGGATTTTCATATACGGCGAAGCTGAAGCGCGGGACATAAGTTTTGCGACCCCGCTTTCATTACTGGAACCATGCATTGCTCGCCGTGCGCCGTTCGGGCAGAGTGCGAGACGCCTGCAAAGCATTTGGAACCCATGCCGCGACTGAGCCGCCGCTTGTTTCTAGCCGGCAGCGCCGCTTCGGCCGGTTTGGCGGCGTCGCCGCGGCGGGGCGCCGCTGCCCCGGCGCCTGCCGCGGGTGATTTTGACACCGTCATCGTTGGCGCCGGCGCTGCCGGGATTGCCGCCGCGAAGCGCGTGGCTGCGGCGGGCAAGCGTTATGTCCTCATAGAGGCGGCAGATCATTTAGGCGGCCGCTGCGTCACCGACATCGCCACCTTCGGCGTGCCGTTTGACCGCGGCGCACACTGGATTCACCTGCCCGACTCGAACCCGGTGGCCAAGTTTGCGCCGGGACGCGGCATTGAAATATATCCGGCGCCGCGCAGCCAGAAAGTCCGCATCGGGCTGCGCTACGCACGTGAGAAGGAACTGGAAGATTTTCTTGCCGTCCAGGTGCGGGCCACGCGCGCAATTGACGATGCCGCGCGCAAAGCGGACGTGGCGTGTGGTTCGGCACTGCCGGGCGATCTCGGCGATTGGCAGGCTACGGCCGAGTTTGCGCTCGGTCCGTTTGCCTATGGCCAGGATCTGGCGAAACTCTCCGCGTCCGACTTTGCGAGCGCCATCGAGCGCAGCAGCGATGCGTTTTGCCGGCAAGGATTTGGCGCCTTGCTGGCCGCCCACGCCGCAGGCGTCGCTGTCGAGTTGTCGACGCCCGCGACGTCAATTGGCATCGACCGCGCCGTCGCGGTTCAGACACCGAGAGGCACGATTACCGCGCGCACCGGCATTATCACGGTGTCGACCGCGGTGCTCGCCTCCGGCCGTATTCAATTTGCGCCGGAATTGCCGCTGCGGGTAAGCGAGGCGTTTCATCGTTTGCCGCTCGGCAGTTACGACCACATCGCGCTTGAATTCACCGGCAATCCGCTCGGTCTCGACAGCGACGATCTGGTATTTGAGAAATCGGCCGACGCGCACACCGCGGCGATCCTCGGCAACGTGTCGGGAACGCCGCTCTGTCTGATCGAAGTGGCCGGATCGTTCGGCCGATCGCTTGCCGCGCAGGGCGCGGACGCCATGGTCGATTTCGCCGGCGATTGGCTCGGCAAGCTCTATGGCGCGCAGATGAGAAAGACGATCGCGCGCGCCGCCGTCACGCGCTGGAATGCCGAGGCGCTTGCGCTCGGTGCCATGTCGGCCGCCATCCCGGGTGGCCACGCCGCCCGCGCCGTGCTGGCCGAGCCGGTGCGCGATGCCGTGTGGTTCGCAGGCGAAGCCATCCACGAAACGTTGTGGGGCACCGTCGGCGGCGCCTGGGAATCCGGTGAGCGCGCCGCCGATGCGGTGCTGCGGCGGCTCGCGGGCCAGCGCCATCCCGAAGCGGAAGACCGGCGGCGAGAGCGCAAGCGTAAAACAAAGCGACGCCGGCTTAACGAGGAGTGATACTTGCCAACCGTAGGCAGAGTCATGACGGTGCCTTGAATTTCCTATCGCGAAGCGCGATATTGGCTCATGAAGCCGATTGCGTTTACGCCCGCAAGTACCCGACAGTGGGTAAAGCTCTCGGCACAGATTTGGCAGCGAATTGATGCGCGGTTGACAGAATTTGCCGCGAGCGGGAAGGGTGACGTAAAGCGCCTTAAAGGCCGCCAAGGCTCACGTCTCAGGGTCGGAGATTGGCGCGTTATCTTTTACGAAGAGAAGGACGCAATTATTGTTGTTGCCGTCGGCCACCGTAGAGAAATCTATGACTGAGAAAGAGCTGCGATGAACGTTCGGTTCCAGAAAACGCCGCGCGGTGAAGTCGCGATCATACCGCGGAAGGAATATGAATCTCTTGTGGCGCGGGCTGCGGAAGCCGACGAGGACAGGGGGACGGCGCGCTTGGTCGCGCAAGCACGAGATGCAATCGGCGCTGGCGCTCCAATCCTGCCGAAGCAGGTTGTCGATCGTCTCGCTAATGGGGAAAATCCGATACGGGTGATCCGCGACTGGCGGGACGTGCCGCAAACGTACTTGTCATTCAAGACTGGACTTAGTCAGGGCTACATCTCCGATGTCGAGACCGGGCGCCGAAACGGAACAACCGCGGCGCTTCGTCTTATCGCAGACGTGCTTAAGGTCCCTCTAGACCTTCTGGTCCAGGATTAAGGAGCGAACCCGCCCCTTACGCCCGCAGCACGCCGCCGGTGCGTTTGCCGACCTCGGCAACGATTTTAGCTGCCAGCGCTTCGATCTCGGCGTCCGTCATGGTGCGCTCGCGCGGCTGGATCGTGACCGCGATGGCGATCGATTTTTTGCCCGGCGCGATGCCTGTGCCCTCGTAAACGTCAAACACCGTAATGCCGGTGATGAGCTTGCGGTCGACGCCCGTCGCAGCACGCACGAGATCGGCGGCTTTCACGCCGTGTTCGACCACGAAAGCGAAGTCGCGCTCGACCGGCTGGAATGCGGAGAGATCGAGGGCGGCCTTGGCGCGCGTCGCCTTGGCTTTTGGCTCGGGAATTCGCTCCAGGATCGCTTCGAACGCGACCAGCGGCCCTGCGGCGTCGAGCGCTTCAAGCGCGCTCGGATGCAGTTCGCCGAAATAGCCCAGAACATTTTGTGGACCGATCTGAATCGTGCCGCAGCGGCCGGGGTGAAACCACGCCGGGCCGCCTGGGACGACTTGCAGCGCCTGCGGCGGCGCGCCGGCCGCCGTCAATGCCGCAAGCACGTCGGCCTTGGCGTCGAACGCGTCGGCTTGGGAATCATAGTCGCGTTTCGACCAGTGCCGCCCGATGCCCGACGGCTTGTCAAGCGCGCGGCGTATGCCGGCGGCGGCCGTAAGCTGATCGGCCGGCTGATCGCCGCGGAAGATTTGACCGACTTCAAACAAGCCGGCATCGGGAAAACCGCGGTCGGCGTTCTTCTGGGCTGCCGCCACCAGGCCCGGAATGAGGCTAGGCCGCATGTCGGAAAGATCGGATGCGATCGGATTGGCAAGCGCCAGTTCGGGCTTGCCGCCGCCGAACAGCTCGGCCTGCTTCTTGTCGACGAACGACCAGGTTACGGCCTCGACCAAGTTACGCGCAGCGAGCGCGCGTTTGGCCTTGCGGGTGCGCAATTGGATCGGTGTGAGCACCGGCTTGCGCGGCGCGTCGCCGCGCCCGAACGGCGTCGACGGCACCCGATCGACGCCGAGAATGCGCACCACTTCCTCGACCAGGTCGGCCTTGCCGGACACGTCGGGACGCCACGACGGCGCCGCGACCTTCAGCCGTTCACCCTGGCCGGCGGCAAAAAAGCCGAGCCGCTCGAACATGCGGCGCATTTCCGGCAGCGCGACAGACATGCCGGCGAGCCGTTTGATCTCGGAGAGTGGAAAGTCGATGACGCGTTCGTCGGAGTGCGTGCTGCCCGCCACCGTGATTTCGGATGGCGTACCGCCGCAAAGCTCGAGCACCATTTGGGTCGCGAGTTCCAGGCCGGGCAGCATGAAATTCGGATCGACACCACGCTCGAACCGATAGCTGGCGTCGGAACTGATGCCGAGTTTGTGGCCGGTCTGCGCGATGTTGAGCGGGTCCCATAGCGCCGATTCGATGAGCACGTCGGTCGTCGCATCCGAGCAACCGGTCTTTTCGCCGCCCATGACACCGGCAAGCGATTCCACGCCTTCGTCATCGGCGATGATGCAGATGTTCTCGTCGAGCTTGTAGGTCTTGCCGTCGAGCGCCAGCAGCGTCTCGCCGGTCCGGGCGCGCCGCACCGTGAGATGGCCGCGCACTTTGGCGGCATCGAAGACGTGCAACGGACGGCCGCGATCGTAAGTGATGAAATTGGTGATATCGACCAGCGCGTTGATCGGGCGCAGTCCGATCGCGCGCAGCCGTTTTTGCAGCCATTCCGGCGACGGGCCATTTTTCACATCGCGCACCAGGCGGAGCCCAAACGCCGGGCACAATTCGGGCGAGTCGATTTTCACTGCGACCGGGCAGGGGAATTCGCCTTTGATCGGCTTGATCGCTGCGTCCAGGAACCGGCCCATGTCGGCGGCGGCAAGGTCGCGGGCGATGCCATGCACGCCGGTGCAGTCCGACCGGTTCGGCGTCAGGTTGATCTCGATCACCGGGTCGTCGAGGCCGGCCCAGTGCGCGTAATTGGCGCCAACCGGAGCGTCGGCCGGCAGATCGATAATGCCCTCGTGATTGTCGGAGATTTGCAACTCGAATTCCGACACCAGCATGCCGCGGCTTTCAACGCCCCGGATGGTGCCGACCGACAGTGTGATGTCCTTGCCGGGAATGTAGGCGCCGGGCGGCACGAACACGCCGGTCATGCCGGTACGCGCGTTCGGTGCACCGCACACCACCTGAATGGGCTTGCCGTCGCCGGTATCGACCATGCAGACGCGCAGCCGGTCGGCATTCGGGTGCCGCTTCGCCTCGATCACGCGGGCGATAACGAACGGCGCCAGTGCTTTGCCTTTGTCCTCGATGCGTTCGACCTCAAGCCCGATCATGGTCAGCTTGTCGGCGATGTCGCCGAGCGATCGATCGGTCTCCAGGTGCTCCTTGAGCCAGGCGAAGGTGAATTTCATCATGATTTACGCGCTCAGGCCGCCTGCCAGCGTCGGGAAATCGAGCGGGCGGAAGCCGTAATGCGACAGCCAGCGCACGTCGGCTTCGAAGAACGCGCGCAGGTCCGGCATGCCGTATTTGAGCATGGCGATGCGGTCGATCCCCATGCCCCAAGCAAAGCCCTGGTACTCGTCGGGATCGAGCCCGCAATTGCGCAGCACGTTCGGATGCACCATGCCGCAGCCGAGGATTTCCATCCAATCGTTGCCTTCGCCGAAGCGCACCTCGCCTTTGTCGCGCCGGCACTGGATGTCGACTTCGAGCGAGGGCTCGGTGAACGGAAAGAATGACGGGCGAAAGCGCATGCCGACGCGGTCGACCTCGAAGAACGCCTTGGCGAATTCTTCCAGAATCCATTTCAGATGGCCTAGATGTGAGCCCTTGTCGATGACGAGGCCCTCGACCTGGTGAAACATCGGCGTGTGCGTCTGATCGGAGTCGCACCGATAGGTACGGCCCGGAATGATGACGCGGATCGGCGGCTTCTGACTCAGCATGGTGCGCACCTGCACGGGCGAGGTGTGGGTGCGCAACAATAGGCGCGTGCCGTCCGGCTTCGGATTGAAGAAGAACGTGTCGTGCATGTCGCGCGCCGGATGATTTTCCGGAAAATTGAGCTTGGTGAAATTGTAATCGTCGGTCTCGATGTCGGGACCTTCGGCGATGGCAAAGCCCATGTCGGCGAAGATCGCCGTCAGCTCATCGGTGACCTGCGTGATCGGATGCACGCGGCCGATCTCGAACGGCGCCTCGCGCACCGGCAGCGTGACGTCGATGCTCTCGGTGTTGAGACGCGTCTGCAAGGCGGCGCCTTTGAAGGCGTCGCGGCGGGCCGCCAGTGCGACGTTGGCGCGATCCTTCAGCCCGTTGATCAGCGGCCCTTGAATCTTTCGCTCCTCCGGCGGCAGCGTGCCGAGCGTCTTCAGGAGTGCCGTGATCGAGCCGCTTTTGCCCAGCGCTGCAACGCGCGCGGCTTCGAGCGCAGGCTCATCACTCGCGGCCGCAATGTCGGCGATAATTTTTTGCTCAAGCTGCGCGGTATCGGTCATGTCATTTTCCCGCGCTCAATCCGGCATGAACGGCAGGTCGGTGTCTGACGGCCTGCCGCCCGCCTGGGTCAGCATCGAGTGCACCTGGCCGCGGTGGTGGGTCTGGTGGTTGAACATGTGGGTGACCAGAACCCAGCGCGGCCGCGTCCATTCGCGCTTGGTGGCGCCCGAATAGTAGGTTTGATCGGCGGCCAGCCACGCGTCATCGACGCTGTCGGACCACGCGACAATATTCTGATCGAAAGCCGCTCGTTCAGACTTCAGGTCTTGCCAGTCCGGCACGATCGAAACCGAGTCCGGAATGCCGACCGTCGGCCGCGGCAGGTCAGTGAAGCGGCCCATCCAGCTCTTGTCGCCCCACAGAATGTGGTTGAGCGTCTTGTGGATCGATCCGAACCACGCGCCCCGCTCCTGGCGGCGCTCCGCATCGGACAACGCGTTGGCGACGCCGTACAGATTCTCGTTCTGCCAGCGATTGTAGCGCGCCATGCGCTGCACATAAGCTTGGTCAATCATGACACAGCTCCTAAGCCCGTCATGGCCGGGCTCATCCTGGCCATCCACGCCTTAGTCCGCCGAAAAACAGGACGTGGATGCCCGGCGCAAGGCCAGGCATGACGCTTCCGTTACGCGAGCGCCGACTTCGCCTGTCCGACGATCGCTTCAAATGTTGCGGGCTCCGTGATGGCCAAATCCGACAGCACCTTGCGATCGACCATGATGCCCGCCTTGCTCAGCCCGGCGATAAAGCGGCTGTAGTTGAGTCCGAACGGACGTACCGCCGCATTGAGCCGCTGAATCCAAAGCGCACGGAACGTGCGCTTGCGGTTCTTGCGATCGCGAAAGGCGTATTGCTGCGCTTTTTCCACGGCCTGCTTGGCTACGCGGATCGTGTTCTTGCGCCGGCCGTAATAGCCCTTGGCGGCCTTGTAGACCTTCTTGTGCTTGGCATGGGCGGTGACACCGCGTTTGACGCGAGCCATGACTAGTCTCCTTTAATTGCTGCTGCTCCGCTCGTTCCCGTGCGGGTGGAAATCGAGGAGCTTGCTTGAATTGATGTCTGCCAAGCCCGCGCAGGTGCGGGGACGGGCGGCTCGCCCGGTCAGGCGTTCGGCAAAAAGTATTTTTTGATGTTGTCGCCGTCGGTCTTGAACAGCACGTTGGTGCCGCGCAATTGGCGGATCTGCTTCTTCGAGCGTTTGATCATGCCGTGACGCTTGTGCGACTGCGCGTAGAGGACCTTGCCGGTCCCCGTCACCTTGAAGCGCTTTTTAGCGCCGGACTTGGTCTTCAGCTTGGGCATTTGGCTCTCCTTTGGCGGCAGGCCTCTCCGCCTGTCACCCCGCGAACGCGGGAGGATAGGGGGTGGCCCCGCCGAATTGCTCGTAATGAGCGGATTGTGCGTGAGCACATCACCGCCGCCACGGCAGCCCTTATTCAGCCGGGCGGCAGGAAGGGCCGCGTTATGACAGACGGCGGCGCCGAACGCAATCAGTCTGCAAGCAATCAGCCATATTGTGCCGATAGGCGCCGCTACCTGATGCCCAGGCCGGTTAACGCGGCGCCAGCACCATGACGACCTGGCGGCCTTCGAAGCGGGGCTCCTGCTCGATTTTGGCGAGCTTTGAGGTATCGCCCTTGACCCGATCGAGGAGCTTGTAGCCGAGTTCCTGATGCGCCATTTCGCGGCCGCGGAACCGCAGCGTGATCTTGACCTTGTCGCCTTCTTCGAAAAAGCGCTGCATCGACCGCATCTTCACGTCGTAATCGTGATCGTCGATCATCGGGCGCAGTTTGATCTCTTTGATCTCGACGACTTTCTGCTTCTTGCGCGCCTCGGCGGCTTTCTTCTGCGCCTGATACTTGTACTTGCCGAAGTCCAGAATTTTGGCGACCGGCGGGACCGAGTTGGGTGCGATCTCCACGAGATCGAGCCCGGCCTCCCGCGCCATGGCCAATGCCTCGTTGATTTCAGTGACGCCCTTGTTGGCGCCGTCTTTGTCGATGAGTTGGACCTCGCCGACGCGGATCTCGTCGTTGATGCGCGGCCCCTCCTTGGGAGCAGGCTGCGCGGTTCTGATTGGGCGACGAATGGGTCGTGTCTCCTTGGCTGTTGCGACGTGCCGTCGGGGTCCGTTACGGACTTCGGTGAATTCGCCCCCGCGCATTGCCGACCGGCAAGCGTAGAAGATCGGTAGTTTCCGCCGATAAGTCAACGACAATGCAACGTTAGACGCACCCCACATTTGGCGTTCGTGCAAAGTTTAATCGTCGCCTTTGGTGTGTGGGGAACGGCTAAAATCGGGCCAAGACCGGCCCAAGACTGGCCCAAGAACTGGCCTAAGGCCGGCCTCGCCGCGTCCCTCGACCTTGCACGCGGGGACGGTTTGCGGCGAAACAAGGCGGTCGATGCTCCCCTTCGCCCCCGCTATTGTGAGTCGCCCCATGAACGATAAGAGCCTGAAATTTCTGCAGATTGGCGAGGGGGCCGAGCGCCACGCCATCGCGGTGCGCCAGCAGGACGGCAGTTCGCCGGGGCTGTTTTTTCTGTCCGGCTACAAGTCCGACATGAAGGGCACCAAAGCCGATGCGCTTGCGCAGTGGGCAGAGCGTCACGGCCGCGGCTGTGTGCGCTTCGATTATTCCGGCCACGGCGAATCGGAAGGTCGATTCACCGACGGCACGATTGGCCGCTGGCTCGATGACAGTCTGGGCGTGTTCGACGCCTGCTGCCGCGGCCCGCAGATCGTTGTCGGCTCCTCGATGGGCGGTTGGCTCGCCCTCTTGATGGTCAAGGCGCTGCGCGCCCGCGGCGCCAACGGACCGGCCACTGTCGCTGGCCTCGTCCTGCTCGCGCCGGCCGTCGATTTCACCGAGGAATTGATGTGGAAGCGATTCACGCCGGAGATCAAGCGTGAGCTTGCCGAGAACAGCGTCTGGCAGCGGCCGTCGCAGTACGCCGCCGAACCCTATCTCGTCACCAGGCAGTTGATCGAGGAGGGCCGCAATCACCTGCTGCTTGGCCGCATGATCGAGACCGGCTGCCCGGTGCGCATCCTGCAAGGCATCGAAGATCCGGATGTGCCGTGGAAGCACGCGGTCGAACTGACCTCACGGCTCGCTTGCGACGACGTCGTGCTCACGCTGGTCAAGGACGGCGATCATCGCCTGTCCCGGCCCGAGGATATCGAGCGCCTGATCGCGGCTGTGGCCGAGTTTTAGCTGGAAAAGAAAACGGGAGGCTTTGGGCCCCCCGCTGCATTTCAAGAGTTTCGGAGTTATGGCGGTTTAGGCGCCGCCATGCCGGCCGATGACATCGACCGTGACGCGCGCGAGGCCGGAAAAGCCGATCGCGCGAGCAGCCGCGGGGGTCAGATCGATGATGCGACCGCGGATGAACGGACCGCGATCATTGATCCGCACCACAACGGAGCGGCCGTTACTGTGATTGGTGACGCGCACCATGGTGCCGAAGGGCAGGCTGCGATGAGCAGCTGTCAGGCCCGAAGACTTGGCCCAGCCGCCCTCGGCGGTGCGTCCCCCCGAATATACCGAGGCTATTCCCGACTGCGCAGAAGCAGTGATTGGTATTGCAAGAAAAGAGACAGCAAGAGCTGAGGCACATATGAGTTTTGTCAGGCTAAAGCCAGCCATGATCTACCTTTTTGATTGTTGATGGGGTTTTGAAATGGCTCGTTGGACTTGAGCCAGTTGCGCTATAAACGAGACAATGTGTTCATTATACGGCGCAATATTTCGCGTCTATTCTTTGTGCAAAGGCGTCCGCCGCCAATGAATTAGGCGGGCGTTAACTTTCTGAAAACTAAAAGAAAATTTTCTTAAGAGAATCGGCAAAAGTGCGACATGTCCTATGCCGCCGCCAGCTATGCGCTTGATGGGACGGAACTTTTTGGCGCTGGCACCCCCGCGCGCCTGCCTAAGATGAAGCGGCTGGGAAGACGTAATTCTTGAATTGCTCGCGCAGCGCGGTCTTCAGAATCTTGCCGGTGGCGGTGTGCGGAATCTCGTTGACGAAGGCGACGTCGTCGGGCTTCCACCACTTGGCGATCTTGCCGTCGAAGAAACCGAGCATCTCGTCCTTGGTGGCCGACTGCCCGTCCTTGAGCACGATGACCAGCAACGGCCGTTCGTCCCATTTCGGATGACGCACGCCGATCACCGCGGCTTCCGCCACCTTCGGATGCCCGACCGCGAGATTTTCCAAGTCGATCGACGAAATCCACTCGCCGCCCGACTTGATTACGTCTTTGGAGCGGTCGGTGATCTGCATGTAGCCGTAGCGGTCGAGGGTGGCGACGTCGCCGGTATCGAAATAGCCGTTGGGGTCGAGCACGCCGGCCTCTTCCTTGAAATAGGCGCGCGCGACCGACGGCCCGCGCACCTTGAGCCGGCCGAATGTCTTGCCGTCGTGCGGCAGTTCGCGGTCGCTGTCATCGGCGATCGTCATCTCGACGCCGAACGGCGGATGCCCCTGCTTCATCTGCACGTCGAGTCTCGCCTCGCCAGTCAGTTCGGCATACTCCGGCTTGAGAGTGCCGAGCGTGCCGAGCGGGCTCATCTCGGTCATGCCCCAGGCGTGGCAGACCTGGACGTCATAATTGTCCTGGAATTTCTGCATCATGGCGCGCGGACAGGATGAGCCGCCGATCACCACGTGGTTGAGGTAGGGCAGCTTTCGGCCGGTCTCCTCAAGATGCGCCAGCAACATCAGCCAGACCGTCGGCACGGCGGCGCTGAACGTGACACGGTACTTGTCGAGCAGTTCGTAGATCGAGACGCCGTCGAGCTTGGCGCCCGGCATCACCATGGCGGCGCCGATCATCGGCGAGGTCAGCGCCAGGCCCCAGCAATTGGCATGGAACATCGGCACGACCGGCAGGATCACGTCGCGCGAGCAGATCCCCATGGCGTCAGCCTGCGCCGCCATCATGGAGTGCAGCACGTTGGAGCGGTGGGAATAGAGCACGCCCTTGGGATTGCCGGTGGTGCCGGAGGTGTAGCACATGCCGGCCGCGGTATTTTCGTCGAACGTCTTCCACGCAAAGTCGCCATCGGCTTCGGCGAGCCATTCCTCGTAAGGCACGGCGTTGCGCAGCGTTGTCGCTGGCATGTGGGCGGCGTCGGTCAGTACGATATAACGCTCGATCGGTTTGAGCCGGTCGGCGAGCTTTTCCACGATCGGCAGGAAGGTCGTGTCGAGCATCATCACGCGGTCCTCGGCGTGATTGACGATCCAGGAAATCTGGTCGGGGAAGAGCCGTGGATTGACGGTGTGATACACGGCGCCGATGCCCATGATGCCGTACCAGGCTTCGAGATGACGCCAAGTATTCCAGGCGAGCGTCGCAACACGGTTGCCGAGCTTGATGCCGTCGCGCTCGAGCCGCTGCGACACGCGTAGCGCGCGGGTACGGACTTTCGCGTAGTTGGTGGTGTGGATCGGTCCTTCGATCGAGCGGGTAATCACCGGCCGTTCCGCGTGATTGAGCGCGGCGTGGTCGAGGATGCGATGGCACAACAGCGGCCAGTCCTGCATCAGACCGAGCATGAGGTCCCTCCCAACACGTGGCTTTGGCCGCAGCCGGCGGTAAACCGCTACGGGCCGCGCCAAGTAAAGTTTCCCAACCGAAGTTACCCGGACGCCCGGCGGCAACGCAAACGGCTTGCGCAAAGCGGCGGCGGCTTGGTGCGCTTGAACAAGGGCGCTTCGCCCGTCAAAGTGCAAGCGTGAAGGTTCTTCTCGCCATTGTGGCGCTCCTTGCGACCAGTCAGATCGCCGCGGCGCAGCAAAAGCTGGACCCGCCGAAACGGGTGAAGCCTGCCCATGGCTATGTGCGCGGCGCGCGGCCTATCGCCATTCCGCAGCCGATGGCGCCGCCGCAGGAGGCATTCGCTTCGCTGCCCGAGAAAGAAGCCGCCAAGGCCGCGGCGCCGACAGATTGCGATGCGCAATTGGCCAAGGTTGCGGGCTTCCGCCCGCTCGGGACGCTGGTAGCGCCGGGAGAATGTGGCGCTCCGGATGCCGTGCTGCTGGACAGCTTGCTGATGGCGGATGGAACGAAAGTGACGATTGCGCCGCCCGCGACGTTGCGCTGCGCGATGGCGGCGGAGGTCGTGCAGTGGGTCCGCGACGACGTGGCGCCGGCCGCCAAGAAACTGGGCGCGCCGCTGCGCGAGATCGAGAATCTCGGCTCCTACGAATGCCGCGGCCGCGACCGGGTGCGCGGCGCGACCTTGAGCGAACATGGCCGGGCCAATGCGCTCGACGTTCACTCCCTCAAGCTTGCCAACGGAATGAGGATCGTGCTCGCCGATCCGCGCGCGCCGGTCGATTTCCGTAACGCCATCCGCCAGGCCGCCTGCGCGCGCTTTGCCACGGTGCTTGGTCCGGGATCCGACGCAGAGCACGCTGAGCACGTGCACCTCGATCTCGCGCCGCGCCGCAACAACTACAAGATCTGCGAATGGGACGTGCGCGTACCGGCTATGGTGGCGCAAGGAACTCCGATCGCGCCCGAGGAGGTGCCACTGCCCCGGCCGCGGCCAGTGGTGGCGAATGCATCAAGCCACTGATCGGTCGGCAAGCCGCAGGTAGCCCTTACTTTTTGCTAATCCTGTGAAGTTCGGATCGGGCGACGTCGGCCGTGTTTGACCCGAAGCCGACGTCGCCGATCTTACGCAGCGACACTGGCGTCGATGCTTGCCAAGGCTCGCCGAAGCGCATCGAAACAGCCGGCGTCGATCGCCGTGTCGACCATTTCAGCCATAACCGACAAGGCCTTGGTCACCGGCATAGCCGGCCGGTAGGGTCGGTCGGCCGTGAGCGCATCAAAAATATCAGCAGTCGTGATGATCCGCGTTTCGAGGGCGATTTGATCGCCCTTCAGCCCACGTGGGTAGCCCTTGCCATCCAGACGTTCATGATGCGCGCCGGCAATGCGGGCAAGATCGCCGAAGGCGGCGATGCGCGACAAAATCGTTTCCGAATATGCTGCATGCAGCTTCATCGCGTCCCATTCATCCGGGTCGAGCTTACCTGGCTTGTCCAGGATGGTGTTGCTGACCCCAAGCTTACCGATATCGTGCAGCAAGGCTGCACGCTTGATCCATCGTCGGCGCTGGTCCGAAAGTCCAATCTGTTCCGATATCAGGTCAGTAAAGAGCGTGACGCGCTCACTGTGTCCCCGGGTATAGGGACTCTTGGAGTCGATGACCTGAGCAAAGGCCGCCGCGATGTCATCAAGATAATCCTCGTCGACGACCGAACTACGTTGCGCAGGCTCGAGCGCGAAAATCGCCATCTGCAACTCGGTCGAACGCAGCGTATCCCAGAAGTGGGGACTGATGGAGACTTGTTGGAACGCGTCCGCCAAGTGCGGGTCCAGCCAAGTTCCGGCACGGTTTTGAACCTCGCGTTTTGCAGCCTCCACCCCGTTTGCGACCTGGAATACGTCGATGACCTGCGACATAAGGGCGATGCGCGAGTAAATAGGAATTTCTTGGCCCGCTATGCCAAGCGGCATCCCACCGCCGTCCCAGTGTTCATCGAGATTCTGTATGCCCTGTGCAACCGCCTCTGAGAAATGCATTTTTCGCGCGATCTCGGCGCCGCGGTGACAGCGAGTTTCCACCAGTTCCTGTGCGATCTTGCCGCTGCTCAGGAAGACATTGACCAAGGCCCGAATGCGGTCCGCGAGCCCCGCCTTCAGTCCAGTATGGGAGAGCACAAACCGAAGGGCCTGCGGGAGACTGCCGTCGATGGTTTTTGCGTCGCGCTTGAAGCCGAGGTCATCGGTCATGAAAAGCCGACAGATGCGCGCGGCGTTGCTGCTGCAACCGAGGTCCTTTAGCAGCAACGTGTAATACAGCTCCCATATCTGCGCGTCGTCGAGGCCGATCTGTTGGCCGATATGCATTCCAATCCAGCAGCAGCGGACGCAATGTCCGGCGGGCTGACCCTCGACCATATCCAGGGCGCTGCTGAGAGCGCCTAGCAGTTCGGCCAACCGAATCTGCGGCATTTCGCCAGACTGCGCAGTGGAATTGGTCATTCCGAGCGGCCGAATGAAATTTATTCGCCGCGGTATAAGCACCGAAAGTCAAAGAACCCTTTCAGGTGGAGCGTCTAAGAGTATGCCATGTCTGCGCGCTTAACAGAGAATTTACCCATTGTGACGTGTACAAGCGCCCGGGATATCGACGTACGTTAGTCAGCGACGATCCATTTCAACGAAAACCGTGCCAGCCGGCTGCCCGCCTTTTTGAAGGCGAGCATCGTTTCCCCGTCATTCCCCCGCCGCTTTTTTCAGAATCTCGTCCGGCGTCGAGGACACCACCTCGACATATTTCGGCACGAACTGACGGCCTTCGATGAATTTGATGAATTCCGGCTTGATGTCGTTCGCGAGAATCTTGCGGATGCGCGCGTGTTCCTCGATGTCGGACCATTCGGCGATGAGAAAGAAGCGCTGCGGGTCCTCGGTGTCGCGGCACAGCACGCCGTCCTTCACCTGCGCGGAGGATTTGTGCATCGGGTTGCCGTCCGAATAGTCAAAGTCTTCGAACAGGCGAATGAACTCGGCCTCTTTGCCCTTCTCGACGCGAAAATCATAGATGTGCAGATAATTGCCCTTGGTGGCGAGCGGTTCTTGCGCCATGGACCTTCTCCTTCGGCGAGCACGGCCAACGGCCGGCGGATCGCAAACTCGAACCCAATTGCAACGCTAAAGCAATACGATATGCTGAAAAAGTCCTGTGGCGGATTTCACGAGGTCCTGTGCCATGGCGTGGCGGAAAGCAGCCTCCCTCGACGACTTGCGCAACCGTGACGTGATCGCGGTCGACGTCGCCGGCACCCCGGTGGCGCTGTTTCGCCTCGGCGACGAAATCCGCGCCACCAGCGGTAGCTGCACACACGAATTCGCTTCGCTCGCCGACGGTTTTGTCGAAGCGGATGACGGCAGCGTCGAATGTCCGCTGCATCAGGCGCTGTTCGATATCCGCACCGGGCGCGCGCTGTGCGCGCCGGCAACCGAGGATCTCAAGGTCTATCCGGTCAAGATCGACGGGCCCGATATTTTGATTGATCTCGATGGTGTCGCGCAGCCGAAGGCGCCAAGTGTCGCGAACATCACGGACACTGCGAAAACTGCCACGCCGCCGCGCGAAAGCCTGGCCGCTACGCCCAGCGCCGCGCCAAATGGCGGCGCGCATTCCAATGGCGGCCCGCCGCTTGTCCGCGACTATGTGTGGCCCGACAACGATCTCAGCGTCATTCCAGACTGGGTCTACACCGACCAGTTCGTCTATGAGCGCGAGATCGAACGCATCTTTCACGGCCACACCTGGAACTATGTGGCGCTCGAAGCCGAGGTGCCGAACCCCGGCGACTTCATCCGCTCCAATGTCGGGCCGACGCCGGTTGTGGTGGCGCGCGCGCACGACGGCTCGGTTAACGTGTTCGAAAACCGCTGCACCCATCGCGCATCGGAATTCTGCCGCGAGCTGTCGGGATCGGCCAAGGAATTCGTCTGCCCCTATCACCAATGGACCTACGATCTCAAAGGCAACCTCATCGGCATTCCGTTCCGCCGTGGCGTCGGCGGCAAGGGCGGCATGCCACTCGATTTCGATGCCGACGCGCACGGCCTGCGCAGGCTCGCCGTCACCAGCCATCGCGGCGTGGTGTTCGCGTCGTATGCGCAAGATATGGAATCGCTCGCCGATTATCTCGGGCCGGAGGTGCTACGCGAGTTCGAAGCGACGTTCGATGGCCGCAAGCTCAAAATCCTTGGCTATTACCGGCATTCGCTGCCGGGCAACTGGAAGCTCTACCACGAGAACCTCAAGGACCCGTATCACGCCACGCTCCTGCACACCTTTCTGGTGACGTTCGGCCTTATGGTTGTCGGCAATCGCTCGATGATGCTCGCTGACGAAAGCGGACGGCACGGCGTCATGGCCTCGGCCAAATCGGACGCCAAGGCGATCTCGGGCGACGTCAAGAAGGAAATGCGGGCCTTCAAGGAAGGCCTGACGCTGCGCGAGGCGCGCTTCATGAATTTCGTCGAGGAATTCGACAGCCCGTGGTCGGTGACCATGTCGACGATCTGGCCGAACCTGATCGTGCAACGCGAAATGAATACGCTCGGCGTCCGCCAGATCGTGCCCGACGGTCCGCACGAGTTCATCATGAAATGGACCATGTTCGGCTTCGAAGGCGACGACGAGGACATGACGCGGCATCGTTTGCGTCAGGGCAATCTGATGGGGCCGGCCGGCTTCCTCGGTCTTGAAGACAACGAGGCGATCAAGTTCGTGCAGGACGGCATGCGCCACGTGCCGGACGGCAGTCATCTGGTCAAGCTCGACCCGCAGACGCCGACTGGGACCGCCGATACGCTGATTTCCGAGTCCGCCATTCGCGCGATGTACAAGCATTGGCGCGAGGCGATGGCGCTTTAGGATCTTTGGGCTTTAGGATCTGACCATGCGGTCGCCATCCGCCGTCAACGACCGGCGCCTCGAAAAGCTGCTGCTGCATCGCGAAATCGAGGATTTCAACAACGTCTATGCGGCGGCGCTCGACGACGGGCGTTTGAACGACTGGGCCGAAATGTTCACCGACGATGCGTTCTATGTGATCATTTCGCGCGAGAATGCCGATCGCGGCATGCCGGTGGGCCTCGTCTACTGCGAGAACAAGGGCATGATCCACGACCGCGCCTTCGCGGTCGAAAAGACCGCGATGTTTGCGCCGCGTTACCTGCGCCACATCATCGGCAACACGCAGATTTTGGGCGAGGACGACAACGGCGACATCCGTGCGCGTGCGAATTATGTCGTCATACAGGTGCTGTTCGACCGGCCGGAGGCAAAGCTGCACCAGGTCGGCGTCTATCACGACAAGTTCCGCCGCGTCGGCGACCAACTGAAACTCGCCGAGCGGCGCTGCGTCTACGACAACCTCCTGGTCGACAACGCGCTGTGCCTGCCGGTGTAGGGCGCGCTGCCACGCCGCAGCCCCTTGCGACTTTCCGCAGCGATGCCCGTCGCCTATAGTGCGGATGTGACAGTCGTTGTGTGAGCCGCCGGCAGGACGTGCCGAAGTCCTGACAACCAAGCGACGGCCTGACATGCCATCGGCAGGCGCGGCACTGACAGACTGAGATTTTTGCAGTCCAAAAAATTTGCGGGTGAAAACCACACGCCGCGAATCAACAAGAGCTGACAGGGAGGACGCGCCATGAGAGAGGCGACGATTCTCGCGCGACGACGCGTTTTGCTGCTTGCCGCCGCGGCGGCGACGATGCAGACGGCGCCGCGGCTGGCTTATGCCGATCAGTTTCCGTCTCGCCCGGTCACCATCGTGGTGCCGTTCCCGGCCGGCGGTCCGACCGATACGCTGGCGCGTATCCTCGGCGAATATATGCGCAAATCGCTGGGCCAATCCGTCATCGTCGAAAATTTGAGCGGCGCGGCCGGCAGCGTCGGCATGGCGCGTGTGGCGCGCGCGTCGCCGGATGGCTACACGCTCAGCATCGGGCACTGGAGCACGCACGTTGTCATCGGCGCCACGATGAAGCTGCCTTTCGACGTGCTGAACGACTTCACGCCGATCGGGGAGATTGCCGACACGCCGATCTGGATGGTGGCGCGGAAGAATATGTCGGCGAAGAACCTCACCGAGTTGATTGCCTGGATGAAACAGAATCCGGGAAAGACGCTGGCGGGCGCGGTCGGCGTCGGTGGCGCGTCCGATCTCAACGCGGCGTATTTCGAGAGCGTGACAGGCACCAAGCTGCAACTGGTCCCGTATCTCGGCGCCGCGCCCCTGAGCCAAGATCTTCTGGCCGGGCGGATCGACATTTTCCTGTCGATGGCGGCGGCGACGTTTCCGTTCGTGCGTAGCGGTCAGATCAAGGCTTACGCGGTGATGGCGAAACAGCGCTGGTGGGCGGCGCCGGACGTTCCGACCATGGAGGAAGCCGGCGTGCCGGGACTTTACGCCTCGTTCTGGCATGGCATCTGGGGGCCGAAGGGAACGCCGAAGGACGTTGTCGACAAACTGAACGCGGCGATTCGCGCCGCTTTGGCCGATCCCCTGGTCAAGAAACGCTTCGCCGAACAAGGCCAGGCGGTGCCTGCGCCCGATCAGCAAACACCCGAGGCGCTCGGCGCGCTGCAACGCGCCGAGATCAAAAAATGGTGGCCGATCATCAAAGCGGCGGGCATCAAGGCGGGCTGACGAGCGAACGTCCTGGCAGAGGGGAGTGCGATGAAATTTCGGCGCCGTGAGCTGCTGCGTCTGGGTGGAACCGCCGCTATCGGCCTTGCGCTGCCTCGCGCCGCTTCAGCCTCCGATTATCCGAACCGGCCGGTGCGCGTTCTCGTCGGCTATCCTGCCGGCGGAGCGGCCGATACCGCCGCGCGACTGATCGCGCAACGGCTGTCGCAGCGGCTCGGCCAGCAATTCATCATCGACAACCGTCCCGGCGCCAATACCAGCGTCGCCACCGAGGCGGTCGTGCAGGCCGCGCCCGACGGTTACACGCTGCTCATGGTCACGACATCGAATGCGACCAATCCCGGAATGTACCGACATCTCAATTACGACTTCCTGCACGACATCGCGCCGATTGCGGGTGTGATCCGCGTCGGCCAAGTCATGGAGGTCAATCGGGCCGTGCCCGCCAAGAGCGTGCCGGAGTTCATTGCTTACGCGAAGGCGAACCCCGGAAAGATCAACATGGCGTCGGGCGGCATCGGCTCGACGCCGCACCTTGCCGGCGAACTTTTCAAGATGATGGCCGGTGTCGATCTGGTCCACGTGCCGTATCGCGGCGACGCTCCCGCGCTGATCGACATGGCGGGCGGGCGCGTCCAGGTCATGTTCGACCTGATCTCGGCATCGATCGGCTTTATCAAATCCGCCAAGCTGCGTGCGCTCGCCGTCACCAGCGCGACTCGCTCGCCGGCGCTGCCGGATTTGCCGACGGTCGCCGATTTCTTGCCCGGCTATGAAGCCACATCGTTCCAGGGCCTCGGCGCTCCCAAGTACACGCCGCAAGACATTATCGACAAGCTGAACAGGGAAACCAACGCGGCTGTCGCCGACGCGATCTTCGAAGCGCGATTGGCCGATCTCGGCGGCGTTGGGATCAAGGGCTCGCCTGCGGAGTTCGCCAAGCTGATCGCGGCCGAGACCGACAAATGGAGCAAGGTCATCAAGTTCGCCGGTATCGCGCCGCAGTGATTCGGCGTGCTGGACAGCAAACATTGAGGGGGCTTCCATGACGATTGCCACGAGCATCGCACGTCGACGTGTCCTGCAACTCGCCGCCGCCGCCGCCGTCGCGGGTCCGCAAGTCGCCCGCGCGCTCGACTATCCAACACGGCCGGTGCGCATCGTCGTCGGCTTTCCGGCCGGCGGTCCGACCGATATTTTTGCGCGGCTGATGGGCCAATGGCTGTCGCAGCGCCTGGGGCAGGCATTCCCTGTCGAGAACCGTCCCGGCGCCGGCAGCACGATCGGCATTGCATCGGTCGTCGCCGCGCCGGCCGACGGCTATTCGCTGCTTCTGGTCAGCACGTCAGCGGTGATTAGCGCGTCGTACTACAAGAATCTGAGTTTCAACATCACGCGCGACGTTGCTCCGGTCTGCGGCATTTCATTGGAGCCGCTGGTCATGGTGGTCAATCCATCTGTTCCGGCCAAGACGGTGCCGGAGTTCATCGACTACGCCAAGGCGCACCCCGGCAAGATCGTGATGGCGTCGGTCGGCAACGGCACGACGCCGCACTTGGCGGGTGAAGAGTTCAAGCTGATGGCGAAGGTCGATCTGCTTCACGTGCCGTATCAGGGCGCGGCACCGGCGCTGACCGATCTTTTGGGCGGACGCGCCGACGTCATGTTCGAAGCAATGCCGACGCTAGTCGGCTACATCAAGTCCGACAAGCTACGCGCGCTGGGCGTGGGCACCAAGACACGCTCGCCGGTGATGCCCGAACTGCCCGCCATTGCTGAGTTCCTGCCCGGCTACGAGGGGACCGTCTGGTTCGGCATCGGCGCCGCCAAGAAGACGCCGGCCGATATCGTCGAGCGCCTCAACAAAGAAATCAACGCCGGTCTCAACGATCCCACGCTGCGCGCGCGGGTCGTCGAGGTCGGCGGCCTGCCGCTCACCGGCTCGACTGCGGATTTCGAAAAACTCTTTACCGACGATGCGCAGAAGTGGGCTAAAGTCATGCGCGAGGCCAACGTCAAGCCCGAATAAGCGGGCCGACTTGTGTGACGATTTGGCCGATGCATGAAGCGACGGCGCGTGTCGGAATCATCCTCTCCTATTACTGTCATCGGTGGCGGCATCGGCGGGCTGACGACCGCGCTTGCGCTGCTGCAGCGTGGGCTCGACGTCGTCGTCTACGAACAGGCGCCCGTGCTGCGCGAAGTCGGCGCCGGCGTGCAGATCGGTTCGAATGGCACGCGCGTGCTTTTCGCGCTCGGACTTGAGGAGGCGCTGCGGCAAGTGCAGGTGGTGCCGCCGCGGCGGCAATTGCGGCATTGGCGCACCGGCGAAACCTGGGATTGGCTGGCGCTTGGTGCGGCATCGGTGCAACGTTTCGGTACGCCGCACATTCTCATGCATCGCAACGATCTGCATGGCATTCTGGTCGAGGCGGTCCGCAAGCTGAAGGCGGACGCGATCAAGCTTGGCATGCGCTGTGAGGCGGTGACGCAGATCGCCGACGCGGCGACCGCGCAGTTCGCGGGCGGCGAGGAGGTGCGTGCCGGCGCCATCATCGCGGCCGACGGTATCCACTCGCAGGTGCGCACCTGCCTGTTCGGCGCCAGCAAGCCGACATTCACCGGCTGCATCGCCTGGCGCGGCCTCGTCGCGATGGACCGGCTGGCGCCCCATCTGGCGCAACTCCTGACCACGAACTGGCTCGGCCCGCACGGCCATGTGCTGCACTATCCGGTACGCCGTGGTGAACTGATGAACTTCATCAGCATCGTCGAGCGCGACGATTGGCAGGTGGAATCGTGGATCGTCGAGGGCAGCAAGGACGAATTCGCCGGCGATTTTCGCGACTGGCACGCCGACGTGCACACCTTCATCGATAGCATCGCGACGCCTTACAAATGGGCGCTGCTGGCGCGCGGACCGATGCAGCGGTGGTCGGCCGGGCGCGTGACGCTGCTCGGCGACGCCTGCCATCCGACCTTGCCGTTTCTCGGCCAGGGCGCTGTGATGGCGATCGAGGACGCCTACGTGGTCGCAGCGTGTCTGGCGCAGTATCGCGAAGAGCCGGAACGCGCGTTCGCGCGTTATGAGGCGATCCGCAAGGAGCGGACCTCGGCGGTGGTGCGCAAGTCGCATGAGAACCGCGCGCACGTGTTCAGCCCCGACCTCTCCGACAGCGGTGCGCTGGCCAACGAAGTCGTGCATTACTGGCAGCAGCAGCACGTGCGCGAACGGCTCGATTGGCTTTATCAGTACGACGCCACCGCGATTGCGGTATGATAACCCGCTGCGAATCTGAAAAAAGGCAAAGCCATGCCTCCGCTTAGCAACCTTGCGACCCGCGACGTCGAAACCCTGGTGCACCCGTATATCAACCTCGCGACGTTTCGCGACAACGGGCCGCTGATCATCGAGCGCGGCGAGGGCGTCATCGTCTATGACACCGATGGCAAGCCTTACATCGAAGGCATGGCCGGGCTGTGGTGCACGGCGCTCGGCTACGGCAACGAGGAGCTGGTCGAGACCGCTGCGGCGCAGATGCGCAAACTGTCGTTCGCGCATCTGTTCACCGGCAAAAGCCACGATCCGGCGATCGAACTCGCGGAGAAGCTGAAGGAGATCGCGCCGGTGCCGATCTCGAAGGTGTTCTTCTGCAATTCCGGGTCGGAGGCAAACGACACTCAGGTCAAGCTCGTCTGGTATCTCAACAACGCGCTCGACCGGCCGAAGAAGAAAAAGTTCATAAGCCGCATCAAAGCGTATCACGGCGTCACGCTGGTGGCCGCGTCGCTGACCGGCCTGGCGGGCAATCACCGCGATTTCGACCTGCCTCTGCCCGGTTTTCTGCATGCCGGCTGTCCGCACGCCTATCGGTTCGCGCAGGACGGCGAAAGCGAGGAAGAGTTCGCGACGCGGCTCGCGGAAGAACTTGACGCGTTGATCGTCAAGGAAGGCCCGGACACGGTCGCGGCTTTCATCGCCGAGCCCGTCATGGGTGCGGGCGGCGTGATCGTGCCGCCGAAAACCTATTTTGAAAAAATCGCGGCAGTGTGCGCCAAACACGACGTGTTCATGGTCGACGACGAAGTGATCTGCGGCTTTGGCCGGCTCGGCACCATGTTCGGCTGCGAGACGCTCGGCTTTCGTCCGCACAGTCTGTCGATCGCCAAGGCGATGTCGTCAGCCTATCTGCCGATCGCCGGCGTCATGATCCCAGAATCGATGTATCAGGCGCTGCTCACGGAGAGCAAGAAGATCGGCGTGTTCGGTCACGGCTTCACCTATGGGGGTCATCCAGTTTCGGCCGCGGTCGCACTCAAGGCGATCGAGATTTATCAGCGCGATCGGATTGTCGAGCATGCCGCCGCGCGCGCCCCGCAGTTTCAGGCGCGGCTTGCCGCGCTTCGAGCCCATCCGCTGGTCGGCGAGGCGCGCGGCCTCGGCCTGATCGGCGGCGTCGAACTCGTCGCCGACAAGAAGACCAAGCGGTCATTCGCCGGCGAGCATGGCGTTGGCGCCCGCGCCGTGGCCTTCGCTGAAGCCGAGGGCCTGATCGTGCGCTCGGTAATCGGCGACGTGATCACGCTGTGCCCGCCGCTGATCATCTCGGCGGCGGAGATCGACGCGCTATTTGACCGCTTAACGCGCGCGCTCGACCGCACGCTCGACTGGGTCACGCGCGAACGTCTCGCGCAGGGATGAGGACTTGCCTCAATCCAAATGAATGTTGGCGGCGCGGATCACCTTGCCCCAGGTCTCGGTTTCGCTGACCATGAGCTTGTTGAGCTCGTCCGGCCCCATCGGCATCGGCTCGGCGCCGAGGTTGGCCATCTTCGCCTTCATCGTCGGATCGACCATCGCGGCGGCGACCGCCTTGTTGAGCGTATCTATGACCGGCTGGGGCGTACCCTTCGGCGCGGCCAGCCCGAACCAGCCGGCGGCGTTGTAGCCTTTGACCACGTCGGCGATTGGCGGCACGTCGGGCAGTACCGGAGAGCGCTTCGCCGACGTCACCCCGAGCGGGCGCAGCTTGTTGGCGCGCAGATAGCCGATCGACGACGTGATGCCTTCGAACATCACCTGCACCTGCCCGCTGAGCAGATCGACCAGCGCCGGGCCGCCGCCGCGATAGCCGATGACGTTGAGCTTGACGCCGGTCATGTACATGAACAGTTCGGCAAACATGTGCGGCGGGCTGCCGTTGCCGGCAGTGCCGAGATCGAGCTTGCCCGGATTCGCCTTGGCGTAGGCGATGAACTCCTCAGTGCTCTTGATCGGCACCGACGGAGTGACCTCGAGCACCGACGGCGCCTGCATGATCCCGGCGATCGGCACCGTACTCGCCATGTAATCGAATGTCAGGTGGCGATAGAGCGTGGCGTTGATGGCATTCGACTGGGTGGCCAGCAGCAATGTGTAGCCATCCGGAGGAGCGTGGATGGCAGCCTCTGTGGCGATGTTGCTGCCGGCGCCGTCGCGATTCTCCACGACGAACTGCTGGCCGAGTCGCTGCGACAGCCATTGGGCGATCAGCCGGGCGCAGATATCGGTCGGGCCTCCGGGCGCATAGCCGACCAGCATCAGTACCGAGCGCGACGGATAGGTATCCGCCCGCGCGACATACGGCATTGCCGGCAGCGCTGCTGCGCTCGCCGTCACTTTCAGGATCGTTCTCCGCGAAAAATCGATCATGCGTTCCTCCCTTTTGCGCCGATGCCGGCTTGTCTTTGACGGTCAGGTTACTCCGCTTCTGCGCCGGTGCGTAGGGGAGGGTGGACGCATGTATTGTCGCGGTATGCGGTCATCCTGCCGGGCGGCGCGGGAGCTGTTCGCGTCGCTGCGGCTGACGGTGTCCAACTTGCTCGAGCATGTTCGCTTCATCGTCGAGCAGCATTTCATTCCTAAAGCGATCCTGGTCGACGAATTACTCGGGCACTGCGGGGTGCGCACGGGAATTAATTCACACGCTGTGCATCGAGTTCGATTGTCTTAATTCTGGCTCAAAGCGGCCCGACTGTGGACGGGTCGGTGGCTTTCAGCGAGGGGGGAAACCATCATGCGCAAGTGTCAAAGCAGATTGTAGCTACCGTGCTTCGACCGTTGGCCGATCATGCCGGCGGCTCCTGAGGCACGTGCGTTCTCCACGTTCCTGTCATCAAGCTTCGCCTGAGCTAATCTCGGGCGCACGAAGCTCCGCGCGATGGCGAGCAATCGCCCATGCGCGGTGAGCGGCTGGCTAGTATGTTTCAGAGTACCGTCTCACGCGTTCGCTTTGCTCTCAGCGCACTGGGCTTTGTCGTCCTCAGCGCATCTTTATTCAACTGGACCCAAGCGCTGCCCACCGCGCGGCAACAATACGCGTGGGTCGATGCCGGCACATCGGACGCCTCCGCGCTCGATACGGCCGAGATCTGGCAAGTATCGGGAAGCTGCGCGCGGCCGTATTTCATCCGAGCCGCGCTGCGATCGAAAGCCAAGCTCAAAGCCTATTACGATCTTGCTCCCGAGCCCGTCCGGGCGCGGCTGAACCGGTCGTCCGGCATCCCGCGATCTGCCGCGCCAAAAGGCTGGTATCGGCTGGTCAAAGACCAGCCAGATAACCCGTCGGCGGGCAATGGCGATCCGGATATGGAGTATTCGGCGCTACTGCACGTTCAGTACGCCGAATGGTACGCCAACGTGTTCAAGCTCGAGATCGAAGCGACCCGGTGGCAACAGCGTTTGACAGAAGTTTCCGATCAGCGGCTCACGCTCAGCGAATCCGCGCGCAATAGCTTCGGCGCATCCTCCGTGCCAAATGCCGGGGCGCTCGGCATAACAGCCGGCTTCGACACCCAAGTGCTGGCCACGCTGGGTTTAAGCGGATTTCCCAAGGACGAAGAGCAGTCTCTTAAGACAGATTGCGTCAACGTCAGTCTGGTGAAAAAGATTCTGACAAGTCCGAGCTATCTCGGGGAGCTCTTGCGCTGGCCGGTCGAGCAGACCGCAGCGTTCGTACTCGCATCGGAGCTTATCCTCCTTGGCATATTCCTGGTGCCGCTGACGCTCTGGATCGGAACGGGGGACGCACAGCTCGCCGCGCAGCATGTCCGCGAAGCCATAAACCGCATGGCGACGACGGTCGGAAGCTTCGATTGGAAGAAACGCGTCCGGCAAGCAGCGGCACGATTGCGGGTCATACGCGCATCGACGCGGGCTATCCTGGTAGAGCTTGGCGCAAGACTGAAGCCGGTCGTGGAAGACCAGATCGTGCGCTTCCTGCGCTGGGTCGTTCTGCCGGGCATCGCGCTGGGCGCGACGATGTGGAGGCGATGCGCAGCCCTACTTCGCCGCCACGTCGGTTTCCAGAATACCGGCCACGGTCTTGATCTCGTTGCGCGCATATTGCGGCAGCCCGGCGCTGATCGAACTGCCTGAATTGAACGACGAGCGGCCCATCAGCACGTCGGCGGGTACCAGGTTGCGCAGCACCGGCACGTGCTCGTAGCCGCGCTTCTCGTCGAGCACGTCGGCCTTGATCGCCAGCGTCATGAAGGCAGTAACGACGGTGCGGCCGGGATCGGTCGGATGGCCCTGAAACACGGCGAGGAATTTGCCGAATTTCATGATCTGATTGACGTAGAAAATGTCCTGCTCGAGCACGCCGGTGACCGGGGTGTCGAGCGCGGTCAATTGCTGCAATCCGGGCTGATCGACATCGGCGGCGGCGAGTGCCGAGAATTCGCTCTGAAAGTCGATCTCGTTGGCAATCTTCTTGCTGCCTTCGCGCAGCTTGTTGACCAGCAGGATGCCGAGCGGAATCTTGCCCTCGAGTTTGTAGGTCGACTGCACACAGATCGAATTGGTGCGGCCCGTGCACCATTTGAGGACCGGATTCTGATTGCCCATTCCGGCTGCGTCAGTGAACGGCACGATGTCGGCTGCGGCCAGCGGCTTGTGCTTGATGGCCGGATCGATCCGGCCGAGGAAGTCGAGCGTCACGTAATGCGCAAGATCGATCGCGCCCGGCGCGTGGTCGAGCAAAAAGCGCGCCTGGGCTACATAGATGTAAAGCTTCTCGACCTGGGGTTTGCCGTCGTGCTCCGCCTTGCGCACCGTCGGTTCGCTATAGGATGGATACAGCGCCAGAAACTTTTTCTCTTCGGGGTGGACGTGCGTCCAATAGTCGAAGCGGACCATGTTCAGATTGCCGTCGGCGGCGTCGGCCGGCTTGTCGCTGAACGCGATCGTCGCTGGTTTGAGCTGCGCGACAGCGGTGTTGCGAGCCGAAACCACGTCATCGATGCCAAACGCGGCCGCGCTCGCAGCCGTGACCGAGCCGATCAGCGCGATAAGCACGATCGGGTGCCTAAAGCCCATCTGTATTCCTCTTAAATTCAGTCGTAGCCGCCGCCCCCGTAATAACTGCGCGGCGGCGGCCGCTGCGCCCCGTAGGTGGGATTATCGCCGTAGGGGGCATAATAACCGCGGCTAGGCGGCGGTGGCGGCGCGACCGGCTGCTGCTGGAATCCAGGTAGCGCCCAGTTGCCGAACAGTCCACGGGACTGCTGTGGCGGTTGCTGGTGCCAGCTGCCGTCGTTGGCGTAATAGCGGTCGCCATAACCCTCGGCGGCGCCCCCATAGGCTCCGACCCCGTAGTCATTGGTCTGCCCGTACGCGCCATAAGCCTGTTCCTGGTGTTGCTCCGCGGCGGCCTCGGGTGAAACCAACTGATTCTGCGTATCGGCCACATGGCCGTCCGCGCCAAGCCGAAAATGCTCGACGAAATTACCACGCGCGCCGGCGCCACGCATGATGTTGCCGCTCATATAGTCGATCGGCAGATCGACAAGCTCGCGGCGTGCCTCGGGTGAAGGCCCGCTCAGCGGCGCTTTGGGCGCGATGCCGTCCGCCCAAATGTCTTCGATTACAGGTTTGAAGATCGGCAGCGCCACGCGCGCGCCGTCGACCCCGCCCAGCGACCGGCGCTTGCCGTCGCCGTTGTCATAGCCGACCCAGACTGCGACCGTGACGTCGTTGGTGAAGCCGACGAACCAGCCGTCGACCGCATCTTCCGTCGTCCCGGTTTTGCCCGCCACATAGGGCGACAGCGCGCCGATGGCGCGCGCGGTGCCGCGCGCGACCACGCCCTGCAGCATGGTCTTGAGCTGGTAGAAACTCGCCGGATCGGCGGCGCCGATTCTGGGGAACACCGGCTCCTTGGGGTAGGCGTAGACGGTCTTGCCCTCTTTCTCGATCGACTCGATGGCGTGCGGCTGCGGTCTTATCCCGCCATTGGCGATTGCCGCATAGAAGGGTGCGAGGTTGATCATGTGCACCGGCTGGGCGCCGAGCACGAACGGATAATAGCGCACGCAGTCGGTATAGATTTTCGCCGCGACCGCCGTTGCACATACGTCATCGAGACTCTGTTCGGGATCGGCATCAATGCCGCCGTCGAGCAGATGCGCAGTGATCATGTTGACCGAATGCTCCAGGCCAAAGCGCATCGTGTAGACGCCGCTGCTGCTGCCGTCGGCGTTGCGCGGCGTCCAATAATCCTTTTCTTGCCCGGTGCCGTCATACGCGATGAGCGGCGTGCCGCCCAGGCGGCCGCCGATCGGCGGCAGCGTGATCGGATCGTTGAGCACAAGCGTATTGGGCTGCAGCCCTTTTTGCAGCGCGGTCAGATAGGTGATCGGTTTGATGGCCGAGCCGGGCTGGCGTTGGCTCTGCCACGTGCGGTTAAGCTGACTGAGCGGATAGGAAAATCCGCCGACCATCGCGAGAATGCGGCCGGTTTTGTTGTCGAGCACGAGGACCGCGCCCTGCACCGTCGGGCGGACGCGGATCTCCGCGTGCGCCGAAGCCGGTTTGCTCCGCCCCCGGCTGTTGGCCGGCGGTGCTCTGCCTTCGACCACGTCGACATAGATCACATCGTAGAGACTCAAGGCGCGGCGGATGGCGTACGTATACGTCGTCAACGGCACGACACGCCCGTCCGGCAGGCCGACATGGATCGCGCCGTCGCCGCGCTTGCCGCCCTTGTCGACAACAACCGCCGGCGTCCAGTGCACGTCATAGAGCGGTAGGTGCGCGGCCTGGAGCGCCTGTTGCCAAGCCGGCATAGTATTCGGCGCTGTGTTCGGTGTGCCAATACGCTTGCCGGTGGCAAGCTTCGCCATGGCCGCCGCGATGTTGGCCTCCGGGCCGTGGAACTGCACGCGGCCATTGGCGATTTCATAGTGTGCGAGTCCGTCCTGCAGCGCGCTTTCGGCTTGGCGCTGCAGTTGGGCGTTGATCGTGGAATGGACCGTGTAGGAATCCCCCGTCAGGCTATCGACACCATCGGTCTTGGCTTCACGGCCGAGAAAATCGACGAAGCCGAAACCGCTGTCGCGATGCTCCGGCGCAAAAGCGATAAGTTTTGGGGGCGCTGCGAGCGCCTGATCCTTCTGCTGGTCGGTGATGAAGCCGTCGTCCTTCATACGGCTGATGACGTAGTTGAGACGATCCTTGGAGCGCTCCGGATGGCGATCGGGATTGTAGTAGCTCGGTCCCTTGAGCAGACCGGCAAGCATGCTGGCTTCCGAAAGCGTCAGATCCTTTGCCGATTTGCCGAAATAAGCGTGCGCGGCCATTTCGATGCCCCACGCGCCGCGGCCCATATAGACGGAGTTGACATAGAGCTGCAGGATTTCATTCTTGCTCAGTGTGGTCTCGAGCCGCGAGGCCACGATCATTTCGCGAATCTTGCGCTGATAGGTGACGTCGGCGCCGACCAGGAGGTTTTTCACAACCTGCTGAGTGATGGTCGAACCGCCCTCCGGCCGCCCCGGATTGGCAAGATTGCCGATGAAGGCGCGGATGATGCCGCGTTCATCGATGCCATGATGCTGATAGAAGCGCTGGTCCTCCGCCGCGATAAACGCCTTCTGGACGAAATCGGGAATGGCGGACAGCGGCTCCCAGATGCGGCGATTGCTCGGCAGATACACATCGGCAAATTTGCCGCCTTTGCCGTCGAGCACGGTGCTCATGCTCGGCAACTTCTTGTCCTTGAGCGCGGCGAGCTGAGCCGGGTCGGGCAGGTCCGCGGCGGCGCTGTTATAGAAGTCCATCACCTGGCCGAGGTCGACCACCGGCTTATCGACCGGCTCATTCTTGCAGAATTGGTGATAGGCGGTGTTGAGGTCGGCAAAATTGATGCCGTGAAACACTTCGGCGTTGGCGCCGACCGCCTTGGGGTCGTCGAGCGCGGTGGTGATCAGTTCGTCGAGATTGATCGATTCGATGTCGAAGGCATGGCGCATGTGGGCGCAGCCGTCGCGCAGGACCTGCACCACTTGCGCCTGATCGGTCGCCGGATCGAACTTGGTCTTGACCGCCTGCGGTTGGGTCATGACCTCGCTGAGCGCCAGCGCCGTCGCAAAAATCTTTACGAGAATAGGCTCCATAGGGGCTCGGCGAGCAGCATCCGGGTTGCGGGGGATGACCTATCTAGTGGTCCGATTCTAACATTCGCATCCCATTTCGGCACGCCATCATGCGAATATTAGAATCAAAGGACCACTAGCAACTATAAGTTCTAGTGGAGCTTATGGATTTGACATTCGCAATCGTAGCTCCCGGCTGGGTGGGTGGCGAATGTCAAATCCGCTCCACTAGAGTGAACGGCAATTATAGTGATCCGATCCTTACAAAAGGACTTTTTTTAGGGTTGCCAAGGCGGCATTCGGGAACGGTGCACGAATGTGCGGCAGGGACTTGCAGTCTTGTCACATATCAGGGCTTTGCCGGCGATAATCCGTCGAAATGGCGGCGCTTTTGCAACCAGGCGAGCATGCACAGGCCGGGCACGCCGGCGAGCGCGCAAAGGATGAAGAACCACACCCAGCCGGTGATGTGCTCGACATAGCCGCTGCCGAGCGAGAAAAAGGTTCGCCCGAGCGCGGCGAGGGCATTCAGCAAGGCAAACTGCGTCGCCGTATAGAGCGGATTCTTGCACAGGACTGACAGGTAGGCGACGAAAATCACGGTGCCGACCGCATCGGTGAAGAACTCGATCGTGGTGGTCAGTGTCAGCAGCGCCGTGTTCATGCCGACATGGGCCTGCCAGGAAAAGCAAAGGATCATCAGCGTCTGTAAGAAGCCACCGATCCAAAGACTTTTCGACAACGGCAGCGCGCGCGCAATGAATCCGCCGGCAAAGCCGCCGAGCAGGGTGGCGACGAAGCCGATGCCGTTGCGGATTGTGGCGATCTCGGGCAGCGAAAAGCCGAGGCCAAGGATGAAATTGGTCGACAGCGAGAAGGCAAGCGCATCGGCGGTCTTGAACAGGATGACGAAACCCAGAACCGCGAAGGCAAGGTCGCGCGACAGGAAGTCGCGAAAGCTTGCGACCGCCGCGTGGAACGTGCGCGTGAGCCAATTGTCGTGCCCCGCTTCCGGGTGATTCCCGGTCGCGGTCGGTTTCGGGCGTTCCGGCTCGCGCGCCAACAGGGTCGCCGCGATGCCGATCAGGATGAGGACCGCCATCACGCCGTAACACGCGCTCCAGGCCGCGCGCGCACCGAAGACACTACGCAGCCACGTCACCAGCAACAGCGCGCCGGCGCCGGACGTCAGCGCGCCGATTCGGTAGGCGGCAATGTAGGATGCAAGACCCGCTGCCTGCTCGTTTTTCTCAAGGCTTTCGACGCGAAAGGCATCAATTACGATGTCCTGCGTCGCGGACGCCGTTGCGACGAACAGGGCGCCGAGCGCGACGATCGCGGCTGAAACCGAAGGGTCGGTCAACCCGAGCAGCACGATCGCGACCATCAGCCAAAGCTGCGTAAACAACAGCCAGCCGCGCCGCCGGCCCAGCAGCGGCGAGAGCAGCGGGATGTCGAGAGCATCGGCAAATGGCGCCCAGAGGAATTTGATGCTGTAGGGAATGCCGACGGCCGCGAACAGACCGATGGTCCGCACGTCGAGCCCGCTCTGCGTCATCCACGCCTGCAGCGTCGAGCCGATCAGCACGATGGGGAGGCCGCTCGAAAAGCCGAGCAGCAGCACAATCAGCACGCGCCGTTTGAGATACACCGCAAGCGCTTCGCGCAGCGACTGGCACTTCAATCCCCCGGCGGCGTCGGCTGCGCTCATGCACACGGCCTAGCCGATTTGGTCCGGCCTGCCAACGCGGGCGTTATTCGCCGGCTTCGAGCTTCCTCGCCACCGGTGCGGGAATGACTTCGGCGGTGCCCCTATCGGCCTCGAACTCGACGTCGATGATGCGGGCGCCGCGCTTTTCCACCTTCTCGGCCGAGATCAGAATCTGCCGAACGTCCTCGTTGGTCTGGCCGAAATGCTGCTGCAGCTTGAGCACGCGCTCATGCATGCGCGTGACGTCGTCGATCAGTTTGGCCACCTCGGTCTGAATCTGGCCGGCGGCCTCGCGCATGCGCGCGTCGCGCTGAATCTGCTGGATGACGTGAACGGCGATCATCAACAGCGACGGCGAAACGATGACGATCTTGGCGCGGAACGCCTTCTGTACAATGTCGTCGAAGCTCTCGTGGAGCTCGGCATAGACCGACTCCGACGGCACGAACATCAGCGCCATTTCCTGCGTCTCACCCGGAATGAGATATTTCGCCTTGATGTCGGCGATATGCTTGCTCATGTCCTGGCGCACGCGCGCCCCGGCCTGGCGCCGCTCGTCGTCGGTCGCGGCGTCGCGATAGGCGGCGATAGCTTCGAGCGGAAACTTGGCGTCGATCACCAGTGGCCGCTGGTCCGGCAGGAAGATTACGCAATCCGGCCGCATGCGGTTGCCGAGCGTGAACTGAAACTCGTAGCAATCCTTCGGCAGGCTGTCGCGGATGATGATTTCCATGCGGCCCTGACCGAAGGCGCCGCGCTCCTGCTTGTTGGTCAAGACGTTCTGCAGCGCCGTCACCTGGCCGGCCAGCGCCGTGATATTTTTCTGCGCCCCGTCGATGACGGCAAGCCGCTCATGCAGCTTTTGCAGGTTCTCGGCGGTGCTTTGCGTGGTCTTGTGCAGCGAATCGCCAAGCCGGTGCGAGACCGAATCGAGCCGCTCGTTGACGAGATGCTGCAGTTGAGACTGGCCTTGCGACAACAGCCCGATCATCGCCTCCATGCGCACGGCGGTATCGGCCTGGGCATCGGCCAACTCGCTCATGGCGGCGGCGTGGGTGTGGGCAAGATCGCGGGCCATGGCGCGCGATCGCCATGCCATCACGGCCATGATCACAACCACGACCGCGGCGGCGGCAGCGATGCCAAGCACCGCGGCCGGCGGCAGGCCGGCAATGACCGGGATTTGCAGATGATCGAACAGCGACTGGGACTCGGACATTTTCGAACTTTACGCGATTCGCCGAGTACTGTCCGAATTAGGACAGGCGCAGAGGGAAATTAGGACATGAAGTCAAAGCGTCACGCGCCTGTTCCTGGGCGGCTGGACATCGGAATTGAGAGAGGCGTTAGACAACCTCCAGGCGTGCGGGATTGAAACTTTCGAATCGTGTGGATGAGGCTCTGGACACGCCTATACGGAGCCTACGATTAGATTCCACGGCACGCCGGAAGCGGGATGGCGTGCCGTGGCCGCATGTTTAGCTATCGATCTTCCTGTCGCCGCATTACGCCGAGTTTAGGATATTCAGGACCACAATGAGCCGACAGGGCCCCATGGAAATTACATTTCGTGAGCGACTTGACTAGCCGAGCTTGATGCACTCTTTGCACTGCGGTCTTCCGTCAGTGCCGCTTTCGCGGTTCTTGGCTTTGATGCGCTTGCCATCAGGGCAGTTGTCGTGATCGTGATACACGTTCCGATGCTCAGGCCCCTCTTCGTCGGATTTCGTGTGATAGGGATAAACTTTAGGCATCTTAAGTTTCTCCGATTATAAACGAGATGAACTAGACCACAGGTCGAACAGAGCTATCGCCGAATCTTGGTGACGGACGGGGTCAGGCGGCAGCGGTTTGAGCGTGCAATCTGACGATCTCGATTCCGTCCTTGAACTTTACACCCATGATGATCTTGGACAACTGGTTGTATCCA
>JBAQJL010000030.1:0-1676 GCA_049300295.1 Xanthobacteraceae bacterium
CACTAAAGGACGCCGCCAAGGCCCATATCGAGCTTGAAGGCCGCGCCACGACCGGTGCGGCGATCATGCGGCCGTAATTCGCCCAGTCATTGCGAGCGCAGCGAAGCAATCCAGTGCAACAAAGGAAGACTGGGTTGCTTCGTCGCTTCGCTTCTCGCAATGACGCCTAGGCCACCAGCCGCGCGGCGCCGGCCTTGGTCAGTATCTGGTCGAGGCTATCGATCATTGTATCGATCTCCTCACGTGCGACGTTAAGTGCCGGCATAAAGCGCAGCGCATCCGGCTGCGGCGAATTCAGGAGCAGGCCATCGTCGAACGCCTGCGCCACGATTGAGGCGCCGATCGGCAGTTTTAGATCAAGCGCCAGCAACAATCCGCGACCACGGACTTCGCCAAGGCCGTGCCGCGCCGACAGCCGCTGCAATTCACCTTCCAGATACAAACCTGTCTCGACGGTCGATTTCAAGAACTCCGGCGAGGCAACCTGTTCGAGCACTGCCAGTCCCGCGGCGCACATCAGCGGATTGCCGTTGAAGGTGCCGCCCTGGTCGCCATGTTCGAAACAGGAGGCTTGTTCGGTGGCAAGCAATGCGGCCAGCGGTACGCCGCCGCCGATGCCTTTGCCGAGCGTCATGATGTCGGGCGCGATGCCGGCATGCTCGTAATGAAACAGCTTTCCGGTGCGGCCCATGCCGGTCTGGATCTCATCGACGATCAGCAACAGGCCACGCTGTTTGGTCAGCTCGCGCAGCTCCTGCAAAAACTGATCGGTCGCAGGCAACACCCCGGCCTCGCCCTGGATCGGCTCCAGCATCACAGCAACGGTCTTGTTGGTGATGAGGGCTTTGACCGAATCGAGATCGTTCAGTTGCGCTTTCCGAAAGCCCGTCACTTTCGGTTCGAACAACGGCTCGAAGGCTTTCTTGCCGGACGCCGACATAGTCGCCAGCGTACGCCCGTGGAAGCCGCCCACGAAGGTGATGATCTCGTGCGCGCCGTTCTTGTGCAGCGCACCGTATTTGCGCGCGAGTTTGATCGCGCCCTCATTGGCTTCGGCGCCGGAGTTGGCGAAGAACACCTGATCGAAGCAACTATGTTCGACCAGCGCCTTGGCAAGCTGGAGGCTTGGACCGTTGTAAAACGCCGGGCTTGGCGTCAGCAGCCGCTTAGCCTGCGTGGCGAGCGCGTCGGCAACACAGGGCGGCGAGTGGCCGAGGCAATTGACCGCCCAACCCTGCACGAAATCGAGATAACGCTTGCCGGTGTCGTCCCAAAGCCACGAGCCTTCGCCGCGGACGAACACGGCCGGCGGACGCACGGTGATGTCCATCAGCGCGTCGAACGGGTGGGTGGCGTTGGTCATGTCTCTCTCCTTGGGGCTGGGGTGAAAAGTCGGCGGAAACGCGAGAAGGCCGCACTTTTGAGGGTGCGGCCTTCTCGAAAACGTTGCTGAGCTAGTTAATCAGCGTTGTCGTCGGACACGGCGCGACCCATCATCGTCGATCGAGCGACGACGGAAAGTAGCGCGGAGTTGGGTCCGGGTGAATGTCATTAAGCGGCCATACAGCCGAACGGCGGGTGATGTCAAGCGTTCTGAAGATCGAAGTTGGTGGGCGTGCGCCACACGAGCCGCTATTTCTTGCGTTCGCGCACCCGTAATTCGGCACGCGCCGTGG
>JBAQJL010000031.1:0-3259 GCA_049300295.1 Xanthobacteraceae bacterium
CGCGCTGGCGCTTTTCGCCGTTGACGTCGAGCCACATGTCGAGGCCTTGCGGATTCTTGAGCTCGTCCTTGGTGACGAGCCACGGACCCAGCGGGCCGAAAGTCTCGCAGCCCTTGCCCTTGGTCCACTGTCCGGCGCGTTCGATCTGAAACACGCGCTCGGAGACGTCGTTGGCGAGACAATAGCCGGCGACCACGTCGAGCGCCTTGTCCTTGCTGAGATAGCGGGCATGGCTGCCAATGACGATGCCGAGTTCGATTTCCCAATCGAGCTTGGACGAGTCCTTCGGGACCATGGTGTCGTCGTTCGGCCCGCAGATGCAGCTCGGCGCCTTATTGAAAATGATCGGCTCTTTGGGGATCGCCATGCCGGCCTCGGCGGCGTGATCCGAGTAATTGAGTCCGATGGCGATGAAATTGCCGACGTTGCCGACGCACGGACCGATGCGCGGCTTGCCCTTCACCAGCGGCAGCTTGTCGGGATTGAGCTTGCGCAGCTTGGCAAGTCCCTTGGGCGACAGCGCGTCGCCGGCAATATCGGGCACGATCTTCGACAGATCGCGGACGCGCCCCTGCGTGTCGAGCATGCCGGGCTTTTCGCGGCCGGGTGCACCGTAGCGAACGAGTTTCATGAAAGTCTCCTTGGGTCGGTCGTTTTAGGTGATTCAGAGCGATTGTTGTTCAGAAGGCGCCGGGGAATCGTCCCCCATCGATGAGCAGGTTCTGTCCGGTGATGTAGCCGGCCTGCGCCGAGCACAGAAACGCGCACGTCGCGCCGAATTCGTCGGCCGTGCCCAGCCGCCGCGCCGGAACCGAGTCGACGTTCTGCTTGATGGCTTCTTCGTAGCTCGTGCCGCGCTTCTGCGCACTCGATTGGGCGTTGGAGCGAAAGCGGTCAGTGTCGAAAATGCCCGGCAGCAGGAAATTGATCGTCACGTTCGAGGCCGCCACCGAGCGCGCCACACCGGCCAGGAACGCGGTCAGGCCGGCGCGTGCGCCCGACGACAGATCGAGGCCGAACAGCGGCATCTTCACTGAGCCCGAGGTAATGTTGACGATGCGGCCGAATTTCTTGGCGACCATCGGGTCGATCGCCTTCTGAATGAGTTCCACGGCGACGATCATGTTGCCGACAACGCCGTCGATCATCTTCTGCCGGTCGAGGTCGCGGAAATCGCGAAACGGCGGTCCGGCATTGTTGTTGACCAGAATGTCCGGCTCCGGGCAGGCGGTGAACAGCGCGGCCTGGCCATCGGGCGAGGCGACATCGGCGGCGACCGCCGTGATCTTGGCCCCGGTTTCCTTGCGCAGCGCGTCCGCCGTAGCGGCGAGGCGGTCCTTATCCAGACCGTTGATCACGACCTCGCAGCCGGCTTCAGCGAGGCGCTGGGCGCATGCCCGGCCAAGACCCCGGCTCGAGGCGCAGACGATGGCCTTCCGGCCGGCTATCCCAAGGTCCATCCCCAAATCTCCCTGCTTTGACGCGACAGCGAGGCGCGGCGCCTGTATGTGCTGTTCTCGTAACTGCATGGTGCCGAGTCAACATGGTGCCAAGCCCAACATGGTGCCAAGCCACCGCCCGATTCAGGCATTTTCCTCCGCCAGATGCCGCTAATCCCCGACGTCTCCCCCCTTCAACTCGGCCTGATTATCGGGCTGGCGGCCTTTTCTGGAATCGCCGGCGGGGTGGCGGGCTACGGCACCGGCGCGATCATGCCGCTCGTGCTGGTGCCGCTGGTCGGCGCCAAGCTGGTGGTTCCAATCATCGCCATATCGGCCATGTTCACCAATTCGGCGCGAATTGTCGCTTTCCGCAAGTGGCTCGATCTGCGGCGTGCCGCGATCGCGCTCGTCTGCGCGTTGCCGACCTGCGTGCTCGGAGCGTGGCTCTACACGCTATTGTCGGGCCGAGGCGCCGCCCTGGTGATTGGTCTGACGTTGATCGCGACCGTGCCGCTGCGCCGCATTCTGCGCCGCCGCGGCCGCCGCCTTGGCGAGAAGGGCTATGCGGCCGGAGCCTTGCTTTGGGGTCTCGTCGTCGGCGGCACGACTGGATCGGGTGTGATTCTGCTCTCGCTGCTGATGGCGACAGGCCTCGAAGGCGCAGCGGTGATTGCGACCGACTCGCTGGTGTCGGTCGCCATTGGCGTCATCAAGCTCGCGGTGTTCGGCTATGCGGGTGTGATTACACCGATCGTGCTGGCCATCGGCTTCCTGATCGGCGGGATCGGTTTTTGCTCTACCTTTATTGCCCGGCTGATTGTCGAGCGGATGTCGGTGCACGTGCATACCGCGATCCTCGATGTTGTCGTTATCGCCGGTGCGGCCATCATGATTTTCGACGCGGTGCGGCCGTGAGGCTTTAAGGCCATTTCACCACGGGCGGCATCGAAGACAAAATCGATTCGACATTGCCGCCGGTGCGCAAACCGAAAATCGTGCCGCGGTCATAGAGCAGATTGAACTCGACATAGCGCCCGCGGCGCACGAGCTGTTCGTCGCGCTCGGCTTCGGTCCAGGGCTTGGTGAAGTTCCGCCGCACCAGCTCGGGATAGATGCCGAGGAAGGCGCGGCCGACGTCTTGCGTGAAAGCGAAATCGTCGTCGAAATCGCCCGAATCCAGCCAGTCGTAAAATATGCCGCCGATGCCGCGCATTTCGCCGCGGTGCTTCAGATGGAAATATTCATCGCACCATTTTTTAAATTTATCGTAAGGCGCGACGGCCGCATGCGCATCGCACGCGGCTTTCATGGCGGCATGAAAGGCGGTCGAGTCGGGATCATGCTGCGTGCGCCTGCGATCGAGGACGGGCGTAAGGTCGGCGCCGCCGCCGAACCACGCTTTAGACGTGACGACGTAGCGGGTGTTCATGTGTACCGCCGGGATATGCGGGTTGTGCATGTGCGCGATCAGCGAGATGCCCGAGGCGAAGAAGCGCGGGTCGTCGGCGGCGCCGGGAATCTCTTTGCGAAATTCCGGTGCGAATTCCCCGAACACCGTAGAGACGTGGACGCCGACCTTCTCGAATACGCGGCCCGTCATCATCGCCATGGTGCCGCCGCCGCCCGGTCCGCCGCTGTGGTCAGTGCGGTTCCACAGCGTGCGCTTGAATCGGCCCGGAGCGCGATCGGCGAGCGGCGCACCGGCGGGAAGCGCGTCTTCCACCGCCTCGAACGCCGACGTAATCTGGTCGCGGAATGCTTCGAACCAGGCGCGTGCGCGGCGTTGGCGTTGCTCAAGTTCGTCGGGATGCATGTCG
>JBAQJL010000032.1:0-8901 GCA_049300295.1 Xanthobacteraceae bacterium
GACGCTTGGAGCTCGGCTCGAACTCGCGGCGTTGTCCGGGCGCTGCCGTGAAGAATGTCTGCCATAGCGCTTCCTCCGACTCACGTGTCAGAATAGCGCCACGACTCTCCGGGACCGAACACCTAGAATCGAGTCGTCACTGATGCCGTTTTCCTGATCCCTGATACCTGATTTTTGATCCCTGTCACCCGCACCACGATCCGCGCTTGCGGCCGTTATAGGCGCGCGCGAGCCACCCGTGAGCATCGCCGCAGACACGTCGGCGGTGCTGCGCGTCGCCACCACGGCGTCGACCCGCCCGCCGTATTTGTCGACGCCGACGCGCGCGACGGTGACGTCGCCCTGATCGAGCAGTGCCTGCAGCGCAGTGCGCGCGGCTTGCGCCTTGGCGAGTTCGTCGGCGCAGCGCGCATGCAGCTCGGCGGCATCAATGCCGCGCAGCCGCACATGGGTGTCGACGTCGAGCCCGGGCCACACCCGCACCCGAGCCTCGAAAGTGTCGCCGTCGATGACGCGCAACACCTCGGCCGGATAGACCAGGTCTGGGTCGAGGCGTTTGGCGATCGGCGGGTCCGCTTGCAGTGGCGGTGCTGATGCCGCGGCAAACGCGGCTGTAACGGGCGCCGAAACGGCTGTCGGCAACAGTGGCCGCATCGCCGCGCCCGCCACCATGCCAAGCGCGAAGATCATGCCGGCGGTGACGAAAAGACCACGGCGGCGCGGGATTCGGCGCGGGATTCCTGGGGCTGTGAGCGGCACGCGTGCCACCTCGTGCTTAATCCTATAGATTGCTTCGTAAGGGATGAATCAATCATAACGTGTGAAAGATTATATTCACATATATAGGATTTTTGTCAAGAACCGAAACGCGAACGCACTCGCTCGCCTAGAAATCTGCCGCGATCCCGTTGATTTCCCAGTCGCCGTAGCGGGTCGGCTCCGGGCCGTTCGGCCCGTTAATTTCCTTCCCGGCGTCTTCGCCCGGCCCCGTCTGGCGAGCGCGTTCAGCACGCCGCGCCTCCGCTTCGGCGAGCGCGCGTTCGGCTGCCGGTGACAGCGGCGATTTCTGTGGCGGTTTCTGCGACGCGGGCGGATCGGTTGGCATCACGCCTCACTTGGCGTAGCCGTGCCGTTGCTGCAAGGGATTTCAATGGCCCACACGACACAATCGACGCCCGCCGACGTTCCTGGTCTCGCTGCCCGGCGCATCGCCGCAGGCATGATTGACGGCGTGCTGCGCAAAAAACGTGCGCTCGATGAGCTGCTCGATGCCGCGGCAACGGATCGCGCGGGTTTTGCTTCGCTCGCCGAGCGTGATCGCGCGCTGACCCGTGCGCTCGTCGGCATCGTGCTGCGCCGGCTTGGCACGCTGCGCCATCTGCTCTCGCCGATGCTCGGGCGCGGTCTGCCGCCGCACGCGCCGCTCGTTGAAACAGCTCTGCTGCTCGGCGCCGCGCAAATTCTGTTTCTGCAAGTCCCGGATCATGCTGCGGTCGATCTCGCCGTCCGCTTGGTCCAGGCGGACCGGCACGCGGCGCGGTTCGCAAGCCTCGTCAACGCCGTATTACGGCGCATTGGCCGCGAGGGCGCGGCCCAGCTTGCGACGCTTGATCCGATCGCGCTCGACACGCCGCCGTGGCTGCTGGCGCGATGGAGCAAGAGCTACGGCGAGCCGACAGCACGCGCGATCGCCGAAGCCAACAGTCATGAGCCGGCGCTCGATCTGACAGTCAAAAGCGACCCGGATGGTTGGGCTGAGCGCCTCGGCGGGCGCGTATTGCCGACCGGCACGGTGCGCATGATCGCGCACGGCCCGGTGACGGCGCTGCCGGGCTTCGCCGAAGGCGCCTGGTGGGTGCAGGACGCGGCAGCGGCGCTGCCGGTGCGTCTGTTCGGCGACCTCAGCGGGAAGCGCGTTGCCGACCTTTGCGCCGCGCCAGGAGGAAAGACCGTACAGCTTGCCGCGGGTGGCGCGCTTGTCATCGCGGTCGATCGATCCGCGGCGCGGCTTGGACGCGTCGCCGACAACCTCACGCGTTTGTCGCTCACCGCCGAACTCGTCAACGCCGACGCCGCGACATGGACGGGTGAGCAGCAATTCGACGCCGTGCTGCTCGATGCGCCATGTTCTTCGAGCGGCACCATTCGCCGTCATCCCGACGTGCCGTGGCTCAAGCGCGAGGGCGACATCGGGACGCTCGCGCGCGTTCAGGCGCGCCTGTTCGAACAGGCGCTGTCGCTCACCCGGAGCGGCGGCACGTTGATCTATTGCACCTGTTCGCTCGAACCGGAGGAGAACGAGCACGTCGTCGCCGCGCTGCTGGCGCGCGAGCCCGGCGTGCGGCGAGTGCCGATCACGGCGCACGAGGTGTTCGAACAGAGCGCGTTTATCAGCGCCGAAGGCGACCTGCGCACCTTGCCGTGCCACCTTCCTGATGCCGATACGCGGCTCGCCGGGGTCGACGGTTTCTACGCCGCAAGGCTGGAAAAAAGTTAACGAAATCAAAATATTATGTCTGCGTTTGGCCGCACTCTTTGGGTTTATTATGGTGCGGCCCGGACGGGCGCCCGCCGGACGCGGGCAGAAAGGGGCGAGCGCCGCAATGGCGCGCCTTGCACTCGGCACTCACGCAAAGCTGTCCTGGCTCCTGCTGCGCGGTGGGCTGCGGCAGTTTGCCGGGCGCATCAACGGCCATCCGTTGTGGCGCTGGCCGCTGCTGCCGTTTCGCGCCGATCGCCTGCTGATCGCGCCGCCCGATCTGCGCACTGCCGACGCGACCCGCGCCAGCGAAATCTATTCGGGCCGCTTTGCCTTTTCGGGCAAGGTTGTGATCTGCGACGGCCGCTCGATCTTCGATATGGACCCGCCGTCGGAGGAATGGGCGGCCGAGCTTTTAGGGTTCGCGTGGCTACGCCATCTGCGTGCCGCCGATTCGGGGATCACGCGCGCCAACGGCCGCGCGCTGGTCGACGAGTGGATCGCCCTGCAAGGCTCATGGCACAAGCTCGGCTGGCGGCCGGACGTGCTGTCACGGCGTATCGTCTCCTGGCTCAGCCAGGCGACCCTGGTGCTGCAAGACGCCGACGCCGCGTTCTATCGGCGGTTCCTGCGCAGCCTGGTGCGGCAGGTGCGCTATCTCCGCCATACCGCGGGCGACGCGCGCCGCGGCGTCGCGCACCTGCAGGCGGTGCTTGCGCTTGCCAACGCGGCGCTGTGCATCGCCGGGCAATCGCGGCGCATCAAAGGTGCTACCGATCGGCTGCGGCAAGAATTGCAAAAGCAGATCCTGCCCGACGGCGGCCATGTCGGCCGCGATCCCGGCGCTATTATCGAAATCCTGCTCGAGCTGCTGCCGTTGCGGCAGATCTACGCGGCCCGCAACCTCGCGCCGCCGCCGGCATTGCTCAATGCCATTGACCGAATGATGCCGATGCTGCGGTTCTTTTGCCATTCCGATGGCACCTTCGCGCGCTTCAACGGCATGGGCCCGACGCCCGTCGACCTGCTGCTGACGCTGCTCGCCTACGATGAGACGCGCGGTGCGCCGCTGTCGAATGCGCCGCATTGCGGTTATCAGCGCCTGGAGGCAGGCGGCGGCGTGCTCATTATGGATGTGGGCCGCGCACCCCCTATCCAGATGAGCCTCGAAGCCCATGCGGGTTGTCTGGCGTTCGAATTCTCCACGCCGAGACACGATCTCCTGATCGTCAATTGCGGCATGCCGCCAACCACGCGGGAAGAATGGCGCCAGCTGGCGCGGGCAACCCCGGCGCATTCGACGTTGACGTATAATGACGAATCCTCGGCGCGTTTCGTGATCTCGCCGGCGTTGCGGCGAGTGCTCGGCGGCGCGCCGATGATCGACGGTCCGAGCCGGGTGACGGTCACGCGCGAAGACCGGCTTGACGCGATCATGCTGCGCGCCGCCCACAACGGTTACGTCGAACGGTTCGGCGTCGTGCACGAACGCACCGTCATGCTGTCCGGCGACGGGACGCGGCTCGAAGGCGAGGATGTGCTCACGCGCGTCAGTAAGGGCAAGGCTCGGACTGCAAACGACCGCTACGCGGTGCGCTTTCATCTGCATCCGTCCGTCAAGGCGAGCCGGCTCGGCGACGGCCGCGGCGCCATGCTGATGACGCCGCACAAGGAAGTGTGGACGTTCGCGGTGCACGACGGCCAGGTCGAACTCGAGGACAGCGTCTATCTCGCTGGAGTCGAGGGCCCGCGGCGTACCGCCCAACTGGTCATCTACGGTCACGCGCTCGAGACGCCGCGCGTCGCCTGGAGCCTGGAACTCACTCAGATCGCCGCCGCTCCGAAGCCCGCGAGCCGGTTGGCGCGCGCCGAAGAGCCGAAACTGCCGCTGTGAGGCAGGCGTGGCTCACATTGTCATCGCCCGCTTGACCGGGCGATCCAGTAATCACAGAACTATCGGCAAGTATCACGCCGGGACGATGTGTTTGCGGATACTGGATGCTCCGCCTGCGCGGAGCATGACAGGCGAAACAGATGACTGAGCAACTACGCCGCGCCACGCGCGCCCTGATTTCCGTCTCCGACAAAACCGGTATTGCGGAATTTGCCCGCGCGCTCGCCGGCCATGGCATCGAGCTGGTCTCGACCGGCGGCACGCGCAAAGCGCTGAGCGATGCCGGCCTCACCGTGCTCGACGTCAGCGATCTCACCGGATTCCCCGAGATGATGGACGGCCGGGTGAAAACGCTGCATCCGGCGGTGCATGGCGGATTGCTGGCGGTGCGCGATAATCCACAGCACGCCGAGGCGATGCGCGTGCAGCGCATCCGTCCAATCGATATCCTGGTGGTCAATCTTTACCCGTTCGAGGACACCGTCGCGCGCGGCGCAGATTTCGCCGACTGCATCGAGAATATCGACATCGGCGGCCCGGCGATGATCCGCGCCGCCGCTAAGAACCATGCGGACGTCGCCGTCGTGGTGGATGCGAGCGATTACGCCGCCGTGCTCGACGAACTGACGTGCCACCGCGGCATGACCACGCTTGCGCTGCGTCGGCGGCTTGCCGCCAAAGCCTACGCGCGCACCGCGGCCTACGACGCCGCGATCGCCAATTGGTTCGCGCGCGAGCTGAACGAAACCGCGCCGGACTATCGCAGCGTCGGCGGCCGGCTCATTGAGAAGTTGCGCTACGGCGAAAATCCGCACCAGTCTGCGGCGTTCTATCGGACGCCCGACACACGCTTCGGCGTCGCCACCGCGCGGCAACTGCAGGGCAAGCAGCTCTCCTACAACAATATCAATGACACCGACGCGGCGTTCGAATGCGTCGCCGAGTTCGATCCGGCGCGCACCGCAGCCTGCGCCATCATCAAACATGCCAACCCGTGCGGCGTGGCCGAGGGCGCAAGCCTGCGCGATGCCTATAGCAAGGCGCTGGCCTGCGATCCGGTGTCCGCCTATGGCGGCATCGTTGCGCTCAATCGCCGGCTCGACGCCGAGGCGGCGCGCGCGATCGTTGAAACCTTCACCGAAGTCATCATTGCGCCGGACGCGTCCGAGGAGGCGATCGCCATCGTGGCGGCGAAGAAAAACCTGCGGCTGCTGCTCGCTGGCGGTCTGCCCGATCCGCGCGCCGCGGGCCTGACAGCGAAGACCGTGGCGGGCGGGCTTGTGGTGCAGTCGCGCGACGGCGCCGTGGTCGACGACATGGACTTGAAACCGGTGACGAAGCGTGCGCCGACCAACGCCGAGCTGCGCGACTTGCGCTTTGCGTTCCGCGTCGCCAAGCACGTCAAATCGAACACCATCGTCTATGCGAAGGACTCCTCCACCGTCGGCATCGGCGCCGGACAGATGAGCCGCGTCGACTCCGCGCGTATCGCGGCCCGCAAGGCGTTGGATGCAGCACAAGCGGCCGGTCTTGTCGCGCCGGCGACTAAGGGGTCGGTTGTCGCCTCCGACGCGTTCTTTCCGTTCGCCGATGGTCTCCTGGTTGCCATCGAGGCGGGCGCAACCGCCGTGATCCAGCCCGGCGGTTCGGTGCGCGACGACGAGGTCATCAAGGCGGCCGACGCGCACGGTGTCGCCATGGTGCTCACAGGCACGCGGCATTTCCGGCATTGACCCTGCGTTCAGGTGTTCGGTGCGCGGATTGAGGCGCGCGTGTCTATGCGGCATTGACTATCATGTGTGTTCAGGTCGAATTCGACGCAAAGATCAGAAGTGTGTAGCGATGAGTTCGTGCCGGAAGTTTATCCATAATTCCGTCGCCGCAATGATGGTGGCGACGTTTGCGACTTTTGCCCCTGGGGCGAACACCGCAGCGGTGGCCGATAGCTCCGGGCTGCCGATGTTTTCACCGTGCCGCCCGGCGACGCCGCCCGTGTTACCGTTGCGCTGGCGCGCGGTTGGGCTGATGCTGCCGTATCTGCGGCAGCAGCTCGCCGTCGGCGAATTCGTCCGCGACGGTTCGGTGCCGGCCATGCGCGCTACGCTTTACGGGCTGGAATCCGGCGCCGTCGATCTGCTCATTACCGACAAGGAAACCTACCGGCTCGATGGGCCGCACGATGCGCCGAATGCGTGCGCGGCGCTCGGCCCCAAATACAATCCACCGCCCGACAGCTGGCTGTCGCCCAAGTCGGTGTGTGATGGCGAAACGCCGGTCGGCACCAAAAATACCCAATGGTGGAAGACCGCGGGGCCCGACGGGCGCGCGGTCTGGCAATGGTACCGCACCGACAATAGGTTGCCGTGGCGCATCATGTTTCCGGCCCGCAATGCCGAACCGGCGGTGATCGGCGACTATGCGGCGACTTATTTCACGACCTTCGTGCCGGTCGCTGAAACAAATCTCGGCCGCCTCCGCGATCTCTGTGTCGCCAAGGCGCAGAAGCCTGATGCGGCGACCGCGGCGGCCACCACTGCACCGGAATTGATGGCTGCTGGAAAGGACATCGGCGAGTCAGAGCGAGCGACGCAAATAGCCAAACTCATTCCCGGTGTGAGCCGGCAAGCGTGTTCGCGCGTGACCACGACGAGCTGGCCGAACCAATTCGTGATGACCGCGGTGCTCACCCCGATCCAATTCAAGTTCACGCCGCTGCCGTCGATGATCTATTACGACTGGGACGATGCCGGAACCATGGTCGGGTTGATGAACTCGCCGCACACCGTGCCGCCGGCGCTCGAACTTGAAAGCGTGCAGAAAAAGGGCATCGGCTATGGCATCGAGCGGCGGCCGAACGGTGCGTTCGCCTGCCGGGCCGCGACGCCCGGCGTGGTGCGGCCGAACTGGATGAGCTCGGCCGGCTGCACGTGCAGCGCCGTTATCGATCACAATCCCGAACTGGGTCCGAACGAAGTCAGCGTGATCCGCGCGTGTCCGGTCAAGGGCGAGGGCAAGCATGTGAACTGGAGCTGGTACACGACCGAGGGCCGGCCGATACTTTTCACTGAGCCCGAGGCCATGGGTCTCGGCCTGAATATCGCCGATTATCACCGCTGGCTGCCCGGGGTAAAAATGCCGCGCGACGCGTTTGATCTGCCCGCCGTCTGCACGCCGGCGGCGGAGAAGCTCGGTGCGCCGCCCGTCGGCAACGGGCTGCCGCCCGCGGTGACCGTCAACTGCTCCGACTGTCACACCACCACGCGGCAATGAGCCCGACGCGCATCGTGATGAGCGCTGCTGCGATGCTCGCCGGCTTCGCGTGCGCGTTAGCTCCGGTCGCCGCTGCGCCAATCAGCTACCGGGATCTGCTCGCGCGGCCCCGTCCAACAGCAACTCAGCGGGTCCATTACGGCGACGCGCCGAGTGAGTTTGGCGACCTGTGGCTGCCGAACGGAAATGAATCGCACCCGGTGGTGGTGATGCTTCATGGCGGTTGTTGGCGTGCCGATCTGCCGGGCATCGAATTGATGGCCTACGCCGCGGAAGACCTTCGCCAGCATGGCTTCGCGGTGTGGGATATCGAATATCGGCGGCTCGGTGAGCCCGGCGGCGGCTATCCCGGTACTTTCGAGGACGTCGCCAACGCCGTGGATTGGCTGCGCAACCTTGCAGGTGCCGACAGGCTCAATCTCGCCAACGTCATTGCGGTGGGCCACTCTGCCGGCGGGCATCTCGCGTTGTGGGCCGCCGCGCGTCGGCGGCTGCCGAAGGCAAGCGCGCTTTATCGCGACAATCCGCTGCCCATCAAAGCTGTGGTCAGCCTGGCCGGTGTCGGCGACCTTAGCGAATATCGCGCCCTGGGACCGCCGGCGTGCGGTGGACCGCGCGTGATTGATTTTCTGGATGGCGCCGTAAGTCGTGGGCCCTGGGACGTGTTTACTGACACGTCTCCGGCTGAGATGCTGCCGATCGGCGTCCCGCAGGCAATCATCTCCGGAGAGCTCGATCCGATCGTGCCGCCGCCGTTCGGGCGCGCCTATGCGGCGAAGGCAAAAGCGGCGGGCGATCCGGTCCAGGAAATCACAATAGCCGGCGCCAGTCACTTTGAACTGATCGACCCGGACTCGGCCGCTTTCAAAGAAATCAGGTCGATCATCGTGCAGTTCAAAGAGCGATGATTGTTGGATGATTGTGGGGTGGCGCGTTCAAGCCTTTACGCCGCCCATCTTGCAGACGAGATTCCATTCGCCGGCCGTCACCGGCTGCACCGACAGGCGGGAGTATTTTACCAGCGCCATATCCTTGAGCTTCGGCTCTGCCTTGACGGTTGCCAGCGTTACCGGCTTGGGCACCGGCTCGACCGCAGCGGTCTGCACGGCGATCCAGTGCTCGTCTGCCTTTGCCGTCGGATCCGGAAAGGCCTCGCGGATCACTTCGCCGATGCCGACCACCTGCCTCTCGCCGCCGGTGTGATAGAAGAAGAACTTGTCACCCTTCTTCATCTGCTTGAGGTTGTTCCGCGCCGTGA
>JBAQJL010000033.1:0-2569 GCA_049300295.1 Xanthobacteraceae bacterium
GCGCGTCCATGAGGTTGACCACGTTATGGGTTCGCGCCGGCGCTTGCTCGCGTGATACGGCCAAGCCTGCCTGCTTCTTTTTGAGCATCTCGACCACAGCTTCCTCGTAGTGATCGACGAACTGGGACGGGTCGAAGTCTGCTGCCTTGCTTTGGAGAATGTGCTCGGCAAGTTTCAGCATGTCCGGCTCCACCTTCACCTCGGGGATGTCGTCAAAATACTCCTTCGCATCCCTGACTTCGTACGGGTAGCGCAGGGTGGTGCCTATCAGTCCCTTGTCCCTGGGCTCCAGTATGATGACGCGCTCGCGCTTCGAGAGCACAACACGACCGAGGGCGACCATGCCCTTGCCGCGCATGGCTTCGCGGATGACCGCGAAGGCGTCCTGTCCGGCCTGGTCATTCGGTGCGATGTAGTAGGGAGTATCCAGGTATCGTTCATCGATCTGCTCGCGCGGAACGAACGAATCGATCTCGATGGTGTGGTTGCTCTCGATCGCAATGGCATGGAGTTCGTCGTCGTCGACCGGGATGTAGGCATTCTTCGCGTATTCGTAGCCGCGGCGCTTATCAGGGCCTTCGACCGGCACGCGCGTCACCTCATCGACCAACTGCTGACGCAGCCGGTTGCCGGTCTTCTTGTTGATCTGGCGGAATGAAACCCGTTCGGTCGCGGATGTCCCGGTGTAGAGGGCAATAGGGCAGGAGACCAGCGAAAGCTTGAGGTAGCCCTTCCAATACGGCCGTGCGGGGACCATGGGCATCTCCTTGGGTTGCGGGTGCCAAGTCGGTACCAGCCGCGTTTACGGACCACCTCGCGGGAGAAGCGCAGGTTGGTGCGGGCCAATCCGTCGATGCCCGGCTCTAAACGCTGAGATAAATGTGGGGAGCCGTTTTCGGCGCGAGAGTCGCGTCAGTTGGGATGGTTAACCAAGGCCAAGTGCCATTCCTCATTCTCCCTGTGCCATAAAACTGCCTTGGTGCCGCTCGCCCCCGCGGCCAACTCCGCGATCCGCCGCGTGAGGGCGAAGCGCGCTAACGGACTATAAGGACCGCTTATCTTCCGAATTCCGATACGCAGGAAGCGTCACGCAGTATTGCGCGATTTTGCCCGCAGTGGCGAACCAGACCTTCTCTTTATTTCCGTGCTCGACGCAATGCTTGAGCGCTTGTCGCAGCGGACGCAAGCGAAACGGCTGACCGCAGATGAAAGGATGCAGCGCCACGGACATGACAAGCGGCTGCTGCCGGCTTTGCTCGAGCAGCTCGTCGAACTGATCGACGACCATGTCGGCGAATTCCCGCCCCGTATGGTCGCGATTGACGGTCGTGCCGATGTCGTTCAGCTCCATCGGATAGGGCACGCTCAGGAGCGGTCCCGATCGGGTCCGCATCCAGATCGGCTGATCGTCGACAGGCCAGCCCAGACTGTGCGTGTAGCCGGCCTCGACGAGAAGGTCGGGCGTCACTCTGTTTTCGGCCGCCGCCGGGCCCATCCAGCCCAGAGGCCTGGTGCCGAAGTGCCGCGTGATCGTCTCGGTCGTTTCGGCGATCAGCCGCGTTTCATCATGCTCCCAAAGGCCAGCGATGGTCTCCGCATTAGTTCGGCCGTGGGCGCAAATGTCGTCGCCGCGCTGTTTCATGCGTTCGATCACTTCTGGATAATTCTCGCAGACAAGACTGTTGAGAAGGATCGTCGCCGGCAATTTCAGATCGTCGAGCATCTGGAACACGCGCCAGATGCCGACGCGAAGGCCGTAATCCCGCCAGGCGAAATTGCGCTGGGTCTGAGGAGTGTTCGGCCGCTGAAACGGATCGGCGCCACGCCCCGTCATGAAGGCGAAATGTTCGACATTCAATCCGATATAGAAAGCAAGCCGCTTGCCTTCGGGCCAATCGTAGTCCGGCCGGGTCTCGATCGCGGAATAGCCGTAGCGGCCATGGCTGGGGAGCTGCAGCATCCGAATCTCCTACGATTGCGCGGCGGCAGCGGTCCGCTCGGCCGGCAAGGTTGCCAGATAATCGAGTGTCTCGGCCAGGGACACGACATCGGCGTACTTCTGATCGAGGTCGAACAGGTTTGCTTCCAGCACCGCTGTCGTGCGATCGGCGACGCAGTCGCGGATCACCATACAGCGGATGTCGCGCATGAAGGCGTCGGTCACCGTCGCGCGCACGCAGCCGCTGACGCTGGTGCCGCAGCAGAGCAGCGTGTCGATGCGTTGCGCACTCAGAAAGACCTCGAGGTCGGTGCGAAAAAATGCGCTCGGCCGCCATTTGCGGATCAGCCGATCGCCCGCCTGCGGCGCAAGCTCGGGAATGATTTGCGCGCCGCGGCTGCCTTCGATCTGGATGCGGCCCTCGGCATGGAATTTCTGCTTGAAGCGCCATAGGCCGGCCGATGAGCCGTCCGCTGCCACCAGCCCCTGGGTGTAGATGATCGGAACGCGGCGCTCGCGGGCTTCCACGCACAGCCGCTTGATCGGCTCGTAGGTCTGACCAATGGATGGCCATAGCGTAGTCGGTGCGTCGGGGTCGCAGAAATCACGCTGCATGTCGATGATGAGCAC